>JBGSJS010000018.1:0-20534 GCA_041741735.1 Desulfomonilaceae bacterium | reverse complement strand
TGCTTCGATGAAGGCCTTTTCCTTTGCATTAGGAGCTCCGTAATTCAATACCGTATTGAAAAGAAAACCCTCACCGGAGCTCTTCAGCACTTGAATCATCTTGTGGGAGCCGGCGCCGGCGCCACGCCCGTGTAGAGCGGTTCGCGGGCCTTAATGGACCATGGGCCGAGCTTTGCCAGAGGAGTCAGTCCATACTTTGCGCACGCTTCTCCCGTCGCAAGAATCATGGCCGCTGCACCATCATTGAGACTGCTTGCGTTCCCCGCCGTCACCGTGCCGTCAGCGGCAAAGGCAGGCTTCAGTGACGCCAACCTTTCCGCCGTCGCATCAGTTCTGGGCGACTCATCCTTGAGAACGATTTCGGAGCCCGATCGCCGCTTCACCTCCACCGGAACGATCTGAGTGTCGAATCGACCTTCTGCAGCCGCTGTTAGAGCTCTTTGGTGAGACAAAGCTGCCAACTCATCCTGCTCTTCACGTGAGATGCCGTCCGTTTTCGCCAGAAAATCAGCAGCTCGGCCCATGCCGCCCATGATTGGATCTTCCTGCATTCCCCACCAGAGCACATCGGTGGCTTGTGCGTGCTGCAAACGTTGACCCCACCGCACGGTCGACATCACGTAAGGAGCGTTGCTCATGGATTCAACACCGCCCACCAGCGCGGTTTCAGCCTCGCCCATCAGGATCGCGGACACGCCGCTAATAATTGCCTGCATCGAGCTTGCGCACGCGCAATGAATGCTGAAACAAGATGTGTCCGGGTGAATGCCTGCGGTCACGGCCGCGCCGCGAGCAATGTTGGGATTGAGAGGAGCAAGGGTATTCCCAAAGATCACCTTACCCAGGCCATCATGTGGCAACCCGGACCGCTCGAGTGCGGTCCGCATCACCGGTACGGCTAGTTCATGCGCATTCAGCGATTTGAACGCGCCTCCGAAATTGCCGATAGCGGTTCGGACGGCTGAGACGAGGAAGACGTGTTTGACCACCGGATCCTCCGTATATGTTGTCGTTTGAGAAGTGAGTGGAAGTGAGTGGAAGTGAGTGGAAGTGAGAACAACGGCGACCCTGGCCTAAACTCAACGTTTAGTCTGGTACTGTCAAGCATTATTTCGGCCCTCCGTCACCGGCTTTATGGAACATGTCGGGAAAAAAGAGCTCTCCATCTCATGCCTACTACCATGGCCATTAAAGGAACAACGGAGGATGAAAATCCTTACCCGTTGTCGGGCTCTCCGGGGCTTCGGCCCGGAGATGAGGAATGAAGACCGCACGACGCGCCGTCGTTGGTGGAACAGACTACTCATCTCCCCCCGCCCTCGCATAGAAAGCAATATTTCAATTGGTATTTTAGATATTTATGGAACTTCAGCCATCAGGAACATCTTTTCCGATGCTCCTCGACAGGGGAATTCATACCGTAGAGTCCGGGGTCCCATTCATGTTAGAAATAACGACGCCTGGAGTACCACTCGGATCCGGAAAAGGAAGAGCATCATGAAATTCCACGACGTTGTGAGATGGAATCCGGAAGAGTGCCGTCAGGAAACTGATTCAGGGGTCTATCAACTGATTTTGCGCCTTGCACGGCCGGCGGTCATTACGGTCGGCTCTCTTGGCTTGCACACGTTTCCCCGCGGTACATACCTCTACACCGGCCGAGCTTCGCGAGGGCTCAGCAAGAGAATCGAGCGTCATCTACGAAAGGAAAAGAAGCTCCGTTGGCACATCGACTATCTCCTCGAGCAAGCCCAAATCGGCGGGATTCACCTCTATCCGGACAAGGCCACGGAGGAGTGCTCCATCAACAACGAAACGGCACGCGTCCTCGGGGGAGCCTTCCTTGTCAAAAGGTTTGGCTCTTCAGACTGCCGGTGCACGTCTCATCTCATGCTCATCCCCGAGGTCCGCACCGTAGAGCTGAAAGCCATAATGGAGAGGAGTCGGCTGCAAAAACAGAGGAGGTGCCGATCGGACGACCTCCATGAGACCTAGCGATGGGAAGAGAACGCAGATCGGAGGCTCACGAACAGGCCTAAATTCCGGAATTACATGCGTCGCTGAATGGGGACCGGCGGCAAGACCTTCAATGAGGTGGGGCAAATCGCAGGAGGTGACGGGAATGCTCGACGAACGGATATCGGAATTGCTGGTCTTCGCAATGTCGCTGGGGATCAGCGACGCCAAGGTCTTTGAGGCAGGCCGGATACCGGTGGACGATCGCTTCCGTAGCTACTGCGCAGAGCCGAAGTGCCTTAACTACAATACATCCCTCCATTGCCCGCCGCACTCAATGACTCCCGACCAGTTTCGAGAAGTCATCAAAGGCTTCTCCATCGTCCTGGCCTTCAAGTTCGACATGCCTCTGGAAGCTGTCCAGGGAACAGAACTGAGAGAGGCTTCATTGCTGTTGCACGAGACAACCGCAGCCATCGAGCACCGAGCTCGATCGCTGGGATTTGAGCGAGCCGGCGGCTACTCATCGGGAGCCTGCAAGCTAACGCTCTGTCAAGAGCACGCCGATTGTGCGGCCCTTCAGGAAGGCGGACAGTGTCGGCACCCGGAAAAAGCGCGGCCCTCGCTCTCCGGCATGGGTGTCAACTGGCACGAATTATCGACAAAACTCGGATGGGCGATGCGGAAGACTGAAGGCGGAGACCTGAACACAAGAGATGAGACCATTATGATGGCCGGTCTCGTGTTCCTGGAATGAGCTCCTTCATCTATGTGTCAGCCCACACTTGCTGCAGGCTCCGTGAGGCAGGGCTTTGATCCGGTACTGCAAATGCGCCCTTCAGCAGGCGTTCTGTCTTGAGATGCCGTTGCAGAGAGGGTCGCCCGACATGGCGGCAAGGTTCCTTCTCAAACGCAGAGAGATCAACTCCGAGTATATCAACTCTCCCTTAATTCCTAGCCGAGCCCCCACTTTCTCGACTCTGAAAGACCCGAACCGAGATCGTCATTCTTTACGTATCGATCGGTCAGCCCTGACTGAATAGGAGTTTTCAGGGGCCTCGTGGTTGACATTGACGGCACGGCCTACGGCATTGTACGCTCAGCGTCCGGGATCTAGTCCGTCACACATTATTGAAGCGCACGGAACACGGGTTGAAGATGCTCTCACAATCGGACGAAGACCTGATCGAGGCCTTGGGAAACGGAGACGGGGACGCCTTGCGGACGCTGGTGGACCGTCATACCGCTTCCATCTACAGGTTTTCAGTGAGGTATACGGGTGACGAGTCACTCGCTCAGGACATTTGTCAGGAGGTTTTCCTAAAAGTTTACAGATACTCCCGCCGCTATAAGCGGGGAATGCCTTTTAAGACCTGGCTGTTCACCATCGTGCGAAACACGAGTATCGACCTGGCCAGGCCTTACACGTACCGAAAGACTTATTCCTTGGACGCTGCCGATGAGACCGACTTTATTCAAGGCGCCGCTCAGTCGCTCCCTCGTGAGATTCACACCCCGGAAGAAGACTATTCTTTCAAGGAGACGGCACAAAAGCTCGAATCAGCGCTCGGCGCTCTGCCCGAGAAGCAGAGAACTGCGACAATCCTCAAGTATTATGAGGAAATGCCCATGAAGGAAATCGCCGGGGTAATGGAGACGACGGTCTCTTCGGTGGAATCCTTGCTCGTGCGGGCTAAACGCAACTTAATAAAATTACTGCAATTATAATTTTTTCACCGGCGGCCGCAGGGTTTTTCCAACACCGTCCGTATAAGGGTTAGGAGACGAAACATGAGTTGCCGGAAATGGGAAGCTCAAATCCTCCGATGGCAGGAAGGCGGGCTGGATCAAGGAGCCGAAGGGCGTCTCCAGCAGCATCTGGAGAGCTGCGTTCGTTGCCGCACCTTGGCGGACAAATTTTCTGAGTTGGACGGCCTGTTCTCGAAATGCCGGGAACCTTCGTTGCCCCCTTTCCTTACGGAAAAAATCGTCAGCGCTCTGTCGGAGGAGATCCGAGCCGATTCCATGCGCGGCATCTTTTCACGCTTCTTTGGCTTCTTTGATTCCTTCAGACCTGCTGTTGTAGGGGCAGTCCTGGTGTTGGGAATCGTGCTGGGTGCAATGACGGGGTGGAATTTGGCCCAGTCAGTTTCCAGGGAGGCGACCGTTTCCTCGCATGACTTACTCTCTTTGGCCGGGTTTGGAGCTTCAGAGACCGGTACTCCCCTGGAATTCATATGGACGGATAGCAGTGAGGGGGCAGGCCAATGAGAAGGAAATGGCTCATTTACTTGCTTACATTTTCTCTGGCCCTCAACGGAGCCACAGCGATAGCGTTCCTCTTTTTCTGGTGGCAAAGCCGGACCCTTGCTGCCGTATCTGTGGGACAAAAGTCGATGAGGAATTTTCTACGAGAGGATCTGCATCTCACGACCGAGCAATCAAACCTCATATTGGGACATATTGACGCGAGTAAACAAAAAGTTGCGGAGCTGAGATCTGCGATGGAAGCGAATCGGGCGGAGATGATAAGCCTTATTACTTCCGAGCCCCTACATAAAGACGCCGTGAAAATGAAAATAGACGAGATCAACAGTATTCAGGAGACAATCAGATCAGCAGCCGTCAAGACCGTCATTATCATTCTTGAATCTTTGCCTCCGGAGTCCAGGGCCAAGTTCAGAACGTATCTTCAGGCACGGGGGCGCGCCTGTGACACATGCGGCCCGGCAAGTCCCGGTGTTGGAAAAGCTATCCTGGGTCGTTGAAGATACACTCTGTCATGAAGCAGGGAGCAGAATAATGCCCGGAAAAAAGACGAAACGAAAGGTTATCGCAATAATCCTGTTCAGCAGTGCGGCCATCGTGGCTGCGGCAGTCTATTGGCTCAACGGCAGCCTGTCGAGCAAGCCTAAAGAGGATTACAAGACGGCAAAAGTATTAAAGCGCGATCTCGGAGCTACGGTGCAGGCAACGGGAATAGTGAAACCTGTGGTAGGCGCCGACGTCAAAGTCGGTGCACGAACTCCCGGGAAAGTGGTGGAGTTGCCTATTAATGTCGGTGACAGGGTCGATCTGGGGCAAGCCATAGCGAGGATCGAACAGGACGACTTGATTGCGAAAGTCAAGCTGCAGGAAGCAATTCTTGCCGAAGCTAAGGCCGAGGAAATGCGCCTGGCAAAGGATTATGACCGCGACAAACAACTGCACGCCGCTCGTTCGATAGCTGATCAGAAGTTTGATTTGACGGAAGCATCGCACGAAATGGCCAAAGCACGAGTATTAAAGGCCCAGGCCGAACTTGATGTCTCAAAAACCCTTCTTTCTTACGCTACTATTACTGCTCCGATTAAAGGAACCGTGGCATCAGTGAACACGATTCAAGGAGAGACCGTTACGACAGGTCTCAACGCCCCCACCTTCATCAGGATCATCGACCTTGATCGCCTGGAGGTGCTGGCCTACGTGGACGAGAACGATATCGGTAAAGTGCGGGTGGGTCAGGATGCCATCTTTACCGTCGCAGCACATCCCGCTACCGAATTCAAGGGCAAGGTCACGTCAATCTATCCATCTGCAACCATCCAGGACAACGTCGTGTACTACCTTACGTCAATAAGTGTGGATAATAGGGAAGGCAAGTTGATGCCGGACATGACGGCCAACGTCCTGATATTCCTGGACCAGCGGCGAGGAGTCCTCACCGTCCCCAGCAAAGCCGTCCAGCGGGAGGGGCAAAGGAAATTCGTGCTCGTACTGGATAAGGGGTTGCCGGATAGGAGATACGTGGACGTTGGATGGAAAGACCAGTCTTACACACAGATACTCGATGGGCTGCGAGAGGGAGACCTGGTGATTGTAGGCGACCTGCCCCGCAAGTGACCGTCAAGGAGGTAGAAGATGATAGAGGTGAGCAATCTCTCAAAAACATTTCAGAAGGACAGTATGGAAGTCCGCGTTCTCCAAGAAGTTTCGCTTACCATTCAAGAAGGCGAGTTCGTTTCAATAATGGCCCCTTCAGGAATGGGAAAAAGCACTCTACTGAACATTCTTGGCTGCTTGGATAAATCGACGGAAGGGACGTACATACTTGACGGCGTGCCGGTGCATGACATGGACGACGATGAACTCTCACGAACACGAAACGAGAAGATCGGATTCGTTTTCCAGTCCTTTCATCTTCTTCCAAGGATGACCGCCTGGGAAAATGTCATCCTGCCCCTCATCTACAGCGACACCGATTCGAATATGAAGGAAAAGGCCATGCAAGTCCTTGCCTCAGTAGGACTTACAGATCGTGTCGATCACCTGCCGCGCGAGTTGTCGGGCGGTCAGCAGCAACGAGTGGCAATAGCCCGAGCCCTCGTCAATAGCCCACGGATAATCTTGGCTGACGAGCCCACTGGCAACCTCGACTCCACGTCCGGTGAGGAAATCATTAAGATATTTCGGGATCTGCACGCCGGCGGAGTCACGCTCATTGTTGTGACACACGACATGGAAGTAGCGCTGCAGGCGGACAGGATTATTCAGATGAAAGACGGCAAGATTTCCAGTGACCAGACCACCGCAAACAAATCGGCGGAGGTGGAGCGATGAGAATGCTACGCATGAGTAAACAGGCTCTGAATGCCATGCTGGAAAACAAGACAAGGACTTTCCTCATGATGCTCGGGGTCATCATCGGTGTTGCCACGCTCACCGTTATCGCCTCTTCGGTGCTCGGAGCACGGGCGGAGGTCATGGGAAAAGTCGAGAAATGGGGGCTCGATCAGATCAGTGCCATGGCCGGGTCCGGCAGAAAACCCGGCGTTCCGCAATCGGTTCCCACGACATTGAAGGTAGAAGATGCCCAGGCCATGATGTCCGAAATTGCGAACGTCAAGGATGTGAGCCCCCAGATTAACCGCAGAGATTTCCCTGTGAAATATGGCAACAAGAGTTCCTATGGCGTGCTCGTCGCAGCCAATCCGAACTGGTCGTCCGTTTGGAGCACGCCACCTGCAGTCGGCAGATTTTTTTCTGAAGAAGACTCCGGAAGGTTGACCCGAGTGGCGGTAATAGGCAAGACCATTCAGAGCGATCTCTTTGAAGGAGAGGATCCGGTCGGGAAACAAATCCTGCTCGGGAATAATCCCTTCGAGGTCATTGGGGTCCTTGAGGCGAGAGGAACAGCGGCTACAGGTGTCGACATGGACGCCCGTGTCGTTATACCCCTTTCCACCGGTCAAAAAAGGGTCTTTAACCAAGATTACCTGGCAATGATAAAGATTGTTTTGCACGATCCCTCCAGGATGTCTCAAACCGTTGGCGATGTTCGAGCGCTTCTTCGGGAACGTCATAATCTTCAAACAGGCATAGAGGACGACTTCACGATTGTGACGCCAACCCAGGTCATGAACATTGCATCGAAGCTCTCCACGACTTTCAGTCTGTTCCTCCTGCTGGTGACAGGCATATCCCTTCTCGTGGGCGCGATAGTCATCGCAAACATCATGTTCATTGCCGTTAACGAGAGACGGGCAGAGATCGGCATTCGTAGAGCGGTTGGCGCTCGACAAAGAGATATTCTCGTCCAGTTCCTAATGGAAGCAGTCAGTGTGGCCGCCATAGGTGGTATTTTGGGCGTCGTATTGGGTTTAATAGGACTCAAAGCCCTATCAGGCGTCATGAAACTGCCTACTGCAATAATGTGGGAGCCCATCGCGTTGGCACTGTTGAGCGCAATCATAGTTGGACTCATGGCCGGGATTCAACCGGCGAAGAAAGCGGCAAACCTCAATCCTATCGACGCCCTGAGGTAAAAGCCGATGCGACCCAAGCCGTTTCGTGGATTCCGGATTGCCATAAAGTCCCTCATAGGGCACCCTTTGAGGGTTGCCCTGGCAGTGCTGGCGATCGCGATCGGTGTGGCCTCGGTCATTGTCATGGTCGGAATCGGGAGAGGAGCGGAAGACGAGGTTCGTCGAAAAATCGAAGGCATGGGCACAAACCTGATCGTGGTCAGCGCGGGGCAATCACGAACGGTGAAGGGACAGGCGGGTCAACTGGGTATGACCACGACATTGACCTTGAAAGATGCCGCAGCGATTGCTGAAAAATGCCCGTCGGTGAAACGAGCGGCCCCCGCGTATTCAAAAAAACTGTCTGTCAAGTTCGAGAACGTGAGCTACACCACGAGAATAGTGGGTACTCTTCCGCTAATTCAAGAAGTAAGGAACATCTCTGTCGAAGCCGGTTTGTTCTTCGACGAAGACGAAAACAGGCTTATGGCCTCGGTAGCGGTCGTGGGACCTACCGTGGTGCAGACCCTTTTCGCAGGTCGAGATCCTGTGGGTGAATCAATCAGGATTGGCAAGGTTCTGTTCAAAGTGATCGGTGTAACCGTCCCCAAAGGCGCAGTCTCCGGTGAAGACGAAGATGACCAGATTCTCGTTCCCTTGCGGACGGCCATGAACAAACTCATGAACGTCACGTATCTGAGCAACATTTTCATCGAGGCTGCCGGATTCGAAAGCATCCACACGGCTGAGGCTGAAATTCGGTCACTCTTGAGAGAGCGCCACAGATTGCGTGAAGGCAAAGAGGATGATTTTACGATTCAAAATCAGGCTGATGTGATTGAAGCGCAAAGCTCTGTGGCAAAAACTTTCAGCCTGTTGGTCGGCAGTATTGCGGTTATTTCTTTGATTATCGGAGGCGTCGGCATCCTGGGAGTCATGCTTCTCTCCATCAGGGAACGGGTGAGCGAGATCGGAATCCGCCGCGCGGTCGGGGCGAGACGAAGGGACATACTCGTTCAATTCCTCGTTGAATCTTCCTTCCTGGGCGTCGTAGGCGGGATTACCGGTCTTATAGTCGGCATCGGCGGTTCGGCAGGAGTAAAGCATCTCTCTGGAATGTCCGTGGTTTTGGCTCCCGACTACATTGTGCTGTCCCTTGTCTTCTCTATTGTTACCGGCCTCATTTTCGGCATTTACCCGTCGTGGAAGGCTGCTCGGCTCGATCCAATCGAGGCATTGCAAACGAAAGGTTAGAGGAATTGACCGATGTCGTGTGCTTGAGGAGACGTTCCCAGGAGAAACGATGACATGCCGGCGGCACGCCTCTCCGTCATCTGATATCGCAAAGTGTTTTGTCAAGGAAGTGAACTGTGTGGATAGTAAAACTCGCGTTAAGCCGCCCCTATACTTTCGTAGTTGCAGCTCTCGTGCTCTTGCTGCTGACACCTTTCGTACTGCTTCGCACACCGACGGACATCTTCCCGGAGATCAGGATTCCCGTGGTGAGCGTGGTCTGGTTCTATAACGGCCTGAGCGCGAAAGAGATGGAGTCGCGCATTGTCTATAACCATGAGCGCATGGTCAGTACGCTGGTCAACGACATCGAGCATATCGAGTCCACCTCCTACAAAGGTGCAGGGGTGATCAAAGTGTTCTTCCAGCCGGGAGCATCGGTCGACTCAGGAATAGCGCAGATCACGGCCAGCGGTCAGACGATTCTGCGATTGCTTCCCCCCGGCTCGACTCCGCCGTTCATCATCAAATTCAATGCCTCCAGCGTTCCCATCCTGCAATACAGTCTGGCAAGCAAGAAATTCTCCGAGCAAGAGCTTCAAGACATTGCCATGAACCGCGTCAAGGTCGGACTCTCGACGGTACGTGGAGCTTCCGTGCCGTTTCCTGCGGGCGGTAAGCAGAGGGTCGTTGCCGTGGATATCGATCTTCCGGCTTTGAAGGCCAAGAACCTTGCCCCGCAGGACGTGGTCAATGCCTTTAATGCCCAGAATTTTGTTCTTCCCAGCGGCTCGGCCAAGATCGGCCCCACGGAATACGACGTTTCCCTCAACAGCAATCCTACAGCGATCTCGGAACTGAACGACCTGCCGATTAAGACGGTCAACGGGGCCGTGATCCGCGTCGGCGATGTCGCTCACGTACATGACGGCTACCAACCCCAGCAGAATGTAGTTCGATTGGACGGCGTGCGCGGCGTGCTCCTCACTGTCCTAAAAACTGGATTGGCATCAACCCTCAGTGTCGTGGAGGGCGTCAAGAAGACAATGCCGAAAATCTTGGCCGGTCTACCTCCGGAGCTGGAAGCGAAGGAATTTGCCGACCAATCGCTTTTTGTTCGCGCCGCCGTAAACGGAGTTGTGAAGGAGGGGGTGATTGCAGCGTGTCTCACAGCGCTCATGATTCTGCTCTTCCTCGGTTCCTGGCGCAGCACCTTTATCATCGCCTTATCGATTCCCCTTTCGGTGCTCAGCTCGCTCGCCGTCCTCAGCGCCCTTGGCGAGACCATTAACCTTATGACGCTCGGCGGTCTTGCTTTAGCCGTCGGTATTCTCGTAGACGACGCAACGGTGGAGATCGAAAACGTACACCGCCAGATGGCTCTCGGTAAGCCCAACGTTCAGGCAATCCTCGACGGGGCACAGGAAATAGCCTTGCCGGCATTCGTCTCGACGCTGTGCATCTGCATTGTGTTTGTCCCCATGTTCTTTCTCACGGGAGTTGCACGGTATCTCTTCGTGCCCTTGGCGGAAGCGGTGGTATTTGCCGTGCTGGCAAGTTACGTCCTATCCCGTACCCTGATTCCCACATTGGTCATGTGGTTTTATCGTAACATTCAGTATCGAGGCCACGCTCCCGACCCGATGACGGTTGCACCATGGCTGCGGCCGTTCGTGGTGTTCCAACTCCGCTTTGAGAAAGGCTTTGGGCGATTCAGGGAAGGATACCGAGAGCTCCTTGGCAGGGCGCTGACGCATCGCTCGGTCTTCGCGATCATCTTCCTCTTATTTTGTGCAGGCACCGGTCTTCTGATTCCGCAGCTTGGTCAGGACTTCTTCCCCTCAGTCGACGCGGGCCAGTTCAGGCTGCACGTTCGAGCCCCCGGCGGGACTCGTATCGAAGAAACCACCCGCCTTGTAGACCGAGTGGAGGCTGTGATTCGAAAGGTGATTCCCCCGGGCGAGCTCGGAGGCATGCTCGACAATATCGGCATTCCCTTCGGCGGGATTCCGCTCGCCTACATCGACAACGGACTTACCGGCACAGCGGATGGAGACATCCTCGTTTCACTCAAACACGGGCACGGGCCCACCGAGGGTTACGTGCGCAATCTGAGGACTCGGCTCAATCGTGAATTCCCCGGCGTGACGTTCTATTTCCTGCCCGCGGATATCGTGAACCAGACGATTAATTTCGGACTCCCCGCCCCGATCGACATCCAGATTGTGGGCCGAGACCGCGACAAAAGCAGGGCCGTCGCGGCAAGCCTCGTCGAGAAAATCCGTCGTGTACCCGGTGCCGTTGATGTGCGTATTCAGCAGCCGGCCGATCAGCCCGAATTGCATTTCGCCGTCGACCGCACTAGGGCTTCCCAGATCGGCCTTACCGAGCGCGATGTAGCCAACTCGGTCCTGTTGAGCCTCAGCGGAAGCAGTCAGGTGCAGCCCAATTACTGGCTCAATCCCAAGAATGGTATTCAGTACCTCGTCAACATCAGGGTGCCGGAGTACCGGATAGACTCCCTCGGCGAAATACGGGCAATTCCCGTGAGTGCAAACCGTCTCGGCAAAAACGACACGCAGATTGTTGCCAACCTCACCTCCCTTCGGCGCTCAAGTGGGTCACCGGTTTACTCCCATTACAATGTGATGCCGGTAATCGACGTGTTTGGAGGCGTGAGCGGCCGTGATCTGGGAGGCGTTTTGCGAGGCGTCAAGCCCCTGGTTGAAGAAGCCAAGAGAGAACTGCCCAAAGGAGCTTCCATACGGTTGCGCGGCCAAGCCGCTACCATGGACTCCAGTTTTACCGGCCTCGGCGTTGGACTGGTGCTTGCCTCGGTCTTGGTTTACCTCCTTTTGGTAGTAAATTTTCAGAGCTGGCTGGACCCGTTCATCATTATTACGGCACTGCCGGCAGCACTCGCCGGCGTTGTATGGGGACTCTATCTGACGCTCACTACGCTGAGCGTTCCCGCATTGATGGGGGCAATCATGAGCCTAGGCGTTGCAACGGCAAACTCCGTGCTCGTGGTGACCTTTGCACGAAAAAATCTCCGGCAAGGACTTGACCCCCTGACGGCAGCCTGGGAGGCCGGTGTGGGCCGGTTGCGTCCAGTGCTCATGACGGCCCTGGCAATGATCGTCGGCATGCTTCCCCTGTCGCTGGCTTTGGGCGAAGGGGGCGAGCAGAATGCCCCTCTCGGCATTGCCGTGATCGGAGGCCTAATTGTGGCTACCGTGGCCACGCTGTTCTTTGTTCCCGCGGTATTCACCCTATTGCACAGGACCGTGCCGGCGGGTGCCTCGACCGAGGAAATCAATTGAACCCAAACCAACGACTGATAAGGTGTTGTTATGCATTCGGACCAAGATGAGCGAATAGGACGCTTACGGACTGCTGAACCGAAAGTGGGGATCTCAAGCTCTCCGATCGGGTTAAAGATGGTACTAGGGGTAATCACCGTGCTCATTGTGACAGGTGTAGCCGCCGGCCTCGTTCCACGGCTTCGTCAACAATCCGAGTCGGCGGCCGAGACCCGGCAACTGTCAATGCTCACGGTCACCGTGGTGTCGCCAAAGCCGGGGAAGTCTTCATTCGACCTGCCGTTGCCTGCCGAAATCAAGCCGTGGATTGAAACCCCCATCTATGCACGCACCAACGGCTATCTCAAACGACGGCTCGCAGACCTTGGCGACCGTGTCGAGGCCGGTCAGCTACTGGCTGAGATCGACATACCGGTGCTCGACCAGGAGCTCGAGCGCGCGCGAGCCCTACAGGCAGTGGCTGAAGCAGCCTTAGAACTTGCCAAGACCACTTCAGCCCGCTGGGTCGGTCTTTCCAAGACGGGCGCCGTGAGCGATCAGGACAACGATGAGAAACAGGCTGACCTCAAGCTCAAGGCTGCCACCGCAGCGTCGGCCCGAGCTGAGGCCCGTCGGCTGGAGAATCTCAAAGCATTTTCACGCGTTAGTGCACCGTTTTCCGGTACGATAACGGCTCGAAACATCGACGAGGGGGATCTCATCGTGGCGGCCGGAGGCAAAGAGCTCTTCCACTTGGCACAAACGCACAGGCTTCGGGTGTTCGTCCGGGTCCCGCAAGTGACGGCCGGAAGCATAGGTCCCGGCCAGGCGGCTCAAGTCGTTCTTCCCGAGCTTACCGGACGACCGTTCCCTGCCCAGGTAGTGCGCACCGCGGGCGCTATCGACGCCGATTCGAGGACGCTCCTTGTGGAGCTCGGTATGGACAACCCGAAGGACGAGATCCTGGCAGGCAGCTACGCCCAGGTTCGCTTTACTGAGGCCAAAATGAGCTCCGTGCCGACGCTCCCTGCGAACACGGTCCTGTTCCGAGCCGAAGGGCCTCAGATTGGCGTTGTCAACGAAGAAGGCAAAGTCGAGCTCCGTAAAGTCAAGATCGGCCGAGATTTCGGACGAAGACTCGAGATACTCACGGGCGTGAAGTGGAAAGACCGTGTTATCGTGAACCCTCCGGATTCCCTGACAAGCGGGGCCTCGGTGGCCCTCATCGAAACGAGCAAGATGAAAGAAGCCCGAAAGTGATCTCTTTCGAGGCCTTCTCGCTTTTTGCCGGGAAACGGACGTAGAGCCACAGGTTGAATTCTTTTTGCGGACGAATGTTGATACCATTTTGCGGTTCAACAGGTAACAGGGACGGCATGTCTCTTCCGCTGCGAACGGCCCGACCTGACTTCGCTTCAGAGACATGCCGTCCCTGTAGTGAAGTCACATTCTTAATTGCGAAATGGTATCAAAGGGGCTGCTGCGCTAATCAGCACGCAAGATCACGGCGAAGCAGTTGAAGACTGCCCAAACCGTATCCTTTTCTTTGATTCCGAGCTTGCGCCTACTCTCCTCGGTCACAACAGAGCACAATTCCGTTCCGTCTTGTATGCGCACGGTGAATTCAGTGGTGAGTTTGCCGCGAAGTATGTGGGTCACTTCTCCGTGAAACATGTTCTCTGCCGTGCAAGGGGGCTCTGTTTGCCCTTTCTGCAATATCACCCACGGGGCTTTCACCTCGGCGGCGATCAATGAGCCGACTTTGATTCCGAGCCTCTCAAGGCTGTTGTTCGTGATCACCGTGGTCACTACGTCTCCGCCGATAGTCACGAGTTTGACTTGAGACTGAATGTCTCCTTTTCGTATGGTACTGATTTTGCCGAAAAATGTGTTGCGGGCGCTGGTCTTCCTTTTACTTTCTTTTTCGACAAAGTGTCGTTCCACCTGATGGATCTCCTCGTCCGAGAACGCGACAAGGGATGCGGTCAGGTTGGGGGTCGAATGGCCGAGGACCCTCTGTACCACCGGCAACGGCATGTTGCTATGCATGAGCTCGACGGCCCGCGCCCGGCGAATGGCATTGGGGGAGCCAAGATCCTTGGCAAAACCGCAATCCGCAGCTCTCTCGTAGAACTTGCGTCTGACGTGCCCTTCGTCCACCCTGAGAAGCCGAGCAGTTTCTCCGTCAGAAGGGAAGTCTTTCATCGTCGCTTGAATCTCTGCCGCCAATTCCGAAGAAATCTGTACCTCGCGGTGGGAGCCTCTCTCCTCAGATCCGAAATCTCCATAGCGGACAACCTGCTTGGCAACATCAATGTCCTGGGAAAGATCCAGACCCAACACCTCGTTGAGCCGCGCACCGGTGTAACGAATGAGAAGAAAGATCATCATGATACGTTTTCTGGAAGCTTGCACGCTTGTTCGTACCGAACCTTCCGACCACGATCGGAAGGACTGTTCCAGTATCGCCAACTCAGTCGGGTCGAGACATCTGGGCTCCAGCGGAACTTCATAGATGCGGGCGGGGTTCAGGAGGCCGGCATCTGTCCGCTCGCCCATTATATTCGATAATTCGGAGATTTGATCCTTCTCTTTCGGCATGGTTTCCTTTCTCCGCGTCCCGGACCACATTCACAGCATAGTTATAGGCTTTTAGCACATCGCATGTCCGTGCCCAAGAGTTTGCAGAAAATGCTTGACAAGAATAGTAAAGTCTCTCATGATGAGAGTGACACGACTTTAATTAAAAACGTGTCATTTGTCAATGAACGAGAATCGCATTGAGGTATCATCCAACAGGCTCAGTTCACAAGGAGGGCCGTGTCATGGTTCCCAAGACGATCCTGTTTTTCACGGACATCTCGGAGAACTGCGCGCACGCCCGACAGTCGGCCACGAACTATGTCAAGGCTTTGGGAACCGGGCTTCTCATCATCCATGCAAGCCGGCACAGCGGAGGTTGTGATGATCTTTCCCGTTTCCGGAGTTGAAACGGCTGTCTGGATTCCTCCTCTCGTAGGGATGGCGATTTCTTTCTTCACCTCGATGGGGGGCATATCGGGAGCCTTTCTCATCTTACCCTTCCAAATGAGCGTCCTGGGTTTCACGACCCCGGCGGTTACTCCAACCAACCTTGTGTTCAATGTGGTCGGCATTCCAAGTGCCGTTTATCGCTATTTCAAAGAAGGCAGGATGAACTGGCCTTTGGCCTGGAACATCATCATCGGCACCCTGCCGGGACTGGGAGTGGGACTCTTCATCCGAGTCTGGTACTTGCCGGACCCCAAACCGTTCAAGCTCTTCGTCGGGTGCGTCCTTTTGTACATCGGGAGTCGAATGCTCTATAAGGTCGTGAAGGATCGAGGCAAGGCGACCTCGGAAAAGGCTGCTGAGGCAAGAATGCGCCAACAGGTCCTTGCGCCGTCCAAGGCCGGCAATCCCGGTAAGCCTGCCATCCGCGTGACTCATTGGTCTCTTTCCTGCACGGAGTATGATTTTTTCGGAGAATCTTTTCGATTCCACACGACGGGTTTATTCGTCCTCTCCCTCGTGGTCGGATTGATCGGGGGAGTCTACGGGATAGGCGGTGGTGCGATCATAGCCCCGTTCATCGTCTCCTTTTTCGGACTGCCGATTCACACCGTAGCCGGTGCCGCTCTCATGGGGACATGCGTCACATCCGTCGGAGGGGTCATATTCTATGAGCTCGTGGGCCCACTCGTGGCTCTTCCCGGTCAGTCCGTCCGACCGGACTGGCTCCTTGGTTTCCTGTTCGGAATCGGTGGGTTCGTGGGAATGTACCTGGGAGCCTCCTGCCAAAAGTATGTGCCGGCTTCGATCATTCGACCCGCTCTCGCCGCCCTCATATCCGGCGTGGGCCTGAGATATGTTGTCGGATACTTCATCTGAAGAAAAGGAAGACGAAACGTTCCCCGGGTGCTCGGCTCGGTCTCACGGGCAGCCGAGGACCGGCCGGCTGGTGATTGAGCGGCAGGGCTCTGCGGATACCCTCGAACCTTTCAAACTCAATAATTCTTTAGGGCCTGGAAAAGGATTCATTTCATTTTCGTAAGAAGCTCTTCGAGCGTTTGATCGAGAAAATCCACCCGGATAAATCCATGGCGGGGATACTCAAGATCGATTATCACATACACGGTAAGAGCCATCAAGGCTACAAATCCAATAATGTGGATCAAGCTCCTCGTTGTGCCGCCGGCAGTTCCGTAACCTGCAAACAGTGCGCTGATGAGCGTCAGCGCCGACAGCAGACCGAAGATAACTGCAGGTGGATGTCTTTTGTGGGTCGCCATGCGAGTTGTCGTTAGGTCTATCATCTTATTTTGGGGCGGGCAAGAGCAACATGGTAGCCGATTGTATGCCCTGATCCCGGCAGGCCGCAACTGCTTGACTCCAAATTTCGTCCTGCAATTTCATAGACCTGGAAAACGCCTTTAGGGCTCTGGGGAAGTCTGAGGATAAGTGCCCACTGGTCTCCAGGCGTGACTCCACATACTCTCGGAAAATGGGCCGCAGTCTTGCCTGAGTATCCGATGGAAGCAGGTCCAGTCTCAGATAGGCGGTACCGATGGCATTGGTCTCGTCGGCTATTAGATGTCGCCTTGTGTCAAACCGCGCGGCGGCCCCTGAAAAAGTGAATGCTAAGAGTAGCCCCATCAGGCCGTAAATTGCCGCCTCCATAGCCCCCAGGTTGGTCTTGGATGTTTCCGGTTCCCGAGTCTCACCGGCTACCGCAGCGTGCATGAGAAAGAAGATCGCCATACAAGACACGAGTAAGAGCGTTCTTTTCATGGTCGGTCCTTCGCTAGGTCGGCTCTGAGCCTGAACTGTACACCATTCCGTTTTCGGGTCAGAACTTCAATTGGTGCTTCATATGCAGGATGGTTCCGTCCTTCATGAACACCCGGATCGGGATTGTGAATGTGCCCCATCCGGTGGCGGACAATCCAAACGGGCGATTCGAGTATCTCTTCTCACAGATTCGACGTATTGGATGCGGAAACGTGGGATGCAGCTTGTATTCGACACATTTTATGTCGTCGATTCTTTGCCGGTCGCCCCTGAGGAACACGGTCCAACTCCATTTATTGTCTCCGATAGATTGAGCGACATTGTCGGCCGTGAAGTCTCGTGCCGGTTCTGGGTGCTCTACAGCCTGTACTGACCTGATCGCCTTGCCTGCCTTGACATCCCAAACCACGGGACGGCCTGAATCAGTGATGAGAAGAAGATTGTCGCCGGGAAGAAACCAGGCGGATTGGCCTTTCAGTGTCACTGGTTCCTCTGGTCGTTCGATGTCCCAGAGCCTCACCGCATTCGGCCTGCCTCCTCTGGGACCCACAAGTGCCATGACAGTCCTTCCGTCAGGTGAGAGAGCGACCTTTGTGAAGCTCTTGTCCCCGCTTTCCGATACGTGCAACAATTTCTTGCCGGTGGCTACCTTCAATACGGCAATGCTGTTTCCGCGGCCCGACTTTCCTTGAGAACCCACTGTAAGAATCAGTTTGGAATCCGGCAAGAACTCTAAGGAGCTGATGTGCTCCACTCGATCGAACGATGCTACTCTGCGATGGTCGCCGACGCGCCACACGTCGAGCATGCCGTAGCCTCCCGGGGCAGTTGCCAATAGCCTGCCGTCGGGAGAAAAGGAAACCCAATGTGTCGGGGCATGTTGTGCTAGCGCTCCGTTGTCGGAAACGCCCGTGCAGATCCGGCTGGGCTGATACAGCGTGGCTATCTTCTGGCCTGAACGCACATCCTGCAGCACAACAGTGCAATCGGCTTGCATAGAGGCAAGAATGCTGCCGTCCGGAGAGAGAGCCGCCCTTTGTTCCCCAGTACACACAGCGCCAGAAAATGAGATTAGAAATGCAGTCACGAGAAATTTGCCCGAGATCCTCATTGTTGCCTCTCCCTCCCATCTCCGAGCTTGACCGCAATTATGCGGTGGCTTTGCCAATTCCGGCGGTCCGGCCTGGAATTCTCCCTCAGAAGAGTCTCCGTGATAACGAGAAAAAACACGAATGGCCACCCACTGGACGGGGCGACCGCAAGAACCACTATCGTGTTGATAGGAAGCCCGATTGTTCCTGGTCCCGAATGTACCTCCCCATGCTCCCCCGAGTCAATCGCATTCCGTCCGTTCTCCCGCAAATGCCGCGCGGTAAAGTCGAGCCATGGGGAACGCCGACGCGACATGAACATACCACGACCGACCGCAAGGCCGGTTCACAGTCGGATCGAAAAAGGCCGGAACGCCATGCGCTGAACCGACGTTACCGGCCGTCAGCCTCTTTCCCGGGAGTCAGTGACCTCCGGCAAAGCCGGAGGCTTGAATTCTGGAACCGCTCAAAGCGGTTGACCTGGACCGCGGCATCGAACTGTTTCCCGTGCCACGTGCTAACTCCCTTGGAGTCCACTCTCCTGTGGCGTCTGTGGACCGGACCAACGTGACGCGGGCACGCTTGGTGTGTACCATTCGATGCCTTGGGGGTTATCCGTCGACATCCTCCCTCGCCGGGAATCCGCAGATTTTCGGGAGAAGATTTGAACACTCCCGGAACTGTCAAACTTTTTGAGTCCCCCGGCAGAGCCGGGGGTTTACCTATTGTAATTATCCGTCGCTACCTACCCTATTGCCTGCTTTTCTCTCAGGGTTGCCATTTCATCCGCAGTGTATCCAAGCTCTCGCATCACCTCCTCGGTGTGCTGTCCGAGCTCCGGTGCTTCGCGCCTGCACGATGCGGGGGTTTCGCTGAACTGCCAGGGGAAGCCCACCATCTTTGTCTTACCGCTCGCCGAATGGTTCATGTACACGAAATAGTCATTGGCAAGGGCCTGGGGGTCGTTGGACACTTCCAAGGGCGTCTGAATGGGGGTGCAGATGCACCCTTCCCTGTCGAGTATCTCCAGCCACTCATCCCTGGGTCTTTCAGCGAATCGTTCGTCGAATACCGCGACGAGCTCCGCGGCATGTTGTCCTCGTGCCTCAATGGAGTTGAACCGCGCGTCCCTTTCGAGGTGCTCCAGCTCGAGGGCCTTGCAGAGATCCGGCCAGTACCGATCCGGTTGCAGGTGGGCAATGGCAAGCCATTTGTCGTCCCGGCATCGGTAGTGATTGTACATGGGGTTGCCCGCTTGCGCTCGTTTCTCTCGAGGGAATTCCTGTCCCAGAATGGCCGGAGCGGACATGATGAGACCCAGAGCGGCGATGACGCTTCCCATGAGCGAGGTGTCCACCACCTGTCCTTTGCCGGTCTTCTCCCGTGCATAGAGCGCTGCGGTGATTCCCCAGGCACAGACCAGGGCACCCAGCTCATCGCCTATTCCCGGCAGGATCTGAGTCGGCGGGGCTCCGTTCTCGCCGCAGGCCATCATGAGGCCCGATCGGCCGATCCCGGTATAGTCGAATGAGTGGTCGTGTGCGTCCGGGCCTTTACGCCCCCAGCCGGAAGCATGAGCGTAAATGAGCCGAGGGTTTCTTTCAAGAAGCGTTTCGGGATCGATACCCATCCGGATGGGTGCTTCGATGCTCATGTTGTTCAAGAAGACGTCCGCGGTGTCGATGAGCTTGAGGAATACTTCCATCCCCTCTGGCTTCTTCATGTCCAGAACAATCCCTCTCTTGTTACGGTTGCAGTGCTCGAAGTAGTAGTTTCGACCCTTCAAGCCGACCATGGCTCCGATAATTCTCATGAAGCCTCGGCCCGGGTCGCCGGACTTCGGTTCGATTTTGATGACATCGGCTCCCAAATCGCCCAACCGCATGCCGGCGACCGGACCCTGTTGGAACATGGAAATCTCCACCACTCGAACGCCTTCAAGAGGCCCTTTCATTGGTTTATCTCCTTTGACGTGCTTGACTCTGTTCTTTCCTACCGGACTGAGCCGCCACCGTAACCCACTCCCCAGAAACCAAAAAAAGCGGAGTGTGTGCTCCGCTTTCGTTCGATCAGTCTTTGGCCGGCCACACTCAGCTCACAGGCAAACTTCTCCTAAAGCTAAAAAAGAAGAAAAACCTGAAACTGGTGAAGCTCATACCGGTATCCTTTGCTCAATCCTTTAGCAGCCCCAAGCCCCCTTGTCAAGGCCATGATGCGCACCTAGTGTCGTGTTCCCTAAGTTAGAGTGGCTATGCTACGAGCACTTTGCCGGTGTATGTCCACTTGAAGGGATGTGCACGATCCCTGTTGTATCGTTTGATGTAGAACATGATCTGATCGACCAGATCCTTTTTTGACTT
>JBGSJS010000017.1:0-20157 GCA_041741735.1 Desulfomonilaceae bacterium | reverse complement strand
AACCGGTTATTCCGTATGCCGTGAGCAGGGGATGCTACTGGGGGAAATGTGTTTTCTGTCAGAACCGGTACGGCGACAACCGGATGAGACGGTACCAGACCGTTCCGGTGGACAAGGCACTGGACGAGATGTTCCGGCTTTCCGACCGATACGAGACGGACCATTTCAATTTCAGCAACGACGTCCTGGACCCGCCGTTCCTCAAGCGGTTCAGCGAAGCCCTCCTGGCATCGGGGAGGAGGCTTGTCTGGAACACCGATTTGAGGGCCGAAAAGTCGGTTTCCCGGGATTTGTGCAGCCTCATGGCCCGGGCCGGGCTCAACAGCGTGGCCATCGGTATGGAGAGCGCATGCCAACGCACGTTGGATGCCATGGAGAAGGGCAAGAGCATCGACGAAGTCGGAAGGGTGATGAAGGATCTCTACGACCACGGAGTTGCCACGCAGGCCATGGCAATGTTCGGCTTTCCCGGTGAAAAAGAAGAGGAAGCCGAGATGACGGTGCGTTTTCTGGAGGAGAGCACGGACCGCATCTCCTACTACGTGGTCGGTCTCCTCATGGTTCTCCCGGGGTCGAGAATGCACGCGGATCCCCAGCGATACGGCATAACGTCCCTCAGTTACGAGAACAACAACCTGATGGCACCCCAACCCGTATGGAGATCGGACAACCGGATCTCAGCAGCGGCGGTGAGTCGTCTCTACCATCGCGTCGGGCACCTGGAAGAAATGTTCGCCATTCACGAATACCCGTACGTGGGGGCGCTCTCAACCAACCACGGTTTTCTCTATTTTCGCCATGGCCCGGACATCCTGAAACGTCTCCGGAAAGAAGAGAGAAGCCGACGACTCAAGATCGTCAGAATCCTCGAAACGGAAAATGAGAAAGTCCGTGTCAAGAAAGTGAAGTCACTGACGCCGAAACTCGCATCCGGCGTGGGTTTGTGGAGATCTCCCTTTCCCCTTGAGCCGGCATCGGGGGGCGGAGAAGGCGATCGAGGCCGCGTCGAGAGGGTGTCTCCGTCATCGGGAGGTTATCTCCTCGGCCCATTTGTCCTTCCCGTCGGCGATCCCGAGCTCGCTCTGCTGGGAAAACTCAACGGAGAGAGGACTCTCAAGTCGCTCTTCGGGGATTTGTCCCAGAGAGACGCGGAGAGGGCCTTCCATTTGCTGACAAATCTTGTCGTGGCGGGACTGGTAGAGGTGTGACGGGCCGGACGTGGCGGCATTGCCATGAGCGGCCCGAGAGTCGTCGCTGCCGCCGGGAACGGGGCACGAATGATTCAGTGAGAACGCGCAGGTTCAAACAAGTGGAACGTGCGTGACACAAAGGTCGTCTTTTCGGGCAGATCTCTTCGGCTACGAACGGAACGGTCTCACTCCGTTACAGAGACCTGCCCGAAAAGAGGTCGGCGATGTGATTCAATCACCTGCGCGTCGGAATCACCTTATCGCTCGTCTATGATACGTTTTGCCTTTCCGATGCTCCGTTCGATGCTGTCATGGGGCAGAATCTTCACGGGGACGTTGATGCCGATGACCTGCTGTATCCTTGACGAGATCTTCTTCGCCAGTTCGTCCACTTTGTCCTGGCCGGCTGCATAGATTTCGGGACGCACCTCGGTTTCGACCGAGATGTGATCGATGTACCCTTTCTTGGAGAGGCGGATCTGATAGAGGGGCTCCACTTCCTTGAATTCCATGAGAACCGATTCCACCTGGGACGGAAAAACGTTGACTCCGCTGATGATCATCATGTCGTCCGAGCGACCGAGGATCTTGTCCATGGTGATCAAGGTCCGGCCGCACGCGCACTTTTCTCTTCGCAGCGTGCAGATGTCTCTCGTGCGATAGCGAATCATCGGCATGGCCCTTCGCCGAATGGCCGTGAAGATCAGTTCGCCCTCTTCTCCCATTGCGACCGGTTCCAGGGTCCCGGGGTCCACGATTTCCGGATAGACGTGGTCCTCATTGATATGAATGTTGTAATGCTCGCAGGTGAAGGATACACCGGGGCCCATCAACTCGGTCAGCCCGTAATGCTCGTACGCGTGGATACCGCCCCTGCTCTCGATATCGCTTCGCATCTCGACGCTCCAGGGCTCGGCTCCGAAATGGCCGGTCCGGAGTGAGGAGCTCTTGATGTCGATCCCCATCTTCTCGGCTTTTTCGATGATCGTCATGCAGTAGGACGGCGTGCAGCAGAGGGCGTTGGTGCCGAAATCCTGGATGAGCATGATCTGTCGCTCGGTCATGCCGGCACCGGAGGGTATGATCGCACAGCCGATTCTCATGGCACCCTGAAGGAAACCGAGCCCACCGGTAAACAGGCCCATGCCGTAGGCATTCTGCAGAATCGAGTCGGGTCTTACTTCCTGAGCCCAAAGGCCCCGGGCCATGCAATCGGTCCACTGATCGAGGTCGGCCGCGGTGTACGGGCCGGTGATGGGCTTGCCCGTGGTGCCTGAAGACGCGTGGATGCGCACGACCTCGTCCATGGGGACCGCGCACAGACCGAATGGATAGTTGTCCCTGAGGTCGGTTTTTACCGTGAATGGGAACTTCGCCATGTCTTGGAGTTTCTGGAAATCGGAGGGCTTGACCCCCTTTTCGTCAAAGGCCTTGGTGTAGAAGGGAATCTTTTCGTAAACCCATTTGAGGGTCTCTTTGAGTTGCTCCGTTTGAAAAGCCTCCATTGTGCTGTCGTTCATGGTTTCGAACTTTTCATCCCAATACTTCTTTGACATGCGGTTCCTCCTCGACGCTGGATGTGTTGGTCATCAGGAAAAGAATCTTCTGGGAAGGGCTCTATCACACGATATTTACTGAATTATACTCGGGCTGTCAAGTCAAAAGGTGGGCAGAGATACGTTACTCCGCGGTCGGTCGGGGAAGATTTGCAGCTTCAGAATGCTGAAAGTAAGGTATCCGAGGCCTCTGGAAATGTCCCACCTCCCCACGGGATTTTCGGCCGGTCACATGAGATCTTTTCAAGAAGGGATTCTATCGGGAACCGCCCGGCATAGACCTCATTGTCCCGGTGGACACGCAAGTCGAGGAGCCGCATCCCGTCGGCAGTGTTGTCGGCGGCCTTTTACTCCACCGCCAACATCCGTTCACGCTGTTGAGTCCGGGACGGTCCTTTGTACCGGTGATGCTGCCCCCCCCCCTCAACGCTCCGATCCCGGGATTCTGTTCATTCCATCAATTCCTTGAGCCGGGCCGCTTTATTTTTGTCCAGAGAGGCTTCCAGGACCACTTGAACCTTTGGCGAGGTCGCCTGACCTCGTAATCTGACAATTACCGTCACAGGAGTCTTCACCATCTTGGGCGCCTTTTCTCCCTGCTGTTTGGAAGCGTCCACATCAATGCCCAATCGCTTGAGCTCCTTGTCCACTCCCAACGCTTTGAGGAGGCCTCTGTGCTTCTTCACCGTTTCCCGAACGATGGGCACCTCTCCGAGCGCGCTGCTCACCGACATCACCGTATGCACGCCTGCCAGGGCATCGAGCTCCTGTGTTGCCAACCGCAAATCTCCGATTACGCCGATTCTGAGATCGGCTCCCTTGAGGCGGAGATTATCCGTCCTCAGGGTCCCCGCTTTGATGTGGAGATCCCCCTTGAGGAAATCGAAGTCGAGCAGATCGCTCTTCGGCTGTGAGGCTTGAGGATTCAAAATGGTGCCGATGAGAAGCTCCGCCTGATTCATAATGGATCGCAGGCGATCGGCCTTTATCTTACCGTGCCCCAGTTCCAGGGAGACCCGACCCGTCATCTTCTCCTGAGAGGAAACGTCCTTCAGGGTGCCTCCAGCCTTCAAGGGTGCCTCCACTGCCCCGCGAACGTGCCCGTCAATCTTGGGAAAATCGACCCGGTCCCCCTCCACCTTCACCGTTCCCTTGAGAGAATCCAGCCACCATTCGGCCTTTGGAGGTCGGTAGGTAAGAGCTGCCGCCCGAATGGTCCCCGAATGTGCGATCCCCTTGTCGGAACGGCTGACGTGGAAGGTTGCCTCAATCGGTCCGGACAATCCCTTTCCTGCAAGAGGAGTGACGAATGCGGCCAGAGTTTTGACGTCGGTCTTCTTGAGACTCAGGGTGAGACCGCTGAATTCTCCCTTAGTATCAACCGGCTTGCCGTGGCCGGTCACGACGACTCCCGGTAGGGTCACGCTGCCTTTGTTGAGCAGGAGGCCTTGATCTCCCCATTTTCCAACGACCTTGATCTCGCCGTTCACTCCTTCGGGTTTCTTGAATGCGTTCTCCACGGTGAGGCCCAGCCGGCTGAGCGGACCTTCAATCTCCCAATTGAGAGCACTCGGCGATCCCGCGAATTTAGCCTTCAGCGTAGTATGGCCTGAAATTGACCAACCGTGCTGCGGCTTGTATCCGGTCATGGCCAGGACCTCATTGTCCAGATGCAGCCGTGCCGTCCCGTCGATTCTTCCCAATGCCGTTCCCAGACCGGTCAAATTGGCATCGGCTCGTACAAGATCGGGCGAAGCCGGTCCCTGTTTGACCGCCACGACCGCATTTCGGAGGTCAATGCCTTTCATGGTAACAGCGATTTTCGAGCTCCACTGAACCGTCGCTCCGGTCAAAGCCCGCACGCCGGGCACGAGCTGCACGGCAACCCCGTCCAGCCCCACCCGAAGGGTCCCTCGAGAACCTAAACCGGCCGGCTTCTTACCCGGAACGATCATTCCCGCAAACGCAACGTGTCCTTTGGCTCCCGATTTCTTTTCGGCATGGGGCAACCACCTCACGTGTGTAGGCACCAGATCCCCGTCCAAGGCCACCTTGAATGCTTTGTCCCGGGTTTGCACACGGCCCGTCAGGGCGATGACCCCGTCCAGGCGCAACCCGTCCGGTAGCTTGACTCCCGCAGCGCGCAGCCAACGAGGCTGAAAGTCAGCCTCCCCGCTCAAATCGATCTTCCGCTCGTCCGAAAACGGATTCAAAATAGTCCCCCGAATCGATGCCATCCTCTCGGATTGCGATATCTCGAGACTTTCCAGATTGATGCTCTCCCGATCCATGCTAAAATTGACCCAGACCCTCACCTGTTTTCCAAGCCCGCGCAGAAGTCCCGTTGGTACAGCGTTCTCCAAGCCCACAGAACCTTTCACTTCCCATGTCCGATCCTTAAGCAATTTTCCTTGGACGCCGGCCTTAATGTATCCGGCCTCTCGTCTAAAGGGCACCGAGGCAGGGAGGAGCTCACCGACAAACTTCAGAGGCAGCAGGTCTGTTTCTGCCGAAATTTCCGCCGAATCCACCACAGAAAAGTTATCGTTCGTGACCACGTCCCCCTGGAGGCTGAGCTGGGCCGATTCGGGGGTATTCGTTCCCAGTTGGGCGTTCACCGAGATGTTGCACGGACGATCTTTCTTCCAGTTCACTCGTCCCCGAAGGTCGGCAAAGTCGAATTGAGCCAGGGACTCTGCTCTTGGAGGAATGTAGGGGATGAAAGACTTCACTACCACGGTTTCGGCGCGATAATTGACGAGGGCGCCCTTCAGAGCCGACAAATCATCGTTGGGCTGCATGGTGCCGTTCAGAGCTATGGGGCTACCCTGACCCGAGCCTTCTCCCATGGTGCCGTTGAGGTTGAAGGTGAATCCGTTACCCGCCTTGTCCCTCGTCAGCGAACCGTTAAGATCCCTCACCGTTAATTTCAGTTCCTTTCCCGGGACGGTCTTGGCGTCTATCCACTCAATGCTCGCGTTCACAAGCTGCACCGATTTGACCGACCATTTTACCCGCCGGGCGGCCTGAGGTTGGGCAGGGGTTACCGGACGCGGGGGACTGATCGGATGGCCTTCCGGTGCCTTTTCTTCGGGTCGGGGCGCAACCGACTTCTCCGGGACCGGAGTCTCTCCGGGAGTAGAGGGCCGCTCTTGCGGGGGTCCCGGCGGTTTTCTCACAAATGCTCGGAGTCCGTTCACGGTCACGGATTCCACCTCCACATGTCCCCTGACAAGTGAGAGCAGGGAAGGGGACAACTCGGCGCTGTTTGTCAGTAGCAGGGGCTCACCCTTTGCCGACGCTACGGAAATGTTACTCAGCTTGATGTTAACGAACGCAGGAAATGAAAAGGAGAGTTTCAACGACCCAACGGTCACTTCATGGCCGGTCAGCGTTTTCAGCTTTTCACACAGACCGTCCCGGATAAGATCGGTCTCCGGCAGGTACACAAAAAGCAGAGCGACCGCAGAAGCTACAACGATCAACATCACAACAAGAACAACCAGGAGTTTCCTGAAAATACGCATATCCCTCACTCCAAGCGGCCGTCGGTCACCCGGCGACCCGGCTCGGGTTCGTTAATGAATTGTGCCTATCCGGGTTACTGAGGGTCCGCTTCGGATTCTCCGTCACCCGAGAGGACCTTGCCGCCCTTAACGGCCACGAGGGCCGGTTTGAATCCCCCGATCCTCCGCTTGAAGTTCTCCAAAGCCTGAAGCAGGTGATAATCGTGCACCCCATCCCACAGCTCGGGGGCTTGTTGACGTCCTTGCCTCGCGGTCAGAAAGAGGTTGAGCTCAGGGTCCTGACCCAGGTATGCGAGAACAACTTCCCGAGGGGGGCCGTCGGAGCCGGGAAGAATGCGCACGAGAACGTACTCGTTACCCTGTAATTTTATGTACATTCGCTGCCTTCCCGAAAGAGATGGTTTTTGGTCCGGGCCACGTCAAACGCGTCGAAAGGCCGGTCGTCCGCGGCACACTCATTGGTCGGGGCAAGCTGGTTTATGTTGACAGATGCAGGAAAAGATTTCAATCTTGGGATGCAAATTCAGATAGTCTCGACAATCTGACCCGACGCACGGCATCTGAACGCACAGGACATCCGATTTCCCCGAGACCTCTCCGGAGAGGATGCAGGGAGCTCCGGATCGCTGCCCGGTGCGCCTAGGGAGCGGAGCCCGGTCCGGTTGACAACGCGTTGCGAGAGGACTAGCGTTAGTGTCATGAGCCAAAAAATCTTTGCAGTTGGTGATATTCACGGGTGTTACGACAAACTGGTCGCGATGATGAAGATCTTGCCCTGGAACAGGGAGGCCGGCGACTTGCTTTTGTTCATCGGCGATTACATCGACCGCGGACCCAAGTCGCGAGATGTGGTGCATTTTCTGGTCAACCTGAGGAAGAAAGGAGGAAAATTCATTTTCCTCAAGGGAAATCACGAACGAATGCTGCTGGATTACTACATTCAGCAGAAGGACCAGATGCTGTACGTTGCCAACGGCGGGGCAGAGACTATCGCCAGTTACGTCGAAGGAGGAATCGGGAGAAAAGCTTTTGTGCTCCCGGAGGACCACTTGGAGTTTCTACTCTCCCTCAAGCTTTACTACGAGACCGACGACTATATTTTTGTTCACGCCGGACTGAGGGACGGAATTGGGTTGGAGGAGCAGTCGGAAGAGGACATGCTCTGGATCAGGGAAGAGTTTATCTATTCCGCGTACGATTGGAACAAGAGGGTGATCTTCGGACACACCGCTTTGGAAACCCCGTTCGTGACACCAGGAAAAATTGGTATAGACACAGGTGCGGTGTACGGCAATAAGCTTACGGCGGTGGAGCTCCCGCGAATGAAATTCTACCAGGTTTGAGACTCAAGCAAGGGAGGGCCCTTGATCAAGATTTCCAGTCCAATATTCTGAACAGCCATTCCTTGAACACCGTGAGGCAACGTTCGTCAAGTCGCAGCCGGTGAACGCCTCCCGGAATGACCGAAATTTCGGATATCCCCGCAGGCGCGTGATTGAAGAGCTCCTGAGCCTGCTCCGGCGGGATAAGATCGTCAGCGTCGCCATGAATGATCAGGAGCTTTTTCCCTTTGAAATGCCCGATCCAGCGTGACGGCTCTATGTCCTCAAATTCCTTCATCCAGCGATCGACGTCCAGAGGGAATTCTTCGTCCCTGATGATGCCTCTCTCTTTGAAATCCGCCACTATTTCCGAAGATTCTTTTTCGAATATCTTGAAGTCGGCCGGGGTCCCGGCAACGGCAAGACCATAGATCCTGTCATCGTCCGCGGCCACGCGAATGGCAGCAGCACCGCCGCCGCTGAATCCGAGCATCACGACACGGGTCGGGTCTATGTAAGGAGTGTTTAGAACGTGATCGAGAACAGCCTCCAGGTCGCGAGTCCAGCCGGCGATGCTGAAATTGCCGCCGGAATTTCCGCAGCCCCTAAAATTGAAGATCACCGCAGCAGCGCCCCAGGAGGAAATTTCATCTGCAAGGGCCTCATATCCGGGATCGTTCGCCGGCCGGGCCTGGCCGCTTCCCGGAATGCCGTGGCAAATGATCACCACGGGATACTGCTGTGAGGGGTGGGCGGACGGAAAGAATATGCTCCCTTTGATGGCGATGCCATCCGTGAACACGCTGAATGCTTGTCCTGGTCGCGCTGCATCCCCTTCGCCGGCATCGGACCGAGGGGGAGGCGGCTTTATCTTGAGCGCATCGAGGAGCTTCTTAAAGGCCTGCCAAATGAGACCGCCTTCCATATAACATTACCCCGTCCCCCGCAATTTGTAATGGTCCTTACAGCCGGCCCACATCCTCGTGGGGGCATGACGGATCAGAAGGGCTCCGCCATTTCCGGACAGCATTGTCGACTTCGGAACCCGCTTTGTTTTACCGGTTTTCGACCGGAGAAGGCAACCGGCCGTTCAGCCCCTCGGGTAGACCCGGGTGCATGACGGGCAGAAGTAGACCTTTTCTCGAGCCAACTCCATAAAGGTGCCCACACCGCAGAAGACCGCGGAGAAGACCAGAGATAGACCGGTAATTGCTATCGCTATCATACGGACCACCGAGTACGAGCTGAAGATGCCCAATGAGGCAAAGCCCAGCACGGCGACAACCATGAAAACACCGCACAACATCAGCGCCAGACGGCTGCGCCTGTGGTCGTAAATGTCCCTCAGCGCCGGCTGGAGATCCGCCTCGCAACTGTCGCACGTGAGGCCGTGCTCCTCCGGAGCGTCCGCGGGCTCGTCCCAGGCCCCGGCCAACGGTATCCCTGCCATGATCTCATCCTTGGAGTCGTCGAATCCGCCGCCGGTGACGCCGGGGATCGGTGAAGGCGCAAATTCGTCCGAATCTACCTTCTCGGCAAGCTCGGGTTGAGCCCCAGCCTTGAGAGCCGGCTCTTCGGCGACCGCCGCGGCTTCGGAAGCAGGCTGATGGGCGAAATAGTTCGCGAATTCCTCGTCCCAATCGAGGCCGCCGGAAGAGGCGGAGCTTTCAGGTTTTGCCTCGGTGCTCATCCCGGGTTCCCGGAGCTTTTCATCGCTGATCAGGTCCTGAAATGATGCGCCGCAGTTCTGGCAGATGTCGAACATCGCCTCGTGAGAAGCCAAGCACGACGGACAAATAAAACTGGATTCCTCCAGTTCGATGGGATGAGCTTCGCTCTCGGGCGCGGGCTCTTGCGCATTCCTGGCTTGGATCTCTCCGGTTTCCAGGATGCCTCGCTCGACCAGCATGCCGTAAAACTTGTCGAGCCCGACCGGCGTAAGGTTGTACTTCCTCAGAAGCTGCATGTCGGACAGCCCCGACTGGAAGTCGTTAAGGAACTCCTTCACTTTGATGCTGCGTTTTTCATGACTGCTCGGAACCGTGTTCATTGCATCACCTCACATAGACAATTCACGCCCTTTATACCAGAGCTGGTTAAAAAAGGCAAGTAGTTTGTATAAGTTGTGATAAAAAGCTAGAAAAGACATGAAGTATGCTTTGGGCCGAGACGCGGCCGACCCGTCTCTGCAGCCAAAAATCCTTGCAAAGATTAGATGGTTAGGCTACGGTCTCAAGGGCCGAAGACCACATGATGATGAAGCCGACGAGCTCCTTCCTAGAGGAGGTGACCCCGAAACGAGCAAGCAATGCCGGTTCGGAAACCGCTCGGAGGTCGGACACCGGTCGGCTTGGGGCGTCGAATGAGGAAAAGGGCACCTGCATTCGTATTCCTTCTCTGTGCGTGTTGTCTCACTGTAGCCTTCGGTTTGAGTGATGCACGACTGTGCGCGGCGGAGGGCGACGCGGGGCGGGTTTGTCGCCCCCAACCCGTCCAGGTCTCCTCTATTGAGTTGGGGCAAGCCGGTGCGTTTCGCTGGACATGCCCGGGGGGGACCAACCGAAGCAAAGGGTATTACATTGTGTTTGTCAGGCCGTCAGGGACCTATGTTCTTCTCAGGGTTCCCGAAGGCAGGACTTCCTTCGAATTTACGCCGGACACTTCTGGTCGATGGAGGTGGATCGTCATCAATACGGATCCGGATAGGTCAAAACCGGATCGAGAGTCCGAGCCCTCTTATTTCGAGGTGGTGGAAAAGGAGGGGTCTTAGGATTGGGTTACGACCCGACGAGGCGGCTCAACAGCCAATAGGGGGCCGGCGGCATCAAATCGCGTTCGGGAGCCGGTCGATCGCCTCCGGTGTTATTCGGGCTTTCTGCCCACCATTATGGCGACGCAGTAATACTGCCGGATCGTCTCTACTTCGTTGAATCCGGCCTCTTCCCACCAAGCCTTTTTTTCGGCTATTGTCGCGAAATAGTGGGATTCCTTCTCTTTGCTGACTTTCTTGATCTGTTGGAGCACTTCTTCGGAGAGCGCGCCGGATCGTACGAGCTTTCGTTCGCGTTGACTCATCTCATCCAAATAAACGCTTTGCAGCATTTCACCAGCGTACCCTTCCACGGCGATCATCAACGCTCCCGGTTTCAGTATCCTCAGAAGGTCCCGGAGAACTTTTCGGTAATTGTCGAATGGCAGGTGCTCCAGGACGAGCGTCGAAATCGCTCCGTCAAAGGTCTCCTCGGTCCACGGACTGTGCCAATCGTCCGAGCCCAGATTCTTGTGATGATATTCCACGGGGCAGTTTTCCAGCTTTTTGCGAGCCGCCGCGAGCATCTCCCCGGAACCGTCAAGGCATGAGACCCGACTCCGAGGGAAGCGGTCGAAGACGGCCAGGGTGGTATTCCCCGTTCCGCATCCCAGGTCAAGGAGCCTGCAGTCCGACCGGCCGGGAAGGGAGCGGGCCAGCCAATCCACCGCGGTGGAGATCATCTCGCGGTATTGGGGCACGCATCCGTTTTGATAGATGTCGTATATGGAGGCCTGAAAATCAAAACAGAAGAGTGTAGAGCTCATGGAGCACCTTGTGTCATGTCATGGTGGAGCGCTTTGTAAATTGCCGGAACCGCAGAGAGGCTTGCGGTCATCAGGGAGGTTACGGATAGCTACCTGCGCTCCGCTATCGGGTCTGCCATACGTCTCAAGCAGGCGCCGCTAATCTTGGAAAAACAGCGCCGATCTCCGGCGACACTATTGTCGAAGGCTCATCGCCTTGTACGCGAAGAATGCCGGGAATTTCAATGAGCGGCACTCTTGTACAGGGGTCCGAGAGGCCCGGATTGCACACAGTGAATCTCCGTGAATGCCAAGCCTTCCCGCTTTGCAGACTTTCGGTACCGATTCGGGAAGATCCTTTTGAGTGCAAGGGGTTGAATGCAAAAATAAAAGTCCGCCTTCACTTCCTCGAATCCGTGTGCTATAGACCCCCCCGACAATCGACCTGCGGCACTGAGAGAAAAATCGGTCGATAAACGATCCCGAAACAGAACCAAAATCCCGGATGCGGGTCACATTCAGGTAAAGTTACTTGACGAGAAGGAGAAACGTCTATGACAAAATGCAATTTTAGAGTTCTTATTATCCAAGTTATTGCAATTGCTGGACTTATGATGCTGACCGGCGTTCGGCCGGCCTTGGCGAGCTCGGAAGCCCCGGCGGCTCTCCAACAGCTTGACAATGCCTTCGTCCAGGTCGCTGAGAAGGTTACTCCCGCAGTGGTCAACATAAGCTCCACCAAGAAAGCGCCGACAGTACAGGGGCAGGATCTCGAGCCCTTCTTCAAGAATCATCCGTTCAAGGATTTCTTCGGGGACGATTTCATGAAGCGTTTCAAGCGAGGACCCGAAAGCGGGTTCCGGCAGCACGGGATGGGGTCGGGGGTCATCGTCTCTGCTGACGGGCTCATTCTGACCAATGCCCATGTGGTCAAGGATGCCGACGAGATCAAGGTAAATCTCTCGGACAAGAGATCCTTCGACGCAAAAGTCATCGGTGTGGACCCCGAGAGCGACATCGCCGTCATTAAGATCGGTGCCAAAGGTCTCCCCACGGCGGCTCTGGGTGATTCCTCAAAGCTGCGCGTCGGCGAGATCGTCTTGGCCATCGGTAATCCGTTCGGTTTGAACCGGACCGTGACCTCGGGCATCGTGAGTGCGACGGGGCGGACCAACGTCGGAATCATCGATTACGAGGACTTCATACAAACCGACGCGGCGATCAATCCCGGGAATTCCGGAGGCCCTCTCGTGAACATCAAGGGGCAGGTCATCGGGATCAACACAGCTATAGCGTCACGGAGCGGCGGCTATCAGGGCATCGGCTTTGCCATCCCCTCCAGTTCCGCCAAACTGATCATGGATGACCTGATCAAGACAGGGAAGGTACGACGCGGGCTCCTGGGCGTAAACATCCAGGATCTGAGCCCGTCTCTTGCAAAGTCTTTCGGCAGGGCCGACGCAGAGGGCGCTCTTGTCTCCCAGGTGATTCCCGGAAGTCCCGCCGAAAAGGCAGGAGTACAAGCAGGCGACATCATAGTGAAATTCAAAGGCGAACCGGTCACGGGCGCTGCTCAGTTGAAAAATCTTGTGGGTAAAGAGAAACCGGGCGGCGAAGCCACGCTGTCCTTGGTCCGCGACAAGAAGAATCTCGATCTCAAGGTGAAGATAGGTGAGCGGACCCAGAAGGCTATTGCGTCTGCCGGATCTCTCGGCAGCGGTCCGAGCGAGATCTCCAACGAGCTCGGCATCAACATCGAGAAACCGACCGCAGCCGAGGCCCAAAAGGCGGGAATCAAGATGGGTGAAGGGCTCAAGGTGAAGGACTTGACTCCCGATGGAGTAGGCCGCAACATGGGCCTCAGGGGCGGGGATATCATCCTTGAGATAGACGGCCGGCCGGTATCCGACGTGGCGACATTCAACTCGGCGGTTAAGCAGGCCAAGAAGAACAAAGTGATAAGGCTGAAGGTCCAGCGCGGAACCGCCCGGATCTTCCTCGGATCGGATCTTGGATAACAAACCGGCGGGGCACGTCAGTCAATAAGCCCCAGCTCCGGTGACAGGGTTGGAGGAGGAGCCCATGCTCCTCCTCTCCTTTGAGATGATTTCAAGCCCAAGCACGCTGATTCTGCCGGTGTTGTCCGGTCGGTTCGTGCGGGCGATCCTAGAGGAATTCCACTTCCACCAGGAATCCGTGGGGCTCCAGATCCTTCATGAGCGCTATTACTGCCTCCCTGAACAGACATTTGTGATCCCTGGCACACCCTACTCGAGGCATCTCACCCGGGAACATGCCCCCCTTGAAGTCGAAACGACCTTCGTTGAAATAGTGGTCGAGCGCCCTTTCCCACGAGCCTTTCAGGTGTCCATTGACGGAATACGAGAGTGGGAAACATATCTCGTCGAGCTGAGCATGGCCGGCAACCCTTACCTCGACATGCATTCCGGCCCTGTAAGTGACGTCTGCCACCGGCACTCCCTTGCGAGATACGTGGGCTAAGATGGTCATGATAGGCTCCTCGAGAACGGCGATATCGGGAGGCAGGCTCTTACGAAAAGTTTCCTCTGCAAATTCGGTAGTCTATCAGACTTGCTGCCCAGGTGTCCAGCGCAAAACCGCAAGGGTGCAATCCGTTCAATTTGGAGGCGAATTCCTCATCCCTTGGTTTCCCTTGACAAAATATGGGTAAGGGTTTAAAGAATCCTATTCTGAGGGGCCGGAAAAGTGGCCCATAGAGAAACGTCAATAAATCAAGAGAGTTAGGTTTGTGGGCATCATTGCGAACCAGATGGGTACGCCGATCGGCGAGGCAAGCAAGCTTGGATCATGAAGATTTGGCGTTCCGGTCTCCATGCTTGCGACGTTCCCTCTTAGCGCTTCCCTCGTCACCATCACCGGTGAGAGCCCGGACTCGGCACGCGGGGAACCATCCGAAGTGACCGGCCGATTCGAAGGAAGAAGCGAATTTGGCATGAGTTGTTGCGATGGGAGGTAGTGGTTAAGAAAATGGAACCTTGTCCTGTACTGGTGAAGGGCAACCGAGAATCGGAGAGACCGTATCGCAAGGTGGACTGCGACCACTACGGTGATTGTCTCGACACAGCCCTGAGAAGTCGTTGGTCCGATTTCTCGTGCGACGCTTGTGCGGCGTACACGAGATCGCGGTTCATCGAACAAGCCACCGGATCGGATGATTATTGGTAGTTGGTCGGAGTGCAACGGTGAAGCGTTGAGAAAGGTACCTGCAGTCGTATTGTGGGCCGTGAGCTTTGCCTTTGTGGAATCCGCCGTGGTGGAGTATTTGCGGGCGATATACTATCCTCTGTCCGCAGGGGGCTTCTCGTTCCCCGTCCAAACCCTCGAACAGATTAGCGCCATGGGGGCGGACCATTGGAGAAGGCTTCTCATAGAGCTGGGGCGCGAGGCGGCCACACTTGTCATGTTGGCTACGGTGGCCGGCGTTGCCGCAAGAAATCGTAGAGAAGCCTGGGGCCACTTCCTCATAGCCTTCGGGGTGTGGGACATCTTCTATTATGTGTGGCTCAAGCTGTTCATTGGCTGGCCCGCGAACCTTACAACCTGGGACCTCCTCTTTCTTCTTCCCGTGCCATGGGTATCTCCCGTGGCGGCTCCATTAATCATATCGGTGGTGATGATCGGATCGGGGTTGGTCGTTCTGCACTATGAGGCCCGAAGCCGTCCCTTGATGGCCGGTTGGCGCGATTGGACGCTCCTCACCGCGGGAGGCATCACCGTAATCGTCTCATTCTGCCGGGACTACAGGAACATCATGGACGGCGGCCTGCCGGCGCCGTTCCATTGGACACTCTTTCTAGCAGGCCTCATCCTTGCGTTGGCAACTTTCCTGGCGATCGTTCTGAGAAACCGCGGAGCCGCTTAGTGCAGAATCTCGTAAATACGGTCGCGCATGTCACTCCTGGCGACTCTTCCAAGGTATCTGTTCATGATCCAACGCTCTCTCCGTCATTCCTGCGGAGGCAGGAATCCAGGCTGTCACGACCGCTCTGGACCCCGGCTTTCGCTCGAGGTGACGACTTGGGACCATTCGGATCACTTCTGAAATCGATTGCCTTCCGGAACCGTATTTCCGAAAAGGAGTACTTAGCTTGCGATGGCGTACGTAAGGTTGCGTATTCCCGTCCCCTTGGGCTGCTTTGCTTCGCTCTCGATGACGGATTCCGGGTGTCATTGGGAGGAGCGGAGCGACAAAGCAATCTCGATGGCGGAAAACGCCACCGAATTTAGGCCGCCCGGTCCTCAGTACACGAATTCACGAATGCGATTCTCCTCTTCCTCTCTCACCTTCGAAATACGACGAGAGCCCCTTGGGAAGGCACTTCCGTTGAAACCCGTGCTTGACGGGACTTCCTGCCTCTGATATTCGTACTTGTCGGGCATTCTCCGACCGAAGGTGCAGTGCGTCTCCGGACGATTGTCGTCCTGACTGAAGAAGAGAGTGCTCCTTACGACGGTTGCGAACGTTTGATCAAGGCAAATTGGGAGGCCTTATGGGAACAGTACCACGAAACAGAGCCGGCTCCGAAGTGTACGAAGAGGACAAACTTGGCTTCGGACTCCTTTCTACGGATCACATGTTGACAATGCGCTATGACGTCGACAAGGCGGGCTGGCAGAACCCGGAGATTACCCCTCTGGAGAATTTGAGTCTTCATCCGGCCACCATGGTGCTCCACTACGGACAGCAGGTCTTCGAGGGTCTGAAGGCCTTTCACGGTACCAGTGAGGAAGACATTCTCCTCTTCAGACCGGACATGAACATAGCGCGCTTCAACAAGTCCTGTAAAAGGCTCTGTATTCCCGAAGTCGATCCGAAGGTCTTCATGGACCGGATGGGTGAGCTCATTCGCCTCGATCGGGACTGGATACCGCGAGCACCCGGGACGTCGCTCTATGTGCGTCCCACTGTCATCGCGTCGGATCCGTTCCTGGGGGTAAGACCCTCGAAGCAGTACATTTTCTTTATCATCCTCTCGCCGGTAGGCGCGTACTATCCGGAAGGCTTCGAGCCGGTGAAGATCCTTGTCACCGACAAGTACATCCGGGCCTGTAGAGGAGGGCTGGGAGAGGCAAAGACGGCAGCGAATTACGCCGCCTCTCTTCTGGCGGCCGAAGAGGCCCACGCTGAGGGCTTCACCCAGGTGCTCTGGCTCAATGCGGTGGACAAGGTCTCCATTGAGGAAGTCGGCACCATGAACATATTCTTCAGGATCAACGACGAAATCGTGACCCCCGCGTTGGAAGGCACCATCCTCCCCGGCGTCACCAGAGACTCGGTGGTGCAGCTCGGCCGCAAGCTCGGGATGAAGGTAACCGAACGCGAGATCACCATCAACGAGGTGGTGGCCGCGGCACAAGACGGGACGCTGAAGGAGATGTTCGGGAGCGGGACCGCCGCGGTGATTTCTCCGGTGAGTCACTTCCGTTATAAGAGCCAGGATTTCATGGTAGCCGACGGCAAAACCGGAAAGGTGGCACACCGGCTCTTCGACGAGATTACCGGCATGCAGACCGGAACAAGGCCCGATCCATTCGGCTGGGTGGTCAACATAGGAAAGTGAGACGGACCGGCAGGGGCCTCAAGGTGCCGATCCCGGCCCTGGGACCTTGCTTCGGAAAAGGAGAGCCGCCGTCCGCGTATCGAGGTAAATGTTGACAGAAACGGCAGATACCGGTAATCTGGTACCTCCCCATCCAGAGGATTACATCGCCTCACGGCCCATCGTGTAAGAAATCACCAGAGCGAAGGAGCGATAGAGATGCCGTACCGAATCGTTCAGGAAGAGTGCAAAGGCTGCCAAACATGCGCGAGAGCATGTCCCACCCGGGCCTCCAGCGGAGAAAAGAAGCAGCCCCATAGTATCGACGTCACTCGGTGCATAGAGTGCGGAGTCTGCGCGCGAGGCTGCCCTTACGGTGCCATCCGCGATCCCGAAGGGAATAAGCCGCCCAGAATCAAGAAGTCGGATTGGCCCAAGCCCTACGTGTGGAAAGAAGACTGTGTCGGCTGCGAAGTCTGCGTGGCGGTTTGCCCGTTCCAGGCCCTCGATCTGGGAATCGTGGACGGAGAAGCCATAGCTGCCTTGTACGATCCCAAGGCGTGTGTAGGCTGCGGTCTGTGCGAACAGGCTTGCCCGGTGCACGCGATTCAGTTGATATGGCCCGAGTCGGCCCGGAAATCGGCCTGATCCCCCTGACGGGCAGGCGAGAGAACCCGACGGCACCTGACGGTCTTCCGCGGGAAATTACCCGCTGAGGATAGGAGAGTGACCGTTCACATTTGAAGGAGGCGACCGCGCGGTCGCCTCCTTCGCGTTTAGGACCATGGCGCATCCGAGCGACCTCCCCCACACCCTCGCAGGAGTTGACACCGGCGGCACGTTTACCGACTTCGTCTTCCTGGATCGGTCGGGTACCGCTGTGATCGATAAGAGACCGTCAAACCCAAGAGATCCGGCGAGACCGGTACTGGATGGACTTGCTCCCCTGGGGTCTGGAGCTCCGTATCGGGTCGTCCACGGCACCACGGTTGCCACCAATGCCCTCCTCGAGCATAAGATCGGCCGCACCGCGCTCATAACCACAGCGGGCTTCGAAGATGTGCTGGAGATAGAGCGTCAGAATCGTCCCCGCCTCTACGACATTCATCCCGTGAAGGCTCCTCCCCTTATCCCGAGAGAATTCCGTTTCGGGGTGCCCGAGCGCGTGCTCTACGACGGAACCGTTCACACGCCGTTGCAACGGCAAGCGCTCTGCCCCCTGCTGCAACATATCCAAAGTCTCGGCATCGAGGCCATCGCTGTCTGCCTGCTCCATTCATATGCGAATCCCGCGCACGAGGAAATTATAGGAGAAGCTGCGGAGGCCCTCGGCTTCACGGTTTCCCTCTCCAGCCGGGTCCTTCCGGAATTCCGTGAATACGAGCGCACCTCTACGGTGGTCGTCAATGCCGCGTTGAGGCCTGTCATGCAGGGATACCTGAAGAGGCTGGAACGAGGGGTTGAGCGCGCCAGGTTGAGCGTCATGCAATCGGCCGGAGGAATCATCCCTGCACCGATTGCTGCGGTGCTTCCCGTTCACACGGTCTTGTCGGGGCCGGCGGGGGGCGTCATTGCCGCCGGGTACGTGGGGAGACTGTTGGGGCTGGACCGCCTGATAACTTTTGACATGGGCGGGACGTCTACGGACGTGTCTCTCTACGACGGCCGCCCGACCCTCAGTAACGTGAAGACGGTGGCGGGGCATCCCATGCGGGTCCCTGTCATCGACATACACACCGTGGGAGCGGGCGGGGGGTCCATCGCGTACCGAGATCTCGGCGGCGGCCTGAAGGTGGGCCCTGTCAGCGCGGGGGCCGATCCGGGCCCGGTCTGCTACGGCCGAGGGGACTCGGTCACGGTAACGGACGCAAATCTCTTTCTCGGGAGGATTGAGCCCTCCTCATTTCTCGGGGGGCGTATGGAGCTCCATCCGGAGCTGGTGCGCGCTCCCATGGAACGGCTGGGGCGCTCCCTGGGACTTGCCCCGATCGCTACCGCGGAAGGGATCGTTACCGTGGTCAACGCGGTGATGGAGCGGGCTATCAGAGTCATTTCGATTCAGCAGGGGCACGATCCGCGAGAATTTACCTTAGTCAGCTTCGGAGGGGCCGGGGGCCTGCACGCGGTGGATCTGGCGCGCTCGCTGAACATACCGAGAGTGCTTGCGCCCAAGAACGCGGGAGTCTTCTCGGCTTACGGCATGGTTCTGGCTCCTGTGGTGAGAGACCTTTCCCGGACGATCCTGCGCGCAGCGGACCGTCTCGGGGAGGAAGAGCTCGAAGCGCTCTTCAGCGCGCTGGTGGAAGGGGGCCTGGCGGAACTGGAGGCTGAAGGCATCCCACGGGAGCGCGCCGTCGTGCGTCGATCCCTGGATATGCGCTACCAGGGCCAATCTCACGAGATCGGGGTGCCCCTGGCCGGGCACCCGAGCGCGTCTTTCGAGGCCGCGCATGAACGGCTCTATGGCTATAGATTGGCAGGAACGAGGGTGGAGGCGGTGACGCTGCGCGCTCGTTTGATCGTGGAAGCGCGTCGCGGCGGGTCCGAGACGCCGGCGAAGAGCAAAAAAAATCACTTCGCCGCCCCGGTGGGGAAGGGGCAGGTGATCTACGGGGGCGAGAGGCTTAAGGCAGCGATATATAAGCGGGAAGAGCTGGCTCCAGGGGCTGAGATAGAGGGTCCGGGGCTGGTGGTGGAGTCATCGTCCACAATTCTGATTCCGCCGGGGAGTGTAGGTGTAGTGGACGAATTCGAGAACATTATGGTGTGGGTGGATGGATTTCTTCTTGACAAGAAATCGCGGTGGGGGTATACATGTTGCTTACCCGATGAGGGTATGTGAGAAAAACGAGACAGCGAACTTTTTTACTTGACAAGGGTCACACGGATAGAGTAAGCTGTCGTAAAGGGGAAGCGGTAATCGCAACCTCGTTGATCTTTGAAAACTGAATAGCAGAACGTTCGGGTCAACGTTTTATCAGTTATTCGATATAACTGGAGAGTTTGATCCTGGCTCAGAACGAACGCTGGCGGCGTGCCTAACACATGCAAGTCGTACGAGAAACACGACCTTCGGGTTGTGGAGTAAAGTGGCGCACGGGTGAGTAACACGTGGGTAACCTGCCCCAGGGACCGGGATAACTGGCCGAAAGGCCCGCTAATACCGGATGAGACCACATGAGCTTCGGCTCAAGGGGTCAAAGTCGGCCTCTCGATGAAGCCGGCACCCAGGGAGGGGCCCGCGGACCATTAGCTTGTTGGTAGGGTAACGGCCTACCAAGGCTGAGATGGTTAGCTGGTCTGAGAGGATGATCAGCCACACTGGAACTGAGATACGGTCCAGACTCCTACGGGAGGCAGCAGTGAGGAATATTGCGCAATGGAGGAAACTCTGACGCAGCAACGCCGCGTGGGTGAAGAAGGCT
>JBGSJS010000016.1:0-14971 GCA_041741735.1 Desulfomonilaceae bacterium | reverse complement strand
AAGTCAAAAAAGGATCTGGTCGATCAGATCATGTTCTACATCAAACGATACAACAGGGATCGTGCACATCCCTTCAAGTGGACATACACCGGCAAAGTGCTCGTAGCATAGCCACTCTAACTTAGGGAACACGACACTAGTCGAATTTGCGCTCTTTTCGCTCCGCATTCCCTCCAGCGAGCGACGGTCACGTTTCCTTGGCGATATCTTGAGAAAAAAGGTTTTATTTCAGGCGAGTATGGACTTGGGAAGCACTACGGCACTTCCCGAGTCCGTAATTCGCAAGGAGTGCTGAGACAGGTAGCGGGGTCGCGGCCGCGAGAATCGAACCGGTTCAACTCCAGGAGACGGGTTTTCCGCGTTCGTTTCGGACGATCTCTTTGACGATTCGGACCTTCCGAGGACATTTGTACCTTGAGAGATACTGTTTGCAGAATCGTATGAACTCCCGTTCGTCCGGCTTGATTCCGGGTTCGGGAACGACCAGGGCCTCAATGACCTGACCTCTCATGAGATCGTCCACTCCCACGAGGGCCACGTCCGCCACATGGATGTGGCGAATGAGGATCTCCTCAACCTCTTGGCAGTAGACATTGAATCCTGACGTAATAATCAGGTCTTTTTTCAGTCCGGTCAGCGTAAGATAACCGTCCCGGTCAAGATGGCCGATGTCCCCTGTGTAGAGCCAGCCGTCCCGTATCACCGTTTTGGTTTCCGTCGGCTTGCCGAAATATCCGAGCATGACGTTCGGTCCGGAAGTGACCACTTCCCCCTCTTGTCCTGCGGGAAGGGGATTGCCCGCGTCGTCGTGAATCTGAATGGTCACATCCGCGATGGCGGTCCCCACCGTGCGAGGTTTGTTGGGAATATGGATGTTGTTCCAGGAGACCACGGGAGAGCTCTCTGTAAGGCCATACCCATGGTACACGTCGATGCCGTATCGTTCGCAGAATTTCTCATAGATCTCGTACGAGAGATGAGCCCCTCCGCTTATGGCAATCTTGAGACTGGTCAGATCCAGCTTCTTGCAGGAAGGATGGTAGAGCAGGCCGTAAAAGACCATGGGCACCAAGCCCGAATAGGTAATCCGAGCCTCCTGCAGCCAGGGAATCAACCGCGGAAAATCCACCCGTTCCACAAGGTACACAGTGCCGCCGACCTTCATTGTCCCCAAGAGGTTTACTGAAGCGCCGAACGCATGAAAAAGAGGAATAATAGCCAATCCTCGGGTTTCGGGCCCCGCCTTGGCCACGTCTCTGAGAAGATCGGAGTTCGTGTCCAGGTTGCGGTGGCTCAAGGTAGCTCCCAACGCCCGTCCCAAGAGACCAGCGGTGAAGATGATTACCGCAGGATCGTTGGGGTCAACATCCATCGCCTTAAAATCAGGGGAAAAATCTCTCTCTATCTCCTCAAAGGGAACGGATCCTTCCACCGGTTCGGTGCTGATCACCTTGGCCAGATAATCGGCCCTATCCCTGATGCCCGCGATCTTCTCCACTTGATCGCCCTTGCACAGGATTACCTTCGGCTTGCAATCGGCGAAGTAATGGCTCAGTTCGTAAGCCGTGGAAAGCGGGTTGAGCGTGACGGCGATCCCGCCGACCCGCATGGCCGCGAAATAACCTGCCACGAATTCGGGCCTGTTACCCATGAGGATGACCACTCGGTCACCCTTCTGAACTCCGGCCTTCACCAGCGCGTTGGAGAGCTTGTTGATCGTACCCATCAATTCTCCGTAAGAAACGGTCCGATCTTCGTAAGCCAACGCCGGATGATCAGGCATATCCTCTGCAAAGCGATCAACGATCTCGCTGAGGTTCATACCGACTCCCAAAAATACACGTGTTAGAATGGTGTAAGTCTACCACGGCTGCAAGACGAAATCAAGCAATTGTGCGCTCAAAAAGCAAACATCGCCGGCCCGGGATTCCCGGACATCCCCGGCCTGACTTTCATCATGGTGAATTCATATCCGACATACTCCTCCGGAAAGCTTCCGCTCTTGTCGCGACTTCCATGGAGAGGTTGATCTTCATCTCGTGGCTTGCTAACAATGGGTGGACAAGATCAGTTTCCAATACCATGGCGGAGCGCTTTGAAGACTGCGGGAAAACGAAGCACGGCCGTTCTCTCAAATGTGAGCCCGCGGCCGGCACCGATTGGCCCGTCCCTCAGATCGGAATCCAGCGAGGACGCTACTCGACCAATCCGGACGTCTTCACAACCATAAGAATGGACCACAGACAAGGCCGCCGCTCAAAATGATGATAAACAGCCAAACCGGTCCGTACAGCACGGCGCGGAATCTCGGGGGAATTTTCAAATGCTGCGACACATCCGTTCGTATGTTCGGCCGCGATAGCGGTCGCCGACCTCTTGGCGCCGAATGACGCAGGCAAAAGCGCGCACGAATACCATAGCCTATTTCCGCAACACGGCCTCCGGCCCTTTGATTTCGCATTAGGGTAGTGTGACGAGTTCTCAGGAAGTTGTGCTATATTGACCGGTCGGATGAATCCTCAATCGCCAAGAGCAAGGAAGTAAGAAATAGCTGAAATGGACGCTTTCCTAGCCACAGGGGTCACGTTGGGACTATCGGCAGGCCTCTCTCCCGGCCCACTTACCACGCTTGTCATTTCTCAATCCCTCCGACATGGATCGAGAGAAGGCCTCAAGGTGGCGCTGGCCCCTTTCATTACCGACGTTCCCATCATTCTTGTTTCCGTCTTCGTCATGGCTCAGTTGAGTCATTCCCAAGTCGCTTTCGGGTTGATCTCGATAATAGGCGCGGCAGTCTTGGTCTACCTCGCTTACTTGACCTTTAGGGTCGAACGAGTGAGCGTGGAGCTTCCCACCACTGAAGCTCGTTCGATAGCGAAGGGAGTGCTGGTGAACTTTTTCAGTCCCAATCCCTATGTGTTCTGGCTGACGGTTGGCGCCCCGCAAGTTGTTGAGGCATGGACGGACAGTCATGTGGGCACGGCATTTTTTTTGGGCGGTTTTTACGTATGCCTGGTCGGTAGCAAGATGATGATGGCCTTTGTTGCCGGCCGGTCAAAGCAATTGCTTGCCGGGGCGGCTTATCGGTTTGTGATGCGCACTCTGGGGGTGGCCCTGCTGGTTCTTGCGCTCTTGTTATTGAGAGACGGGTTTGTGTTTCTTCAGGTACTCGACCCGTAGAAAACGAGCATCGGGCCGGTGGAAGAGAGGAAAGCCACGGTTGAAGAATCGGGATCCGAGGCTTCCCGCAAGATGAGGGCGGTGTCGTTACCGGGCTCCAAGAAAGAGCTTTGGAACCGTAAATGCCTGCGGCCTACTCTCGGCAAACTCTAACGGGCGACGGCCAAGGACGAATCAATTGGTCGGCCCAAAAATAAAAAACGGAGCCGAATCTAATCAGCTCCGCTTCATGAGTTAAGAAACTCATCGTTACGACAGGAATTCCCGTCGTATGTTTTTTTCCCAACACTAAGTTTTGAAGCCGCTGGTTTCTTCTGCCATGGAGCTCCTTTCGTTGGTCGGGTAAAAAAACCGTCGAACCAATCGAATGCCAACTAACTCTATTCTTACCGAGGCAACTCCGGGAGTCAATGAATTTTTTCATGGGGCCCTTGCCTGCGAGGGCCTGTATTCTGCCAGAATCACACAGGTAGCCGGATCTCACCGCGGCATTCTTTTGAGCACCGTTCGCAAAAGGATCTCAAGCACGTCATGGCACCGAGCTCGTGTGCGAGTCGGGTGTGTGGTAAACTACCGGGTACGACCTGAGCGAGCATAGAGGGAGGAACCAGGATGCAATGCGTGATGGATCACATTGTCTTGAACGTAGAGGATGACGAAAAGATGATTGCTTTCTACGCGAACGTGCTGATGTTCCCAACGGAACGGCTGGATGAATATAGGTCGGGAAAAGTCCCGTTCCCGTCTGTGCGTCTCAATGCAGATACTATTATCGACCTGTTTCCGAGAAAGCTATGGCAAGAAAGCAGTGGGACCGGCGAGGGCCGTGAGAATATGAACCACTTCTGTATTGAGTTGAGCAAAGGGGACTGGAAGGATCTTCTGGAACGCCTTGAAGCCCATGCAGTCCCCGTAGAAGTAGGGCCGGTCCCTCGTTGGGGTGCACACGGTACCGGGACGTCGGTCTATTTTCGGGACCCGGAAGGCAACCTCATCGAGGCCAGGTATTATGAAGGGCGTAGCCGTTCATGAGAATGTCTCCTCTTCATGCATGTTTTGAGTGGATCGGGTATCTGCTGATCGGAAGTTCCGAATTGGAGGAGCCTGTCGTGTCCAAAGATTTGGCGTCCCTACAGACAAATGAGAAACGTCTTCGGGCGGATCCGGATCAATTCTCCGCGACCTTCTTGAATGAGTAATGGTCCGGCATAGGCGAAATCCAACATTCGTACGCCTATCACTTTCGAGCAATCCCATCCGCTCCGGAGCAGTCTTGAGGATTACCCGTCCATCCCCGCCCAACGTTGTTCTCAAAAGAAAATCGACAGTCTCACGGAGGACCGTCGGTGCTTAATCCTCCGAGACCTTTTCCAAAACATCTATGTAAGCACTCATAGCTTTGAGCAGAGCCTCTTTCGCCTCGGCTGCGGTCTTGAGATCCAGTGGGGATAGGTACTCTCGTGCCAGCATCTCATCCAGCCGCTGGTTCAGAACAGTGAAGTGATCGGGATATGTCAGTGCTTCGAGGTCAATCTCGATCTCTTCCACGACCTGTGACTCCTGGGAGCAGGAAACCAAAACCTCTTCTTCAACAGCCGTGATGGCTGCGGGCACCGATACGGGAGGCTTCTTGACTTGGGCAGTCCAGTTTCCGGCTCTTTTCCAGTTGGAGATCGTAGTCGGGCTAACCCCGACCTTGGTGGCGAGCGCCTTGATGCCTATACTCCCACCCGACTGCAGGAACAGCTTCAAGGCTTCTTCCTGCTTGGATTTCTTTCGTACTACTGCGGGTCGCTTTTCCGCAGGAGCCTTCGGCTTCGGCTCCTCGAGCTTTGCCACCCAGCCGTCCTGCTTTCTCCATCTCCCCACGGTGAGAGGATGTACGCCAAGCTTGTCGGCTATTTCCTTGTTGCCCGCCTTTCCACCTGACTGGAGGAACAGCGTTTCGGCCTTTGTACGCGCATCTTTCTTCATTGTCTCCCTCCGAGCACTACGTCTCGTCTATCCTTTCCCTCAATTCCTTTCCTGCTTTGAAGAAAGGGAGTTTCTTGTCAGTAATGGCGATCGCTTCTCCCGTCTTGGGATTGCGACCGGTGTACCCCGGATAATCCCTTACCTCAAAGGAGCCGAACCCGCGAATCTCTATCCGATCCCCGTTGACGAGGGTTCGGGACAGGTGTTCAAACACGGTGTCCACGATCTCCTCCGTTTTGCCGACGGGGAAATCCAGCTCCTTTTGCAGGGCTTTGACAAGGTCCGATTTATTCATGCCCTCGCTCACTACTTTTTCTTCCCCGAGCCTTTTGCCGCTTCCTTGAGAGCCTTGGAAGCACTGAAGCGAGGAACCTTCATCGCCGGAATCCTCATCTTCTTCCCCGTTCTCGGATTCACTCCGTCCCGAGCCTTCCTCTTGGTAACGCTGAAGGTACCGAGATCTGCAATGCGGATCTTGCCGTCCGCCTTCCTTAATGATTCATGAACGGCCAGCACCAATGAATCGAGTGCGGCAGCCGAGGCCTTCTTGGTGATGTTGGCGCTCTCGGCCATACGTGCTACGATCTCAGACTTCGTCATGATACATACCCCCTGACAAGATGTCATCGCAATGGGTCGAGCCCACTACATGTTTACGGTATGTTATGAACAATATCCCGAAATGTCAATCGAAATTTGAAAAACAGAGTCGTTCGGTCAGCGCCTCGGTGGCATGCGAGCGGCAGAGTCGGCCGGCGTGAATGAGAAGCAACGGACGAGATCGACCTCTTTTCCTAGTAACCAAGATAGGGGTTGACCTTCGGTATGTGCCCGTTATACTGGCGCCACATCCGCCGGTTCTCTTCGCCAGGATAGGTGAACGGACAGGGGGCAAACGCTGCAACAACCTTGAATATTGCCTACAAAAAGAACGTTTCAGCTTGAAAACGTAAGGGAAGAATATGAAAGAGAGATTCCATGTCTCGAGTCCTCTTGATCAACAGCAATCGCAGGAACGACCTCTTTGCAGCTCCTCCCATAGGTCTTTGCTATGTGGCAAGTGCTGCGGAAGCGGCGGGTCATCAGGTTAACGTCTTGGATCTTTGCTTTGAGCCTTGTGCTTTCAGGGCTCTCGAGGATGCTGTAAAGCGTTTCTCTCCGGAGGTGGTCGGCGTCTCCATTCGAAACATAGACAACGCGAACATGCTGCATCCGATTTCTTATCTCCCTGAAATCAAGGAGATTGTTGCCTATGTGAGAAGGATTTGCACTGCCCCCGTCGTACTGGGAGGTACTGGAGCCAGTCTGGCCCCGGAGAATATTCTCGAGCTTTTGGAGGCAGATTATGTCGTTGAAGCCGACGGGGAGAGGGTTTTTGTGGAACTGCTCAATTCTTTGGGAAAGGGAGGGCCGATTGAAGGGATCGCCGGGGTCGGCGCCAATCGAGAGGGACATTTCCGGATGGAGCAGCGAGCCTTTCAGGACTTTCCGTCTTTGCGGCCCCATGTGGGCCGGTGGATAGATCTCAAGCCCTACGCCGAGGTGGGAGGCCGCTACAACATTCAGACCAAACGAGGGTGCCCGCACAGATGCATCTATTGTACCTACAGCCTGCTCGAGGGAAACTGTCTGAGGTTACGGTCGCCCATAGACGTGGTTGATGAGATTGAGGAAGCGTTCTTCAAATTCAAATCGACCCAGTTCGAGTTCGTCGACTCGGTGTTCAACGACCCTCCCGATCATTGTTCGGAAATATTGGAGGAAATTGTCAGGAGACCGTGGAAGGCCTGTTTCTCAGCCATGGGAGTGAGCCCCCGGTATGTGGACTTCAGGTTCTTGAAGCTCATGAGGAGAGCCGGTTTCGATTTCTTCTGGATAACTCCCGAATCGGCCTCTCAGAAGATGATCGGAAACTACCGGAAGGGCTTTAACCTAGATCACGTTGAAAGGGCTGCCGAAGCCATAGAGAAGGCCCGTTTCAGAGTGATGTGGGAGTTCCTCATCGGGGGGCCGGGCGAAACCAACGACACCCTTCAGGAATCACTGGATTTCACAATAAGACGCTTGAACGCGGACAACGCAATTGCCGCCCGCTCCATGGCAAACTACTTTCTGGGAGTCAGGGTATACCCGGGAACAGCACTATGGAGCGTAGCTCATGAAGAGGGATTCATTCACAACGGCAGCAACCCTCTCGATCAATTGTGGTACATTTCCGAGGAGCTGGACCTTGATCCGGCTCTGCACCAGATGGTCGAAGCTGCAAAGATATGCCCGGGGATTATTTCCGGCCTTGACGAAGAACGCCTCAATTGGACTCCAGTGCTGGCCTTTCTCGGGAAATTTCTGGGGATGTCGGGTCTGCACTGGAAGATTCTTCACTCTGCAAACCGCTACTTCCGGAAGGCCGCGCTTCGCTTTACTTTTGAGCCTCATCTCGTGGTTTCCGCTATTCGTCACCGGTTGGCGGCCCAGGGGTACAAAGGAGTGCATCTGGGAGCCGGCCGCGCAACAGGCTCATAAAGTTGGTTGCAACACCTGTGATTTGCGGCCGTAGAACCGCGTGTCCTTTCATGGCTCTTTGCCGCGGACAGTTTTCGGAGGCCGTCCGAATTACCTGTTGAACAGCGACATGGTATCAAGGTGGGAAAGTCGCGACATGAGGCTTTTCTCCTTGAAAATGTAGGCGAATGCGGTAACATTACCGGTTGAACATACGCAGCCGCATAGAGGAAACCAAATGGAACGACTACCACTATACTATTTTAATATCGTCCATACGGGCGGCCCGGCAGCAAGGAAAGATAGATCCGCTGAAGCACCATGGACTGAAATACAAGATTCCGTTGCTTCACTTCATCCTATACCCAAGAAGATGTATAACGACGGTATATTCACGTTCAATAATAGGCTGATCGTCATAGCGCCGGAATATGTCTCTAAAGCCTTGGATGAAATTTACAAGATGCCCGAAGGACAAAACAAGAGGATGCTGCAAAAACTGGCTCATTTGGGGTCAAGCCTTGTACCGTGTGAAGAGCAACGGTTGTTGGCGGCATGGAACGAGAGTGAGACTGAAATATTAAGAAAGGAAGGAGCCGGAGAAACGATATCTGCTGAGGAGATCGGACGGCAATCGGTGTACCTCTTGACGCGCAATAAAGTTATCGGACAAGTAATAGCCCAAACACTGGCTGAAGATGAGGCCGGAATATTATTCTTGAGCTTCATTCACAATCCGGCAGGAATGATGGTTAATTATCTAAGAGATGTCCAGGGATTGAATGTTATCGAAATGAATCCGGATCTTCGTTGATTTATGTCACCAGCCGAAGCGAATAGTTCCCTCAAAGACCCGACCATGACGAGTCATTAATTGTGGTGCATTTCTGGAGCAAGACTCCCCCCTTCAGGAACTTGAAGGGGAGTCCCTTGTCAGTGAATTCAGGAAAGGAGATATGGTTATGACGGATAAGGATCGTACCACCCAAGAGCAGACAGGGCCTGAACCGGGCAAACAGAACCCCTCTGAACCGAACAATCAAGAAATCGGCCCTGTCCGTCCCTGGCTCATCTCTTGTCTCAAAGCTGTTATTGCTATAGAAAGACTGGCAACTGCACTGAGCAGTTTTACAGGAAGGCGGCCTGTCGTCCGCCCTCCTTGATGTATCAACTGGACTCACGGTGATCCCAATATCAACTCAGATCCATGCTTGGGATTTTGCGCCGGCAGCCGCAATCCAATTATCCCTTTGCCATCGATCTCATGGGATATGAGCAATCGATTCTGTGGAGCCTAGAAAGCCTGTCAACTCTAAAGATCCTTCATCTGACATTTACTCTCAGCTGCAGGAGGGGTGACCTCCGGTGCAGTGAAAATTCGGAAAGATTCGAGTCCTCTCATCCGCTTGTAGGCTCCTGCTCCATGGGCTCCCGTTGCGCCGAACACAACTTTGAAAAGGGCTTGGTGGTCCTCCTTTCTGAATGTTATAGACCCAACAGGCACATCCGTAGCAGTAAGGCCACTCAAGGATTTCGCTACTGCCGACCGATCTGTTGACCCAGCTTTTTCGACCGCGGCCTTAAACATCTTGACTGCCGCATACGAATTGAACGCCGCGTAGGAGGGAGGAATTCTGGCGCCACTCAAATCTTGATAACTGTTCACAAATCGCTTGTTTGCATCATTCACGTAGGCCTCGAACCAATATGGTGAGCCGAACCAAATACCCGTGGGCATGTTCAGGAACCCCAGACCGACAAAGATCTCAACAGAACCCCCGACAGGGCAAATCACTTTCCTACCCTGAAATAAACCCCCTTCCTTGGCCTGCTTGATGAAATCCTGGAGATTTTGCCCCCACAGCGACAGCATCAGCCCATCGGCACCGGATTTCTTGATTCTCTCAATAACTGGTCTCCAATCTTTAGTTGAGATGGGGGTGAAAATTCCCTCATCAAAACTTGAAGTTCCCCACTCCATGAGGTACTTCCTAAAAAACTGCCACGATTCTTGGCCAAAACCATAATCTGGTCCGACCGTCGTCCATTTTTTAGCTCCCAAGTCCTTTGCCACCAAGGAGGCTCCTTTGTAGCATTGGCCAAGATTCCACGTCATTCGAAAAGTCCATGGATTGCAGAGAGATCCCGTGACCTCGTCCGCCATGGCGTGAGTAATGATGAGGGGGCATCTGAGATCAATCATCGAGGGAGTGACGGCCTTTGCCACTGCACTAGAGACAATGCCTATAACGATGTCCACCTTGTCTTTGTTTACTAAATCTCCCACGGCCTTTTTTGCAATGTCAGGCTTGGCAGCAGTGTCTCCTTTAACGAGCTCCACTTGCCTTCCTAAGATCCCACCAGCCTGATTGATCTCCTTTACTGCAAGGTCTGCCCCTTGCATCGCCACCTGACCGAAGGTGGCCATTCCACCAGAAAAGACGTGGGCAAAGCCTATTTTTATTGCCTTTTGGGCGGGTGCTTCGAATGGAAAAGCCCAGAGAAGTGCTACAGTGATGATCAAAGTTAATCCCATAATCCTTCCGCGCATTTTTACCTCCTAGTCTTTGCAAGGACTTTCCTCGTCCCTCGTAACCTCTGTCACCTGAGCAAATATTATGCCACTGATGAACCTGATACGATCGCGTCCTTTCCCATGTGATTGTCTGGCTCTAGCTGACGACGGAGGTGGTGGCAGCAAAGAACCTGATACCAGTCCCCTGAGGCTGGATATTGTGGAATAATTGTAATCAAGAACGTTGGGCAGAGCCTAAGTAACTGACTTTACGAGAAGTGGCATGTGTGTAAAACACACGAAAGTCATCGGAACGTATGTGCGGTAATGGCAGTCCTTTCAGGAGTCTTCGTCATAGCTAGTGTAACGTTCTCGAATTAAGAGTAGTATTGGGTGCCAAAATAGGCGTTTAATTACTGGACATCACCGGGAGATATTGCCACTCTAACTTGCAGAACGTGACACTAGGGGCCTGTCGCGGAACAGAACACTCGTGCTACTCGGACATGCTCTTTAGCACATATTGGAAGAAGTCGCTCGATCCCTGCCTCGCGAGATCGCGCGCTTATCGCTCCGTCCCGTCTAACTTGAAGACCGAGAACCGTTGATCGTGGCACGATTCTGTATGCTTTGGGAGTTGTGCGACAGCCTCCTAGGTTCCGACCGACCCCCAAGCCCGTCATTCTGGAACTGAGTAGTCAACGCTGATTCAGCAGCTTCCATTCTTTCCGCCGCCTGCCGTAACAGTGCTTCGCTCCTCGGGGCACTCTCGTTGATCCTCCGCAACAGTCCGCTCATACGCATGGCATGTGCCTTGAGCATGTTGCGAGTTTCGTCGGGGAACCGGCCTACGATTCCTCTGTCGGGAGGAGCCGTTGTAACAGTACTGGTGCTGGCACCAGCGGGTTGAATAGCTTGCTCATCCAAAAAATCTCCAGATCGGTCATTCTCTCATTTCTACTTCTCTGGTCACTATTCTGCGGCTCAGCCATTCGGCTACCTCACCTCACGACTGGCCGAGGTCCCTCCTGTCCGGCGGCCATTATAATAGGTGGAGTTGGCGAGGTCTTCATGGCCAGTACACGAAGAAAAGACTTGGGGTGTGAAACTATACTTGCAACTCATTGATATTACGTAACGGCCAATTCAAAAACCGTTTTGCAGAGCCGAATAGCGATACTCCATGAAGACGGCTCATTCAGCATCCAGAACCTGTCTCACGACCTCTCGCACCTGCCTCATGTCATACGGCTTGTTGACGAATCCTCTAGCTCCTGCCACCAAGGCCTCTTTGGTAGGACCGCTGGCAGAATAGCCGCTGGCAATGATTACCTTCACCGAAGGATTGAGACTGAGCAGTCCTTCGAGACACTGCTTTCCGCCCATCTCGGGCATCATGAGGTCGAGCAAGACCAAAGCAATTTCACCCCGTCTTTGTTCATATGTTTCGACTGCTTCCCTGCCGTTCGACGCCGTGATGACATTGTACCCTGCTTTTTCGAGAATCCGGGAACCCAGGTCACGTATGAGCTCTTCATCGTCTGCGAGCAGGATAGTCTCCGTTCCTCCCTGCGGCATAGGTCTCTCTACTGTTTCTTCTTCTCTTTCCTCGGATAGCAGAGCGGGAAAATAGATCTTAAACGTGGTCCCGTGACCGGGTTCGCTGTAACACCGGATATGACCGCCATGCTGTTGGACAATCCCGTGGACCATGGCCAGACCCAGTCCCGTTCCTTCACCCACGCCCTTCGTCGTGTAGAACGGCTCGAAGATGTGCTCCAAGGTGTCTTTGTCCATTCCGGAGCCGGTATCGGTCACGGTCAAGAGAACATGGGGACCCGGCTTCGCTGCAACATGCGTCCTCGCGTATTCCTCATCAAGCACGACATCGGATGTCTCGAATATCAGATTCCCGCCATCGGGCATGGCGTCACGGGCATTCACCGCAAGGTTCATGATGACCTGGTCCATCTGAGTCTTGTCGGCATTGATGCTGGAAAGCTCTCGATTCAAGAATAGCTGGATGGCGATCATTTTCGGGAGAGTCCTGAATAGCATTTTCTGCAGGTCAGTAATGAGAGAATTAAGGTTGAGCGGTCGAGGTTCGATCTCCGTCTTTCTACTGAAGGTGAGCAGTCTCTGAACCAAATCAGCTCCCCGCTTCGCTGACTCGTAAATCTTCTGTAAGTCGGAGCGGTAGTGTTGAGGCAACTCTTCATCCCCGAGGATCAACTCAGAGAATCCGAGCCCCACCTGCAGAACGTTGTTGAAATCGTGTGCTACGCCGCCAGCCAAGATTCCCACTGCCTCCAGTTTCTGGGCCTGGAAAAGTTGGTTGGACAATTCCAAGTGTTGGGTGATGTCGCGCGTGAGCGCCACGAAATTAACAACGATTCCTGAGGAGTCTCGGACAGGGGAGACGGTAAGTTCTGCCGTGTATAGCGCTCCGTCGTTCTTCCTGTTGACAATTCTTCCAGTCCAAACTCTCCCACTCGCTATTGTCCGCCAGAATTCTTGGTAAAAGGCTTCCTCCTGCTCTCCACTTCTCAGAATTCGAGGGTTTTTGCCTATCAGTTCCTCTTTCTCGTATCCGGTCATCTGCACGCACGCGTCGTTCACATACTCAATTGTACCATCGATGTCTGTGATCATGACGCCTTCTGCTGCGTGCTCCACCGCTGTCGCCAGTCGCCTCTGCTGCGCTTCGAAACGCTTGGCCTCGGTAATCCTCCAAACAGAATCCATCAGTAACGATAGCTGGCGAACATCGTTTTCATCGTAGTCGGAGTCCTTATTGCCCATCCCTATGACGGCCACAATCCTTTCGCCCACGAACACAGGAATGGTCATGAACGTGCTCAGTTCCACGTGCCCCTCTGGATAGCCCTTTTTGAGAGGATTCGGAACTTGAAAGTCGTTTACGATGATCGGTCGTCTTTGTCTGACCGCTTCGCCCCATATGCCAGTTTTGTCAAGCTCGTACAAGGTCTGGGGTTCGGCTACCTCGCACCCTTTCATCACTTCTTTGGACCAGGTATTGAGTTCGAAGAGCCTGCATTCCTCGTCGTAGTGGTAGATGTAACCAACTCTGCTTCCAGTAAGCTTGATTGCTTCGTTGAGAGCAAAATCGAGCAAGTCCTGCGTGCTTTCGGCCCTATATTGAGCGATATCGTGCAGGCTCTGGAGCCGTGCTTCATTGAGCCGTAATCGGTTCTCAGTTTCCATTCGTTCGGTGATGTCCACAACTGTCGTAATAAAATGGAGAGGCTTTCCCCCAAGATCTCGTCGTATCGCTACGCTGGCATCGCCCCAGACATAAGAGCCGTTGTGGTGGAGGTACCTTTTGTTGAACCGCACCGAGTCCTTTTCACCTGTCACGAGCAGGTCCAACAATTCCTGAACTGTTCCAATATCCTCTGGAGCCGTGAGCTCTTGCCATGTTTTGTTTCTCAACTCGTCTTCCGTGTATCCCAGCATAGAGCAAAAGGCTTTGTTGACGGTGATTTCTCCGGTAAGAAGTGTCACCGATTTTCCTACATTTGCACTTTGAAAGACATGCTTGAATTTGTCCTCGCTTTCCCGCAGGTTGTGATAGGCCAGCAAGACACTTAGACTGTCCTCCAGCCGTCTGCCGATCTCCCGGAAGAGCCTTTCTTCTTCTTGAGTCCAGACCCGCTGGTACGAGCACTGGTGCAGTCCGAATTCCCACGGTTTTCCGACTTTGGGGTGCAGTGCCATCTTGATGACGGACTGAAACCCGAAATGGGCCGAAGCAACAGGCGGAATCGGGCGTCCGGACGTTGGACCGAATGTCACAGGATCCTTTGACGCCAAGGATTCGCGGAAACTCCACGCAACATCTTCAGTCGTCGGAATCTCGACTCCCAGGGCGAATGCCCCGGGATATTCCGGTTTGGTGCTTTCCATCGGCACTTTCCAACAATTAGCCTCGGGATCGCACGGGTAGACGAGCCATGCCCTGTCGCAGTCAAAGATTGACAGAGCGGTATCAAGAACATCGCTCATCATCTGTTCAAGGTCATTAGTCCCCTGGATTGCCCTGCTGATCCGGTCCATATTTTCAAAGAACTGCAGATTTGCCAGACGCTCTTGTTCCGCCTGCACGCGCTCGGTGATGTCCTCGACCATCTCAATGACAGATTGAACCTTACCGTCAGAATCCTTGATCGGAGACGAAACATGGCGATAGTGCCTGATTTCTGAGCCCGCGGGAGTCTCTGTGATGGCCTCGTGTACTTCACCGTCCTGGATGGCAAGGACAGAGGGACAGTACGAGCAGGGCCCTGACCGTGGAGGATCGTTATACTGCTCATAGCATATCTGTCCACAACCATCTCTAATGTGAGGGAAGGAATCCCTGAACACCTTATTGACTTCAACGATCTCCAAATTAGGGCTTAGCAAAGAAATCCCGATTCCAATGTTGTCAACAACCGCTCGATACCTCTGCACGCTCTCCCGCAGCGCCTCCTCTGCCTGCTTGCGAACGGTTATGTCGTGTACGATCGAAAACAGTATTCGCCGGCCCTCCAACTCGATGGGAGAGGAATGCACCTCTACGGCACGCACTTCCCCATTGGCCAAACGGTGCGGAAAAATGAAATGATTACATTCGCGAGACAAGGCTTTCTGTCGTTCCCTAGTGTCGTGTTCCCTAAGTTAGAGTGGCTATGCTACGAGCACTTTGCCGGTGTATGTCCACTTGAAGGGATGTGCACGATCCCTGTTGTATCGTTTGATGTAGAACATGATCTGATCGACCAGATCCTTTTTTGACTT
>JBGSJS010000015.1:0-16830 GCA_041741735.1 Desulfomonilaceae bacterium | reverse complement strand
GCAGTTTTATTTCCGTACCACTGACGTGACGGGAATAATCACGCTTCCCGAGGGCGTGGAGATGGTGATGCCCGGAGACAACGTATCTCTCGAAGGTCACCTGATCACCCCCATCGCTATGGAAAAAGAGCTGCGCTTCGCCATTCGTGAAGGCGGCCGCACCGTCGGCGCGGGAGTCGTGTCGGAGATCATTGAATAAGACCCACGTTTCGGCCCCAAGGCGAGGAGCCGCGATGCCGAAGCGCTTCAGGGAGCCGGGTACCGGAGGCTTTACATGAGAGATATAGTTACATTGGCTTGTACTGAGTGCAAGAGACGGAATTACACTACCACGAAGAACAAGAAGAGCACCCCGGACAAGCTGCAATTTAAGAAATATTGCAGGTACTGCCGGTCTCATACGCTACACAAGGAAACCAAGTAATCCCAGCCCCTCGAGGGATAACCGCAGGCCAGTAGCTCAACGGCTAGAGCACCGGTCTCCAAAACCGGGGGTTGGGGGTTCGAAACCCTCCTGGCCTGCCAGTTTCTAGGCTCTGAAGAAGAATTGCTCCGGACTATCCCGGAAAACCGGAAGTATAGGACTCATGGAGAAAGTAACCGTTTTTTTTCAGAATGCGATCCAGTTCTTCCGGGAGGTCAAGGTGGAGCTCCAGAAGGTGACCTTCCCAACACGGCAGGAGACCGTAAGCTCAACGCTGGTAGTGCTGGTGCTTACGATCATCATAGCTGTCTATCTTGGGTTCAGCGACTGGGCTCTGGCCCGGGTCGTAAAAATACTCTTGAAAGTCGGCTAATTTTCCCGTAATGGGGGATCCCAAGGAGGAGCACCGGTGACCCTGAGATGGTACGTGGTCCATACGTACTCCGGATATGAGAACAAGGTGAAGACCGCCTTGGAGGAAAAGGTTCGCGCTCTGGGCCTGTTGGACCGCATACCGGATGTGCTGATCCCCTCGGAATCCGTGGTCGAACTGGTCAAGGGTGAGCGGAGAACCTCAAACAGGAAGTTCTTTCCGGGCTATATCCTCGTTCGCATGGAACTGGACGACCAAACATGGCACGTGGTCAAGGGCACACCCAAGGTCACCGGCTTCATCGGCTCTCGCACGGAACCGGCCGTCATCCCCGACGAGGAAGTGGAAGGGATCAAGGTCCAGATGGCCGAGGGCCAGGAAAAGCCCAAGCCGAAGTACTCGTTTGAGAAAGGGGACTCGGTGAGGGTTGTGGACGGGCCTTTCATCAACTTCAACGGTACCGTGGAAGAGGTCAGACCGGACAAGGGGAAATTGCGTGTTCTCGTAAGCATATTCGGACGTCCCACCCCGGTGGAGCTCGATTTCATTCAAGTCACGAAGAACTGACTCCAGGCTAGTGGATCAGATGGAAGGGGCCCTTTATTCGGCCACAGCTAAGAGGCCGCAAGCGGGCCGTTTTCTACTCGGAGAAGTCGTATGGCAAAGAAAATAATGGCAACCGTGAAACTGCAGATCCCCGGCGGGGAGGCCAAGCCCTCTCCTCCGGTGGGTCCTGCTCTGGGTCAGCACGGCGTTAACATCATGGAGTTTTGCAAGGCGTTTAACGCTCAGACGCAGAACCAGAGCGGGGTCATTATCCCCGTATTGATCACGGTGTACGCCGATCGGTCCTTCAGTTTCATACTCAAGACCCCCCCTGCATCCTACTTGCTCAAGAAAGCCGCAGGTCTTGACAAGGGGTCGCCCGAGCCCAACCGCAACAAGGTCGGAAGGCTGACCATGGGCCAGATCGAAGAGATAGCAAAAGTGAAGATGCCCGACCTCAACGCCAAAGACATGGAAGGCGCGATCCGGATCATCATGGGATCCGCACGCAGCCTTGGCATTGAAGTCGACTAGGGGAACCAGATGCCAGCCGTTGCAAAGAAGAAGGCAAGCGCGAGAGAGGCAATTGATCGCTCAATCAAGTTCAACCTTGAAGAAGGGCTCGACGCCGTGATCAAGGCCGCGTACGGTAAATTTGACGAGTCTGTCGATGTGGCCGTCAAACTCGGTGTGGATCCGCGGCATGCCGACCAAATGGTCCGTGGAACCTGCGTTCTCCCGCACGGCACCGGAAAGACCGTCCGAGTGCTTGTGTTTGCCAAGGGTGAGAAGGAGAAGGAAGCCGAAGAAGCCGGTGCCGATTTTGTCGGAGCCGAGGATTTGGCAAAAAAGATCCAGGAAGGGTGGCTGGACTTTGACAAGGCTGTGGCCACCCCGGACATGATGGGCGTCGTGGGACGATTGGGGAAGATTCTCGGGCCGAGAGGCATGATGCCCAACCCCAAAGTAGGAACGGTCACCTTCGACGTGGGTCGGGCGGTGAGCGAGCTTAAGGGCGGCAAGGTGGAGTTCAGAGTGGAGAAGGCGGGCATCGTGCATGTCCCCGTCGGCAGGGTCTCCTTCGGCGTCGAAAAGCTGGCGGAGAATCTGCGGAGTTTGATGGATAGTATTATCCGCCTGAAACCATCGGCGTCCAAAGGGGTCTATTTGAAAGGCATATCGGTTTCCAGCACCTTGGGACCGGGTGTGAAACTCGATCCCCAGGAGATTAGAAACCTGGTGAAGTGATCCGGACGAGAAGATCGCCGGATAAGGAGCTCAAGGGAAAAATAGGAAACAAACTTTTTCGCTAGAGGTCGAGTCGGAGACAGCGGGCGTGCCGAGGCACTTAATCATGCCAGCCGAGACGGGCCGGAAAGGGGAGTACCTGAAATTTCCAGCCGGATTTCCTCGATTCGCTGTTTTCCCTCCGACCGAAAGGGGGAAACCTTAGTGTGACCAGAAAAGAGAAAGAGAAAGAGGTGGCGTGGCTTCGCGAGCAGTTTCAGAGCGTGACGGCCTTGTTCCTGGTCGATTTCCAGGGATTAACCGTTGCGGAGATGGGGATGCTCCGGAGCGAACTGAGAAAGAGTGGTGCCGGCTTCAAGGTCTTTAAGAACACCTTGGCGCGCATTGCCTATCAGGACACGGATGTGGCCGTCGTCGCGGAAGACGTCGTAGGTCCCCGGGCAGGAGCCTGGACCCATACCGACGACAATGTCCCGGCAATGGCAAAAGTCCTTGTGGATTTTGCCAAGACGCATCCGAAGTTCGGGTTGAAAAGCGGTGTTCTCAAAGGGAAAATGGTCGATCCATCCCAGTTGGAAACCCTCTCCAAACTCCCGTCCAGGGAGGAGTTGCTGGGGACACTACTGGGGACCATGATGGCGCCTGTAAGCGCCTTTGTCAATACCTTAGCGGCTGTGCCACGGTCTTTTCTCACGGTACTCAAAGCCATCGAGGATCAGAAGAGCACCTCGTCGGAGCCCGCTGCTTAAGACCGACGACGAGGCACGAATCAAGCATTTCAGTATAGCGAATCGAGGAGGAAGTCATGGCGGAAGTAACCAAAGAGGATGTAAAAGAATTCATCCGTAATATGTCAGTCTTGGAATTGAGCCAGCTCGTTCACGAGTTGGAAGATGAGTTCGGGGTCTCTGCGGCGGCGCCAGTAGCCGTGGCCGCGCTTGGCGCGGGAGCGGCTGGTGGAGATGCAGCCCCGGCTGAGGAAAAAACCGAATTCGACGTGATCTTGAAGGATTTCGGTGACAAAAAGATTCAGGTCATCAAAGTGGTTCGATCGCTGACGGACCTGGGTCTCAAGGAAGCCAAGGATCTAGTGGAAGGGGTTCCCAAGCCGGTGAAGGAAGCAGTCTCCAAGGAAGATGCCGAGAAGGCCAAGGCCGCCCTCGAAGAGGTCGGCGCAACTGTGGAGATCGCCTGACCAATCGCCCGCTCAGTGATGAAAGCGTCGGGCAAGGGAGCGGTACCGTATGGTACGGCTCCCTGGCCCGCGCCCGTATTTTAGGAAGACCTCCCCTAAGACCCACCTTTTCAGATCACCAGAGACCAGAGGGAGAAAATGAACTCTTTTGCCGTGCACTCTCAGAGGCTCAGGAAGAATTTTGCACGCATACCCCAAATTGCCGGAATTCCTAACCTAATCGAGATTCAAAAACACTCGTACGACCGATTCCTCCAGGCCAACGTTCCGCCGGAAGAGCGCGAGGACGTGGGTCTCCAGGGAGTTTTCCGGTCGGTCTTCCCTATCAAGGATTTCTCGGACACCGCTTCTCTCGAATTCATCAAGTACACACTCGGTGAAGAGAAGTACAATGTCGAGGAATGCCTTCAGAAGGGCGTCACCTACGCGGTGCCCCTGAAGATTACCGTGCAGCTCATCGTGTGGGATGTGGACCCGGACACCAGCAGCCGTACCATTAGAGACGTGAAGGAGCAGGAGGTCTATTTCGGTGAGATACCGATCATGACCGAAAACGGAACCTTCATCATCAACGGTACCGAGCGCGTCATCGTCTCACAGCTCCATCGTTCACCGGGAATCTTTTTTGACCATGATAAAGGCAAGACCCACGCCAGCGGAAAACTGCTCTATTCGGCTCGAATTATTCCTCTGAGAGGCTCCTGGATCGATTTTGAATTCGATCCCAAAGACAGGCTTTATGTAAGGATCGATCGCAGACGAAAACTCCACGTCACCGTCTTTCTCAAGGCGCTCGGGTTTTCCAGCGAAGAGATTTTGAACTACTTCTACAAGCGCCAGACCATCCTCGTCTCTTCGGAAGGGGTCAGGCGGAAGCTCGATCTGAAGCTCCTCGTGGGAACCGCCGCGCCCACGGACGTGTACGTTGACGGAACCGAAGAGATTCTCGTCAGGCGGAACAAGAAGATAACCCGCGCCGCGCTCAAGCGTCTTGGGGACAGGCGTATCGCCCCCTTGGCCATGAAGAAGGAAGAGTTGGCGGGTAAAGTTGTTGCCCACGACATCGTGGATGAGGCCACCGGAGAAGTCGTGGCCGCCTGCAACAAGGAGATCACCGCCGACGAAGCGGATCAGTTCATTCAGGATCTGGTGTCCCGAGGCATCGAGAGTTTCGACGCGCTCTTCATCGAAGAGAGAATCGTCTCTTCTTCGCTGCGAGACACCCTGTTGGAAGACAAGATCGACGACCGCCCCAACAAGGTGATTGAGGAGTATCGCAAACAGATCAACGAGTGCACGCTGAGCAACGAGACCCTCAACGCTCAGATCGAGATTTACCGCCGGCTGAGGCCCTCAAACCCGGCCACGGTGGACATCGCAAGCACCTTTTTTAACAATCTCTTTTTCAAACTTGAGTACTACGACCTCTCCCGGGTGGGTCGCCTCAAGCTCAACCGCAAGCTCACCATCCCCGAGAGCGAAGCTCCTTTGGCTCTGCGGACCCTCAGGCCCGAAGACATCATGCTCTCGGTCAAATACCTCCTTGAGCTCAAGGAAGCACGGCCGGGCCGGGATATTGACGATATCGACCACATGGGAAATCGTCGGGTTCGATCGGTGGGTGAGCTCCTGGAGAACCAGTACAGGATCGGGCTGGTACGTATGGAGCGAGCGATCAAAGAGCGAATGAGCCTCCAGGACGTGGAGACGCTCATGCCCCACGACCTCATCAATGCCAAGCCCGTTACCGCTGTGGTGAAGGAGTTTTTCGGGTCTTCCCAGCTCTCTCAGTTCATGGACCAGACCAACCCGTTGAGCGAGATCACCCACAAGAGGCGGTTGTCGGCCCTGGGGCCGGGAGGTCTTACCCGTGAACGGGCGGGGTTTGAGGTACGGGACGTGCATCCGACCCATTACGGACGAATTTGCCCCATTGAGACCCCGGAAGGTCCCAACATCGGCCTGATCGTTTCTCTCTCCACGTACGCAAGGGTCAACGAGTTCGGTTTCATTGAAACCCCTTACCGCCCGGTGGCCGAAAGGAGAGTCGGCAAGGAGATACGGTTCCTGACGGCACTGGACGAGGAGAATCACGTCATCGTTCAGGCAAACGCGGTACTGACCACCGAAGGGTTCCTGGAATCCGACCTGGTTTCCGTTCGGCACAGGGAAGGCGAGTTTGCCATGGTAAGTGCCTACGAGCCGGACCTGATGGACGTTTCGCCCAACCAGCTCGTTTCGGTGGCCGCATCGCTCATCCCGTTCCTGGAGAACGACGATGCCAACCGGGCCTTGATGGGCTCCAACATGCAGCGTCAGGCAGTGCCTTTGCTGACGACGCAGGCCCCTCTGGTAGGTACGGGTATGGAGGAGGTCGTGGCCACGGATTCAGGAGTGACCGTGGTTGCGAAGCGCGAAGGCGTCGTGGATTCCGTGGACGCCACGAGAATCGTAATCAAGGCAAAAGACTTCACCGAAGGGGATCTCGATCCCGGAGTGGACATATACAACCTCATCAAATACCAGCGTTCCAACCAAAACACCTGCATCAACCAGAAGCCCATCGTCAAGAAAGGCGACAGGGTGAGCAAAGGTCAGGTCGTGGCCGACGGACCGGCTACCGAGAAGGGTGAGCTGGCACTCGGGCGCAACGTGCTCGTCGCTTTCATGGCTTGGGGCGGGTACAACTATGAGGACTCCATTCTCGTCAGTGAGAAAGTGGTCAAGGAGGACATTTTCACCTCCATCCACATTGAGGAGTTCGAGGTCATGGCCCGGGACACCAAGCTGGGCAAAGAGGAGATCACGCGAGACATCCCCAACGTCGGGGAAGAAGCCCTGCGTAACCTCGACGAGTCCGGGGTGATCCGTATCGGTGCCGAAGTGAAGCCCGGCGACATCCTTGTGGGGAAGATCACGCCGAAAGGTGAGAATCAGCTCAGTCCGGAAGAGAAGCTCCTCCGAGCCATTTTCGGAGAAAAGGCCGGCGATGTGAGAGACTCCTCACTGCGCGTGCCTCCCGGTGTCGAAGGCACGGTAATCGGGGCCCGGATATTCTCCCGGAAGGGAACGGACAAAGACAGCAGGACCATCTCCATCGAGAACGAAGAGATCGCCAAGTTGTCCAAAGACCGTGACGACGAAATGCGAATTGTTGATGAAGGGGCCAGGGAGAGAATCCGCGGCATGATGGTAGGCAAGGCGGTTTCGGCCACGCTCACGGATCCGTCAACGGGCAGGGTCTATATCAACAAAGGCGAGAACATCACCCAAGAGTTTATGGACGTTGTACCCATGGAGCTGCTCCGCGATGTTTCCCTGCGAGGGGACACCACCACGGAGGACGAGGTGGTGCGCATCCTGGAGCGACTCAACGATCAGAAGCATTTCTGGAAGATGCATTACGACGAAAGGATCAGCCGTCTGAAGAAAGGCGATGAACTGCCCCCCGGAGTCATCAAGCTGGTCAAGGTCTACATAGCCATAAAACGTAAGCTCTCGGTGGGCGACAAGATGGCGGGACGGCATGGGAACAAAGGTGTGCTCTCACGGGTCCTGCCGGAAGAGGACATGCCGTACTTCGAGGACGGCACCCCCGTGGAGATCGTTCTCAACCCGCTGGGCGTCCCGTCCCGTATGAACGTGGGCCAGGTGCTGGAGACCCATTTGGGTTGGGCGGCCAGAGGTCTGGGCGACAGCCTCAACAGAATGATCGAGGAAAAATTCTCGCCCGACCGTTTGCGGGGCAGACTCCTCGAAATCTTCGACTGCCAGGAGCCGGAGCGCAAGAAGAAGCTGCAGGGGATCATCAACGGGATGGATGACGATGTGGTAAAGCGATTTGTCGCCTCGCTGTCCAATGGTGTCCCCACGGCCACGCCGGTCTTCGACGGTGCCCGCGAGTCGGAGATCAAGAAGCTTCTTGAGGACGCCGGGCATTCCCCCTCCGGTCAGACGGGCCTCTTCGACGGCCGCACCGGCGACCCCTTTGACACGAGCGTCACGGTGGGCATCATCTACATGATGAAGCTGCACCACTTGGTCGACGACAAGATCCACGCCAGGGCAATCGGACCCTATTCTCTGGTGACCCAGCAACCTCTCGGCGGCAAAGCCCAATTCGGCGGCCAGCGGCTCGGAGAGATGGAAGTCTGGGCGATGGAATCCTACGGCGCGGCGTACTCACTGCAGGAGTTCCTGACGGTGAAGTCCGACGACGTCACCGGTCGCACAAGGATGTACGAAAGTATCGTCAAGGGTACTAACGTGCTGGAGCCCGGCTTGCCCGAGTCCTTCAACGTCCTGGTTAAAGAGATCAAGTCGCTGGGTCTGGATATGGAGCTCCTGGAAAGCGACCATGTGGCGACAGGATGATACTCAGCGAGTCGGGCGACCTTGTGAGGCGCCCGGCTTTCGGAACAGGGCCGGGACAATCGGCTGAACGGCCTATTGTCCCGACCCACAAACCGCTCGAAACCGGCTGAAAGACTTCGGCGGAATGAGAGCGGTAAATCGCGTTACCGGTCCTCTGGATTGTTTTCGGACCGGGTATCCCTCGAAGAGCTAACCCCATTCAAGGAGGGAAACCTTGGAAGACGTCTATTACAGTTTTTTTGAGAAGCCGAAGGACCCTGTGAACTTCAGTGCCGTCAAGATTACTCTGGCATCCCCGGAGAAGATTCGTTCATGGTCCCATGGAGAAGTCAAGAAGCCCGAAACCATCAATTACCGTACCTTCAAGCCCGAAAGAGACGGGCTCTTCTGCGCCAAAATCTTCGGGCCGGTGAAAGACTACGAATGCAATTGCGGAAAATACAAGAGGATGAAACACCGGGGCACCATATGTGAGAAGTGTGGTGTCGAGGTTATCCAATCCAAGGTGCGTCGGGAGCGCATGGGCCACATCGAGCTGGCCACGCCGGTCGCCCACATCTGGTTCCTCAAGAGCCTGCCCAGCAGAATCGGAACTCTGCTGGACCTGACGCTCAAGGAAGTGGAGCGGGTACTCTATTTCGAATCTTTCCTCGTAGTGGATCAGGGAAAGACCGATCTGGAGAGGGGCACTCTCATCAACGAAGAGAAATATCGACAGTCTATCGACGAGCACGGTGTGGGCTCCTTTGAAGCCTACATGGGAGGCGAAGCCGTGCGGGACATGCTCGAAAAGCTCGACCTTGCCACCGAGAGCATCAGGCTTCGCGAGGAGATGAAAGACTCAGCGTCGGAAGCAAAGCGCAAGAAACTGGCCAAGAGACTGCGGGTACTGGAAGCCCTTAAGGGAATCGAGCCCGATTCCCTCGTGACCGAGCTCGAGGTATTGTTGCAGCACAAGGAATACGACTCGGAGACGGTGAAATTTCTCGAGGAACTGGTCCAGGCCGCGAGGGAAATTCGGGTCAAATGGGAAGAATCAGAGCTCTGGGAAGTTCGCAAACAACTTGCCTTCGTGGAGGTCAACAACGTCATAGAGCGCCTCACGCGCTCCCGGGTCATTCGAGCGGAGGATATGGGAAAATTCAGGCAATGGCAGAATCCGGCCTGGATGATTCTCACCACGGTTCCCGTCATCCCCCCGGACCTTCGACCCCTGGTGCCTCTTGACGGAGGCCGCTTCGCGACCTCGGACCTCAACGATCTCTACAGGCGCGTCATCAACCGCAACAACAGGCTCAAGAGGCTCAAAGAGCTTAATGCTCCCGAAATCATCCTCCGTAACGAAAAGAGGATGCTCCAGGAAGCCGTAGACGTTCTCTTCGACAACGGGAGAAGAGGCCGAGTCATTACGGGACCCAACAAGCGGCCGCTCAAATCCCTGTCCGACATGCTCAAGGGCAAGCAGGGACGCTTCCGTCAGAACCTCCTGGGAAAGCGGGTAGACTATTCCGGTCGATCGGTCATCGTCGTGGGACCGGATCTGCGGTTGCACCAGTGCGGACTTCCCAAGAGAATGGCTTTGGAGCTGTTCAAACCCTTCATTTACAACAAACTGGAGGAGCGGGGGTACGTCACAACCATCAAGAGTGCAAAGAAGCTGGTTGAAAAGGAGACGCCCGAGGTGTGGGACATCCTCGAGGACGTGGTGAAGGAATACCCCGTCCTGCTCAACCGTGCGCCAACTCTTCACCGCCTCGGCATTCAAGCATTCGAGCCGGTGCTCATCGAAGGGAAGGCCAGTCAGTTGCATCCGCTCGTCAGCACCGCGTTCAACGCAGACATCGACGGCGACCAGATGGCCGTGCACATTCCGCTCTCTGTTGAGGCCCAGGTGGAAGCCCGGGTGTTGATGATGAGCACCAACAACATCCTCTCTCCTGCCCACGGCAAGCCGATCATCGTGCCGACCCAGGACATCGTTCTCGGTCTCTATTATTTGACCAGAGAGACGGTTGATCCGGAGGTGGAGGGACGAACCAGGATTTTCTCGGACGCCGAGGAGGTCCGGGTGGCGTACGACTCGAATGTGGTCGACCTCCACGAGAAGATCGTGGTCCGCATGGAGGGCGAGAAGATTCAGTCCACGGTAGGTCGGGTCCTCCTGAGAGAGATCGTGCCCGAAGATATCCCCTTCGGTGTGATCAACAAGGTCATGAAGAAGAAGGAGCTGGCCAACCTCATCGACGAGGCATACCGCAGGTGCGGCGACAAACAGACGGTTATTCTCGCCGACCGCCTCAAAGACATGGGCTACTCCTATGCCACCAAGGCGGGGCTCTCCATCTGTGTCGATGACATGAGAATCCCGGAGTCGAAGAAAGAGATCCTCGACAAAGCGCGCAATGAGGTGCTGGAGATCCAAAACCAGTACAAGGAAGGCCTCATTACCGACGGTGAGCGTTACAACAAAGTGATCGACATCTGGGCCCGTGCCAACGAAGATATTTCCGAGCGCATGATGAGCGGCCTGCGGACCATGACCGTTACCCTGGAGGACGGGAGTCAAAAGAAGGCCGAAAGCTTTAACCCCATTTACATGATGGCCGACTCCGGTGCCCGAGGCAGCACCCAGCAGATCCGGCAGCTCGCCGGTATGCGCGGTCTGATGGCCAAGCCCACCGGAGAGATCATCGAAACGCCTATCGAAGCCAACTTCCGTGAAGGGCTCACCGTGTTGCAGTACTTCATCTCCACTCACGGTGCCCGCAAAGGTCTGGCCGATACCGCGCTCAAGACGGCGAACTCCGGGTACTTGACCCGTCGTCTAGTCGACGTGGCTCAGGATGCCATTATCTTTGAGGTCGATTGCGGAACCCTGGACGGCATCGAGATGGCCTCATTGGAAGAGGGCGGCGAGATCATCGAGCACGTGGCGGATCGTATCCTGGGACGCGTGGCTCTGGAGGACATCGAGCATCCCTTCTCCGGCGAGATCATCGTACGGGCAAATGAGGAGATTAACGAGGAGCACAGGGAAAAGATTCAGGATGCAGGCATCGACCGTTTGAAGATACGGTCGGTTCTTACCTGTCAGTCGCGGCGGGGCGTATGCAGCCTCTGTTATGGCCGCGACCTGGCCCACGGCCGGATGGTGAACATCGGCGAGGCCGTCGGCATCATCGCCGCCCAGTCCATAGGCGAGCCCGGAACTCAGCTTACCATGCGTACCTTCCACATCGGAGGCACGGCCTCTCTGAAGAGGAACATCATCTCCTCCCGTAAGCGCGGCAAGGTCATGTTCGAAAAGGAGAAGGACAAGGCCAAGGCTCTTGTGGTCTATGAAGACTTTTCCATGGACGAGTCGGACGTGGAACGTTGGATCGTAGGGGACGGGCAGACACTGCGCGAGAACTCTTTCGCGTACGAGGGGCCCAACCACAAGATGACCGAAGCGGAAAGTGTCGGCGGCAAGATCGACATATCCCTGGACCGCAAATCCTTCAACTTGGTGGACGAAGACGGCGGAAAGAGTAAGTTTGAGATCCCTCAGGATCATCGGTTCGTGGTCAGGCACGGCGAGAGAGTCTATCCAAACGCGTTCATATTCGAGACCCAGCAAGGCGCCACCCGTATGACGGAGCCGGAGAAGAGAGGCGGAATATTCCAGCTGCGGAGCTCCAAAGGGGGCAAGATACGCTTTCGCCTCTACGAGCGGTATCCCGTACTGGACTATATGAACGTCAAGGTCCAAGAAGGGGATCGCATAGACTCTGAAGGACAGGTGCTCCTCGAATGGCTGGGCTCAAGCTCGTCGCAGCTCTTCTCGCGGAATGAGGGCCAGATCCGCTTCATCGACCTCAAGACCGTCACCAACAGGGACGGTGAGGAGATCGTCATGAACAGGAACGGATCCATAGCCGTAACCGACGAGAAAGGACGTGAGAGAGAGCGCAACAAGCTGATCTACGGGGCAAAGCTCAGGGTAGGGAACGGCCAACCGGTGAACAGGGAAACACTCCTGGCGGAATGGGACCCCTACACCATTCCGATTATCACCGAGGTGACGGGACGGGTAAAATTCGGCGACGTGATCGAAGCCCTGACCATGAACGAGCAGGTGGATGAAGTCACCGGTCTATCCCGAAAGGTTATCGTCGAATACAAGGACAAAGACACCGAGATCAGGCCGAGGGTCTCCATCAAGGACGACCACGGCAAGACCATCAAAATAGGCGATTCCGAAGCTCGATACCTCCTCCCCGTGGGTGCCAACATCATGACGAAAGAGGGCGAGGAAGTACACGCGGGTGACGTCATCGCCAAAATTCCTCGTGAAACCACGAAGACCAAGGACATCACCGGGGGGTTGCCGAGAGTCGCCGAGCTCTTTGAGGCGCGCAAGCCCAAGGAGTTCGCAATCATCTCCGAGATCGACGGACTGGTGAGCTTCGGTAAAGACACCAAAGGCAAACGCAAGGTCATCGTCACACCGGAAGTGGGAGAGCCCAAGGACTACCTGATCCCGAAAGGGAAGCACATCTCCGTCCACGCGGGCGACTGGGTGCAGGCCGGAGAAGCCCTCATGGAAGGCTCCACGAATCCCCACGACCTTCTGGGGATCAAAGGCGAGAAAGACCTCGCCAAGTACCTCGTCGACGAGGTTCAGGAGGTCTATCGACTCCAGGGTGTGAAGATCAACGACAAGCACATCGAGGTCATCGTCCGACAGATGCTCCGTAGGGTGCGCGTCAAGGAGGTGGGGGACACCGAGTTCCTCGTGGGAGAACAGATCGAACGATCGCTTTTCGAGGCAGAGAACACCCGGGTGATGCAGGGTGGGGGAAGTCCCGCAGTGGGCGAGCCTCTGCTCCTGGGAATCACGAAAGCCTCCCTCTCCACGGACTCGTTCATCAGCGCGGCCAGTTTCCAGGAGACCACGAAAGTGCTCACGGAAGCCTCCATCTCGGGCAAGATCGATTATCTGAGGGGCCTGAAGGAGAACGTCATCATGGGGAGGCTCATCCCCGCCGGAACCGGGGTGGGCCGTTACAAGAACCTCAGGCTGGTACACCCGGAACGGGAAGCCGAACCGGCGCGCCCGACCCGCGGAGACAAACGTGCCGCCGGGTAATTTTCCGCGATGGTGATGGGCCCGGATCAGGCACCGTCACAGGCCTATCGCGGAAGCGAAGGGTGACGCGGGGTCGAGGAAAAGCAGCTTGGCCCCGCGTTTTGTTGAAAAAAGAGTTGACACGGATCGCCTAGTCTGTGCATATTGTGTGGATACATGTTTGGAGGTTATGGCTTATGCCGACAATAAACCAGTTGGTTAGAAAAGGTCGATCCCGCCCGAGGAAAAAAACCTCGGCTCCGGCTCTGACCAACTGTCCGCAGCGCCGCGGGGTCTGCGTGAGGGTATACACGACGACGCCCAAGAAACCGAACTCCGCTTTAAGGAAGGTTGCCAGGGTTCGTCTCACCAACGGATACGAAGTCACCTCCTATATTCCCGGGATCGGTCACAATTTGCAAGAGCACTCGGTGGTCCTCATTCGCGGCGGACGCGTCAAGGACTTGCCGGGCGTGCGTTATCACATAATCCGTGGTGCGCAGGACGCTTATGGCGTTCAGGATAGGAAACAGGGAAGATCCAAGTACGGGACGAAGAGGCCGAAGTAATCCACGCAGGTCTGCCGGTGAGGCTCTTCCGGCCGGCTGAGTCGAGGTAAGCGGCTGCACCGGAGAAACTCCGAACGTAAAGATCAGAGCATTTACCGCCAAGGGTCCAGGAAAACCGTCGGTAACGACGGGGTGGGTTAGGAAGGGAACCGAACAAAAAGAAGGTTTATAGCGGATCGTAAGACCGCAGGCCTTCTTGACCTTGCTATCCTGGAAGCTCCCCGGCGAAGCCCGTTCTGAAGACATGAACAGACAAGAAGTTATGGCCCGGTCTGGAGCGAAATCTGATGCCTAGAAAAGGTAAGGTACCAAAAAGAGACGTTTTGCCTGACCCCAAGTATCACAGCAAGCTCGTGTCCAAGTTCGTGCACGGCGTCATGTGGGAAGGCAAGAAGGCCGTTGCAGAGAACATCCTTTACAGCGCCTTTGACATCATGGTCAAGAGGACGAACGAGGATGCCCTCAAACTCTTCGAGCGAGCCGTAGACAACGTCAAACCGGTTCTGGAAGTGCGGTCCAGAAGAGTGGGCGGGAGCACCTATCAGGTCCCGGTGGAAATCCGTCCCGAAAGACGTCAAGCCCTGGCCATCAGGTGGCTGATAAAATTCTCCAGATCGCGGGGCGAGAAGAGTATGCAGGAGAAGCTCGCTGCAGAGCTGCTCGATGCCGCTTCCAATAAAGGGAGCGCAGTAAAGAAAAAGGAAGATACCCACAAGATGGCCGAAGCCAATAAGGCTTTCGCTCATTACAGGTGGTAGGAATTCCGAAAAGATCCACCAGATGAACGGCGACACATTATTACGCACCCGCAATATCGGGATCATGGCTCATATCGATGCAGGGAAGACCACCACGACCGAGCGAATTCTTTACTATACCGGGGTCTCTCACCGATTGGGCGAAGTGCACGATGGCAATGCGGTCATGGACTGGATGGAACAGGAGCAGGAGCGAGGGATCACCATTACCTCCGCTGCGACTGTCTGCCGGTGGAAAGACCACAGAATTAATATAATCGACACCCCGGGGCACGTCGATTTCACCATCGAGGTGGAACGGTGCCTTAGGGTATTGGACGGTGCGGTTGCGGTCTTCTGCGCTGTCGGAGGTGTCGAGCCCCAGTCCGAAACGGTTTGGAAACAGGCGGACCGTTACGGCATTCCCAGGATAGCCTTCATCAACAAAATGGACAGGTCGGGCGCCGACCACAACCGAGTAGTCGAGATGATGAGAACCAGACTTCAAACTATCCCCGTCCTCCTGCAGATCCCCATAGGATCCGAGGATCAATTTCGGGGCGTGGTCGATCTTGTGGAGATGAAGTCTGTCCTCTTCGACGATACCTCGATGGGAGTGATCTTCAACGTAGGAGAAATACCTCCCGAAGTGGCCGAGGAAGCCGAGGAAGCCCGTAAGAACCTGGTCGAGACCGTCTGCGAGCTGGACGATGACCTCCTGGAGAGATACCTGGAAGGGGATACGGATATTCCGGTGGAGACCCTTCGGCAAACCATCAGGAAGGGCACCATCGATCTGAAGATCACCCCTGTGGTGGTTGGCTCGGCGTTCAAGAACAAGGGAGTGCAACAGCTCCTGGATTCGGTCCTGGATTATCTCCCGTCTCCCGTTGATGTGCCGCCGGTTCAAGGCAAAGACGCGAAGGGACGCCCTGTGGAGCGCGCTGTTGACGGCCCGTTTGCAGCCCTGGCCTTTAAGGTGATGAGCGATCCGTACACCGGGAACCTCACCTTTCTGAGGATCTACTCGGGAAGGCTGGCATCGGGATCGGCCGTGCTCAACGCCAATGCCGACCGCAAAGAGCGCATCGGACGGCTGCTCAAAATGCACGCCAACCAGCGGGAAGAGATCAAAGAGGCGTTCGCAGGCGACATCGTGGCGGCTGTCGGGCTTAAGCAGACCCGGACGGGCGATACCCTGGTGGACGACGGCGACCCGATCATTCTCGAATCCATGGAATTTCCCGAGCCCGTCATCTCCGTGGCGCTCGCACCCAAGTCCAAGGACGAGGTGGAGAAGCTGTCCCGGGCCTTGACGAAGCTCCTGAGGGAAGACCCGTCGCTGAGAGTGCGCGTGGACCAGGATACCGGCGAGACGATACTCTCCGGGATGGGCGAGCTTCACCTTGAGATCGTTGTGGACCGACTTCTCAGGGAATTCCAGGTGGAGGCCAGTGTTGGAGAGCCGCAGGTCGCCTTCAGGGAGACCTTGACCAAAACGACGAAGATCCACTACCGCCACGTAAAGCAGACCGGCGGTAAGGGGCAGTTCGCCGAAGTCATGATGGACGTGGAACCGGTCAGCGGCGGCACCGGGCTGGAGTTTGTGGACAAGATCACCGGCGGAGCTATTCCCAAGGAGTACATCAAGCCGGTGCAAGAAGGAATTCGCGCATCCATGGAACGCGGGGTGCTCGCAGGGTACCCGGTGGTGGATGTGAAGGTGACCCTGGTCGACGGCAAGTACCACGAAGTGGACTCTTCGGAGATGGCGTTCAAGACCGCGGGGTTCATGGCCTTCAAGGAAGCCTGCAGGAAGGGCTCTACGATTCTCCTGGAGCCGATAATGGACGTCGAGGTGGTAGCCCCCGGAGAATTTCTCGGCGACGTGCTGGGAGACCTGACCTCGAGAAGAGGCAAGATCCTGGGCATGGAGAGCCGGGCAGGCGTTCAGACGGTAGGGGTACGGGTTCCCCTGGGACGGATGTTCGGCTACGCAACCGATCTCAGAAGCCTGACCCAGGGCCGGGCATCGTTTACCATGCGGTTTTCCCATTACGAACCGGCACCGCAATCAGTAACTGAAAAGATCATTGCAGAGTATAAGCAATCTGGAGGAGCCCATGGGCAAGGCGAAGTTTGAGCGTAATAAGCCTCACGTGAACATTGGGACCATCGGTCACATCGATCACGGCAAGACGACCCTGACAGCCGCAATCACGCGGATACTTGCCAAATCAGGCTTGGCCGAGTA
>JBGSJS010000014.1:0-107260 GCA_041741735.1 Desulfomonilaceae bacterium | reverse complement strand
GCAGTTTTATTTCCGTACCACTGACGTGACGGGAATAATCACGCTTCCCGAGGGCGTGGAGATGGTGATGCCCGGAGACAACGTATCTCTCGAAGGTCACCTGATCACCCCCATCGCTATGGAAAAAGAGCTGCGCTTCGCTATTCGTGAAGGCGGCCGCACCGTCGGCGCGGGAGTCGTGTCGGAGATCATTGAATAAGACAGCCGGGATTGGCGCGAGGTTTTCGTCATGGACATGCACGCATTGAAAATCAGGATCAGGCTCAAGGCTTACGACCACAAGCTCCTCGACCAGTCCGCGGCGGAGATCGTCGATACGGCATGGCGAACCGGGGCCAAGGTGGCGGGGCCTATCCCCCTGCCTACGAGAATCGAGAAATACTGCGTCCTGCGGTCGCCGCACATAGACAAGAAATCCCGAGAGCAGTTTGAGATTCGTATTCACAAGCGATTGCTCGATATACTCGAGCCCACACAGCAGACTTTGGACGCCTTGATGAAGCTGGACCTCTCCCCGGGAGTGGATGTCGAAATAAAGGCTTAGGCGGCCCTCCGGCTTTGAGCACGCTAAGGAGCGGGACATGATTCAAGGGATGATTGGGAAAAAACTTGGGATGGTCCAGTTATTCGACGACGACGGACGGGTCATCGGCGTCACGGTGGTCGAGACCGGCCCCTGCACGGTGATACAGAAGAAGGAAGCGTCGAAGGTTCAGATCGGCTTCGGCCCTGCTAAGGAGCAGCGGGTGATTATGCCTATCATGGGCCAGTTCAAGAAAGCGGGTACCGGACCTTTCAAAGTGCTGAGAGAGTTTGAGGCCGACGATGTTGAGAGTATCGAGATCGGCCAGGAAATCCGTGCTGACATTTTCAGCCCGGGCGAGCGTGTAAAGGTCACCGGCACCTCCAAAGGCAAGGGCTTCGCAGGCGTCATCAAGAAATGGAACTTCGGCGGCGGTAGAGAGACTCACGGCTCCCGCTCCCACCGGATCCCCGGATCCGTCGGCCAGTGTGCGTATCCGGCCCGCGTCTTCAAGGGCAAGAAAATGCCAGGGCGCATGGGCGGCGCACGCGTTACATCGCCCAGCGTGGAAGTGGTGGAAGTCCGACCCGACGAAAACCTGCTATTTCTGAAAGGCCCCATTCCCGGACCTCGAGGGGCTATCGTTCTCATAAGGAAACGCTGATGGCTTCGGTAGACGTAATCAACCAGAACGGGGAAAAGGTCGACACCGTCGAACTGGACGACCGGATATTCGGTGTCGAGGGTCGCGACCACCTCGTACAGCAAGTGGTAGTCTGGCAGCTTGCCAAACGCCGCGCCGGCACGGCAAGCACCAAGACGAGACGGGACGTGAGGGGCGGAGGGAAGAAGCCGTGGCGGCAGAAGGGCACAGGCCGGGCACGTGCAGGGACGAACCGGTCCCCGATCTGGACGGGAGGCGGCACGGTATTTGGACCGCACCCGCGCTCGTACGCCTTTTCGCTCCCCAAGAAGGTGCGGAGAGCCGCACTCTGCTCGGTGCTCAGTGCCAAACTCAGGGACAACAACCTCACCGTGGTGGACAAGATAGAGTTGGAAGAGCCCAAGACTAAGCTGTTCCTAGAAAAAGTGAAGGCCATGGGGCTGGATCCGGGGAAGACGGTCTTCATCACCCCGGAGAAGGATGAAGCGCTGGTGCGCTCTTCGAGGAACCTGTTCCGCGTGCTCGTGCTGCCCACCGAGGGAATGAACGTTTACGACCTGCTCCGGTTCGAGCGCCTGGTGCTCTTGCTGGATGCCGTCCCCAAAATCCACGAGAGGTTGGGGTAATGCACGAAGAATACCGGATAATACGACGACCCATCGTGACCGAGAAAGGGTCCACACTCAAGGACGATAACAATCAGCTCGTCTTTGAGGTATCCCCGGATGCGAACAAACCGGAGATTCGGAAAGCAGTGGAGAAGATCTTCAAAGTGACGGTCTTGTCCGTGCGGACTCAGAATCGGCAGGGTAAGCGCAAGAGAATGGGGCGTACCACAGGCCGCCGGCGAAGTTGGAAGAAGGCGGTTGTCACGCTCAAAGAAGGCGATCGAATAGATTTCTTTGAAGGTGTCTAACTCAACCCCCGAGACCCGCAGGACTCTGCATGGGCGAGAGAACGGCACCGGCGTCAAGGACTGGACTCATGGCCATTAAGAAATACAAGCCGACATCCCCTGGGATCAGGTTCAAGACCAGCCTCACTTTCGAAGAGATTACCGAGGACAAGCCTCTCAAGGCGCTCGTCACCGGGAGTCGAAAGAACGGCGGCAGGAACAACAACGGAAGAATCACCGTCAGGCATCGCGGAGGCGGCCACAAGAGACTGTTCCGTGTGGTCGATCTTAAGCGGGACAAGCTCGATGTGCCGGGCAAGGTGGTCAGCGTCGAGTACGACCCCAACCGAAGCGCACGAATTGCCCTCATCAGCTACGTTGACGGAGAGAAGAGATACATCCTGTGGCCGCAGGGCCTGAACGTAGGCGATTCGGTCGTCGCGGGAGACAGGGTGGACATAAGGCCCGGAAACTGTATGCCCCTGAAGAACATTCCCTTGGGCACCATGGTGCACAATGTGGAGATGAAGATCGGCAAGGGCGGACAGATGATCCGATCCGCCGGGACCTACGGCCAGTTGATGGCCAAGGAAAAGGGATATGTTCAGATCAAGATGCCCTCGGGCGAGGTCCGCATGGTACTGGACCGCTGCAAGGCCACGGTAGGCCAACTGGGCAACCTGGATCACGAAAACATATCGTTGGGTAAGGCCGGAAGATCGAGACTCATGGGGCGGCGGCCCAGTGTCCGCGGCGTGGTCATGAACCCCGTGGACCATCCCCACGGAGGCGGTGAAGGACGTACGTCGGGCGGCCGGCATCCCGTTACTCCTTGGGGCGTCCCGACGAAAGGGTACAAGACGCGCAAGCGGTCAAAAGCCTCTGACAAATTTATCGTGAAACGGAGGAAGTAATAGCCATGCCGCGTTCGGTGCACAAAGGTCCATTCGTGGACGATCACGTAATGCGTAAGGTTGAGCAAGCCAGAGGGACCGGTTCGCGGAAGGTTATTCAGACGTGGTCCCGGCGATCGACCGTCATTCCGGACATGGTGGGGCTGACTTTCGCCGTTCACAACGGAAAGAAGTTCGTGCCGGTCTTCGTGACGGAGAATATGGTGGGGCACAAGCTTGGCGAGTTTTCTCCGACCCGCACCTTTCACGGTCACGCGGGTGATCGAAAGGCGAAGAAGGGGAGAAGGTAATGGAATTCGTCGCTAACTTCAGACACGCGCGCATCTCCGCACGGAAAGCCAGGCTGGTTGCCGATCTGGTGAGGGGACTCCCCGTGGCGACAGCGTTGGGACGGTTGCAATTCACGCCCAAGAAGGCGGCGGGGATGATTCGGAAGGTCGTCCAGTCCGCACTGGACAATGCATCCCGAGCCGCGGGAGTGGACGAAGACAAGCTCTATATCAGCAGAATCACCGTGGACGAGGGCCCAACGGCCAAGAGATGGAGCCCGAGGGCCATGGGAAGGGCCACACGGATACGGAAACGGACCAGCCACATATCGGTGGCTCTGGAAGAGCAATAGCACGGCTTTTAGGGCGAGTGGCCTACAATTTGTGCCGAGGCTGATGGTCCGGCGCAGGTTGAAACAAACTCGAACTACCCGCAGGAGGCGCATTTTGGGACAGAAGGTACATCCCCACGGATTTCGCCTTGGTATCACGAGGACATGGGATTCCCGGTGGTACTCGCAGAAGGACTACGGAGACTTCCTCATCGAGGACATTAAGATTCGGGAGTTCGTGAAGAAGAAACTCGCCCAGGCGAGCATTTCAAGAATAGAGGTGGAGCGGGCGGCCGGCAAGATCAAGCTCATCATCCACACCGCTCGTCCCGGGGTCGTTATCGGTCCCAAGGGTAGCGAGATTGACAAGCTGAGGCACCATCTCCTGGAGCTCACCCAGAAGGAAGTTATCGTCGACGTGAAGGAAATTCGTCGGCCCGAGATAGACGCCCAGCTCGTGGCGGAGAACGTGGCCCAGCAATTGGAGCGGCGTATCGCCTTCCGAAGAGCTATGAAGAAGTCCGTGACCAGTGCCCTGAAGTCAGGAGCCAAGGGAATACGTATAGCCACCGCGGGACGACTCGGCGGGGCGGAGATGGCGAGACGCGAATGGTACAGGGAAGGCCGCGTTCCTCTGCACACGTTGCGGGCCGACATCGATTACGGATTTGCCCAGGCGACCACGACATACGGGGTGATAGGGGTGAAGGTCTGGATCTTCAAGGGTGAAATGATCAAAAGCTCGGCAGCGGAGAAGTGATATGCTTGCGCCGAAGAAAGTCAAATACAGAAAAAGGCAAAAAGGCCGAATGCGAGGACGCCCCCTGACGGGCACGAGCGTCTCCTTCGGCGAATACGGGCTGATGGCCATGGACCCCGGTTGGATCACCGCTCGGCAGATTGAGGCAGGTCGTATCGCCATGACCCGCCACGTCAAGAGGGGCGGAAAGATTTGGATTCGTGTGTTCCCGGATAAGCCCATAAGCAAGAAGCCGGCGGAGACCAGGATGGGAAAAGGCAAGGGAGCCCCCGAAGAGTGGGTGGCGGTAGTGAAGCCAGGTCGGATCATGTATGAAATGGAAGGAGTGCCCATTGAAGTGGCACGTGAAGCCTTCCGCCTTGCCGCCAGGAAGTTGCCGATCAAGACCCGATTCGTAGTTCGTGAGGAGTCGACATGAAGCCGCGAGAACTCAGAGATCTCACAGTCGAGGAACTGGCGGGAAAGGAAAAGGAGTTTCGCGAGGAGGAGTTTAGCCTCCGCTTCAAGCACGCCACCGGCCAGCTCGAAAAGACCGACCGCCTGAGGAAGCTCCGAAAGGAGATCGCCCGGGTGAAGACCATCATGAGAGAAAAGGAGGCGTCTGCATGACGAGCTCCTCCGACAGTCGAAAGCCACGTAAAGTTCGCACCGGTGTGGTAGTCAGCAATAAAATGGACAAAACCGTCGTGGTGGAAGTAAGCCGCACGGTCATGCACCCGGTGTACAAGAAATTCGTCCGCCGCCGTAAACGCTTCATGGCCCACGACGAAGAGAACCGCTGTCGCATAGGTGATGAGGTAATGATCGTGGAGTCACGACCTCTGAGCCGGCACAAAAACTGGCGTGTCCGCAAGATCGTTAAAGAAGCGGCACTACCCGGAGGAGCCCAATGATACAGCAACAGACCCGCATGGCCGTTGCTGACAACTCCGGCGCAAAGGAGCTCTTTTGCATCAAGGTGCTGGGTGGTACTAGGCGCAAATACGCGAGTGTCGGTGACGTCGTGGTAGTATCCGTGAAAGAGGCCATCCCGAATTCCAAGGTGAAGAAGGGAGAGGTCCACAAAGCGGTGGTGGTGAGGACCCAGCGGGCGGTTCGGAGACCGGACGGTTCGTACATCCGGTTTGACGACAACTCCGCGGTGCTCATCAACAACCAGATGGAGCCCATCGGAACGCGTATCTTCGGCCCGGTGGCCCGAGAGCTCAGAGCCAAGAAGTTCATGAAGATCGTTTCCCTGGCTCCGGAGGTGCTGTAACAATGGCCGGCATCAAGAAGAACGATAAGGTGAAGGTCCTTTCCGGCAAGGATAAAGGGCGACAGGGCAAGGTTCTGAAGATCTTTAAGGACAAGGATGCGGCCATCGTTGAGCGGCTGAATTACGTGAAGCGTCACACGCGGTCCGTAGGTCAGGGCAAACAAGGGGGCATCATCGAAAAGGAAGCTCCCATCAAGTTGTCCAAGCTCATGGTTGTCTGTCCCAAGTGCTCGAAACCCGCTCGCGTCGGCTCCCGAGTGCTGGAGGACGGCGAACGGGTCCGGTACTGCAAGAAGTGTGACGAACAGTTGGAGAGTTAGAAGGAAGATTATCATGGCGTCACGGCTGAACCAATATTATAAAGAATCCATCGTGCGTGCCTTGATCGAGAAGTTCAAGTATTCCAATACCATGCAGGTTCCCGCCTTGAAGAAGGTGGTCATAAACATGGGACTTGGGGAGGCCATTCAGAATCCCAAGATTCTCGAGAGCGCCCAGGAAGAGATGGCGCTGATCAGCGGGCAATGGCCGGTACTGCGCAAAGCCAGGAAATCCATCGCCACCTTCAAGCTGCGGGAAGGAATGACCATCGGGTGCAAGGTAACCCTGAGACGGGAGAACATGTACCACTTCCTCGACAAGCTCATTAACGTGGCGCTTCCCCGTGTTCGTGACTTTCGGGGGATCAACCCGCGAGGATTTGACGGCAGGGGCAACTTCTCCATGGGGATCAAAGAGCAGATTATTTTCCCCGAAATCAACTACGACAGGATTGAGAAGATCCGGGGTATGAACATCACCTTCGTTACTTCAGCCAAGACCGATGAGGAAGCTCGCGAGCTGCTGGAGCAACTGGGAATGCCTTTCAGGAAGTAGATTACTTCTCCGTCAAGGAGGGATCGTGGCCAAGACATCGATGATAGTGAAGGCGGCAAGGCCTCAAAAGTTTGGAGTCCGGAGCTACAACCGGTGCGCGATTTGCGGGAGACCCAGGGCGTACTATCGGAAGTTCAAGATGTGCCGGATCTGCCTAAGAAACCAAGCTTTGAACGGCAATATCCCCGGGATGGTGAAATCGAGCTGGTAGGAGAAAGCTGACATGTGCATGACTGACCCCATAGCGGACATGCTGACCAGGATTCGGAACGCAAAACACGCGCGTAAAGAACAGGTGACCATTCCCGCCTCCAACCTGAAGATCGGAATTGCTCAGATCATGAAGGAGGAGGGATACATCAAAAAATACAAGGTCATCCGATCCGCTAAGAATAAGCAAGGCGTCCTGAAGCTCACCCTGCGGTTCGACGACGAGACCCAGTGCGTGATCGACGGACTCAAGCGAGTCTCGACACCCGGGCGAAGGGTCTATGTGAAACACGACCACCACCTCAAGAGTCAGGGAGGGGTCGGGTTGCTTATTCTCTCCACATCCCAGGGGATCATGACCGACACCATGGCCAGGGACCGCAAAATCGGCGGCGAGGTGCTCTGCAGCATCTGGTAGCCTGACTATTTCAGGAGCATGACTGATGTCCAGAATAGGTAAGGCCCCTGTGGCCGTACCCGACAATGTGAAGGTGACCATCGCGGCGCCCGGTATCCAGGTTGACGGACCCAAGGGCTCGCTACAGATGGGATTCTCGGACCTGGTGAACGTGGAAATGGACGAATCGTTCATTCGGGTTTCGGCGGCATCCGAACATCGGAAGAGTAGGGCCATGCACGGATTGGTGCGGACCCTGATTCAAAACATGGTTACCGGAGTAACCCAGGGGTTCACCAAGTCCCTGGAAATAGTCGGTGTCGGATACAGAGCAGAGGCCAATAACGAGGCGCTCACCCTGAACGTGGGCTACTCCAACCCTGTGGTGATGCCCATCCTGGAAGGGCTCAGCGTTGAAGTGGAAAAGAACACCATCATCCACGTCAGGGGCATAGACAAACAGCAGGTCGGCGAGATGGCCGCCCGTATAAGAAGGGTTCGCAAGCCGGAGCCGTTCAGGGGAAAAGGAATCCGCTACCTTGGCGAGCAAATCCGGCGTAAGGTCGGCAAGGCAGGATCGAAGTAGTCCGGTCGGTCCAGGGAAGGATCGCCGCCTCACCCGTCGAATATGTTGAGTTCAGAGGGATCTCAAATGGCTGACAATAAAGATAAAATCCGAGCCAAGGGCAAACGGACCAAACGGATCCGTTTCAAGATAGGAGCGAACCGAGAGCGGCCTCGGCTGACGATTTTCCGGTCGAACCGGAACATTTTTGCCCAGATTATTGACGACATCGCAGGGGTCACCCTGGTTCAGGCATCGACCATGGACAAGGAGTTTCGGCGAAAGCAGGGCGAAGCCTTTAACAGGGAGCTGGCTCGAGAAGTGGGCAAGCGGGTCGCCGCGCGGGCCCTGGAGCAGAACATCAAACAAGTAGTCTTCGACAGAGGTCCCTACCTGTACCACGGCAAAGTGAAGGCGCTGGCCGACGGTGCTCGGGAGGCCGGCCTTGATTTCTAGCATTCAAAGGAGGGTCGCCCTTTGCTAAAAAGGTCCGATATGAGTGCCGAAGGAGATTTGAAGGACCGGGTGGTTCACCTGAGTCGCGTCGCCAAAGTCGTCAAGGGCGGAAGGAGATTCTCCTTCAGCGCCGTGGTCGTTGTGGGTGACGGCAAGGGACGCGTAGGGTTCGGCCTGGGCAAGGCTAACGAGGTACCTGAGGCGATACGCAAGGGTGTTGACCGCGCCAAAGACTCTATGGTGACCGTTCCCATTGTCAACGGCACGGTGCCTCACGAGATTATTGGTCAATTCGGGGCGGCGAAAGTCCTTCTTAAGCCTGCCGGATCCGGAACGGGCGTGATAGCGGGAGGAGCGGTGAGGGCCGTGATGGAAGCCGTCGGCATTCGAGATATCCTCACCAAGTGTATCGGCACGAACAATCCCCACAATGTGGTCAAAGCCACTTTCGAGGGGTTGAAAGGACTTCGCACACCCCAGCAGATCGCAAGAAAGCTGGGCAAGGCGAGCCCTCTCCCGGATGATTCCGCCAAGGAGGAACAGAGCTCCAATGCTTAAGGTCACCTTGAAGAAGAGTGTTATCAAGTCCACCAAAGCTCAGAGGGACACGGTGAGAGGGTTGGGTTTGAGAAAAACCAACTCCAGCCGAATCCTGGCCGACACCCCTGAGGTTCGGGGAATGATCCGCGCAGTGAACCATCTGGTGGAGGTGGAAGAGGTCGCCGAGTGACCTCGTCCAACGGAGAGTTATCATGAGTCTTGGTAATCTGAGGAGCCCCGAGAAGAAGAAGCGAAAACGACTGGGGCGCGGTGAGTCTTCAGGCCTGGGAAAGACGTGCGGCAAGGGGCACAAGGGACAGAAATCCCGCTCGGGCGGTAAGGTGTCGCCGGGGTTTGAAGGCGGTCAGATGCCGCTGCAGAGGCGACTGCCCAAGAGGGGATTCACCAATCCGCGCAAGGTCTATTTTAACATAGTGAACGTTAAAGAGTTGGACCGGCTCGAGCCGGGGACCGAAGTGACCCCTGAGATCCTGCGGGAAAAAAAGATCGTTCGGCGGCCCGGACCGGTGAAGATCCTCTCCCAGGGAGAGGTCTCCGGAGCGTATTCCGTGAAGGTGGAGAGAGTCAGCTCGGCAGCTCGAGAGAAAATAGTGGCGGCAGGCGGCAGCGTGGAGGAATTGTGACGAACGGGGTAGCCCTGCCGATGCAGACACCGCCTATCAGATCAGGTCTTTCTACGAGGAGAATCCCGTCGTGATCGGTTCCATCGGCAACATAGCTAAGATACCGGAACTCAAGCGTAGGGTCATTTTCACGCTTCTGATGCTTCTCGTCTATCGCCTGGGCGTGCACGTCCCTACCCCCGGAATCAATACGGTCGCGCTGAAGGAGTTCTTCGGCAAATACCAGCAGACGCTGTTCGGTGTCATCGACATGTTCACCGGCGGCGCCATGGAGAATTTCTCCGTTTTTTCGCTGGGGATCATGCCGTACATCAGTGCCTCGATCATCCTGCAGCTCCTCACTGTGGTGGTACCCCATCTGGAGAGGCTCTCCAAAGAGGGTGAAGCGGGACGGAAGAAGATCACGCAGTACACCCGGTACGGCACCGTGGTGCTGTCGTTGATTCAGGGGCTCGGTATCAGCATCGGCCTTGCCAACAGCGAGGGGATGGTTTACATCTCCAAACCCGCTTTCGTCATCCTTTCCATGATCACGCTGACAGCCGGTACGGCGTTTATTATGTGGCTCGGTGAACAGATCACCGAGCGGGGCATCGGCAACGGGATCTCCTTGATAATTTTTGCCGGAATTGTCGCAAGGATGCCCGCTGCTTTGGCCAGTACCGTTCAGTTGGTGCAGACCGGAGACATGGGTTTTCTTATACTGCTCCTTCTGCTGGCGATCATGGTCGGGGTCATCGCGGTCATTGTTTTTGTCGAGCGGGGACAGCGGCGCATCCCGGTGCAATACGCCAAGCGAGTGGTTGGAAGACGGGTTTACGGCGGACAAAGCACGCACCTGCCGTTGAAAGTGAACACGGCGGGGGTTATCCCCCCGATTTTTGCGTCTTCGCTGATTATTTTTCCTGCCACCATTGCGCAGTTTCTGCAGATTCCGATCCTGACCTCCATCACGGGATGGCTGAGACCGGGGACCGGCGTGTACGAACTGTTCTATGTGGCGCTCATCGTATTTTTCTGCTATTTTTACACGGCCGTCACGTTCAACCCTGTGGACGTGGCAGACAACATGAAGAAGTACGGCGGTTACATTCCCGGCATACGGCCGGGGAAAAAGACTTCGCAATACATCGATAAGGTGCTGACGAGGCTGACTTTGGGGGGAGCCATCTACGTGTCGTTGGTGTGCGTTCTCCCCTCGATCCTTATAGCACGGTTTAACGCGCCCTTTTATTTCGGGGGAACCTCGCTGCTCATCGTGGTGGGTGTCGCGCTGGACACGCTGACCCAGATCGAGACCCACATGATCCAAAGGCATTACGAAGGGTTCATTCGAACGGGCCGTATCAAGGGGAGACGCTAGTCCGTATTCCCCTATAACAGGAAGGGAACATGAGAATCGTACTCTTAGGAGGACCTGGATCGGGTAAGGGCACGCAAGCTAAGATGCTCATCGACAAACTCAACGTTCCGCAGATCTCCACGGGAGACATCTTCAGGGCGGCGCTGAAGGAAGGGACGCCTATGGGTCTTAAGGCCAAGACCTATATGGATAAAGGGGAGCTGGTTCCCGACGAGGTTGTCATCGGAGTGGTAGAAGAGCGACTCACCAAGCCTGACCTGGATAAGGGGTACATGTTGGACGGATTCCCGAGGACGTTGCCCCAGGCTGAAGCCCTCGATAAGATACTTGTTAAGCAGGGAAAAGGCATCGATCATGCGGTGCTGGTCGACGTTCCGGATGATGAGCTGATCAAGAGGCTTTCCGGGCGACGAACCTGTAAGAATTCAGAGTGCGGGTCCATGTTTCACGTGATGTTTAATCCCCCCAAGAAAGAGGGGATCTGCGACAAATGCGGCAGCGAGCTCTATCAAAGGGACGACGATAAAGAGGCCACCATCAGAGAGAGACTGACGGTGTACAACAGCCAGACAGCCCCTTTGATCGACTATTACGATGGAAAAGGCTTGCTTCGCCGCGTAAAGGGAGTAGGTCCCATCAAGGAGATCTTTGCTGCCATAGAAAAGGTCTTGAGCTAGGGGCTGTTCCGTCGACGGAAGAGGAGGCGCCCATGAAAGTGCGGGCATCGGTAAAGAAGATTTGTGACAAATGCAAGATCATCAAGCGCAAGGGTATTGTGCGGGTGATCTGCGAAAATCCCAAACATAAGCAGCGACAGGGCTAAGTCCTGCCTGCGGCGGTAGTTGTCGCCTGGAGGAAGATCGTGGCGCGTATTGCAGGTATTGACCTTCCCAAAAATAAGCGCATTGAAGTGGCGCTCACCTATATTTACGGGATAGGAAGGACGACCGCCCGGAGCATCGTCGAGGAAACCGGGCTGGACCCCAACATGAACTCGGATCAGTTGACCGAGGTCGATGTTGCTAAGATTCGTGAAGTCCTTGATCGCTCGTACAAGGTGGAGGGTGATCTCCGCCGTGACATAGGTATGAATATCAAGAGACTGATGGATCTTGGGTGCTACCGGGGCCTGCGACATCGTCGCGGACTTCCGGTGCGAGGACAGCGCACCCATACCAACGCCCGGACCCGTAAGGGCCCGAGAAAAATGCAGATCGGTAAGCGTAAGTAGCCCTGTGCCCTGGGCCTCGCCTGTGGGACGCTCGTCCCGAGATGCGGCCCCCATGCACCACGGCTCGGAAGAGACACGATAATGACGGGGACGGAACGGCCGGGGCAATGACCCGTCCGGATTGCTGAGACAAAGCGGCGCCATTTCAGTCGGGGCCCCGCGCACGGAGAGGTCAATGCCAAAAAGGCGAACGGTTCGCAAAAAGAAGGAAAGACGCAATATACCCCGGGGTGTGGCGCACATACAGTCCACCTTCAATAACACGATCATCACCATTACCGATATCGACGGCAATGTGGTGGCATGGTCGTCGGCGGGGACCCAGGGATTCAAGGGCTCCAGAAAATCCACCCCCTTTGCGGCACAACTCGCCGCGGAAGATGCGGCCAGAAAGGCTATGGAGCACGGGATGAGGCATGTGGAGGTTCTTATTAAGGGCCCCGGCGCCGGTAGAGAGGCTGCATTGCGCTCTCTTCAGGCAGCGGGATTTCAGATCACCCTTATTAAGGACGTCACCCCCATACCCCACAACGGCTGTCGGCCGCCCAAGAGAAGACGGGTCTAACCGCCTTCGACATTTCACGAGCTTTGTGTCGCTCCAAAGGAGAACGGCTTGGCACGATATCGAGAGTCGGTTTGCAGGTTCTGCCGTCGGGAAACAGGGAAACTGTTTCTCAAAGGGGATAGGTGTTACTCGGACAAATGCTCCGTTGAAAGGCGAAATTACCCGCCGGGACAGCACGGCCAAGGCCGACCGAAACACACCGACTACGGCGTACAGTTGAGAGAGAAGCAAAAGGTCAGGAGAATATACGGAGTGTTGGAGAAGCAGTTCCGCAACTACGTGCACCTGGCCGAGAAAAAGAAAGGCGTCACCGGCGAGAATCTCCTGCTCCTCTTGGAGTCGCGCTTGGACAACATCGTCTACAAGATGGGGTTTGCAACTTCAAGGGCCGAGGCCCGGCAGCTTATCAACCACGGCCACTTCATGGTCAACGGTCGTAAAGTGGATGTGGCGTCGTTCAGGACAAAGCCCGGGATGGTGCTGGAAGTACGGGAAAAAAGTCGGACCATTGCCTCGATCGAGGACTCTATCAAGACGGTTTCACGAAGAGGGGTTCCCGAGTGGCTGGAAGTGGACGCCGCAAACTTCCGGGGTGTGATCAAAGCGCAGCCTACTCGCGAGGATCTTCCCCCCACGATCAGAGAGCAACTCATAGTCGAGTTCTACTCCAAATAAGTCGGGAGACACCTGTTCGCGGCGCTCGGCGCAGGGCCCTCCCCAATGATTGAATCATCATGTTGGGGGTCCGGGAACCGAGGGGAAGCGGTCCCCGACTGCCGTTGACAGTACTCGGTACGGCAGAATCTGCGAATACAAATGAGGGAAGCCATGAGCGAAACAGGGCAAACCCTGATGAGACGAAACTGGACGGAGCTCATCCGACCCCGTCGCATGGAAGTGGATGAGGCAACGCATACCCCGTTTTACGGAAAGTTCGTGTGCGAACCGCTTGAGCGGGGGTTTGGAATAACGCTGGGCAATTCGTTGAGGAGAGTGCTTCTTTCGTCACTTCAGGGTGCTGCGATCACTTCAGTGAGGATCGATGGAGTCCTTCACGAGTTTTCCACAATACCCGGAGTCAAGGAAGACGTAACAGACCTCATCCTGAATCTGAAAAAGGTGAAGCTGAAGCTGCACACCGATCAGCCGAAACAGCTCCGACTCGAAGGAGTCGGGGAAGGCGAGATTCGGGCAGGCGACATCATCGCGGACGGGACGGTTGAGATTGTCAATCCGGACCAAATCCTCGCCACCCTCTCCAAAGAGGGGAACCTTATGGTGAGTATGGTTGCGGAGTGGGGCAAGGGTTACGTTCCCGCGGAGCTCAACAAACAGGAAGAGGAAGCCATAGGAACGCTGGCATTGGATGCGGTCTTCTCACCGATTCGCAAGGTGAGCTACAAGATCACGAATGCCAGGGTGGGGCGGAGAACCGACTACGACAAACTCACCATGGAGATCTGGACCGACGGCACCGTCTATCCTGAGGACGCTCTTTCTCAGGCGGCCAAGATCCTCAGGGAACAGTTCCTCGTATTCCTGAACTTTCAGGAGGAAGAACGTTCCATTGCAGAGGAAAAGCCCCAACGGGAGCCCGAGATTAATGAAAATCTCTATCGGAGCGTCAATGAGCTTGAATTGAGCGTTCGGTCCGCCAACTGCCTGAAGAACGCGGACATCCGGTTTATCGGCGAGTTGGTGCAGCGCAGCGAGTCGGAGATGCTGAAGACCAAGAATTTCGGTCGTAAATCCCTCAACGAGATCAAGGAAATCCTTGCAGATATGGATTTGCATCTCGGGATGGGAATTCCCAACTTTCCGAGCAGAGAAGATCTCGAACGGATGCGGCAGGAACGGGAAAATTTCATCGGTGAATAATAGGGAGACACCATGCGGCACAGAAGAGCACGATATAAACTTGGTATGAATTCCTCTCACCGTGAAGCCATGCTGCGGAACATGGTGACCTCACTTTTGGAGCACGAGAGCATCACGACCACGGATGCGAGGGCCAAGGCATTGCGCAGCCTAGCGGACAAGATGATCACCCTGGGTAAGCGCGGGGACTTGCACGCGCGGCGGCAAGCGCTCCAGGTCATCAGGTCCAAGAAGGTGGCACAGACTCTCTTTGATGAGATTGCTCCGCGCTACGCGAATCGCGAGGGCGGGTACGTGCGAGTCATCAAGAAGGGCTTCCGGCCCGGGGACTGCGCTGCGGTATCGCTCGTGGAACTGGTGGAAAAGAGGCCGGCCGAACCGAAAACCAAGATCGGCGGCAAAGCCAAAGGACTGAAAGACAAGCTGATGGACACTCTTAAATCGAAATAGGCTCTTAATCCCGCGCGTCGGCCGAGGACCAACGGTCCCATGAGGATTCGCCGAGCTCCTCGGTCGACTGCAGCGAGACCACCCACCCCGGACTCTCCTCTTGAACGACTCTGCCCATACACCTGTTTGATTCCGAAAACATCAGGAGAGCGTTTGCCTTTATGAGCGGCCTGCCGGGTCTGCCGTTTACGTTGCAACAAGGTCGTTTATTCCTGCACCGGTGCTTGCTCCGTCGCGTGCAGGTACAAGGCGTTGGCGGAAATCTGTTGACACCCGTACCGGGCGAAGGTAAGCTAGCGAGTGTGATTGAAACGAAAGGACAAGTCATGTTGTTGTCTCTGCTACTCCTTCTTCTCCTTCTTAGCCTTCTTAGCCTTTCAAGAGAGGTGCAGCGACCCCATGCCTTTCCCGAGCGATTGACCTGACAGAGTAACAATCCAGAGAAAGACCAAAGGCCATGGGGTTCACACCCCATGGCCTTTTTGTTTTTTATGCGCTGGTGTTTCCAATTTGTAGACCCGAAAGGAGGTGGTGAGGCATGGGGCTTCCTGGCCTACCGGATTTACCTGAGCTTAGCGGCGGCTTACGGCCGCTAAATCGGAGGCAAAGTCAGCTTGTTGAAGAAAAAAGAATTAGAAAGGAAAGAGAGAATGAGTCGCAAAATCCATGTCTTCGACACCACCTTACGAGACGGGGAACAAGTTCCCGGAGCAAAGCTGAACAAGGGACAGAAACTTGAGATTGCACGGCAATTGGCAAAACTGGGCGTTGACGTCATCGAGGCGGGTTTTCCCTGTTCGTCCCCTGAAGATCTCAAAGCCGTCAAGGCCGTGGCGGACCAGATGAAGGGCCCCATTATCGCGGGGCTGGCCCGGGCAGTGGAGCAAGATATCGACCTGGCGTGGGAGGCGGTACAAGGAGCCGAACGCCCGCGCATCCATGTGTTCCTGGGCTCCTCGGACATTCATCTGCAAAAGAAGCTCAGGCAGGGCCGTGAAGACGCGATGAGGATGGCTGAGAGCGCTGTGCGCCACGCGAAGCAGTACTGCGAAGACGTCGAATACTCCACCGAAGATGCGTCGAGGACGGATTTCGACTACCTCTGTCAGGTGGTGGAATCCGTGATCCAAGCCGGTGCCACTGTCGTCAACATACCCGATACGGTCGGTTACGCTGTGCCGGAGGAATTCGGCAATCTCATCCGCAGGCTGAAGGAACGCGTGCCCGCGCTGGACAAGGTAACCCTCAGCGTGCATTGCCACAACGATTTGGGCTTGGCCGTGTCCAACAGCATGGCAGCCATAAGAAACGGGGCCGAACAGGTGGAGTGCACCATCAACGGAATGGGCGAGCGCGCGGGGAACGCGTCTCTCGAAGAAATCTCTATGATTCTCAAGACTCGCAGGGGATTCTTCGACGCCCACACCGACATACGGACTGAAGAGATCTATCGTACCAGCCGCATGGTGAGCAGGCTGATGAATATTCCCGTCCAGCCGAACAAGGCGATCGTGGGAGCCAATGCCTTTGCCCATTCCTCCGGCGTTCACCAGGACGGCATTCTCAAAGACCGGAGCACCTATGAAATCATGAAGCCCGAGGATGTCGGAATCCGACGAAACAGCATCGTGCTCACCGCCAGGTCCGGGCGGGCCGCGCTGCGCCATCGTCTCAACGAGCTTGGATATGATTTGGGGAAAGAACAGTTTGAGCGGATCTACACACGTTTTCTCAATGTAGCGGACCGGAAGAAGGAGATCGGTAGCGAGGAGCTTGCCGCCATCGTGGAAATAGAGTTGGCCAAGGTTCCGGAGCTCTTCACGTTCCACAGTCTGCAGATCATGAGTGGCAATGAGATGGTCCCATTGGCTTCAGTAATCCTGAAGAAGGGCGAAGAGAAACTCATCGACGCTGCCGCAGGCAACGGCCCCGTTGACGCGGCTTTTGCCTGCATCGACAGGATCGTGGGCCGCCAGGGCATTCTTAGGGATTACGATCTGAAGGCCGTCACGATGGGGAAGGACGCGCTGGGAGAGGCCATGGTGCGCGTGGAAATCGGAGAGAACGTCTATTCGGGTGTCGGGACGAGCTCCGATGTCATCGAGGCGAGTGCTCGTGCGTATCTCAATGCGTACAATCGCTTCTTTGCAAACTCACACTGAGGGAAGCGGCGAAGATTCCGCGCGGTGATCGGGGGCCGCGGGCGCGGCCCTCCGATTCTCAGTTCGAGATCGAAATTCCCAAATCTGTTGGCCGATTCACACGAGTCATCGGCGTTCCGGGGTCCGCCGAACGCTCCATGCGACGATTCTTCGAGAAGTCCTGCTTCTCCGAGGTTTCTTGTCCACAGCCAGGGCCGGGTAGAGAGAGCGGCCGATATCTTTCACCATCTTCTCCGCCTCCGCCACACAGAGGATCACGTTGTCGATGGTTTCAATCCGCTTCTGATATGGGCTCAGCTCCGACTTGGACTCCGAGCGATAACCGTTAAAAGACATCCTGTAGCCTCTCGTCGTTCATGAACACTCCATGACACGTTACCACAGCTCTGAAGTTTTGGGTATGACCGGCAATCCCGACGCCGGGATTTCTCACGTAGCCAGTTGCACGGCTTCCAACAGCTTGCCGAGATCGTCTTCCGATCCGAGGTGAATCATGAGCACCTTTCGGCCCGCCTTTTTGAGAGCCCCGCAGTCACCCATGGACTGGGCTGTCTTCAAGGTTCCAAACGTGTAGGGCTCTTCGGGAATTTCCACGTCCTCTCGGTCTTCGGCGGTTACGAGAACAAAATTACCCGAATTCGGCCCACCTTTGTGTATTTGACCGGTGGAATGCAGGTACCGCGGACCGAATCCGAGGGTAGTCGTCGTGGTAGACTTCTCCCTCACGGCAGACCTGATCCTGGTGAGCATCTCACGGTTCGTTTCGGAATGCGGGATAAACGCGTTGAACGCAACGTACTCTCCCGGTCGAACCGAGCCGAGGAAACCGGCCAAGGCATCCGTCAAGTCCGGGGCGCCGATTTCCACGCGGTCAACGGACGGGATCTTCCCTTCGTTCTTGAAGATCTCCAAATACTCCTTGGTGATGTCTTTGGACGCCTGGACATCCGGCTGGTCGAAAGGATCGATCCCAAGGATCGCTCCCGCTACTGCCGTGGCAAACTCCCACCTGAACATCTCTCGTCCCAGGTCGTACGGCGAATGAAGACGCAACGTGACCACCGGTTGTCCTGAAGCCTCCAGGGCCGACACCTGTCGATCGTACATTCCTTCCTCATCCAATCTGAGGTAAACAAAGAGCCTGTCAACCCCGTAGGATTCGCTCGACCCTAACTGCTCTCCTTCCACAGGGAGAATACCCTTGCCGTCCTTTCCCGTGCTCTCCGCTATGAGCTGCTCCAGCCAATAACCCAGCGAAGCGATGGAAGGCGAAGGGATGATGGTCAATTTGTCCTTTCCCGCCAAAGCGGCCTCCGCCATGATGACGCCCAGCCACACGCCGGGACTTTCAAGGGAGGGGACCCCGGGTCCCGAAGCCTCCACGGCCTGAGCGGCCCGCATGAGCAGTCTCTTGAGGTCCACACCCACAAGAGCAGCAGGCACCAGTCCAAAATAAGATAAGGCGCTGAAACGCCCGCCAATGTCCGAAGGGTTGAGGAATGTGCGCCGGAAGCCCTTTTCCGCGGCAAGCTTGCCCAGACTGGTTCCCGGATCGGTGATGGCAACGAACCGGCCGCCCGCTGCGTCCCCGAGGAGCTTCTCCATACGTCCGTAAAAATACTTGTACAGCGACATGACCTCGATCGTGCCGCCCGACTTGCTCGCCACGATGAATAGGGTTCGTTCCGGATCGACACTGCGCTCCACATCAAGGATCGCGTCGGGAACGGTTGTGTCCAGGACCTTGAGGTTCAGGAACCCTGCTTTTTTTCCGTAACAGTTGGCGAACACTTCGGGTGCCAGACTGCTTCCTCCCATTCCCAGCAGCACAGCGGAGGTAAATCCTTCGGATCTGACGTCCTCGGCAAAGTCGTTGAGCCGCTCTATCTCACCCATCATGGTCTCGATTACGTTGAGCCATCCCAGTCTTCGGCCTATTTCATTCTGCTGTTCGGGTTTGTCCGACCAGACGGAAGCATCACAGTTCCATATGTTGTCGGCGAGTTTTTCTTTATCCAGACGGGACAAGGTTTCATCGACCCGCTTCTGGAGCATTCCCAATGAGGCGGACCGGTGACCCCATCCTCTGAGGAGACGCGTCCGCTTACGGCCTATCCCTTCGAGGAGGAGGTCGAAGGAATCGGCAAAGGACTTCACCCCGTCTTCCAAGAGAGCGGCCATGACGTCTTCCATATTGATCCCGATGTCCGCCAGTTGGACGAACGTTTCCTTTGCCTCATCCAGTGCACCTTCCAGCCGGAGCTGCGGCCGGCCGTGATCGCGGTAGGCCGCTATGGTGGCCGCGGGCAAGGTATTGACCGTTTCAGGCGCCAGCAGTTCGTCGACGTAGTAGGTGTCCGGATAATTGGGATTCTTGGTGCTGGTGCTGGCCCATAAGACCCGCTGGGGTTTTGCACCGCGTTCGCGTAGGGCGGCGAAGCGATCGCCGTGAAAGATCTCCTTGTAAAGCGAATATGCGATACGTGCATTCGCTATGGCCGTCTTGCCCATCAGCGCTGAAGCCGTTGGCTTGACGGCGGGATCGGCTATGTCCTTGAGCCTGTCGTCAACCATAGTATCCACCCGGCTGACAAAGAACGAGGCCACCGAGGCCGGCCGCTTCGGATCGCCGCCTGCAGCCGTCCAGAGCTCGAGGCCTTCGATGTATGCCGCGGCCGCTTCCTGATATTGCTCCAGAGAAAAGATGAGGGTGACGTTGACGTTCACTCCCACGGCTATCAGTTCCTTGACGGCAGCCAATCCCTGCGGAGTGGCCGGAACCTTGATCATGAGGTTTTTCCGATCGGTCAGCTCGAAAAGTCGTTGTGCCTGGGTGACGGTCCCGGCCCTGTCATAGGCCAAGTGCGGGGACACTTCGAGACTCACGTACCCGTCGGCCCCGTCGCTTTCGGCAAAGACCGGCAGCAGGAGATCCGCTGCCAGCCGTATGTCCTCTACGGCCAATCCTTCGTAGATGTCGTGGACGCTCAGGCCGGCGTCTACAAGGGCGTGGACATCGCCATCGTAAATCCTCTCTTTTCCTATGGCCTTCTCGAAGATCGTCGGATTGGATGTCACGCCGCGAACGCCGTCCTCCTCGATCATCCTCTTCAGCTCGCCGGATCGCAGCAGTTCGCGTCCCAGATTATCGTACCAGACCGATTGCCCCAAATCTCCTATGGCTTGCAATGGATTGCCCATTTATCCTCCCGATTCCTGGCCCTTCCCTCAACATTCGACTTGACAGATTGTGAGGGGGTGGCTAAAAATGACTCATATAAATACTACACGAATGAGGAGCCGTCCACAACGTAGATCGCAGGTGTAAGAATGGACCTAGAGGAATACCTCGAGATTCAGCGACAGGAAATAGATCGACATAAGTGGATCGAATCCGAAAAGGCCGGAAAAGACCTGGGCATGGACGCGGCCATCGACTGGATCCTTAAATACGCCGACGCGTTTAGCGATCAGTTTGCCTGCCGACTTGAAGCCGGAATGGGCCAAGCCGGCGACAACAGCCAGGGTTAGTGTCAAGTCTCAATCCACAGTGGTGGACACCGCAGTTAAGGCGCTGACAAATCCGAGGTCAACGGCTTTTCATAGTTTACGACTACCCCACTTATAGGCACTATCCGCACCCCAGGAGCTTCAACAGATTTCCCGATAGGATCGCGGCCAAATCAGCCCCTGAGAAGAGTGACTCTATCTTTCGCTTCTCCCGGCTCGGCACCCCAAAGGGATGGTCCGATCCGAACAGAATGCGATCCGTCCCGTATCTACCCGCAAAATCAGCTATTTCCCATCCGTGTGCCAAGGCCGTGTCCGCCCATACGGCGGGACTGTCGAAGACACCTGCTTTCTGCAACTGTTGATACCCTCCGTTGAGCCCTCCCATGTGGGGAATGATCACAACTGTCCGCTCTTTCACCATGGAAAGGAATTCCAAGGTGTTGGCAAATTCCTCCTCCAGTACGATAGGAAGCTTTCGGCTGCAGATCTCGTCGATGATTCGATCGCACGCGGGCGTACCGTACGCATAGACCGGCTCCGACGGATGCCGATGCCACTTTATGCCCCGGAATCCCTGAGGAATGGGGGGAAAATCGTTCCACACGAAAAAGTAGGGAAAGAGATGGTCTCGCTCCGCGATTTGCATGAGATATTCGTGCACGCGGGACCGGCTTCGGCGGTATTCCTCGGAATCCACGAATGAAGGATCGTAACGGTCGTAAATCTCTTCCACAGGGGAAAAGACTACTCCTCCCCGGATTTCACCCTCGTGCCACTCGCTCTCCAAATCGCTGAACGGCACGGTCAGACCGCAATGACTGTGGCTGTCCAAAACCATAATTCACCCTCTCCTCCTCACGCTGCCGGTGGTTCCGCCCTGCCGAGGGGCAACTTTTTTGCGACTCATTCCGACCCCTCATCAATGAACTTGCGAGGGAGCGGTGCCGTCCCGAACGGAAAATTCGGCAGCACAATGACCGTGGAGGTTCCGTGGGCCAAAATCCTCCCCTGTTCGTCGGTCACTTCCGCCTCACCAAGGCCGAGAGTCTTTCCGAGCTTCACTTTCCGACCGCGTGCGATAAGCTTGCCCGACGAAGCCGGGGCAAGAAAGTTGAGCTTCAGATCCACCGAAGTCATGCCACAGTCTTCGTCGAGATCCGGGTAGACCGCCCAAAAGGCAGCGGCATCCAGCAGGGTGGCGAAGACTCCGCCGTGCACCACGCCGAATGGTTGAAGGTGTTTTTCCTTGACGACGATTTCCAGGAGAGAAGTGCCGATTCCGAGCTCCAATAATTCCATGGAGAGGAGGCTGAAGTACGGCGATCGATTCGCCCCGCGGCACACGACGTCCACATATTCAGGATTTATTCTACGCAAAGCCGCTCCTTTTCGACAACCCGACGGCATTATGCCCGCAGACGGAGGAATTGCGGGAGGTCGTTTCAGCGCCCTACGACATGCCCCGGAGCCGCCTCGGGCGGCAGCCGGGACTACCACCGAGGGTTGAAAGTGCCGAGTGTTTCATCTAGAATTCCGATCGCGGATGAATCCCCACGAGGAAGCCATTATGCCAAAAGAACTTTCCGGAGTCGAGTTCGCTCGTGGTTATGTAGACCACCTCGTTGACATCCTCCACAGACTGGACTGCGATGCGGTTGCCCGGGTGATTGACCTGTTTCTCGACACCCGCCGCGACGGCAACACCATATTCTTTCTCGGGAACGGCGGTAGTGCCGCCACATCGTGCCATTTCGCCAACGACCTGGGGTTCGGTTCTTCTCCTGAAGGGCACACCCCTTTCCGCGCCCTGAGTCTTACGGCTAATTCGGCTTTTCTTACGTGTCTGGCCAACGATATCGGATACGAGAACGTCTTTGCCTGGCAGTTAAGGAATTTGATGCGTCCGGGAGATCCGGTGGTGGGAATCTCCGCCAGCGGGAATTCTCCCAATGTTGTTAAGGCCTTGGAGTATGCGCGGGATCACGGCGGGATTCCTGTGGCGATCGTGGGGTTCGACGGCGGCGCCATGAAGGGGATAGCCAAATACGTCATCCACGTGGAGACCGAAAAAGGTGAGTACGGACCGGTCGAGGACGTGCACATGGTCCTCGATCACCTGATCTCCAACTTCCTGTCACGAGTGGAGCGGTAACCGCCGTTTGACGGAAGCCGGTATCCTCATAGTTACTGCAGTGTGGGGAGAGGGGGAAAGGGTGCCCAAAGAGGGTCCCACCCCGGAATCTCCTTTTGGAAGAGTCCCGGGGCGGGATTGGGCCATGCAGGCGGAAAAGGTAAGCTTAGAAGTCGATATCTATCTTGAACGCGTCGAAGATGATGTTTGTCCCCACTATCCGTGCCCCGTGGGCAACCGCATCGAAGATGTCCTGCTCCGTCCAGCCGAGACTCTTCAAGTCCGCAATGTCCTCTGCTTTCGTGGAGTGAGGGTCTTGAGTCGCTTTCAACACGAAAAGCAGCAAGGCCTTTTCCTTGTCGCTCAACGGCGCTTTTGCGGGATCGGCCTTGGCGGCTTCGATTTGCTCCATGGTGAGATTCTGTTTCAAGAGCAGGCCCGTATTCAGGGTCTCACAGTAGGGTGACCGGCACCCCTTTGAAACGAGCATCCGGATCATGGCCAGCAGGGCGGTGCTCAACGTCTTGTGCCCCATGTAATAGCCCACCAGGTCGAATTGGTTATCAAGAATGGTCGGGCTCACCCCCAGCAAGCGAACGTTGTTGGGGACCGTTCCGAAAACCTGTTCTGCTGTGGCGTAAAGCTCCGCCAGTTTTCCTTCCGCCTTTTCCTGTGGTGTGGTGGTAAGCAGTGCCATAAACGTCCTCCTTCTTTTTGTGAAATGCGTTGGTCGGAAGCGCCGGGGAGGCCGGTAATAGACCGGTCAACTTCGCCCGGCGCAAAAAAAATCACCGCTTCAGCAAACCGTCAAAAATCATCTTGTCGAAAATCCTCAAGGGCCTTATGTCTCCCTGTGCCTTCATCCTCAAGAGGGCCCCTTCCCAACTGTTGAGGACGAAGTCCGCGGTCTCGTCAGGGTCCATGACCGGGTCGATCTCACCGCACTCGCGAGCTGCTTCAAGGCACCTTTTGATGCGTTGCTTCATTTGGGTAAAGGCTTGCTCCGCTTTTTCGCGGAATGCTTCGTTCAGATCCGCCATCTCCTGTGCGATATTTCCCACAGGACAGCCCGCCTTGCAGCCCTTTTCCAGGAAGTAGGCCATGAGCTCGTCAAAGAAATTCTTCAGTGCCTTGACGGGGGACGGACCGGGATCGGCCAGATGGCTATCCATCCACCCCCCCATGAGAGACACGAAGTAATCGACCAGTGCCAGCCCGAATTCATCCTTGCTCTTGAAGTAAAAGTAGAACGATCCCTTCGGGACGCCTGCGGCGCTGAGGATTTCCTGAATGCCCGTGTTGTTGAACCCCTTCTCGTGAACGATTTGGGCTCCAACAGCCAGGATTTTTGCTTTTGTGTCTTCTTTGGTCATTTCTGAGATTCTCTGTTTCCGTTGAGATCCATAGTAGACCGGTCGTCTAGATCTGTCAAGGCTTTTTTTCGCCTGGCCTTTCCCATGAAAGGGTTTGTGATTCAACGATCGAGCCGATGCCGGTAACAGAGGCAATGGGGAAACGCTTAAATCACAAACGTGCAGCATAATCATGAGGTACTTCAATCGGCCGGGCGGTAGAGGATCTGCCCTTTAAGAGAATTCAGCCCCAAAACTGCAAGCAACGGGCACATCTTTGATGTTCCGACCGGCCGAAGAATCACTCGGTGTTTGTCTCTATTACTGCGAAAAGAATTCTTGGACTCTGAGCTGGGAGCCCTTTCCTCCGATCTCCTCGGATTCCGCCGCCCTCTTATGGTTGTCGCCCAGTCGAGAAAATTTTCCCCCGTTGACCTGCAGCACGGCAACGGCCGGTGTCGGGAGATTGTCGGCCCCGGGGCGGTCGATTGCGGTCAACCGGGGATGATTCGACGCCGCTGAAAGGGCTTCACGAATCCTTTCCGGGTCGGCACTTCCGGCGCGTTGAACCGCCTCCAGCACCATGAAATAGGCCTCGGCTCCTGCAGCGGCGTCGCTGGTGGGGGGAGTCCCGAAGGCTTCCCGGTAACGCCGGCGGAACTCCATGCCTTCTCTCGTGAGCGTTTGCCTCTCTCCATGAGGGGCTATGCCATAGACACCTTCCACGGCACGTCCGCCCAATGCCGCAAATCCCGGGGCTTGGATCGCATCACCGGTCACAAGGGCAAAGTGCAGCCCGAGGTCCCGCGCCTGTCTTGCAAACAGGGCGCACTCAATGTGGGCGACGGGGAGGTACACGACGTCCGGTCGAGATTTCCTGATTTGATTCAACTGGCCGCTGAAATCTCTGTCGCCACGTTTGAGCCGCAATTCGGACACCACGGAACCCCCGGTCTTGGCCAGCTCCTCCCTGAAATCTCCGGCCGTCTCCATGCTCTGCTCGTCGGAAATGTCGCAGAGGACGGCCGCGGTTCGGGCATTGAGCCTCTGTAAGGCAAATCGGGCAGCAATGCGCCCCTGACTCGGCCCGACCGGGTGGACCCGGAAAATGAAGTTTTCGGCCTGGGTCACCGATTGAGGGACATAAGGTGCAATCAGTGCGATTCCCTTTCTGCGGGCGCAGAAGGAGCCGGCTGCGGTGTATCCGGAGCCGAGCTCGCCGATAATTGCCGCCACCTTCTCGACTTCTGTGAGCCGGAGCATTGCATTCACGGCCTCAAAGCCGTCGGACCGGGAGTCGGCCAAAACGAGCTTCACCGACAACCCGGGAGCATCTTCCCGCATTCCTTCGGCTATCCTGATGCCGTTCCACCTTGCCAGGCCTCGCTCCCCAAAACTGCCCGTCACCGGGAGCCACACCCCGACCTTGACCGGATCGGCCGGTCGGGCCAGGGAGGCGCCGAGAAGTGCCAACATGGTCGCCAGGGCAAGTACTTTCATCTTCCTGTACCTCAATTTTTCTCAACAGTTCCCGCAGGAGCCGGGCTGCCGTTCCGAGGGGCCGGGCCGGCCGCTCGGCTCTCCGTGATGTGCCCGCCACTTTCCTACCTCTTCCATCATAGGCCGGGCTGCGACGAATAAAAGAGGCACCTGCTCAAGGATGTAAGCATAACAGTTGTCATAATTTTGAGGCTGTACCAGCAAGAAAAGCAGAAAACTGTACTGGAGCATTGGACCGCACCGGAAGCTACTTTGAGCCAAGCCGAGGAGGGGAGAGGCTTCCAGGGTTTCCAAGCCGCTTTGACAGACCCCCCAAGAAGAGATATGATGGCTCCCGTGCATCTGAGACTGGTGGAGCGGGCCGGTCCTCATAACGTTTTCGTCGATCCCTCGGGTTCGCAACGAGGAAATGCCCTATGAAAGTCGCTGCGAAAAACGGACGCTCCATGACCCTCTATGAGGAGGTTGCGGACCGTATCGGGCACCTTATAGAGGAGGGGACTTTTCGTCCGGGCCAACGCATCCCTTCCGTGCGTAGTCTGAGTCGGCAGATGAGCGTCAGCGTCAGCACGGTCATGCAGGCTTACGGGCTGCTTGAGGATCGAGGGTCCATTGAGGCTCGTCCGCAATCGGGGTATTACGTGCGATCCCGCTCCTTGCGGAGAGTGGAAGCTGCTCAAAAAGGTTTCCCGGTACCCTCCGTCGTGCCGAGCCCCTTGAGCATCAGCGAGATCTGCACCATGCTCGTGGGCGATCCCCGGAACAAGCATCGGGTGCCTTTGGGCGCGGCAACCCTGGACCCGGCCCTCCTCCCCGTGGACAAACTCACGCGGGTTCTCGGCCAGGTCAACAGAAGGTACAAGTACCAGAGCATTGCCTATGACTCCCTGCCGGGTTATCAGGGACTCAGGACGCAGATAGCCAAACGGGCCATTTCCGCAGGGTGCTTGTTGACTCCGGATGAGATCGTCACCACCCAGGGGTGTCTCGAAGCGGTGAATCTCTCTTTGCGGGCGGTGTGCCGTCCCGGAGACACCGTGATTACCGAGTCGCCGACCTTTTTCGGATTCTTCCAGCTCATCGGCATGCTGGGGCTGCGCGCCCTGGAAATCCCAACCGACCCGGGAGAGGGGATAAGCATTGACACACTGAAGTATGCCATCGAGCATCATCCGGTACGGGCGTGCCTGGTAGCTTCCAACTTCAGCAACCCCGTGGGCAGTCGTATGTCCGACGAGAGGAAGAAGGAGCTGGTTGAGCTCCTGGGCTTCCGCAACATCCCCCTGATCGAGGACGATATTTACGGCGACCTCTATTTCGATGCGGAGCGACCCAGAGTGGCCAAGGCCTATGACAAGAAGGGGCTTGTGCTTCTGTGCTCGTCATTCTCCAAGACCCTCGCTCCCGGTTATCGGGTGGGGTGGGTCGCGGCGGGAAGATTTCAGAGCGAGGTCGAACGAATCAAGGTCCTTACAAACATTGCCGGGTCCATGCCCACGCAGATTGCCGTGGCGGAATTTCTTGCAAACGGGGGGTACGAGCATCACCTTCGGCGACTGAGGAAAGCGTACAAGAAGCAGACACGACTGATGGCCGAGGCGGTTTTGAGACTCTTTCCCCAGGGAACCGGCGTGACACGTCCTTCCGGGGGGCATGTCCTATGGGTGGAATTTCCCGAGTACGTGGACTCTCTGGCGTTGTACGAAGAGTCCCTTCAAGCCGGCATCACCATAGCACCCGGGCCCATATTTTCTTCCGGCGACAGGTATCGCAATTTCGTACGTCTTAACGCCGGATACTGGTCCGAAAAAGTGGAAGCCGCATTGCATACGGTCGGCGACCTCGCCGCTCGTCAGGCGTGATGAGCCCGAATAGCCGAGCTGAAGGATGAAGGAGCACCGATGGAGGGAACGACGGATCCGATACGGAGGGTCATCATTGTGAGTCCGGATTGAGACCGGAGCAGCGAAAACCTCTTGTCCCACATCCGGTTGCACCTTCGTGCCGGTGGAGTCGGAGAGCTTATTCATGCTTTTGGGAAGTACGGTTACGGAAGGAAGTCGATTCGAGAATGATCCGGAATGGTACAGACTCGACACCCCGAGCGAAAGCCGGGGTTCAAAACGTTCGTCGGCGAATGGATGCCTTGGCAAAGGAGCCGGGGGATGAAATGGGCAACCGAAATTATGAAATCGAATACTTAGGAGAAAGGGGAGCATGGCGCCACAGAACAATTCGTTCGGACCTTTTGTAGTAAAGGACTGCGCTCTCGTAGCCGTGGCTACGGGGAAGAAAGCTCAGAACCTCCGGGAATTGAGAGACAATCTCACCACCATTCATCCGGGATGCATCTACTATCACTTCTGGGGCGGTCTCTTACGGCCGAGATTCGACGATCCCCAGTTCAATAACGACTTTGCCATCTGGAGCCATTATGCCCTCCATGACGATACCCTCGCCGAACGTCTTGCCGTCATCGACCCGACAGATTTTCAGGACCTTGAATCCCTTCGTACCGAATTGACGGAGATCGTCGAACAGCGGCTTGAAGAGGTCTCATGGCCTGAATGGGTGAGGCCCGACCGTCAATTTCAATTTATCCGAAGTCAGATTGTCGTCTTTGACACGGGCATCAAGGTGGAGATTCCCGAACAACTTGCGGAGATCGTTCCCAGGATGTCGGTGGGGAGCATCTTCTATCATTTCATCGATGCGAGACGCCGCACCGTTCAAGGATTGGACGATTTTCGCCTTTGGATAGAGGGTTTCGATGAGCCGTTGCTGGAGCTGTGCGATCAGCTTGCAACGGTCGATCCCTATTTCGTCACGCTCAAGGAGTTGCGCGGGAAGCTTGCCACAGTGTTGAACTGCCACTTCAGGAGGCCGGTATCATGAAGTCTATTCAAGACTATGCCCCCATTGCCGGCCAAGAAGTGATCGATCATCTCCGCCAATTAGCCGAGCCCCTGAAGGGAATAAAGGTGCTCCACGTCAATTCCACCCGCGTGGGAGGAGGGGTTGCGGAGATTCTGCGGGAGCTGGTTCCTCTCAAGCGCGAGTTGGGCATCGACGCGAGCTGGGAGGTGGTGCAGGGTGAGGAGACCTTCTACGAGTGTACCAAGAATTTTCATAACGGTCTCCAGGGAAATCCCGTGCCCATGTCGGATCACCTCCTGAAATCCTTCGAAGAGACCAATGCCCGCAATGCCGAGGAGCTCCGACCGATCCTGGAGAATGCGGACGTCGTGTTCATACACGATCCACAGCCGATAATTCTCCGCAACGGCTGTCCGGACAGCATCGGGAAATGGATCTGGCGCTGCCACATCGACTTGAGCAAGCCTTTCCGGCCTGTCTGGAAATATCTGCGAGAGTTTGCCAAAGACTACGACGCGAGCATCTTCTCTCTGGCCGATTTCGCCCAGCCGTTGCCTCACACGCAATACCTGATACCGCCGAGTATCGACCCGCTCAGCGAAAAGAATAAGGACCTCCCCGACGAAGAGATTGCCGACGTTCGGGAGCGTTTCGGCCTGGACCCGGAAAGGCCGCTCATGCTCCAGGTTTCCCGATATGACCGATTCAAAGACCCCACCGGAGTGATCCGGGCGTATCGTCATGCCAAGGCGTTCGCGCCTCATCTGCAGCTTGTGCTTGCAGGCGGGGGGGCAACGGACGATCCCGAGGGAGACGCTGTCCTCGCTGAGGTCAACGCTGAAGCGGGTGGCGATAGCGACGCTCATGTGCTGCTTCTGCCTCCGGACGCGGATAGAACTATCAATGCCCTTCAGAGGGCCGCGGATATCGTGCTGCAAAAATCAGTGAAAGAGGGATTCGGCCTTACCGTGACCGAGGCCATGTGGAAAGGCAAACCGGTGATCGGCGGAGACACGGGAGGCATCCGGCTCCAGGTGGTGAACCACCACACCGGTTTTCTGGTGAGCACCCCCGAGGGAGCGTCTCTGCGGATGCGCTACCTGCTCCGACATCCGGATATGGCAGTGGAGATGGGGCTGAAAGCCAAGGAGTTCGTGAGAGAGAACTTCCTCATCACGCGACACTTGAGGGAATACCTGAGCCTCATGGTGGCCTTGACCTTCGGGGACGAAGAGAGAATCCAATTGGAGATGAGCCCCACCTGATGGGGATAGTCATACCATTTCGCAATTGGCAATTGTCTTTACGACGCGGACGGCATGTCTCCGAAGCGAAGTCAGGTCGTGCCGTTCGCAGCGGAAGAGACATGCCGTCCGTGTTATCTGTTGAAGCGCGAAATGGTATCACTGCGCAGATGCCGTTTGGGCATCATCGAGTGAGGAAACCTGTGAGGTCGGAGGATGGAGCTTCGGAATCCCGTCCCGGTCGGCTTTACCGGCCGGGAGGAGCGTCCATGGCCTTGAACCAGGGGAGGGCCTTTTCGTTGGTCGCCGTCCTGGCACCGGTCTTGAAATCTACGACGTTGTAGGTCCCCGCGTTGTTGGGATATTCGAAGTATCGCACGCCATCTTCATAGAGCCTCTTTCGTTCCGCCGTGACTTTGGCAATGATATTCTTGACGTGGTCTTCCCGGGTGCGACTGGTCCAATCGATTCTCAGGGTCAGGTCGAATATTCCCGAGATCTCACCGTGGCAATGGTCACCCGATTTGTTGAGATCCGCCACAAGATCGTTTGCCACATCGGAGTCTCCGGGTCGGAAAATGAGCGCGGCGATCAGCACCAGGCACCAGACTCCGAGGGCTTTAGCCTTGGTTCCGGCCGACAGGTTGGGGGTTCGGTGCAAAAGATAGAATCCAAGAGGAAATACGGTGAACATCAACAGGTAGACTACCGCCGGCTCTTCGTACCAGACCGTTTTCACGACAAATCGAATATCAGCCTTTTCATCGGCTTCTTGTTCGTCCGGCGGTTCGGTGACTCCCTCTGCGGCACTTGCAGCGACGGTGCTTTCTCCGGGAGAATCCTCCCGGTCTTGGAACACTTCGCCGAACTGAGTCACCTCCGCTTCCGGCACTGATGAGGAAGGCGGAAACGCTAGGTCTACTCGCTCCTTGTCTACTTCTCCGGTCTGAGCGCCGATGAACGGCATCTCCAGGAAGAGGTCTCCCAGATCTACCGTCTGGTCGTACGAGGGCATGCGCGCGTCCAGTTCTTCCTGCCGGATTACACCGGTACTGACGAGCTTTTTCAAGAGACGGTCGAGTCCCTGGGACGACAGGTCGTACTTGGCCATCAGCGCTGAATCGTCTATTCCGGATCGAACGTCGGCAGCCAGGGCACGAGCACTGATCGGCGATCTGGTTTTCTCGGCTCGGACCTTTGGGGCCGGTTCCGGTTGCACGGAAATAGGCGGCGGCGGTTCGTCCTCGGATACAATCTCAAGGTCTCGGGAGATGATTACCGTTCCTGAAAATGCCCGGTGTCTTTTATCCAGATCCGAAGAGTCGAGTGCTCCGGCTTTGACCAGCTTGTCGAACAAGCTTTCCAACCCCTTGGCCGAAACGTGATACTTGGCCATGAGATCGCAGTCATCCATACCTGCCCGTATATCCTCCATAGCCTGCTTTGCATCAATTTTGGGTTTCTTCATGGAACCTCCCCACGGCCGACAAAGGTACCCGGCACCGGGGTCACAACAGCGCGAGGCAACGGCATCGCTATAATGATGCGGCGATACCGTTCGATCTCTCTGGAGGCGGGACTTCTTATTCCCCGAGCCTCAGAACGGAGAGCAAGGATACTGCCGGGCTCCCCAGAGAGGATTTTCGTGAAAATCGTCGTGATCCGACGGGTGCGGACGCCCGTTTTGTCGGCGCCGGTTGATAACGATAATCTACAACTATGGAGCTTTGATTTCAAGAATCTGCTGAATGCCCTGTTCCCATCTTTCTGAAAGGCGTGGGCGAGAGCATTGCGATGGAGTTTTCCTCGAAAAGGATTAGCGACGTGTCAAAGAACGACTCATGGATTCTCATAGTCGGCCACTTCTTACCTTGGGGAGTGGCGCGGTGCGCACCACTCGTCAGAATTATCTTGACAGGAGTGCTTTTTTTGGCAATTCTATATACTAGGGGAATATAAAGAGCATCTCAGAAAAGAAACAGGGGGGCACAATGTCGAATCGTCATCCGAGAACAATCACAGGGGAGTAGTGGTTCGAGAGACCACAGGGAGGGAAGGGCGCGCCGTGGCCGCTCATGAGGCAGAGCCGCGTCTTTCGTGTACGCTTAGGCAGACCACTCAACAATCGTTTCAGGTCGGTACCCCAACGCCGACCGGGAGGTGCATGAAGATGGAACCCACCGTGGAGAAACTCTCAGCAGACATCGAGAAGATTCGGGAGGACCATGAGGAGCTTCGCAAAAAGCTCCCAACCATTGTTGAAACATTGTCCTCTGTCCAGCAGCAGGTTCGAACTCATGAGTGGTACTTCAGTCTCGTCCGTCCGGCCGGCTACGTCCTCGGTGGTTTCGTAGCAGCTTTTGTCGTCTTTTTAGGTTTCAAGGGGGTGCCGGATTTGCGAGACCATATAGTCAATTCCGTCAAGACCGAGGTCAAAGGAATTGTGAAAAGGCAAATTGATAAGGTCAATGTAGACGTTAGCAACAGGATGAAGTTATTTGAAGACAATATAAATCAAGCCACGGACCGGTTGATTTTCACCAATGCCGAATTTCTTGCAGTCATCGACGACGTTAAGTCAAAGAAACGGCCTCCCGGGGCTTTGAGTCAGTTAGATAAAGAGCGGGTTCGATCAGATGGCCTCTTCGCCGTATACACCGACGCTCTGCTCAGCTGCGGATTCTACGATGACTCTTACCATTTTTTGTGTGAACTGCAGAACAAGGGCAGATTCCCGGGGCATTTCAACTGGCCTGACAGCTTCGCCAACGCAGGATTCATCGAATGGATCAATGCACTGTCCACCGATCCCACACCTGAACCACAAATTAAGCAGGCCCGCGAGTGGTTGCATAAGGCCGAGAGACTTGCGAAACAAAGGATTGCGGCAACGGAACTGCGCCGACCCTTGGAATTGTTAGTTCTATTCTATCTAACTCAAAACAAACATGACGAGGCGATATATTATGCACGCGAAGTAAGAAAAGCAGAAGGGAAGAAGTCAGATTTTGACAAGTATATAAAGGCATCCTGGTTCGCTAGGCTTAAGAAGAAGCGACCCGAGATTCAACAGAGCTTGGAAGGAGTGTTATCCGTCGTTTTCCAAGACGAAATCCCCGAGAGCAGGAGCCCGTAACAAGCAGTGGGGAATGAGTGACAAAATGCATGTCAGGTGTGGAGTGTAGGTTAATCATTTAACGCATTAATCTTAAAGTAGGTTCTCAGTTTCCTACGCCGTAATAGTTTCTTCTTAAACCCTTTGCTGCCGCAACAGCTCTCGGAATCGGCCGTCCTCCTTGTGCAGGAGGTGTTCCCATTGTCCGATCTCCGCTATCCGGCCCTCCTCAAGGACCACGATACTGTCGGCCCTTCGGATGGTGGAGAGCCGGTGCGCTATGACGACCATTGTTAGTTGACCGTGGAGGCCCTCGACGGCATCCTGAATGCGTCGCTCGTTTTCCGTGTCCAGAGAGCTGGTTGCCTCATCCAAGAGGAGCACGGTGGGCTTGCGTAAGAGAGCGCGAGCCAACGCGATCCTCTGTCGCTCGCCGCCTGAGAGACGTATCCCTCTATCGCCTACCACAGTATCCAGCTCCTCGGGAAGAGACGACACAAAGGCTTCAGCAGCGGCGAGGCGAAGCGCTTCCCGAAGCTCTCCTTCGGTAGCATCCGGTTTGGCCCATAAGAGATTGTTTCGAATCGTGTCATGAAAGAGAAAGGACTCCTGGGGAACGTACCCCATGGAGCTCCGCCAGTCGTGAAGCCATTCGCCTGTGAGAGGCCTCCCGTCGATGAGGATTGCCCCTTCGGTCGGCTCGAGGAGTCCTATGAGAAGATCTGCAAGCGTTGTTTTCCCGCTTCCGGACGGACCGACTATGGCGACGGTGTTTCGCGCAGGGATGGCGAGGTCAATCTTGGAAAGCGCTTGACGTTCCCGGCTGCCGTCATAAGAAAAGGACACGCCACTGAACCGGATAGCTTCTTCTAGGCGGTGGCGTCGCACCACCGACGGATAAGGCGATTCCGCCATCGTCTCGAAACGACTCAGCATCAGATCCGCTTCACGATAAGCGGGTAGTGAGTTGCCGATGTGCTGTACATAGTGCTGTATATCGGAGACTTTCGGCGAGAGACGTGCAAACACGAATATCACCAGGAAAAGGTTACTTGGAGGGATCGAGATAAGTGTTCCCGTTATGTAGAAAAAGGCACTGAGAGCAGCAACGGCTCCTATCTGGTGGTACATTCGACTGGTAGCGTCCACCCGAATAAAGTGAACGGCCTGATCCGCAAACTGCTTTGTAATTCCAGAGAAGTTCTTGGCATGCTCTGTTTCGCGGTTGTAGCTCTTGGCAATCTTCATGCCGTTAAGGTGTTCAGCCGCTACCACATACATATTCCCCAAAGTCTTCTGGAATGCTTCTCCCAGACTAAGAGCCTGCCTGTTAAGAGGGTGAAGAATCATGAAGATTACACTCGAGCATGCGAGCGCGAACACGGTTATGGCAAACGACACGCACAGGGCTACACCGATATAGATCGTGGTGAGAACGAGCGTGGCAACAAGTTCGAGAAGTCGCCGCGTAGCGAAGCCCGCCCGAATGAGGTCGTTCGTTACCACACGCATCACATGGGCACCGTTCATCTGGGTGAAGCTCTGCCATTGGACGCGAGCGAAGGCCCCGTAGAGCCGGTCCTGCATGAACTGGGTATAACCCAGCGACATTCCGGCATTCAGCACGTCGAGGTATCGGCCGGCTACGGCATGCACACTGAGGATTCCTACATAAAAGCCCAAAACGGTGGGCAAGGTGATAGGCAGGCCACTCATGTCGAGGAGGCGTCCGGCGAGGGAAGAGATCCAGTCGTGTTCCCCTCCACCAAATCCTATGAGCCGCAGCAAAGGAATCAACATGATCAGGCCGACTCCTTCAGCCAGACCCAGGAGGACCGTCAGGACGAGAGATATGAAGGCCTTGATACCGGCGTACCGCAAGAAGGATGAAAGAAAAGCCTTCGCAGTTGACAAATCTGACGACGGGCTTCCGATTTCGCTCTTCTGCGACTTCTGAATGGGATCAACCGCCACTTGAATCCGCCTTGAGGCATTGAGACGAAGGTGAAGAAAGACGAAGCAAACGGAACCGCCGAATCGGACAGGTTGTGTTTGGAGGGTTAAGTAGGATTCCCGTAGCGTTCCTTTCGCGCTCGGGCGATTTCGCATAGATACGGTACGGGTTCGGTCAATGTGCCCGTCTCCATCATCGACCACGCTGGGCATCGACCGCAGTAAGCGCGCATGTCGCAGGTGCGACACTCGGCTACTGCAGGCGGCGCGGAATCGACATATTCTTGGACCTGCTTCCACGCACAAGGAAATCCTGTCTCCAGGGGGTGGGCTGACGGCTGCGGGAGAACCAGGCATGCGTTCATCTGTCCTGCGGGGTTGACGACAAATGCGGACCTTCCGGCATGACAAGAGAAATTGTCGTCACTCTCCGTAGATTCCCTGAGCGCCTCCTCGGTCCATTCGTGTGCGGAAGCGCGGTCGGACGCTTCAAGTGCGACGCCGTCCTCTGCAGACAGCCGAAAGTCCTCCACATCGGACTGGGTTCGGTCTGGCCTCTTGGAAAGGAGCCAACCGCCTGAAAACGGCACACCCCAGTTGCGTGCCATTTGGCGCATAGCCTCCAGCTCGTGTAAGTTGTAACGAGTGATGGTTGTCTTGAGTCCGAGAGGCACGCGGCGAGACACAAGTGCCTCTATGCCGGCACAACAGGCCTGAAAACTGCCGGGCAAGCCGGTGACTTTCTCATAGGTTGCTGCCGTTGCCCCGTAGAGGGTGATCTCGGTCAAGCTGGGAGGTGACTTGGCCAAACGGTCTGCGATCTCTTTCTTAATAAGGGTGCCGTTGGAAAAGAGCGCAAGAACCAGACCCATGCGTGTCAGGGGCTCATATATCTCGAAGAAGTCACGGCGCAGAAACACCTCGCCTCCCGTAATAAGCAGGAAGACCATACCGTTGTCCACCGCTTGGCGGGCAAGATCCAACCATGCAGCAGCGCTCAGCTCTTCTTCTGTCTTCGTCGTCGCGCCGGCTGGGCGTCGGATGTAGCACATGCGGCATGACAGGTTGCAGCGACCGGTCAGTTCGAATACCCCATGGGCCGGCTGACGTTTTACCGCCGCGCTCCTGAGCATCCCCCTTACCAGCGACCCGTATCCTGAAGGGTTCTCCGTCATTTTTCCAACAATCCGAACTGTGCGATATCATCCAGGAAAGCCCGGACGTCGGCAAGGGCCTTCTCCTTGCCGACGTCGAACCTTTCCGCAACCTCCCCTGCGAGGTCCTCTACGGACCGGTCTTCAGCAAGAAGCTCCCAGATACAGCGAGCCGTTGCATTGAGAATTATGAGGCAGTTCATCTCCATGACCTTCGCACCGAGCGGCACCAGAAGGTCCTGGCCCCCTACATTCTGCAAAAGGAAGTCCGCTTTTCGTTTCATGTCCGCTGGGCGAGTCCTTCGCCGGGCAATCTCTGATCTTCGATAGAACCGCCCGACTCATGCGCACTGGTCCACCCTCGTCAATCTTTATCCGCTGACCTCTCAAGCGATTTGAGACGAATGACGAGTATTCATCCCTCCGGCAGAGGGAAGGATCGTTTTCCTCCGGCGCCTTTGGGGCTGTCCTACGGTCAAGGGATTGACAGCTCTCAGCGATTCGGTCCACAAACCCTGAAGCTACTGAAGTTACACTGCATTATCCGCTCATCGGGCCTCACGGGCACGACAATCGCTCGGGGTGGATCGTAATGTCGCGACTCATCCTCGATCGCCTGTTTCTTGTGTCGTCGATCCTGATGTTCCATGACAAGTGGCTCCTTTACCGTTAGTTTGTTGAATGAACGCAAGGAGAGACGAAGCACCCTTGCAGCCATCTCCCAACCTCCCCAACACGTATACGAGTCCTGGAGCGTCTGAGCTGCTCACTCGACCTCCTCAGCTTACCGAACATGGCCGACGACAGCCCTTCCAGGGGTCGAACGCATTCCCACAAAAAAAAACACCATTTTTTGGATCACTTGACCGGTAGAAAAAGTTGGACCTCCGCCGTTGTTCAACTGGGGGAGTCGCAGACGACCGAAGCCCAACTGCGTCCAGTTGCCAACCCCCCTGTGAAAGGATTGACTGCAGGTTCTTTTTTTTAGTTTAGACTCACCATTCTGTATCTGTCAAGTCCGATCTCCGGCTCAATGATGCATCGAGTCGGAGGTCCTTTGACCCGGAGAGACGTGAGAGGCTGCCGGCATTCCTGAATGATGGATTGACTCCAACACATGGACTTCGAAAATGACCGGATTGGAGCAGAAATGCTCTATCAGTAATTTTTTTGGGTGAATTGGGGTCTGCAGCCAAATCGTTCACTCAGCTTACGGTGCAGGGGTATCAATCAACTGATTTCCCAACTACAATCACGATTACCCCATTTTCGCTTGATCTGAAACCTGGTAAGCTTTAGAGTGACAGAGTAGAGGGGTACAAGGTCCGGTGACCTCGTCCCTCAGAACAAATTCCCTGAGGAAGCGCACCGATGAACCGTGCAGACCGTTGCACGGGTCACCAAATGTCGAATCACGGCTTAATCCCGACAAAAAAACGGATCGCTTCCCCTCCGAGTTCGATGGTTTCCACTCTCCCTTGCTGTGCTGATTCGGGATGTGAGGCAAGAGGCGCATATGACAAAGAAAGGTTCTCAACTGCCGGAGAATGAAACGGGCAACGAGGAATCGCCCAAATTCCTCAGTCGCGGTGCCCCCACCGGCGACACCATTGATTTGGACAGCATCTTCACGGCAGATGTCACCATGTCGGGCAGCTTCAACGTGAGAGACATCCATCTCACTTCCTTCGCAAGGCTGCTGAACGCCCTTCCGTTGCCCGTGGTGCTGGTCGATCGATTCGCGGGAGTGAAATTTGCCAATGAGGGCTGGGGAAAGATAGTCTCAGAGTATCATCTGATACTGAATGCACCGTTTTCAAGGTTGTTCCCCGAGCCTGAGACCGCCCGGAAGGTCCACGCCATTATCGAAGCTGTCTTCGCCGATCGGAAAACCCAAACCGCTGAAGGATGGTTGGCGATCAACGAGAATCGGATCTGGGGACGAATGAGTTTTCGATCTCTGAGGTTGGGTTCCGAGAGATTCGTTCTGGTGCCGGTGGAGGACCTCACTCTTGAGAAAAAGCAGGTCGCCATTCAAGAGGCTCACCAAAGACAGCTTCAGAAGGCTCATGACGAACTGGAGAAAAGGGTCCGGGAGAGAACTGCGGAGCTGGTGAAATACAATCGACAGCTCCAAAACGAGATCGCCGAGAGAGAACGCGTCGAGCGCGCCCTGAGATCCAGTGAAGAAAGATTCAGTACCATCTTCGAGGCGGCCGAGGATCTGGTGTTTGTGAAAGACGCCTCGCTCAGATACACCCATATCAACCCGGCCATGCTCAAACTCCTGGGGGTTAACGACCGATCCACCGTGATAGGAAAAGCTGATGAGGAGCTCTTCAGCCCTCAGGAGGCGAGGATCTCCAGAGAAGTGGAGAGGCGCGTACTCCGCGGTCAAACCGTCGAGCTGGAGCATACCGTCAAATTCAGAGGCCCCACCATTACCTGCAACTTCATGCGAGTTCCCCTGAGGGACGCGTCCGGAAAGATCAACGGTTTGTGCGGGATCGGGCGAGACGTAACCGAGAGAAAACGGCGAGGAACAGAACCGGAATCGGAAGGGACGACCAATCCGCTCGACGATCTCCCCTCCGAGATCATGAGGACCACTCTGAGAGAAGTGCGCCTGACCGCCCGGACGGACAGCATCTGTCTGTTCCTGGGAGAGAGCGGCTCCGGCAAAGATTACCTGGCAAAGTACCTCCACGACCAATCATTGAGGGCAGGGGGCGCCTTCTTCAGCATCAATTGTGCGGCGCTGGCACAGGAATTGGCGGAATCCGAGCTCTTCGGGCATGAGGCCGGAGCGTTCACGGGCTCGGCCGGACGCAAGCGCGGACTCCTGGAACTGGCCGAGGGAGGAACCCTTCTTCTGAACGAAATCGGGGAATTGTCGCCCCAGGTCCAGGCCAAGCTTCTGACCTTCCTCGACACCCAGTCTTTCACCCGCGTCGGAGGCGAGAAACAGATCTCGGTGAACGCTCGACTTGTGGCCGCGACCAATCGCAATCTCGCCCAGGAGGTCGAAGAAGGCAATTTTCGGAAGGATCTCTTCTTCCGCGTCAACGTGATCACCATCCAGGTACCGCCCCTACGCGAGAGAATCGAAGACCTGCCTATCCTGGTGGACACCATCATCGAATCGCTCATCAGACGGATGGGACTGACCCGTGTTCCCTCGGTCGGTGCCGAGGCCATGGAAAGGCTCAAGAATTACCACTGGCCGGGTAATATCCGGGAGTTGCGAAACGTTCTGGAGCGGGCCTTGATACTGAGCGACTCGGGTCGTGTGGAAGTGGACCATCTCGATCTGCGTCCCAAGACCGGAACGGAAGACGCCGGCAAGGACCTCTCCGTCATGGTGACCGTGTCCGACGATCTCTCCCTTCCCGACGCGTTGCAGGAGGCCAAGAGGATTCTTGTGACCAACGCGTTGAAACGCATGGGCGGAAATGTTACCGGCACCGCACGGGTGCTGGGAATTTCCCGCGACTCCCTCAATCATCACATCAAGTTTCTCGGAATCCGAGACAAAGAATCCTTATTGGAGCCGTGACCGCGACGAGAGTTTCGAGTACTTCCCCGAGACTCCTTGTTGGGGGTTGGAGCCGGCCTAAGTAAGGGGCCGCACCAATTCGCCGACGTATTGCGCGGCAATCCGTCCGGTCAGGTGCATTGGCTCCTTTAGGGTTGACCTTCCGGACCGGACGAAGTAACGGCGCCCTGGAGGGGCGCACTCCGAATAGCCGCAGGTTTCAGAAACCGTCTCAAAACTCTGCCATGCGGGAATTCTTGTGTAGGGGCGCTTCGAGAAGCGCCGTGATTTCGGTCGGTTCACGAACCGCCCCCACGGACGAAAGGGTCGAATCGCAGGTTTTGAGACAGTTTCTTCAACCTGCGGAACACAAGGCCCTTTATTCACTGTCGAAAACGACCCGGAAGGGGTCGTCCAACGTGCTTCTTCCTGAACGTTGTGGTGGACCCCTGCTGGGTCCAACCTTGTTTGTTGAAGCCCGTTTCCGTAGGTTAAAACCGACGGCTATTGTTGGTCAGCCCTTTTAGGGCATGTATCTTCCGCGTCCCGAGGCCGCATTGCCGAACTCACTTGTCACCGGTCGAAAAGGAATCCGCAAACAATGCTGCGCCATAGAGGAGTCTGGCAGGTGAAATCAGTGTGTTCTGTGTCCACAGCACACAGCAGCCAGCCTAGGAGTGTGTAAAATACACTTCTCTTCTGATTCTTTTTTGATCACTTCATAGGGATTTAGACCATTTCATGAGTGTAATCCGCACAAATGACTATTGCCGGGGAATACGAGCGCACCGTGGCCGGTTGGACCGAGAAGAGGAGCACTCGTAGTGATGTTAGTGTGTTATTGGTTTAAGAGCGTGCCGCGATGTCGTTGGCAAAAAACTTGCATAAATATCCGTAACTCCTGATGCGAAAGGCAGGCAGGAGAAAATCATAAGATTTCCAGTGGATTCCAAGACACGATCTTTGCGGGTCATAAGAAATCGAGAGACCGGAAAGGAGACCCTCCCATGTTGAAAAAAGACAAAGGCTTCTCATTGGTGGAACTGATGGCGGTCTGCGCAATTATCGGCATTCTGACGGCCATCGCCATCCCCTATTACGTTGCCTACAAGAGATCGACTTGTGACAGGGTGGCACAGGAAGACTTGGCAAACATCGCAGCGGCATGGGAGAAGTACATCAACGATGATTCCAACGTGAACCATAAGGCCCCCCAGGATCTGAAAGACTTAGCCGGAGAATTCTACGGATGGGGTGGAACGTCAACCAAATGTGACGTAAGATTCTATCTGGACCACTCGACCCTGACCGTATACTCGGCATCTTACAAGGGGAGTCACCCGAGGGGGACGGGCACGAGGTACATGTTTATGATGAAGATGCCCGCAGGGCTTTCTCCTACCTCGGCCAAGAGGGATGACGGTCCGGGTCTCTTCTGGTCCGTCTTGGGAAGCGTTGGAAGTCTTTTGGAGCCCTCATCCGCCTACGCGAAGTCCGACAAAAGCAGCTCGAAAAGCAGCTCCAACAGCAGCTCCAACAGCAGTAGCGCCGCCGATACCCAGAGCCAGACCCAAACCCAGGCCCAGACCCAGACTCAGAGCGGGAATCAAGGCAATACCGACAGCAACCACCAGGACGCGAACACCAGCGGCAATCAACAGGGCCAGGGAAATGCCAACGGGAACGCCTGGGGCCAGGGCCAGAACAACGGAAACAATGGAAATAGCGGTAATTCCGGAGATTCAGGCTCCAGTGGACAGAGCGACACGTCTTCGGCCAATGACAGCTCCGGTTCCACGGGAGGATCGGCATCATCCGGAGACACGGGATCGTCGAGCGGCTCAACTCAGGCAAGCGATACAGGCGGCTCCTCTTCGGGCTCGTCGTCGGCCGACACCTCAACTTCGGGCGGCAGCAGCAGCGGTAGCAGCGGTTCCGACACGGGAACAGCGTCCTCCGGCGGCGACACGTCCGGTGGGACTTCGGGCAGCAGCGGTTCCGGCACTACTCCGGTGGCTGATGGGGCGGCAGCGAGCGGCGCGAGTCCTCTGGGGATAGTGGCCACGACGGACCTGGATTCAGCGTGGAAGGCCTATCCTTTTGGGGTGGGACCGGCTGAGACGGTCTTCGATAAGGACGGAAATTACGTCGAGAAGTAGCTGATTGGGATCTTCCCGGCCGCGATCCGGGAGACGGGTGGGAAATGTAGGAGACACCGGCAACCAGCCCGTGTATGTCTCAGGTTGCCGGCTCTCCCTTCGTCCGATGGAATGAGTTAATCAACGTGCCGCATTCTCTGAAGCTTCAGCGAAGCGGCACATGAATCGTTGTCGTATCAACCGCAGCCGCCTCCTTGTCCGGAGCAGCACCCGCCGCCGGCACCTTTACGCCTTCCCTTCAGAGCGGCCGGATTCCCGCCGTTATAAATCGCTTCGAGTCCCAACTTGATGAAACCGTTCATTTCTACGGGCAGAATTCCGTTTTCGCTCAGAACTTGAGAGGGCGTTTCGCCCATGGCGCTCACCAGGACGGCTCGACAGTCCTTGAGCGATTCGGCCAGGTTGAGCCAGCGATCGATGCCGTTTCCCTTGGGAGGCGCCGGCCGTTCCTCGATCAGCTCGAATTCTCCCTCGCGCGCACTCCAGATCTGGAACCGATCCGCCTCACCCAAATGCTGGTTGACCAGGATCCCTTCCAGGCTTGCCACCGCGACATAGGGTCGGCCGACGGTTTGCATGGAAAAGCTTGACGCGCATTCCGAAAGACAGCCGCGAAACTCTTCAGATTTGTCGTCCTCCAACAGTCCTACGGCATCGGCTCTGCATCTTGTACAGTGCTTCATCTGCGGGACGTATTTCTCCGCCTCCGTTTGCAGTGCCTTCATCATCTCCGCTGTCGGCTCCGGGACATCCTCGAACGGTGTACCCGCGTTGGGATACATCTTCATGCAATTGTGGATGTCCACGCCGAGCTCGGCCATCTTTTTCGCCACTTCGGCCACATGGTGGTCATTGATTCCGGGAATCACGATAGTGTTCACCTTCACCACAATGCCATGCTCCTTCAAAGCGACGATACCCTCCAGTTGGCGTCCAAGGAGAAGCTCTGCGGCCTTTACGCCTCGATAGATCACCTTTCCGTCACGAGCCCAGGCGTAAATGCGTCCGCCGATTTCCGGGTCGATTGCGTTCACGGTAACGGTCACGTGGGAGACCTGTAATGCCGCGAGGTCCTCCACATAAGGGGCGAGGTTAAGGCCGTTCGTCGCGAGGCAGAGAATAATCTCGGGAAACCGTTCCCGAATCAGTCTAAGGGCTTCCAGAGTCTGTTCCGGATCTGCGAACGCGTCCCCCGGACCTGCTATGCCCGCCACCGTAATGTGCGGAGCCCGTTCCAGGACTCGCTCCAGATACGCCACTGCCTGCTCGGGATCGAGCACGGCGCTGGAAACCCCGGGTCTGCTCTCATTGACGCAATCGTATTTTCTATTACAGTAATTGCACTTGATGTTGCATTGCGGCGCCACGGGAAGATGCACCCGGCCGCATTTTCCTTTGACCTTCTCGTTGAAGCAGGGATGATTTGTTATGTCGAGTCCAGCGCTCATGGTCCGTTTCCTTATCCGTTATGGTAACCCGTTCATCGTGCACGAAGCGACCGGCAGGGTCCTTCCTGGTGAACGTTTATCCGTAATATGTATAGCCTACAGCGGATTTTTCCTGTTTGGTCTCAATGACGGCGTTGACGATGGTGTCCAGAAGGATTTGTGCCCCTCTATATCCGAGGTGGAGAATCCTCGGTCCGCCGAAGCGGTCGTGAATGGGGAATCCCACTCGAATGAGGGGTATGTTCCACCGTCTGGCAAGATGGTACCCTTTGCTGTTGCCCACCAGAATGTCCGGGGCCATTGCTTCGGCTTCTTCCGCTATCTCGAAGAAATCCGTTCCGTCCCGGACCACCGGTGGTCGAGGGAGTATGCCGTCCGTCACTGCCGCTATCTCCTTCTCCAACTTGCCGCTGCGGCCCCCGGAGGCGCACAGCACGGGACGGACGCCGATTTCCGCCAGGAAGGCGGTCATTCCCACCACGAGATCCTCCTCTCCGTACACGACCGCCTTACGGTCAAAGAGGTACTTGTGGCAGTCTACGTAAGAGTCTACGAGGCGTCCTCGCTCCAGATCGTGAAGTTGGGGAGTCGGCAGACCCGATACATCTTCCAACACCTCGAAAAAACGATCCGTTTCCCGCAGACCGATAGGAGTACCCAGTCGGTGGAGCGGCACGGAGCAAGCCTCTGACAGGAATTCTCCCGCCGATTGATGGGGCAGGATTGTCTTTCCGAATTCGATGGTGGCCCTGCACCCTCCCATAGTCTTGATCTCCGAGACGGGGGTGCCGCCCGAGGGGATCTTTTCATAGTACTTCATGGCCGGGGAGTCCAAGGTTTCTGAGATGTCCGGTAGTATTGTCCCCGCGAGTCCGAAGTCTCTCAGGACCTCCTTGAGATAGCGGATATCCGCAGGAGAAACGAATCCGGGGAGGAGATTGATCCTCTCGTTCTGGTCTCCGTCCTCGACCAGTTGGCGCACTGCGGCTCTCACGGCTTCGTGGAACCCCTCCATGTGGGTTCCTCCGTAGCTGGGGGTGGAAACCGTGACCAGCTCCGGTGAACCCTCCTCAAGGAGCATATCCCCGAATTCACGGCGGAACTCATCAACGATCATGCGCACGTCATCCCCGATGGTTTCGGTGAGACAGGTGGTTGCCACTCCGATGAGCCCGCTGTGGTACTTGGTCATGACATTCTTGAGGCCCAGTTTGAGATTGGCGCCTCCCCCATACACGGCGTGCTTTTCGCCCAGAGACGAGGAAGCGATGTCCACTGGCTCGCGGAAATGGCTGATGATGTATCGCCTCATATAGGTCGCGCATCCCTGTGACCCGTGTAGGAAAGGGACGGCCCCTTCTATGCCTCTGAACGCGAGACACGCTCCGAGAGGCTTACACAGCTTGCAGGCATTGGTTGTGGAGACAAAGGGCTCGGCTTGTGCTTTCATCTTTCATTTCTCCGCGGCACGAAGCGCCACACCGGGCTCATGACGGAGGCATAGACTTCCCGTGCGAAATTGAGCATCCCTGTGAAGCCCGAGAGAGCTTCCTTGCGCTCGTGATTGTGGTCGCAGAAACCGACTCCCAGTTTGTAGGCTATGGGCCGCTCTTTGACACCACCCACGAAGATGTCCACATCCTTTTCCTGGAGGAACGTGGAAAGCTCCAGCGGATTGGTGTCGTCAACGATAATGGTCCCTTCGTCGGTAATTTCGTATAGCTCCTGATAATCTTCCCGGGTGCCGGTCTGAGAGCCTACGAGGACCACCTGCATCCCGAGAAGTCTGAAGGCTTTTATGAGAGAAAATGCCTTGAAAGCGCCGCCCACATAGATGGCGGCCGTTTTTCCGGTGAGAGCGGCCCGGTATTCCTCGAGCTTGGGGTAGAGGACTTCAAGCTCTTCCCTGACCAAACGTCGGGTCCGATCCATGATCTCCGGATCCAGATCTTTGAAGAATGAGGCCACTTCGTAGAGGGACTCGGCCATATCTTCCACACCGAAGTACGATACCCGCTTGAAAGGCTTGCCGTACTCGGCCTCGATCATCTTGGCCAAGTCCATGGTGGACCCGGAGCATTGCACTACGTTCAGGGCGGCACCATGAGCCCGTCGAATGTCGTCCACACGACCGTCACCGGTGATGTTTGCCACCACTTGAACGCCCATGCGCTCGAAATAATCCCGAACGATCCATATTTCTCCGGCAAGGTTGAAGTCACCGAGAATATTGACACTTATGGGTGAAATATCTGATATGTCGCCGGTTCCCACCAAGCGAAACATGGCTTTACAGGCAGCGTTATATCCTTCTCTCTTGTTTCCTTTGAATCCTTCGGACTGAACCGGGATTACGGGAATACCTTTCTCCTTTTCCACCCGCCGAGACACGGCTGCCAGATCGTCCCCTATAATGCCCACAATGCATGTGGAGTAGACGAACGCGGCCTTGGGGGAATGTCGATCGATCAATTCCACGAGTGCCCGGTAGAGTTTCTCTTCTCCCCCGAAAATCACGTCCCGCTCCTGGAGGTCCGTGGAGAAGCTCAGCCTGTGGAGGTCCGGACCGGAAGACAATGCGCCCCGGATGTCCCAGGTGTACGCAGCGCAACCGATGGGACCGTGAACCAGATGCAATGCGTCGGCTATGGGATAGAGAACCACCCGTGAGCCGCAAAAGACACAGGCACGCTGGCTCACCGCACCTGCCAGACTGTCCTTGTCGCAAGCCATCTGGAAGGGTTGATCGCCTTTCCGGTGAATCTGGTCTTTTCTTTCTGAAAAAATCTGGGTTGTCATTGTTCTTGTTCCATTCGGGCTCTGTGTCTCGATTTTGACAAAATGATACCCACGCGAGGCCGCGTATGCCCGGAGTTTTCCACCGAGCCCGCTCAGCCCATGATTTTCTGAACATCCGATCAGCCGCATTCGATGCCGTTGCTCGTGCTCCCGGGATGCGAAGCGGCTCGCCCGACGAGCGGCCGGCGGCTCCGGCCATGGGAAGAGAAGCATCTCTCCGGATGGGCACCGGCATAAGCGCGGTATCGACAGATTCCTCAGGCCAGCAGATACTTTTCGGCCGGTTTACCCTCTTCCAGGGCGTCGAGAATCTCATCCACGGCACTTTCACCCTCGACTCCCCGGTACCAGTATCCCTGGGGATAGACGACCATGATCGGGCCTTCCTCGCAGAGCTTCAGGCAGCCCGTGCTGGAAACCATTGCGTTGATGCCGCGATCGGCCAGCTCTTCTTCCAGGTAAGGAATGAGTTGCAGGGACTCCTTCTTAATGCACTTCCCTTTCGCTTCCGTACCTCGAAAACTTGCACAGACGAAAATATGATGATCAGGTTTTTGCATCGTTCGTATCCCTCAATCGAGGCTCAGAAGGGAGCCTTGTATTAGACCCTGCGGCGCCGGCGCACCGCGGGCTCGGTCTTTGTTACATGACCAACTCGAAACTTTCTTCCGGGGAATCTCGGTCCTGTCTGTCAAGCACAGCGTCGAGGATCTTCTCCAGGAGACGCATGCCTCCGCGGTAGCCCACAGTGGGAAAATAGCTGTGGCCGATACGATCGAGAATGGGGAAGCCGAAACGTACCAGGGGGATATCTTCATCACGGCCGATGTACTTCATGTACGTGTTGCCCATCAGCAGATCCACCGGTTCGTTCTTGATCCACTGATGGAGCAGGAACAGGTCTCCCGGAGCCTTCACGTTCACGGGATGGGGCACGTCCTTGGTAATTTCCTTGATGCGGTTTTCAAACTTCTTGCCCGTGGTGCCGGTTACGATGTGGATCGGCCACATGTCGATGGACACCAGGAACTCCGTGAGAGAGATCAATTGGTCCGGATCTCCCGCAAGAGCCACTTTCTTTCCGTAGAAATACTGATGCATGTCGGTGATGATATCCAGGAGCTTGCCACGTTCGTCATTGAGCGTTTGCGGCACGTTTATTCCTGCGGTCTTCCTCAGGGTGTCCACGAACCGGTCGGTAGCCTTGAATCCAATGGGCAGTTCGAGGATGTCGCAGTGCACTCCGCATTTGCTGTCCAGCGCACGGGCCGCCGAACCCGAGGCCATCCGCCCCAGCGCAATGGTTGCCCTGCTGTCGCCGGTTGAGATGAGCTCTTCAACGGTTACCCCGCCTTTGGGGAACATTTCGTATTTTCCCGTCTGGGGGCTGTTGAGAACCCCGGAAGTGTCGGGAAACATCACGATGTGAACCCCCATGGCCTCGGCGATGCGTCTGACCTCTTCCATGTCAGAGGGCTCCACGTACCCGGGGATGATGTTGATCTGATTGATCTTCTTTCCGGTGGATTTGGCAAAGTAATCCACCATGGCCTTGGTCATTCCGGCAAATCCTGTCACATGGGTGCCCACATAACTCGGGGTGTTCACATGAATGACGTACTTGCCCTCGGGGATCTTGCCGTCGGCTTCCGCTTTTCGTGCGATCTGGGGGATGTTGTCCCCGATGGTTTCGGACAGGCACGTGGTATGGACCGCGATCACCTGCGGCTCGTATATGGTGAAAATGTTGTCGATGGCTTGCACCAGATTGGCCTGCCCTCCGAACACCGATGCTCCTTCAGTGAAGGAGCTGGTCGCGGCCATCACCGGTTCTTTGTAATGGCGTGTGAGGGCGCTTCTATGGTAAGCGCAGCACCCCTGGGAGCCATGGCTGTGCGGAAGACAGTTATGAATTCCCAAAGCCGCGTACATAGCGCCGATGGGCTGGCATGTCTTGGCCGGGTTGATGGTCAGGGCTTTACGCTGGTTGATTTCCTTGGGTGTATGTCGCAGCAACATGATTCGATTCCTTCCTCGGTGGCTCAGTCGCAGGCGTACTTGGCCGCGAGCTCGGGGTTTTCCTGCCAGGGTGCCTTGAGGTATTTCCACACCTGGGTGTTGACCATGCGGTCGATCTCTCGGTAAAAATTGATTGCTCCCTTGAAGCCGGCGTAAGGACCTCCCGAATCGTAACTGTGGAGCTGTTTCATGGGGATGCCCTTCTTCTGGACCGCAAATTTCTCCTTGATTCCCGCGCAGAAGATGGCCGGTTTATAGATCTCAATGAGTCGCTCGGTTTCATACTGGCTGATGTCGTCGATCACCAGCGCGTTCGGCTGCATCTCGGACATCATGCCGTCGTAATCCTTGAAGCGGAATCCCTTGGACTGAAGTCTTTCCATTGCCTCGGCGTTCTTGCGGGGCCGGTATCTCTCCGGGTCGGGATGGATCTCCAACTCCTCGATGTTTCGGCTGTCGGCATCGACCTTGAGACCGGGGATCACCCTGCGACCCTCGTAGTCGTCGCGGTGGGCGAATTCATAACCGGCCGAGATCGTCGTCATCCCTATTTCGCGGAACAGCTCCTGATAATGATGGGCTCGGGAACCGCCGACAAAGAGCATGGCCACCTTACCTTCGCAACGCTCCCGGACTTCTTCCCGGACCTTGATCACATCCGGCATTTCCCGGACGATGACCTCTTCCACGCGTTGGCTCAGCTCCTCATCTTCAAAATAGTCGGCAATTTTGCGGAGAGATTTCCCTGTGGCTTCCGCGCCTATGAAGTTGATCTTGATCCACGGAATTCCGAATTTGGTTTCCATCATTTCCGCAACGTAGTTGATGGAGCGGTGACACATGATGGTGTTGAGATCGGCCGTGTGGGCGTTGGCAAACTGGTCGTACGTTGAATTCCCGCTGAAGGTGGAGACCACGCCTATTCCGCACGCATCCAGTATGCGGTCTATCTCGAAGGCGTCTCCGCCGATATTGTATTCACCAAGCAGGTTGATCTTGAATTTGCCTTCCTTGACTTCGTCATTGCGGCCTACGACATGGGTGAAGATACCGTTGTTGGCAATGTGGTGTCCCGCGGATTGGCTCACGCCCTTGTAGCCCTCGCAACTGAAACCGAACACGTTGATGCCGAGTTTCTCCTTCATTTCCCTGGCCACCGCGTGCACGTCGTCGCCGATGAGTCCCACGGGACAGGTTGCAAAGATACTGATCGCCTTGGGCTTGAAGAGATCGTAGGCTTCCTGGATGGCAGCCCGCAGCTTCTTTTCACCGCCGAACACGATGTCTTCTTCCTGCATGTCCGTGGAGAAGCAGTACGTCATATAGTTATCGTCTTCGGGCCCTTCGGGGCGCGTCTGGTTGCGACGCGTCAGCCAACTATAGAAGCCGCACCCGATGGGGCCGTGGGTGATGTTCACGATGTCACGGGTGGGGCCCATGATGACCCCTTTACAACCCGCGTACGTGCAGCCGCGCTGAGTGATGATTCCGGGAATGGTACGAGTGTTGGCGCCGATCTCAGGAATATCCAGATTCTCGCCGACTTCGTTGACAACGATTTGTTTGGCTCTCTTGCGAGCCACCTTGGTTGGAACTTTCTTAAGAAGCTCCTGCTTTACTTCATGGGGGTCGATGGGCTCGGCCTCCATGGATATGGCTTCATCGCTGAGTGCTTTCATGCTCTTCTCCAGTTCACATGCAACCGTTCATCGGTTGACGCCGACCCCGAGCCTTGCCCCGTGTCGAACAAGGCGCAGGAGAGAGGTAACGGCCTCGTTTGTATTCGGTGCCGAGGTCTTCGGTCAGGCTTCATCGAGAGTGCCGTCTCCGTTCTCACCCGTGCGCACGCTGATGGAGCCCGTTACCGGCATGACGAAAATTTTGCCGTCCCCTGACTTGCCGGTTTGATTGACCTTGATGATGGTCTTGACCGTTTTGGGCACGAGCTTCTCCTGGACCACCACCAGGAGCAGGCGCTTGGGGATGAGGCGTTGGCTCTGCCCGAGCTGCGATATGGCTTCCTCGTAACCCCGTTCGGCACCCTTCAGAAGAGCGGTATCGACGAGGCCTTTGCCTCTCCCCAACACGTCCTTGGCAGTCATGGACGGGATACCGGCGTCGCTCAGCGCCTTCTTGGTTTTGTTCATCATGTTCATGCGAATGATCGCCATCACTTCTTTCATATCTTCACCTCTTCGGTCTCACCCGAAGCCGTTTCCTTGATGCCCGAGCTGATGGTGTAGACTTCCTCCACCGGAGTCACAAAGATCTTGCCGTCGCCGTAGGCGCCTTTGTCTCCTGTGCGAGCGGCTTTGATCACCGTCTTGATAACAAAATCCTTGTCGGAGTCCGGAACCACGGTAATGAGCAGTTCCTTGGGAATTTCGTCATAGGTGATTTCGCCGATCTTAATTCCTCGCTGCTTTCCGCGGCCGACCACCGATGCCTTGGTCACTGCAGGAAAGCCCGCTTCCATCAAAGCCGCCAGTACGTCGTCCACCTTGGTGGGCCTTACAATGGATCTGATCATCAACATATCCGTCACCTCTTTTGGTTATGTGCCGACATGGGCGTCTCGTCGATCAGCCCGCCAGGCCGTGCTCGATGAGAAGCTTTTCGAGCTCATCGGTAGTCATGGGCTTGGGAACCACATGCATGGGGTTGTCTTCGATCTTCTTGGCCAGCGTCCGGTACTCCTTCGCCTGCGAATGCTCGGGCTCGAACTCGATGACGGTTTTCCGGTTGATTTCGGCCTTCTGAACCATGTTGTCGCGAGGAACGAAATGGATCATCTGTGTGCCCAGTTTCTCGGCGAACGCCTCGATCATTTCCAGCTCGTAGTCCACCTTACGGCTGTTGCAAATGAGTCCTCCCAAACGCACCCCGCCGGCTTCGGCGAACTTGACGATACCCTTGCAGATGTTGTTGGCAGCGTACATGGCCATCATTTCTCCTGAGACCACGATGTAGATCTCCTGGGCCTTGCCCTCTCGGATAGGCATTGCGAAGCCGCCGCACACAACGTCGCCCAAGACGTCGTAGAAGGCGTAGTCGAGCTTCTCACTCTCCGCGTAGGCTCCCAACTGCTCCAGCAGGTTGATGGAGGTGATGATGCCGCGGCCGGCACAGCCCACACCGGGCTCCGGCCCGCCCGACTCGACGCAGATGGTGCCGCTGAAGCCCGTCTTGCGAATGTCCTCCAGCTCGACGTCTTCACCTTCCGCCCGCAAGGTGTCGAGCACGGTCTTCTGGGAGAGACCTCCGAGCAGGAGCCGGGTAGAGTCAGCCTTGGGATCGCAGCCCACCACCATAACTTTGCGGCCCATCTCGGCCAGACCTGCAACGGTGTTCTGTGTGGTGGTGGATTTTCCGATGCCGCCCTTGCCGTAAATTGCTATTTTCCTCATGTTGGTTACCACCGGTCCTTTGTTTTGTTCTGCGGTGGCATAAGCAACGAACGTGCCAAGTTGTCGGTCGGAAGGAGTAAAATCATATAACGTATTGAGTTATCAGTGGAATGTCATGATTTCCCAGAGATGGCCGGCGCGGAAAATGTTACATTTGTCCTGGGGAGCTCACAAAATTGTAATAGGGGCTTGTTACATTTTTGAAGAGGATGTGTCCGGCAGGACGGACTGCCTCCAAGTTAGGAGGGTAGGGTGCCCTCTTGCGACGCGGCCCGCGTCATCGCGCCTCCAGCGTGAGGACGATCACCCGAAAACTGCGGCTCTCTTTTCGTTGCAATCAGGGGGCTGGAATCAAACGATGCGGTTGGTGAGGGATTTTCGCTTTGGCTATGGGACAGGGGGATTCAAGAGGCATTGCGTTAATACCGGCTAAAGAGCCGAGACTCTCTTTAGGCCTGCCATAGCCGGACTGCCCGGCCATGGCGGGAACTTTCCAACACCGGCATCGGGGTCAGTACTCGTAGTCGCTGTTCTTTCCGCGATCCTTCTTTTTTCGTCCCAGGAATACCAATAGGACGGAAAGAACAAGCAGGGCTCCGCCCACATAGGCCTCCGTCTTTCGGCCCCTAAGGTAAAGGAGCACGAGCGACCCGGCTGCGAGAAGCAAAACGGGTACGGCGACCCAATTACTGCTGAGGAATCGTGTTAACATGGCTAGCGGTTCCGTTACACAAAAGGGGAACCTTTCACTTGCCGGCGGGCCATGTCAGGGATCGAAGCTGCCCCGACAATGCGCGCCTCTCGGTTTGTGCGGCTCGTTGCTTCCTCTGACGGCGGGTTTCTTTCGGCTCCCGTACGTCCATACGGTCACTCGGCCTGCCTAGTGCCGTGAAACAGGGTTCGGCGCTTTGGCTTTTCTCATCATCTGCGTGTAGCGAGAATAATCGAGCTCTTTGAACGTCTGCAATGCCTGATCTTCCAGACGTTCCGCTTCTTGCGTCTTACCGGCCTTGCGATAGGCACGGGCCTTGTCGGCCATCATGCTTGCAGAGGATCGGTTGAGGTACTTCAGGGCCTCAGTGGGCCTGTCCGCGGCTTCAAATAGGCTGCCGATGGCATGGAGAGCCTCTGTCTCCTCGTTACTCTTTTCGGAGTCTCGTGCTTTCCAGAGATTGTCGAAGGCCGCCAATGCCTTTACCGGGTCCAGGCCGAGTGTTGCGGCCAACTTTCTCGACCGGGCCTCCAATTCCTTTTCCGTCCGTTCACGTTTGGCCCGGGCAAGGGCTAGACCTCTGGTCATGTCCTCCAATGCCTCGGCCGATCTGCCCAGCTGCTCCTTTATCATTGCGGCTTGTGCCAACGCTCTATCATATCCCTTGCCGACGAGCAGTTTTTCCCTCAATGCCAGCGAGGCCGTCAAGGAATAGAGCGCCTTATCGTACTGACGCGTCCGCGCGTACTTGTTGGCGAGCCGCTCAAGCACCGGTATCATCCGGGCTTCCGCATTCTTGCTCTTAAGCTCTCTCAGAAGCTGCAAGTCCTGAGCAACGGTTCCTTCGGTCGCCGGAACGGAAGCGGTCTTTTTCAGTCCCGCACCGGGCGCGGTGCCAACCATTGCCTCCGGCATAGAGGATTTTTGACGGGAAGATCCTTCTCTCTTCCCATCCGGATGTTGTTTGGGGCCTGAAGGGCTCTTGGCCCAGAGGATTATTCTCGCGGGCTGAGCTTCCTCTTCGGGCCGTCCCACCGCGCTCCCCGGGGCCTTCACGGGGGCCTTGGCCGTTGTCCCCTTCTTTCCCCATTGGAGGGTCTTTCGGCCGGCTCTGTGAGGTTGACCTGCCGGCCCCGCGGCTCCGCCACTATGTGCCGCGACTGTTTTTTCCGGTTTCGGGAGCGCACTGGGGTTACTCCCCTCCGCCGTTCCCTGTTCATTGCGGCTTACCATCGACTTGACCGGCCGACCGGCAGCCATATCGTCCATGATGCGAGACAGTGCGTAATGACCGAGAGCTGCAGCTTTCCGTCCGGCCCGCTTGTAGAGCTCGACACTCGTGGCGGTGCGTCCTGTGGCCTTATTGACCCCTGCAAGCTCGACCAGGGCGAGGACGCTCTCATCACCCGCCTTGAGCTTTTCAAAGATCCTCAGGGCTTCCTCGATGTATGGAGCGGCTTTCAAATATTCGTGCATGGCCGCGTAGGATCGTCCGATCTCCAGGTCGCTCCATGCAACCGCATAGTAATTCTTCCGGCGTCGCTCAAGCTGACGCGAATCTTCGAAGCGGACCAGGGCCTTGGTGGCATCGGACTTTTCCATAAACTGGAGCCCTTGACGGTAGATCTCTTTGGCCACGGAAGAGTACTTCTCACCGGCCCTTTTCCGGACCTGACCGTTTAAGTCCGTGAGGCTTTCCACCCGGGTGTCCTGAGCGGGCTCTGATGCCTCGCGGGCTCCGGTGCCTGCTCGCGGGGGTGGCGGGGCCGGTACGACATTTCTCGATTGAGGAGCTTTTCGAAGGGACGAAGCCTCGACGGATTGTTTTGCTCGCGAGCCTGCGCCGTCCAATGCCGTAATCTTTTTTTCGATGCGAGCAGCCGTGTCGCGGTCCGTCGCGAGGCCCTGGGCCAACTGGTACATTTTCAGGGCCTTTTCTTTGGCTCCGGCTTCCTCCAGGGATTCCGCCATCAGGAGAAAAGACCTCGTGTCCACGGGAGGAAACGACAACGCCTTCTCAAAATCCTCTATGGCACCTTTATGATCGCCTTTGCCGGCTCGGGCCATACCCCTGTTCGTGTAGATCTTTCCCTCGAGACCGCCATGCTTGAGGGCCTCGGTAAAGTCCGCGGCAGCTTCGTTGTAGCGTCCCTGCTGGAGATACGCGATACCGCGGTTGTTGAGCGCGTTGGTGTAGTCGGGCTTGAGCTCAAGAGCCTTGGTGTAGTCGGCAAGAGCGGCTTCCATATTCCCTACTCTCCGGTAGGCGATGCCTCTATCGTTGTAGTAGCGGAATTCACGGGGATCCTTCTCTATCGCCTTGGAGAAGAGCTCGACCGCTTTCTGCGCTTCCCCACTTTGTAAGGCCTTCAGCGCGGCGTGGTGCTGGTCCTTTCCCGGGCCTGCAGCGTGGAGCAAACACGGGTACGCAATGGACATCAGGAGTGCCGCTGTTGCAAGCACCCTCAGGCCGCCCCGCAGCATGTGCCCTCTTGCATGTCCCGTTGCTGATTGACGTTTCATTATCGTGCGCCGGTACTCGAAGAGTATTCCCATTGCCCATCCCCTAATTTCCAAACCGGGCGGAAGGCAGGCATATGCGTCGGGAGATAGGCATATCTTCCGCACGACAGGCCGGCCCGAGAAATCCCGAACAAACACTTCACGGTGATTATTTTGAGCACTGCCCCGCAAGGAGCTTTCAGAGCAGTCGTTACCGGGATCTGTGCTCCGCCAAACCAAACTGGCTCAGTACGTCCCTGACGAAAAAGGCGACGTCGTCCAAAACAACCGGGTATTTTTCCCAGAAAGCCGGTTTTTTGGGCGCGTCGGTCTGATGCGGTATCCCGGCTTTGGCCGCATGACCGTTGGAAACGTCGTAGCGCTCGTAACCGACCGCCGACGCCTGGTTCGGCTGAAAAGCAAGAAGTGTTAGAGCAACAGCGACAATGAGCACGAAAAATTTCATAAGCCTTCCTCCATCTCTTCACTCGAATATTTCGAGTATATTATGAATATTATATCATAACGCATTGAAAAGGGCCAGCCTTACATCAAAGTGAAACACATCGAGAGCCTGACGGGCCCCTGGCGAGACCTTGGGAGATCGTTGCCCCGCCACTCCAAAATGTGCATCTTTTTTGGGAATCCGGCATCTTTGATAGATAGAGAAATTGGGGAAACGAAAGGAAGGCATGAATGAAGAACATACAGGAAATTATGAGTGACAGGGATGTAGCGAAACTCATTGACTGGGACCTCCATCCGTTCGATGCAGTGACCCGGTACCTGGAATGGGGCACCAACTGGTCTCGGGGACTCGATCACGCGAAGTCCTGTAATGAGGAGAGCGTCTACTTCAAGATCAACGCTACCGAGAAGCCCGCAAAGCTCATGGTGGTAAGGCAAAGCCATAAAGATTACGAAATACTATCGGAAGTAGAAGCTCCTCAGGAGCTCATTGACGAGTCCGTGCGGCAATTCGCCTGTAAGAACAGGGCCTGCGGACTGAGCGACTCGTTGAGGTCCTGGCTGAAAGCCGAAGCCAAGGCATAACCGGGCGGTTTTCCTGAATTGCATTCGTCTATCATCGACGCGCGACCGCGGCAAATGATACCTGTCTGCGGGTATACTCGGGCAGCGTTCAGATCGCCGTCGGTTTTCGGTGCGCGCTGTTTTCACCTGTGACCTATCTCTACAGCCAAACTTCCGATTATGAGTCGGTGATCGGGTGCGATCCGTCATGTAGGGAGAAATTCCCGCTGGAGCCGCCCGCTGCAAGCGTGGTCGGGAGGGGAGTAACCTCTATAAGGAGGCCATAGATGGACTGTCACTGCAAGGACCATCTTCCCGGAGAGTGGCACTCGCACAAAGATTGCGATTGCGCCCATCACGAGCACCCCACGTACACGTTCGTGATCACCAAGGTCATGGAAGACGACCCGGGAATGGGCACTGTTTACATCTCCAAGGCTTTTATGGAAGAGCTCGCACTGGATGACGGCGATCCCGTGGAGCTGGTCGACGCGGGCGGCGTTGTCCTTCAGGCACGATCCCATCCCAATCCCTGGGTGGACACCCGCATGATATCCCTCGACAAAGACACCATGGAAACCGTCGGCTTTCAGCTCTTCAGTCAAGTGAAGCTCCGCAAGACCGCGTGCGCCGATTCGGAGACCCTGACGCTCGAAGTCCCCTCCGGTGTCAACGTGAGCCGCATGCAGCTGCGGGAGATGCTTGAACGAGCGGACGGAGCGGTGGCCACCGGTCGGGAATATCTCACGCTTACCACCGACCGCGGGGAAGAGATACGATTCCGCATCGTTCAGGTAGTACCCGACACGTTCAGCCGCATTTCGAGGTTTACCCTGGTGAACCTGGTCGATACCGAGGGAGAAACATACGTCTGTAGGAAAGACACGTTTTTCTCGGACGTGGGCGGACTTCACGACGCGGTGCACAAAGTTCGGGAAGTCGTCCAACTCCCGCTGCGCCATCCCGAGATCTTTGTCAAGCTCGGAATCGATCCCCCTCGAGGGGTTCTCCTGCACGGCCCCTCGGGGACGGGCAAAACGCTGATCGCCAGGGCGGTGGCCGGAGAAACCGGATGCTACTTCAAGAGCATCATCGGCACGGAGATCATGGACAAGCATTACGGGGAGAGTGAGGCCAAGCTGCGCGCGGCTTTTGAAAAAGCCTACCAGAATGCCCCCGCCATCATCTTCATCGACGAGATAGACGCGCTGGCTCCGCGACGTGATACCGCGGAGGGAGAAGTGGAACGACGCGTTACCGCTCAATTGCTTGCACTCATGGACGGCATGGAAGACCGGGGCGCCGTGATCGTTTTGGCAGCCACCAATCTGCCCAACAACCTCGATCACGCTCTGCGACGACCGGGCCGCTTCGATCGGGAGATACTCGTGGGAGTCCCGGACAGGGACGGTCGGAAAGAAATTCTCCAGATCCACACACGAAACATGCCGTTGGGCGATGCAGTACTCGAGGACCTTGCAGAAAAAACCCACGGCTTTGTGGGGGCCGACCTCAAGGCGCTTTGTCAGGAGGCGGGGTACAAGGCTTTGCGCCGCATACTCCCCGGCCTGGAGGATACGGACCAGGCTCTTTCCGACGACTTTCTCGAAGAGATCCAGGTGGACAACCGGGACTTCGAAGAGGCTCTGAAAGAGATGCGGCCCTCGTCCAGTAGAAACTTCGAGATCGATCTGCGGGGCAGCGGTTGGAAGCACGTTGCCGGGTACGCCGCGGAGATCGAATTCATGAAAGAGATGATCCTCTGGCCGCTTCAGAACCTGCCCTTTCTAAAAGGAATGGGAGTGAGTCACCCGGAGGGAGTGATCATAACTGGGCCTTCAGGAGTAGGGAAGACCCTCATGGCTCGGTCCTTGGCCAAAGAGAGCGGTTTCAACGTCATCGAGATCCGAGGACCGGAGCTCATATCCAAATTCATGGGAGAAAGCGAGCGCAACATCAGGGAGCTTTTCCGGCAGGCCCGTCAAATGGCTCCTACCATAGTCATACTCGACGGACTGGACTCTATGACGTCGTCGGGTTGGTCGGATTCCAAAGTAATCGATCGCGTGGTGAATCAATTGGTGATGGAGATGAATGCCATCACCAGTGAGAAACCGATTTTGGTGGTGGCCGCGACGAATCGGGCGGAAGACTTGCCGCCTGCTCTGAGAGCCACGGGTCGCTTCGGACAGGAACTGCGCCTCAATCTTCCCAATTCGGCCGACAGGGCGCTCATGTTTGAGAAGTACCTGTGCAAGGAGCGCGTACGGTACGCCGGCGCGTTCGACGTAGCAGCCGCAGGCGCCGAGAGTCTGACGGGAGGGGATATCGAAGAGGTCTGCAGACGCGTGATATTGCAGGCAGCGAGGTGCGCCCTGAACACGAATCCCGATCCTACCTGTCATGTGACCATAAGCGAAGATGAGCTTCTCAAGATGCTGGATCGTTGGAAACTCACAGCCGGCCTGCGTGCCGGAAGATAGCCGTCCCCACCGCGGCGACGGCCGAAGTGACTCGGGCAAAGGCGAGAGCGTCGGTGCATCCATGAGAGAGAAGTGCCTTGCGCCCCGCTGTGAATCATTCTTTTTTGGCTGGCATCCAATTAAGAGTATGCTATGGTTTCTCGGTTGAACGCATGTCCAATTAATCCGAAAGGAGTAGAATCATGAGAGAAGAGGTCCAGGCGGCACTAGATACGGTCCGTCCTCAGCTGCAGAGAGATGGTGGCGATTGCGAGCTGGTCGATGTCGCCGCTGACGGCACGGTCAAGGTTCGATTGACCGGCGCATGCGGTGGCTGCCCCATGAGCCAGATGACCCTGAAGATGGGTATCGAAAGGGTTCTCAAGGAGTTGGTCCCCGCGGTGAAGACCGTGGAAGCCGTTTAAGAGATTCGACGGGGGACACGAACGAGAGCTATTCAACTCCACAGGAGTGCATGGGCATTCTGTGGAAGACTGCGGGCGGGCCGAACTGGGCAGACCGCTTCCCCGCCCTTCGTCCACAAATGAATTGCCATCGTGCAGGCTTAACTGGAGATTTAAGCACGAGACGGGAGCGTACCCGGCCGCGACTTTTATTGACGTTCTTTAGCGATGTACGATCGCACGAGCTTCATGATTTGTTTTCGGTCCCGACGCTCTCCTTCCACCTATGGCGAACAGTTTGATCTCCGGGCGCGTAGATCGGTGGAAGACAACCTACCTTTTACCCTTTCGCGATTATCTCGACCCGAGCCCCTTACCCATCGGACTACTTCCTGGCACAAGAGGCTGTTGTAGAGGGCACTGGGATGATGGTCCTCGATGCCGAGCCAACAGCGATCGGGGCGGAAAGTGCTTTCGGACTCCCCTTTTTCCATTAGGTGACGCGCAGAGCTATACGGAATTTGCAATTCATACCGTTTCGTGCTTCAACAAGTAATACGGACGGCATGTCTTTTCCGCTGCCAACGGAACGACCTGACTTCAGAGACATGCCGTCCGTGTTGTGAAGTCACATTGTTATTGTGCCGCTCATTGAAATTCACGGCATTCTTCGAGTTGAAGGCCAATGAGCCTTCGACAATAATGTCGTGGAGATCGGTGCAGTTTTTTCGAGATTGGCGGAGCGTGCCTGAGACTTATAGCCGCCCGATAGTGAGGCGCAGGAGGCTATCCCTACGCTTCCCGAGGACCGCAAGACTTCCTCGTTTCCCGCAATTTTCAAGGCACTCCGCTATAATTGCGAAATGGTATCATCCATCACGTGGAACGAGAATTTCTATCGCCATGTCATAGGACGGAACATTTTCACATTAGGCCCCGGGAGGTCACACGGACAAAGGCCCGGTCTCATGGAATCCAATAAAACCGCTGTCGCAGAAGGAATTCTCCGTCCTTCGAATCCCTCTCTCTGAAAACCCCGGTCGTAACAAAAAGCTTTGCAGGAATGTTGATTCCGGCCCAAAGGTTACGGTTGACCTTGTTTAGGCCTTTCTTGGTGACAGATTGGCTTCCACAATGATATCAAATGAAGCTCCCACTACCGTCGGAGGAATCCAATGATTTATCTTGTGCCAATCTGGTTGGCCTTTGGCCTTGTCAGCGTTCTTGACGTCTATTTTCGAGCCGGAAGGCCCTTTAGAATGGGAGAGAGCGTGATTTTCCTTCTTGGGGGGCCGGTTTTCTGGGGATGTTTGGCAATCCTCTTTGTCGGTGGGCATCTCATTTCGAGACGCACCTGTGCAAGCACGATTGACCCAGAGGCACATAGTTACCACTCTGAGGACTTTGAAACGATATTGCCTGTTTCTCGGTATTCCGCAACGAGTAAACGGTCGGGTTCCCTGGCTGCTTGAGCCCCTATTCCCCATCGGGAACCGTCTTTGAATGGCTTCACCTTCCCGTCGAGCTAAGTCCGAGCCTCTGAATGGATTCCCCGGCCATCACTCCGCGATTCCCGCCATTCCATAACGGCAAGAATGACAAAGGGCAAGTACTCGATCCAAACGACGTATCCGTCGAATATCTCGGGGCTGTTCCGGGAGCGAGCAAAGTAGGTGAGATAGTAAAGCGGCAACGTGCAGTTGAGGGCCAGGAGCGATTTTCGGGGATCCACGGCGAGCCACGGAACGACCCAGAGGAAGTACCAGGGAAATGCCGTAGGACTGAGCAGAAACACCGCTGCAACGATCAACAGGGATTGTCGCCACAGCGTAAAGGCGGACTCGCGGCCGGTCGCGAGCAGCCACCCCGTCCACGTGCAGAGAATGAAGAGCACCGCAAATCGAGCTATGACCTGAGCAGATGAGGTATCTCCGCAGAGCAGGGTGAGTGCCGGCTTGATTCCACCCAACAGGATCCTGTACAGGGAGTCGTTCATCTCCCAGAAATGACCGTACGCCACGAACCCCGAAGAAGCGTCCAGCCCGGAGAAGATCACGGGAAGGAACAGTCCGACGCATGCAATGCCGAACAGCACCACGACGGTAATCAGGCGCGGAAGGTCCTTGCGCAGCGGCCATGCAATCACCGGGAAGAGCACGACGGGCCATAGCTTTACGCCGACGGCCAATGCCAGCACCAGGCACGCGGCCGGGTATATTTTCCGACCTGCCAGAAGCACGGCCGCCACAGCCAACGCGACTGCAACCACATCCAGGTGAGGGGAATTGTAGAGCTCCAGGATTACGAGGGGATTCCACCAGTAAACGGCGATCATGAGCGTTGAAAGGCGGAGGTCTCTCAGGACCGCAATCAAGACGGCCAACGTGGCAATGTCGAAGAGCATCAACATAAGTCGCAGCCCGTGCACGCTCCATGGCTTTATCAGATACGCAGCGGCAAAGACCGTCTGGGCTGCGGGGGGGTAAATAGTCCGGAGGTGAGGAAAGCTGATCCTCGAAAGCACTTCGCCGGACTCTCGACCTAATTCGCGGAGTCGTAGGGGAACGTCCTCGCCTCCCTCGGAGACTTGGAGCGGAGAATAGCGAAACGGGCTTATACCGCTAGCCAGGACCGCCCCATCCCACAGGTATCGGTAATAGTCGTACTCCAAACCGGGTACGGACCATACGGTCACGATTCGAAGAATGATCCCCACACAGAGAATCCAGCCCAGGAGGCCCCTTGGTTTTGGCCCTGGACGGCGCAGCACGAGGATGGTGACAAAGAAGATCGCTCCGGCTCCCAGCTCGATCAGGACGAGTGCCCATATCGGTTGTTCCAAGAGCGGGCGGCCGTAACCGAAATCTCCGGAGATGAACGCCAGGAGGATGTGAAGACCGATAAGCCCCACCCCCGCTGCCACCCAAAAGAGAAGTTGCCGGATCGACTGATTCCTAAAAAGGTTTTCCAAGAATTTCAATTAGTAAAAAGCTTCGGCAATGCCAGGAGTATGGTCATGACGATAATTACCAGTACGGAAACGGTGACGAGAATGTCGGGCGCCACAGAGAACTCTGCTTCTCCGCAGTTTATGTGGCGCCGGACCCTGATGAAACGTAATCCGGATACGACGATTGTCATTCCTGCCAGAAAAAAGGAGAGCAGGCTCAATATGATGATGGTGGGAGATGCGGTGAGCGTCGCAGTCGGATCTTCAAGCTTGAGCATATGCTTCAGAAAGATATCGAAGCGCTCGATTACGAAGCCGAAGGCCAACAGAGAGATACTCGTCCTGGACCAAGCGAGAAAGGTCCGTTCATTGGCCATGTGACTTCGTTGCCACGCGAGAAAGATCCGATCGTCCGACATGATGTCCGGCGGCTTGGCAGGAAGCTTCTTGAAGCGGGCAGCGCAATCGCTCAGGTCATCGGTGCTCATTTCGTGTTCTCCCGTACCGGAGGCGCAGTCGAATTATTCCACCCTGCATGTCATTTCCGAAGTTGCCTCCCTGCTTGCTATCGGTATCATTCCGCAATTGTCGATTGTTCAATGGCGGCAGCCTTCTCCACCACGGATTTCCTCTGGCGATCGCGGTAGTCAAAGAGCTTGCTGCGGAGGGAAGGGTCGAAACACGCCAACATCTCGACCGCAAAGAGACCGGCGTTCTTGGCACCGGCACTCCCCAATCCCATGGAGGCAACAGGGACTCCGCCGGGCATTTGCACTGTGGAAAGGAGAGCATCCATTCCGTTCAAGGCCGATGAGGCCATCGGAACGCCAATAATCGGCAGTACGGTGTGAGCGGCGAAAAATCCGGCCAAATGCGCGGCCATTCCTGCCCCTGCGATAATAATTTTCCATCCTTCTTCCTCAGCGCGACGGGCCAGAGCCGCCACCCGTTCCGGCGTCCGATGGGCCGAAGCCACTGTCATAAAGTAAGGGACGCCGAACTCGCCAAGTACATCGGCAGCTTTCTGCATGACGGGAAGATCGGAGTCACTCCCCATAACAATTCCCACTTGAATCCCATCCATGGTCTCGCTCCTGAAATTCTCATGATGCCGACGACGCCCGACCGAGCGCGTCTTCGGCCCGCCAACGCCAACCGTTTAATTTATCACTAATAGTAACTATTGCGTAAATCCGTGGACCGGACCGAGGACCTGCCGAATGTGCTATTCGCTCCCACCGTCGGCGACACCGGTCAAATATTCCGTAATGGCCCCGTCGTACTCATGGGTCAGTTTGAAGACCTTGCGCGCCAATCGAAAATTGGTTTCCATCGACACGGAACCGCCTGATTCCTGCATTTCTTTAATGACCGTCTCGTAGTCGGCAGGGTCCACGATAACCGTGACAAACGGGTAGTTCTTTGCGGCGGCTCTCAAAAGGGTGGGGCCGCCGATGTCGATATTCTCGATGGCCTCGGCCAACGTGCAGCCGGGCTTGGCCACGGTCTTTTCGAAAGCGTAGAGATTGACCGCGACGAGATCGATGGGGACTATTCCATGTTCCGCCATGGCCCGGAGATGCTCCGACCTGGAACGAATACCCAGTATCCCGCCGTGAATCTTCGGATGGAGCGTCTTGACTCTCCCGTCGAGCATCTCGGGGAAACCGGTGAAATCGGACACTTCTCTGATGGGAATCCCTGCTTGGGCGAGGGCTTTTGCGGTTCCGCCCGTGGAGAGGATCTCCACACCAAACCCCGCGAGCGCGTTTCCCAGTCGGTCTATTCCCGACTTGTCGGTAACACTGATGAGAGCTCTGTCAATCTTCGGCATTCGCTGCTCCTCCATTGAACGAAATGGCAACCGCCGACGGGCATCCGTGCGGAGCCGCCCGCGCATTTCGGCTCGACGGGCCTGTGGGTGCCCACCCTGTAAAACGTGCTCCGCATGCAGGGACATCACGAGGAAAATCGTCGAGCTCGATGGCAATGACTATAGCACAATGTCTTCGGGCAGGAACAGGGGGGCTCGCCCGACACTTACGAATCCGCGATCACGGAGCCTCCGGAGGAGTGGAACGTTCTGCTGTCTATTTGATCGACGTTTTGGGAATGCCCCTGAATTTGTTGGATCGCTTGTGTTGGTCGATCTCTTTTTGGGCTTCCTTGGCTGTACTGCTTCCGGGGTCCAGTCTGACGACTTCTTCCAGCTTCTTGATCCCCTCCTTAACCTTCCCGACGCGAATCATCAATTTTCCCAGGCGTTCCAGAGTGCTCTGATTCTTGGGATCGATTTGCGCCAGCTTTTCCAGTGCATCCAATGCCGAAGGATAGTCCTGCAGTTTTTCTTGAATGAAAGCCGTCTGATACAGGGCATCCTTGAAGTTCTTGTCAATTTCAAGAACCTTCTGATAATTCTCCAGGGCCTTGGGATATTCCTTCTTTTCCTGGTAACAGTATCCGAGGTTGTAAAGGGCGGCGACATTGTTTCGGCCGAGCGCAACCGCTTTCTGGTAATACTCTATGGATTTGTCCAAGTCTTTCTTCTTGAAGTACGTCACGCCGAGATTGTATGCCGGCTTTTCCGGGGTGCTGTACGTTGCGTCATTGAGACAGTACTCGAATTCCTTAATTGCTTCGTCATATTTGCCGGTAGCGAGAAAAGTGGTTCCCATGTTGTTTCTCGCCTCCGTGAGCTTGGGCTCCAGTTTCAGGGCTTTCTTGTATTGTTGGATCGCTTGCTCGTAGAGTCCTTTCCGTTGATAGGCCAGGCCCAGGGCATGCTCGATGTCGGCATTGTTCACGGCCAGCTTCTGTGCAGTGAGAAGCTCCTTGACGGCCTGGGTGGTCTTTCCGGATTTCAGGTAGTTGACTCCCCTCTCATAGTGGACCTGTGCGGTCTTGGCGGACTCCTTACTCATGGTGGGAGCTTGAGGGACACAACCCGAAACGAGAGCCAACATCAAGACTAAACCCAGTATCTGGTCCAATCGCATAGCGGTCTTCCTCTCCGGGGATCCGGACGGCCGGATCGCTGTCCAACCGGGCACGGTCTCCCTGCGTGTTCCTCACACGGATGCGCAGTCAAAGTGGCAACATCGACAGCCGGTTTTTCGGGCTGTCTTCCGAATCATATTCCGACGGCATTCCCAACGGAAGAGAGCTTCTCGACGCAGCAACCGTTTCGATTCTCAGCACACTCTCCGGGGGGTGCATTGTCCTCAATAGGCCGTACCGCAGTGAAGACAGTCCGCGATAAGTCTTGAGAGCGACAACTTTGCCGGGACTCTATAATCCTGGGTAGGCAACACATGGCGGTGGCGGTCTCTGATCCCGAAACGATGGGGAATCGATCTCGAAGCGGCGGGTTCGTCTCGTTCCGTCTCGGGATGGGTCCGGACTCGGCTCGAGATTTCTTATGGGGACGCCAGCTCCCGGACAAAAGAAGCGAGAAAAGAATTGATGTCCGTCGTCGAGTCCCAGAGTCTGCGGTCGGTGCGCTCGTCTTCTCGGATCCTTTCGTATTGGGCCTTCTGTTTCAGGAAGATTTCCCATCTGCCGTCGGAAGGGTCCGCGTTACTTTCTCGTCTCTCTTCAAGCCTGCGACGAATCTCCTCTTCATTGGGAGAGACACACTCGATGACCCTGAACCGAGCTTTTGATTGGAGTGCAATGTCCCGCGCGTGAGCCCGGTCGATGTACCTCATGAAAGAGGCGTCGAGAATAACGGACTCACCTTTGCCAAGGCACGTCCGGGCGTTCTCCAACAGTGCCCTGTAGGTCATCTCCGTCGCATTGGGTGTATAGATGCCTTCGGCGTACTTGTCAAGTCGATGTTCGCCCTTCGGTACTCCGAAAAGCTCCTTTCGAACTACATCCGAGCGCAGCGGCTCAACCCCTAGTCTCTTTCCAAGCCTCGCTGCAAGGAAGCTCTTGCCGGTCCCGCTCAGTCCCGAGGTGACGATCAGCGTGGGCCTCGGCGGCGGTAACAGGCTCGCCAAAGACATCAGGAAATAGTCTCGGGCCGTTGCACGGGCGGATTTCTTTTCCGAATCCGATATTTCAGGCTCGTCAAGCGTGAAGCTGACTACTTTTCCCCGAACGAACGCTCGATAGGATTTGTAAAAGTCGATGAGGTCAAGAACCCGGGAATCGCCCGAAGATTCGGCATACCTTGACGCTATGCGTTGCGAAAATGCCGGATATCCGCGATAGCTCAGGTCCATGAGAAGAAAGCTCAAATCGGAGGCCGTGTCTCCGTAGCGGAATCGATCGTTGAACTCAATGCAGTCGCACAGCATGATGCCGTCCAGGATGACCACGTGGTCCACATGGAGGTCGCCGTGGCAATCGCGGATAAACCCCGACCTCATGCGCTCTTCCATGAGCTCCCGCCTGCTGTGTAGAAAATCGAAGGAATGTGTGCGGATGGCTTCGTGTATTGCGGGCTCGATGGTGCGTCCCAGGTACGGCAGCGTCTGAGTGAAATTTTCCGTGAGGTTCTGTCGAATGACCTCTATGGAGCCGAAGCCGGCTATCTGGGGCGTCGTCGAGGCCCGGGAATGGAAATAGGCGAGCCGGTCCGCGACGCGGTCGAGTATGTCGGTTGTGATCTCGTCTCGATCGAGCATGTTGATCAGAAGACGGTTTTCCGGGATGCGTCGCATGAGGACCGCGTAGTCTATCTCTTCGCCCTCTCCCTGGATGTTCAGGCCGTCCGCGGTCTCGAAAACGGGAACAACGCCGAGGTAGATCCCCGTGGAAAAACGCGAATTGAGCACGACTTCCTGATTACAGAAGTACTTCCGTTTCTCACGGGTGGTGAAATCGAGAAATCCGAAGTTTAGGGGTTTCTTTATCTTGTAGACGAGATCGCCGGCAATGAAGACAACTGAGATGTGGGTTTGAACGACTTCCACCGAATCCGGATTGTGAGGGTAGAAAGAGGACTCGGACATGGCCCGAATGAGCTTCTCGAGCCGAGCCGTCACCGGGACACCTCCGTCTTTGCCGCCAATTGCCCGCATGCGGCCAGGATGTCGGGTCCCCGCGACCTCCGCACGACGGTCACCAGTGACTTTGACATGAGTATCTCCTGGAAGCGGGCCACCCGTTCCGGTTTGGGAGCCTTCAGGTCATCGGCGAGTCCATCGTTGAGGGGGATGAGGTTCACCTTGGCACGGATGGGATTCAGCAGTCGAACGAGCTGCCTGGCGTCCGCGTCGGAGTCGTTGAAACCGCCGATGAGGACATATTCGATGGTTATTCGATCGCGACGGGGGAGGGGATACTCCTTGAGTGCTGCCAGGAGCTCGGCAAGCGGGTACGTCTTGTTGATGGGCATGATGGCGTTTCGCTGCTCGTCGGAGACGGCGTTAAGACTTACCGCCAGCTTCACCCGAACCGTGTTGCCCAGATCACGGATGCGGGGAGCCAGCCCCGCGGTGGAGACCGTGAGTCGCCTCCAGGAGATCTGGGGGCCGTTGGGATGGGTCATGATCCTCACGGCTTGTACGGTCTGGTCGAAATTGGCCAGCGGTTCTCCCATCCCCATGAAAACGACGTTGGTAATCTTGCTTTCGGGAACTTGTCTCCGCACTTCCAGAAGCTGCCCTACGATCTCGGCAGCGGTGAGATTCCGCTGGAACCCCATCGTGGCGGTACGGCATATGCGGCATCCCATCGCGCAGCCGACCTGAGTGGAAATGCAGAGCGTGTCGTGGTCGTCGCCGGGGATCAGGACCGTCTCCACCGCGTATCCGTCGTCGAGCCCCAGGAGAAACTTCTTCGTCCCGTCCTCCGATGTGGAGATCTCAAGCACTTCCGGCCCGAAGATAGCGGCTCTTGACGCAAGATCTTCCCGCAGGGCCTTGGAAAGGTTGGTCATCCCCTCAAACGAGACGAGCAAGCCCTGGTGAATCCACTTCATGACCTGCAGGGCACGGTACTTCTCTTTCCCCAGGTCGGTGAGGAAGGTCTCCAATTCGGCAGGCGTCATGCCTGCCAGATCCGGTATTTGTCTGCCGGTTTGGTTTCTGTCGCTCGAGCTACTCAAGAAATCTCTGTTCCGCTGAAGAAGTAACCGATTTCAAACGTGGCGCTTTCTTCTGAATCCGACCCATGAACGATGTTGTTCTGTTTGCTGTCCGCCCACATTTTTCTGATGGTACCGGCGGCGGCTTCGGCAGGATCGGTGGCTCCCATGATCTCACGGTTGCGCTTTATTGCGTCGTCGCCTTCCAGGACCATGACCACCACGGGGCCTGAAATCATGAAGTCAACCAGCTCGCCGAAAAAAGGTCGTTCTTTGTGCACGTAGTAAAAACCTTCGGCCTCGGAACGGCTCAGCTTCTTCATCTTCATAGCCGCTACTTTCAGTCCCGCACCTTCGAATATCCTGATGACTTCACCTATAAGCTTCTTGGCAACTCCGTCGGGCTTGATTATGGAAAGGGTTCTCTGCATCGTCCGCTCCTCAAAATAGTAACAGCCCAAGAAAGGGCTGCAGGGCGATCCGCCCTGAGAATTTCTCTATACAACACTTGACCCCTGAAGGAAAGAGACCCGGGAACCGCGACGCCCCGCTTCTCATGTACTCTCCGGCGCAAATATGTGTGCTTAATCCCGATCGCTGTTCGCAGCGCCAAGGTCGATGCACGCCCCGAGAGTTGAATTTCCCTTTGAAATAAGCTATGTGTCTCCCAATTAACGGACAGAAGGAGTTGTCCATGAGCCGGACACACACCAGACCCCTGTTGATCGGTTTCGTGACTCTGTTCTTTGGAGCTGTCGCCGCTCACGCGGCAGACAACGAGATCAAACTTCCCCTTCCGGCATTCAAAGGCAAAACGTCGGTGGAAGCCGCCATGTTTGCGAAGAAGTCCGTCCGCAATTTCCAACAAACGCCTTTGACCCCGGCCCAGGTATCCCAGATGCTCTGGGCGGCAAACGGCAGTCTTCCCGCTGATGCGATTTCCGGAGCCACCGCCAAGGTCATCCCCTCGGCAGGGGGACTCTATCCCCTGGAGGCCTTCCTCGTGGCCGGGAAAAACACCGTGACGGGGGTGCCCGAAGGAGTCTATCAGTACGTGCCACAGACCAACTCCCTCAAGACCGTCACCAAGGGAGACAGCCGGACCTTGCTTGCTTATGCAGCGCTCTCCCAATCCTGGTTGGCCAATGCACCCGCATTGATCGTGATCGGCGGGGTGTTCAACCGAACCACGGCGAAGTACGGCGGCCGCGGCCTCCAGTATGTGTTCATGGAAGCGGGTAGCTCCTGCCAGAACGTCTACTTGCAGGCGGAGGCCATAGGGCTGCATGTAGGCACTGTAGGAGCCTTCGACGATAAGAAGGTGGGAGAGGTGCTCAAACTGCCCGCGGGGGTGACACCGTTGCTCATTATGGCCGTCGGCAAGTAAACCCGGAGAGAGCCGAAGGAAGATCGGCTCTCTCAACCAGCCCGCCGATGCCCGGGGGTCCATGGCGCCACCGGGGAGGTCATGAAGGTTTTCGGCGGCGATCATGCTTCGGACGGAGCTCATTGTCGGCAATCAATCCAGAGCCCGAGAATCCTCGTTGCTTCAGGCTGCCGTTCTCTTGGATGGTGGTCTGTATCAATGTGGGCAGCAATCTGGTGGGATTCTTTCTCGTCCAGGTGCTCCTCGGCTATGCCCAGCCGCTGAAATCGTGGCACAGGTCCTTCATTCCGGACTTAGGCGATGCTCTGATGCTCCTGGCAATTCTTGTCCCCACAGCCGCTGCGATCCTTGTACTACTCGCAGCTCCCGTAAGTCGCGTACTGCGCGTATTGAGATCCGGGGGGGCCCCGCAGCCGGAGCAGCTTGAAGCGGCAAGACGTCGAGTAATAAATCTCCCCTTTTACGTGGCATTGATGAACCTTGTCGCGTGGATAGTCCCTGTGGTGGCGTTCCCGCTGCAGTTGGGGCTCCACAATAAGCTCCCGTGGTCCATCGTGGGCCTGTTTGCCGTGTACAATTTCACCAACGCGCTCATGATCACCCTGTTCGCCTTCATTTTTCTCGAGCATGCCTGTCGCAGCGCCGCCGTCCCGCTCCTTTTCCCGGAAGGGAGGGTGAGAGACCAGAAAGGAACCATCAGGCTTACCATTCGTAACCGTCTCATGATTATGTACGCGGCAATCTGCCTCGGCCCCATGGTTCAGATCGCCCTGGTCATGAACGCCAATGCCGCCTTCGATGCGTCGCTCATCGATCCGCCGATCGTGCTGAAAAAACTGGGAACATTCGCTCTGATACTTTTCTCGTTCACCGCGCTGTACGGACTGTGGCTCGCAGCCCTTTTCGCGCGGAATCTCTCGGCACCGGCCCGAGAAATCATGGAGGTTGCGGAGAAAGTCGCTACGGGCGACTATGATACCCAAGTAGGCGTCGTCAGCAACGACGAAATAGGGTACCTGGGAGACCGCGTGAACGAGATGAGCCGGGGGCTCAAGGAACGGGAGCGCATCCGGGAGATGTTTCACCTCTTCACAAGCCCGGAGATAGGGAAGGAAATCCTCTCCGGACGCACCTTCGCGGGAGGGGAAATCCGACGGGTGACCCTGCTGTTCTCCGACCTCCGGGGGTTCACCACCATGGCCGAGCGATTGCCTCCGGAACAAGTCGTGGAGTCGATCAACAGTTATTTCAGCGAGATGAGCACGGCCATCGTGGAAAACGGCGGAATTGTCCTCCAATATGTAGGAGACGAGATCGAAGCCGTCTTCGGAGCCCCCATGGACGACCCCCGTCACGCGGACAAGGCGGTGGCGGCAGCCCTGGTGATGCGAGAGCGGCTCAACGCCCTTAACCGGCGCAGGGCATCCCGTGGGGAAGAGCCTTTCCGGCACGGAATCGGCGTACACACGGGGCCGGCCCTGGCAGGGATCGTGGGGAGCCGGTACAAGCTTTCCTATGCCATGGTGGGAGACACCGTAAACATTGCCTCCCGAATCCAGGAGCTCAACAAGGAATTGGAGAGCGATATTCTCATCAGCGGTGACACTCGAAAGTCGCTGACGAAAACCTACAGTGTATCCGACCCGGTTACCGTTTCGGTCAAGGGAAGGGAGCGACCCCTTGAAGTCTACAGATTGATCGAATGATCCGGACGCGAGGGCTGCCGCGGTCGACTTTGCGAGGTTCGCCGAGAGAAGGGGCGGTCGCGTGTGCCGCGTTACAGGGTCCTCAGGCGCGATAATTCCTGCATCTGAAATAGGTATGCGTGAATTCTCCGTCCTGCTTTTCCTGCCGGGAAAGTTCGAGGTGGAAAAGTCGGGTTGAAAAAAGGCGACGAGACGGCCGAGACAGCGTCTTTGTCCTTGACATAACCGAGCTTTACGGCTAATCTGCTTCGATAAAGTCTCGTTCTCCCATTATAAAATGCGGTTACAACAATAAGGAGGTAGGTGGATGGATTACTTCTGGGTGGTTTACGTGGCCCTCGGGTGCGGAGCCCTAGGAGTGGCTTACAGCCTCATTACGGCGGGCTGGGTCATGAAGCAGGATGCGGGCAACCAGAGAATGCAGGACATCTCCAGCTACGTGGCAGAGGGCGCGATGGCGTACCTTACCCGCCAGTACAAGGTGGTGGCCATCATAGCGGTTATTCTGTTCCTCGTCTTGCTCTTCACCCTGAAATGGGTGGCCGCCGTCGGGTTCCTTATCGGCCTCGTCGGTTCGGGTTTGGCCGGATTCCTGGGCATGAAGGTTTCCGTCAACGCCAACGTGCGCGTTGCAGCCGCCGCAAGCAAGGGCCTTCCTGAAGCCATGGACGTGGCTTTCAAGGGTGGCTCGGTGACAGGAATCGTGGTTACCGGTCTGGCCCTGCTCGGTGTGGCCGGTTTTTACTGGCTGGCCAAGTCGGTTCATGGAGCGGATGCAGAGGCTGCCCACAAGATCTTCAGCGCCCTCGTCGCCCTGGGATTCGGAAGCTCACTCATGAGCGTGTTCGCTCGTGTGGGCGGCGGTATCTATACCAAGGCCGCAGACGTGGGAGCCGACCTCGTCGGTAAAGTCGAGGCGGATCTGCCCGAGGACGATCCCCGCAACGCGGGTGTTATCGCCGACAACGTCGGTGACAACGTTGGTGACTGCGCCGGTATGGCTGCCGACCTTTACGAGACCTACACGGTAACCATCGTGGCGGCAATGCTTCTGGGCTCCACCATTTACGGCATGGGGACCGCAGCTTTCTATCTGCCGCTCTTTATCGGCGGTGTGGCCATTATCGCCTCGGTTATCGGGACGTTCTTCGTCAAGTTGCCGCACGGCAAGGCGGAGAAAGACCAGTACATCATGGGCGCCTTGTACAAAGGCATGGCCGTATCGGGTATTCTTGCCGCTATCGCCTTTTACTTTGTAGCCTCAAAACTCCCGTTGGGCGTACCTAAGGGCGGCGAGTATATCGTTCAGCCCATGAACATCTTCTGGATGGCGGTTCTCGGTCTGGTGCTGACCGGACTCATCGTCGTCATTACCGAATATTTCACGGGTATGTACGGACCGGTGAAATACGTGGCCCAGGCCAGCACCACCGGCCACGGCACGAACATCATCGCCGGCTTGGCCATCAGCATGATCTCCACCGTGCTTCCGGTTATCGTGCTTGCCGGCTCCATCATGATCGGTTACGGTCTAGGAGGCGGATTCGTAGGCAGCACCGGAACAGGACTCTACGGTATTGCCGTAACGGTCGTTTCCATGCTCTCCATGACGGGAATCGTCGTGGCCATTGACTCCTACGGTCCCATCACCGACAACGCCGGTGGTATCGCGGAAATGGCCGAGCTTCCCGAAGAAGTCCGCAACCGCACCGACCCGTTGGATGCAGTCGGTAACACCACCAAGGCCGTTACCAAGGGGTATGCCATCGGTTCCGCGGCTCTGGCGGCTCTGGTGCTGTTCGCCGAGTACACTCGGGCCATTGAGGAGCTGTCGGGCAAGGCCATGACCTTCGACCTTTCCAGCCCCAAGACTCTTATCGGTCTCCTCATCGGAGGAATCATTCCTTACTTGTTCGCCGCTCTGTGTATGTTGGCGGTGGGGAAAGCCGCCGGCGCCATCGTGGACGAAGTGCGCAGACAGTTCCGTGAGATCAAGGGTCTCAGGGAAGGCGAGCCCGGCGTGAAGGCCGAATACGGCAAGTGCGTGGACCTCGTGACCACAGCCGCGCAGAAGGAAATGATCCTCCCGTCGCTGCTGCCCGTGGTTATCCCCCTGGCGGTCGCTTTCATTCCCGGCTTGGGTAAGGAAGCTCTGGGCGGCATGCTCATCGGAAGTATCGTGGTCGGCCTCTTCCTGGCCATTGCCATGACCACCGGTGGTGCAACCTGGGATAACGCCAAGAAGTACATCGAAGACGGTAATTTCGGCGGCAAGGGCAGCGAAGCCCACAAAGCGGCCATAACCGGCGACACCGTCGGCGACCCGTACAAGGATACGGCCGGTCCTGCTCTGAACCCGGTTATCAAGGTCGTCAACATGGTCGCCCTGCTTATCGTTCCGTATATTCTCTAGTAACCCGATCTGCAGACCGATCGACAGGTCGGTCTCGCATTGCAAAAGCCCCCGCGATACCTCGTGTTGTGGGGGCTTTTTTTCGTTCCGGAATATCCACAGATGACGCACATGCGCGCAGATTCAAGAAGCCGACACGGGTATGCGGTGGCTGGGCAGTGAAGGACCGGAGCTGCATCGACGGCGACCGAGCCCGAAGCTACACCCCGAGCTGTCTCCACTTCTTGTCTTTTCATCTGTGGACATCTGCGTCATCTGCGGATAAGAGCTTTCCGAGGAAGAGCAATAGATTACGTAGACTAGGGTAGGCCCAGGAATCAGACGGAGGTACCCGACCCTGGGGGGCGGCGACAGAGGGTCATCGAAATCGTTGGGAGGGAGGGTTATCGAGGAGGCATTACCCCGAGGTCCGTCCGTCCCCCACTTCAGTTCATGGGATTTGAGTTTTCGTCTGTGGACATTTGCGTCATCTGCGGATGAAATCTCGGCATTCTTCGGGTCTCTAGGGGACGAGGTCGTAGGCGAACACCACGCTCCGAGGATTTACCCACGGAAACGGACTCGGCTTAATCAGAATCAGAGTCAACGAGCGTACGCCATCGTTCTTGAGGTCCTTGATCTTGAAATCGGAAATAATTCCGCGGCTCCTCACCGTCTTCCATCTCTCCGCCAAGTGACCGTCTTCCCACGAGAGTGCCTGAATCACGCAACCGCCTTGGCTCTGCTTGATGGTGAGAAGCTCGTTCTGCCCGTCTCCGTCGGTGTCGGCGATGACAAGTCTCCCCGGAAGGGAGATTTGTCTGGTCTCTTTCTTGCCTTTGAAACGAATTCGACGGTCGAGACCGTAGAGTTTGTCGGACACCGTAGCCAGGAGGCGGTTGTCGGTATCGAAGACCATGAGACGCTGATCCTGATTCAGAATCACCCTTACCGGTTGCTTTTGCTTCCCGAGTCTGCCCGAGGCGTAACTCAGGAGGAGCGTTCCGGGCGGGAGCATGACGTTTCCTGCGGGCAGCGCCTGACCGCGTTCCATGCGGAAGCGGACCATTTCACCCGTGAACATGTCTCGAACGTCTGTTCGCTGGCCCACGAGGATTCTTTTCTTTTCATCTTCAGGGTCGGGGATGGTGCGCAGAATCAGGTTGGGGAATTTTCCGGTAATCTCGAAATTGCGTTTTACGTAGCGCGCTATCGCTGATTCCATCCCCGTAGGGGTTTGATAACAGAGAATCAGTTCGGCCACTCCATCACCGTCGAGGTCTTCCACCTCCACGCCGACATATTTGGCCGGAGACTGGGAATACTGGGTGAGCTGGCTCATGGTGCCGTGCTCGATCCGGTTTATGTTGACCCCACCTTCTTCTATGAAGACGGTTTCGTTCTTCTTGTCGCCGACCATATCTCCGACGTCGACGGCCCACAGCGCTCCCTCGATCTCACCGCTCATCCACGGCCCCGTGCGCGGGAGATCCACCAGTGCCGGGAACCTACCTGACAGAGGCCGCCCGTTCGGACGAGCCGGCATCGTTTCGTAAAATCTCAACCGCGGACTCCCGTGGAGACGTTTGGTAATCCCGCTGACGAAAAGCTGCAGAACGCCGGGCAACGCATGTATATTCGGGACCTTGTGATCCACAGCGACGGTCACGCGTTTCGAGCGCAAATCCCACATGACCGCTCGCATCCTGTAGAGCTTCCCGTCGCTTGCCAGAAATCCGAAGACGACCATGTCCGCGCCCGAGTCGGCCCCCTTGCGATGCGCGTCCTCATCGGTGACCGGAGCGGCCGCGTCTCCGGCGACGTCTCCTCCCGACTTTTCCGACACGACGGAAAAATTAGGTCCCAAGCGGGGAATGCCGGCCTTTATGGTCTCGTTGACGTGATTGCTAAAGGTAAAGAGCTCTTTTTCGTTCGGGTTGGCGTCAACGTGGAACGGCAGGATGAGGATCTTCCCCGACTCGACCCCGTACGACCATGAAGCGCTCAGTAAGAGGACGAAGAGGATTACTGCGGGTCCAAGGCTCCAAATGGGTCGGGCATTTCGCACAATGCCTGAAATCATGAGGTGGCCTTCCGAGAATGTCAATTTCAAAAAAAAACCAACTGTCAAATGCAGTTGGCGTAGGAGGAATAGATTCTTTTTCTTGCCTTGGTAATATGCAAAGGGAATGCCATCTCTGCAACCAGGAGCGAGAAGTTAGATATGTGTGCTAATATCAACATGTTATGCTCGGCGTGCTGAGGCGGGACGTTCCGGAGCGTGGTCTTTGCGCCTGCCGATTTTGTCAAAATTTTTGAACAACTCGTGTGTGTCACCATAACTATCCGTAATGACTTTCCTTTGTTGTGTTCAAAAAACCGGACGCGCCTGCCGAATTTTTGAACACGGTCATCGAGCCGGCCTACAGTGCGGCTCATTGAGATTTACGGCATTCTTGGAGTTGAAGGCCAACGAGCCTTCGAGGACATTGTCGCCGGGGAACGGCGCGGTACTTCCAGGAGTAGCGGCGCCTGCCGGAGACTCACGGCAGACGCGATAGCGGAGCGCAGGAGGCTATCCGTAGGCTTCCCGATGACCCCAAGGCGCTTTTCGTTTCCCGCAATTCTTGAAGCGCTCTCCTATAACATGCGGACAACGGAATCGAAATTTTGACGAACCTGTTCGGCTCCTTGAAGTGCAGGTCCGTGACCGGGGATGAGCAGTTCCACCGGCAATGACGCGAGCCGCTCCAGGCTCTTCTTGAGAAGATTTTGATCCCCTCCCGGGAGGTCCACACGGCCTACCCCTCCCATGAAAACGACGTCCCCGGCCACAAGGAGCTTGTACCTCCGCCAATAGAGGCAAAGACTGCCCGGGCTGTGTCCCGGTGTATGGAGCACCTGAAACTCGTGCTTGCCGAGGGTCAGGTCACCTTCCTTCAGGTAGAAATCCACTCGAAAGTCCGGCATCCGCAATCCCTGCTGCGCGTACATCTGACCGCCCACTTCTCCGACGAGTTTCTCATCCAGGGCGGAAATCCCAATTTTGACCTTACCGTCACGGAACGCGAGGGCTCCCTCAAAGTGATCGGGGTGGCCGTGAGTGCAGATTACCACCTGGGTTTTTCCCGGATCCACGCCATCGCGTCGCATGCGCTCGAAAAGACTCGGAACCCTGTGCAGGTGCCCCGGGTCTATCAACACGGGTGTCTTTCCGTCTATGAAGATGCTGTTGCAATTGTTCTCGGATTCATGGCTCCAGAGGTAAACGTAGAGGTGCTCGGTAACTCTCATGCCTTCTCGCTTTCCGTTATCGTCGCCCCGCGGCCGGGGCTCATTCACTCGCGCATTCCCGACAGAAGAGCCGGCCGTCTTTCTCGGTCATGCGGCTCTTGACGGTCCGTTCCCCGCATCCATCGCACGACAGCGTGGCAACGACCTGAGCCTCCGGCGGGGGCTCAATGCGGATCTCCCTAAGGTCGAAGAATCGCGCCGGGTCCGAGGATATCAGCTCAAAGACGGCCTGGTTCGTCGCCTCTGCCAACTGTTCCCGGTCCCTGTCGTCCGCCTCGCCGCCGGCAATCTTCTCCCTCAATGCGTGCCGGCGCTCGCGGCCCGGCACTTCCCCGACGAAAGAGACGCGTACGCACCGTCCGCTTTGCCGATCGACGAAGGTAAAAACCTGTTTTCCCCAGTCACGGAAGATGAGGTTCCCTTTGCCGAATGTGCAGCTCAAGAGTACCTGCACCGCGTCCACCGCGCAGGAATCGTTTTCCACAATGGCTACGAGCTCTTCGTCTTCGGAAGGGGTGACTCCCAGAATCCCGGCTCCGGCCTTGGCCGCTGCGTATCCGATGGCCAATCCGGGACATAGATGACCGTGAAAACGGACACATGCCAGAAAATCTTCGGGAAAGTCAATCGATACGGCCATCTTTATTCGCCTCCATGAGAGGGAGGTACGGCGTCCTGTGGTGAGTGAACAGGCATCCTTTTCGACACTCGGAACCGTCAACGGTGTCGGCACTGCCAAAGCACAGACCCTTCGAGCTCCATGCGGTCAAAGGAGAATGGGGCATTTCTCGGCAGGGAATTTGAAGATGTCGCTCATCCTCTTCGGCGACCGTGCGCTGCGTCAGCGTGCCGCGTTTCGCCGAACATCCGGGCCGAGCGGGGGACATTGCCGGTTGGGGTCGGCTTCAGCATTCCTGCAGGATCGCCGAATCTTCCTGCACCAGCTCCACGAAGTGCTTCAGTATCCTGGCCGTTGCTCCCCAAATGTTATACCCCCGCCAGCGATAGGAAATCACATCAATGGGCTTGCCCTCATACATCCATGTCTCTTCCGATCGCCTGCTCGGATCGAAAAACACGCGCATCGGCACCCCTATCAACTCGGCAATCTCTCTCTCGCTCGTCCTGAACTCGTACGGATAAGGAATTACCCCTACGAAAGGGGCGACCACGAATCCGGTGGCCACCGTATAAAACTGGTCGAGCTCTCCCACAACGCGTACATCTACGGGCTCTATGCCCACTTCCTCCGCGGCTTCCCGCAGAGCGCAGGAAAGCAAATCGGGGTCCGTGTCGTCGAGCTTGCCTCCGGGAAAAGAGATTTCGCCCTTGTGGTGCTCAACGTGCTCCGACCGCTTCGTGAGGAGGACGTGGACTTGTCCGTCTTTTGAAAAGAGGGGCACGAGCACGGCCGCGGTGATCAACCCGTCAGGCGGGAGGACGTTGGTGGTACGAGAGTCTAGGATGATTGCAAGTTTTTCCTCAAAACAAGGGAGGTTCTTCAGCGCTGCTTCTTCAATGGTCATTGCCTTATGCCAAGCCGTCCTATCGGAGAGACGCGAAGGATCTCATCCGACGAAGTAAATTGCGGCCCATTGTCGGTCAGGCCGCCTCGGTACAAGATACTCGAATGTAAGCTCTTTGGGAAGACTCGCCGGACGGTTACGAGAGGAATGCCGTCCGATCAAGACTTGAGGTCGATCGGACAGGGAAGGGCAAGAGTCGGCACGAAGGCCCGGGGATGATCCTTAGGTTTCCGGCGTGCTCTGCGCTTTTCAAAGCGCCTTATTTCATCAAGATCCGCTTGTCTCCAAGTGGAGTCGCCTGCGGGACAGGCTCCCGTCCGAGCTCCGGCCCGACATGAATTGGGTCGGGAGTCGCCGGCCCATCCATCAATGATGTTCCGATGCCGGGAGCGTACTATTGACCTTCCTTCTTCGTCTGGAATCTCCAGTCCCAATCGAGCTCCCAGAGCATGACCGCACCGTCTGAGGATGCGCTTATCAGGAACCGTCCGTTAGAGGAAAAATCCACCCCGGTAATCTCCTTCGAATGCCCGCGGAATTCGCGGTCACATTCGCCTGTCTCCAAATTCCACAACCGGAGCACTGCATCGTTGCCGGCCGTGGCGGCAAATTTCTGATCCGGGGAAAAAACCACTGAACGGACACCGGCCGAGCTCACGTCGATAGTCGCGATACAGCTTCCTGTCTTGACGTCCCACAATCGTGCGGTGCCGTCCATGGAGCCCGTCAGAATCATGTCGCCCAGGGGAGAGACCCTTAAGCACATAATTCGGTCCTTGTGGCCCTTCAGATCTCTCAAAAGCCTTCCGGTCGGGACATCCCACATTTTGACGATGCCGTCGAACCCGGCGGAAACAACGTATTCGGTCTCGTGGATGAAATCGGCAGTGCACACCTTGTCGGTGTGGCCTTTCAAGGTCTTGAACAGGGTCCCCTCGGGAAGACGCCAAATCCTCACCGTGTCGTCCCACGAGCTCGACAGAAGCAAATTGCCGTCCCGCGAATAGGCTACGGCACTGACCGATTCGGTGTGACCTCTGAGAACCAGCACGTTACGGCCGGTCATCACGTCCCAGGTCCTGACCGATCGGTCGTCGCCTCCCGATGCGGCTTCGCGGCCGTTCCACGAGTAACGGGCCGTAGCCACAAGATTGGTATGGTCCTTGAACATCTTTACGCATTCACCCGTGGTGGTGCTCCACATCCGCACACAGTGGTCCGACTGGGCAGTGAGGAAGTTGATGGCCGACGGCGAGAACGAGACGTCCATTACCCCGGCGGGTGTTTCAACGACCCTCTTTTGCCATGCACCGTGGAGCCCGACCCTGGTACCATAATCCTTCAAGCGCCAAATGAGGTCCAAAGCCGTGTCGGAGCGTTCGTACCCGGGAAGGGCCTGTGAATCACGGACCAGCGAATATGCCATGCGGTGGGAACCCCTCTTCAGGGCCTTCTTGGCCGCGTCGATCATGGCTTTGAATCTCCGGTCCGATTTCATCTGCTTCTTCACGGGACGGACCTTTGCCAGCGCCATGGCGGGCATTGTCCAACGACCCCGAACATCCCAGACCCTCAGAACCATGTCCCGACCGCCGGCCAGAAGACGCGTACCGTCCCGGGTGAACGCCAGACTGTGAGTCTCGCCGTCACCGGCATTAAACGTCCGAACCACCATACCGGTCCTGGCATCCCAGACCTTAATGCCGACCTTGGGGTCGCAACTGGCCGCAAGATTTCGCAGGGGATTGAGAGCCACCAGCGAGACCTGCTCCTGATGGACGCGAAACATATTGATCGGTGTGCCCTTGGTTCCGTCCCACAGAATGACCTGCCTGTCTCTCCCGCAGGTAAGCACGAGGTCACCCGCTGCCGATACCTTCATGTCCGTGATCGGCTCTGTGTGTCCTTTTTGAAAGCCAACCGTCTGCCCTTCGACGAGGAGGATGCGTTTCACGATGCGGTCCAATCCCCCAATGAGGACCTCTGCGCGCTTCGGATCCGCGGAGAGTACAGCGGCAACGGTATGGTGAGGGATCTTGAATCTACCGGCCGCCTTGAATCCCGGAATCTCCCAGAGACGAGCCGTGCCTTTTTCTTCGACGGTAAGCACATGACGACCTTCCGGTGAGAATCCACCCGCGGTCACAAGGCCGTCAGGGGCCTGCAGGCTTCCTACGAAACGGCCGGTACCCGGATCCAGCACCTTTACGGGCGCGCCTGCACGAGAGGGGACGACGACCACGAGCATCTCATCGGGAGAAACCCACAGCGCGGCCGGGGGCTCCCCCACTGCTACAAAGCTCTTCTGCTCCGCACCGGTGGTCGCATCCCAGATCTTTATGCTCCGGTCCCTCGCCCCGGTGATCAGCAGGTCCGATTTCGGGAATTGGGAGACGCAGGTGACCCATCCTCCATGCCCCTTCAAGACCATAGTTTCCTGCAATCCCGAAAAGAGAAAATCGTCGGCGATGACTTCGGGAGTGAGAGCGGCGATTTCCGAACCCTGGGGCAGCCCGTTAATTCTCTCAAGAGCTTTCTCTTTCAGACCCAAGCGGGTGAGTGCTCCGATCAGCCATCCTTCAGCCTCGTCGTCACCGGGGAAAGCGCTGAGATAGGCTTCCAATTGAGTGACGGCCTCTTGTTCCCTTCCTACCCCGATGAGTGAGACGGCATACGACTTTTGCCAACCTTCCGAGGCATCTTCCGCGGACATGGAGAGCTCACAGGCCTTCAGGGCGCGCTCTGCGTCACCAAGAGCAAACGAGCATCTGGCCAGGAGATCCGCCCCTCTCCCCACATACTCAGGGGTTTTCACCACTTCTTCCAGTTTGACGACCACTTCCCAGTCGGGGTCTTTGGTCCGCAACCATTCCAGAAGCCCCTTGTTGTAAACGGCTTCGGGATGATGCGGATCGGCCTCCAGCGCCTTTTCCAGGGCCACGATCGCTTCTTCGTGATGGTGGAGGTCCAGGAGGGATACCGAACGATTGTTCAGTGCGTCGGAAAGGAGACGAACTTCGTCGGGGGCCTCACGGGTGAAGGGCTTCTTGAAGATTTCCTCGTGAGCTGCGATCAGCTCCTCTCGGATTTCCAGAAACGAGGCGTAACGATCCGCGGGATTCTTGAGGAGGCATTTCAGAATTATCTCCTCGATGGATTTGGGAACGTCCGGTCTCAATGACCGCGGAAGGGGAGGTGCCTTTTTGACGTGGGCCAGCGCCAGCCTGTCGCGTTTTTCACCCGGTTTGACGACAAAGGGTTTTCTCCCGCACGCCAACTCGAAAAACATCACCCCGAAAGCGTAGATGTCGGCTTGGGGGCCGACTTCGGAGTAGGGTATCCACATTTCCGGGGCCATGTAGCTGGGGGTTCCCATTCCGGCAGCGGTGATGGACTCCCTCTCAAGGATGAGATTCTCGGTACCCGACGTGCTTTCAAGGTTTGAAACTACCGGTTCCCTCGCCTTGCGCTTGGTCAGACCGAAATCGGTGACCTTGAGTATCCCGTCTTTAGTCATCATACAGTTGCCGGGTTTGACGTCCCGGTGGACCAGTCCCTTGGTATGGGCATGATGCAATCCGTCGCCGACCTGCACCATGAGATCTATGAGGAGATCCCAGTCGTACGGACGACGGCGATTGAGCCACTCGTTCAGGGCGCCTCCATCCACATACTCTATGAAAATTCTCGGGCTTTCGTTGATATTCCTTACGTAGTAACAAGCTGCAATGTTGGGATGGAATCCGATGTCGATCCACGTTTCCGCTTCTTTGAAGAAGAGAGCCCTGTCCTCTTCATTACCTCGAAGTCGCGTAAGAAGGGACTTTACGGCCATCATCGAGTTCCAGCGTTTGTGCCGGACCAGGTAAACTGCTCCCATCCCTCCCTGTTTGATGTCTCTCACTTCATAAAGGTTTTCAATGGTTTCGCCTACCCGCCATTCCGCTTCGTCGTCAGGGAGGGTCGAAGAGCGCGTGGCGGCCTTAGCAGTCGCCGGTCCCGCAGTTCGCGCTGCAGGAACCACGCTCACCGAAAAACCGAAGGAGCGTATCAAGTCTACCACCGCATCCACCTTGGGGTGCTGCTTGGTAATAATGATAATGCTCTTTCCTCTGGAAATCCTGTCCTTCAGCCTTTCCGGCTTCAGCTTCGTTATGCGGGAAAGGCGCAGAAGAATCTTCTCGGACGGATCCTGAGTTGCGGGAGTCGGGACTATCTTTATTGCGATCTTCTCTCCGGACATGGCGTTATAAGAGCCTCACGAGGGAGAGACCCAACTTGTCGTCTCTGGGGTTAAGCTTCTCTATGCGAACCAATGCCCGTTCTCCGGGACTTAACGAGAGACCCCCGGTAGAGCTCAATGCAGCATTGATGCCCAGTTCGGAGATTCGCACCAGATAAAACCTCGGGAAACGTTGCAGCACTACCGATTCGAACTCGTCACGCTTTCTCTTTTCCAAATACCTGAGCAGGAAGTACCGCCGGCGGTCTCTTTCGAGCTGGGTAGCTCGCTCCAGTCGGTACGATATCTCCGAGAGTATCTTCTGGAGCGTCTCTTCTTGCGATACAGGGGTGGACCCGTTGAGGGCCGCCTTGATCTGACGTTGAACGAGCAGATCGGTGTACCTCCGCAGGGGCGATGTCGCCGTGGTATATGCTGCAAGTCCGAGTGTGGAGTGAGCGGCCGGTACGGTACTGAGGTCCCCACGGGATAGAAGCTTCTTGGATTGGTAGGAGACCACGGGATCGTATTCTTCCCCTAATTCTATTCGTTCCAACGGGGGGGGCTGACTACGGAATATTCCCGGAATTCCTTTCTTTATGAGAAAGTGGGCAAAAAGACTGTTCGCCAGTATCATCATCTCGGACACGAGAATCTGAGAAGGGGTCTCCCTGTCTCTCTTGTGAACCTCAATGCTTCCGTCTTCCTGTACGCGGACCGACACCTCCGGATCTTTGAAGATGATGGCCCCCCCGTCCACGCGATCCTTCCTGAAAGCCGACGCGAGGACAAACATTCGCGCCTCGGGAGAATCGGGATCGGAAATTCTTTCGTCGGCCTCTTCATAGGAAAGCCGTTGCTTGACCCGGATGGTTGAGGAGACGATCCTGTAGTCTTTGAGCTTGCAGGATGGGTCGAATTGAGCCAGCACACTCACCGCCGGCCGATCGACGCCGACGGCCAGACTCGCCGCGCCTTCGGAGAGGACCTGAGGAATCATGGGGATCATGAGCTCGGGAAGGTAAATCGATGTGGCTCGTTCGCGGATTTCGAGGTCAAAGGGAGAATCCGGCTCGACAAAGTGGGCACAGTCCGCGATGTGGATGCCGACAATACAATTTTCGCCGTTACGGGTAAGGGAAAGGGCGTCGTCCACGTCGCGGGTGGTGACTGCGTCTATGGTCACGGGCTCAAGATGGGAAAGGTCTTCGGCCAGGGTTGGTAGCGGAGTCTCTGCCGCGTGACGCGCCAAGGATTCTGCCGGCGGGGAAAACTCGATGGGAATTTTCTCTGCGCGCAGACGTACATTCTCGTCTTCCGACCAGACCCCGATGGTGACGAGGACGCGAAACGGGTCCCAGTCCTGAGGTAGACCTGCTTGACCGAAAATCTCCTTTACGCCCTTGCACGTAACCCAATCACGGCCCAGTTCGGCGGCTTCCTCAAGCATGGGAATAAGGCCTTCCGGGACGGGCCCGCTATGATCCTTCCCCCGGGCCTTGAGCCTTGTCAGAAATTCTGCCGCTGCTGCAATGAAGAAGCTGCGCTCCCGCTCCTTTTCTCTTTGAGCGATCGCCTGTTCCACGCGCTCCGGGGGCAAGACCTCGATTCCCTCAGGCCGGATTTTGAAATAGAGCCTGTCCTCAAAAATGGCCCTCACCAGCGAAGGGGCCGCATTAGCGTCTTGCCGGCCTCCAAAGACCAGTTCACTGAGGTCCTGGATGCCGATTTCTCGAGTCTCGTTCCCCAGGACGTCCCAGACTTCCTGCAGATCTATGCTGCTCTTGATCTGTTCCCGTTGACCGGATATCTCTTTGAGTCTGCCGACCTGTTCCACCCGACTGCCCGATAGAGGAAAGAGGGGGTCCCGTGCCGCTGTGAGGGCTCTACTCTGCGAAATCTTCGTCTCCTTACCTTGATCGGTGAGAATCCGCAGTCGCCGTTCATCGACTTCAAGCACCAGACCGCATGAGATTTTTCTACTGTCGTAATAATCTATTATGTCATTCTTTTGACATCCCATGGACAAAAAACCAACCTCCGAAGGCCGGCCCGGACTTCATGCCCGGGAGAGGGTGACTGGTCCCATCGGCCTCGCGACATAATTCGTTAAGGCTGATTGAGATTCCCACCACGCTCCGAGTGTCGGGAGCTCCGACCGGCGTCTCTCCAGGGATCTTGATGCTCCAAGACCCCGATATCGGCCGCAACCGACCTCTCAGCCCGATCTCTTAATCTATCAGGGCGATAGGGTCTGAGGCTACTCATTTTTTTCCGCCATATCTCATGATATCGAGACACTCAGGGGGAGAGGCCGTTTACGCAGGCGCGGGATCTCGCACGGCAAGATGGTGCAGCCGCACCTCCAAGTGATTCCGGTGACGGCACCCCGTCTCCGGCCGAGGTCTCCCCCCTGACGCGCGGGAAGACGCCCCAGGGGTCCTTCCGCCGGTTGGGGCCGATTCTCCCTCTGGATGGAGCAGTCATAGCGGAGCGCGGGAGGCCGTCCGCAGGCTTCCTGGTGAACACAAGGCTTCTCTTCGTTTCCCGCAACGTTCAAGGCACTCCACGATAACTTCGCCGGCTGTTCCGCGGAATCTTCCGGTTGGTCGGATTACGGATTCATTATTGTTTGATAATATGATAGAAAAAATGGAGTCGATTTTCCCGACGAGCGTATGAACCGCGCCGGAGGAAGGGAAACACGTGAAAAACGAAGTCTTGGAAATTTTCAAACAAAGCATCAGGCTCAAAGAAGACTTCGTCAAAGATAATTTGGATGTGCTGGAAGAGGTGATCCGAAGTGTCGCAGGGGTGTTGGGACGCGGCAACAAGATCCTGCTTTTCGGCAATGGCGGGTCCGCAGCCGACGCTCAGCACATTGCAGCGGAATTCGTGAACAGATATATGATCGACAGGCCCCCTCTCCCGGCCTTGGCTCTCACGACGGATAGCTCGGTAATAACCTCCATATCCAATGATTTCGGTTACGACGAGATTTTCGTAAAACAGTTGAAGGCCCTTGGGAAAAAAGGGGACGCGGCGGTGGGCATCAGTACGTCGGGAAATTCTCGAAATGTGATAGAGGCTCTCAAGTGCGGCCGCGAGATGGGATTGATAACCATCGGCCTTGGAGGGCCCGAAGATAGTCCCATGAAGAAAGAATGCCGTCACTACCTTTCCGTGTCCGGAGGTCCTACACCCAGAATTCAGGAAGTGCATATGGTTATCGGACACACCCTGGTGGAAATCGTCGATCGACTCCTCTTTGGAACGAGAAGAGAGAACTGAAGCGCAGATCGTCCCTAATGGGGAATCCGGTCGGGGTCGAACGGCAGGCACGTTGCCCCGAGTAAGATGCAATGGGCCCATTGAGTCGTGCCGGAGCTGAGACAGGGCAGATCGATGGCCTTCACCACAAACCGCAGCCTTCGCACCATCTCATGCCGTCAGTGCGGGGGACGCCGTTCCTCTTTAGAGTTGAGCGACCCATGAGTGACAAACCTCGACGTCGAATCGCAGCGCACATGGCCGCCGACGTGCATGTGCCGTTCAGGTACCGAATTGTTCACGGACGAGATCCCTCACGCAAGTCCTCCGAGCAGACGGCCAGAACCAAATCGTTAAATCTGGTGGGATTGTCTTTCGAGACCCCTCGCATTGAAGTAGAGGATTTCCATCTCTCGTTCACCGAGGCGAGTTATGGCAGAAATTCTATGGAGATAGTCTTGGATCTCGGCAAGAGGCTGGGCGAAGTGGATCTTCTCGGTCAAGTGGAATGGTATGAAAGCCGCCAAACGCCCGCCGGTCAATACTTCATCGTGGGGGTCGGATTCATCGACGTTCAAGCGGACGTGATGGCGGCCATGCGGGAGTTCCTGCGCCAGGCTCAGGGATTCGTCTGATCGATAGGTACTGCGGAGGTCAAGATCAGAGATGGAAGAAGACTATCTTGGGTTCAACGTAGGAAAAGTCCTTTTTTCGGTGGTCAGACTCCTCAAACAAAAAGGAGTGCTCGAGGAGGATGAGATCCTCGACCTGCTTTGGGAAGCCAAGGATCCGCTGTTTCCCTGGAGCAAGAACGAAATTAAGGAGCTCCTCAAACTCTGAGCAGGACTGTTACCGTTTTGCCGGCCGGACGATTTGTTCGCTCCGGAAGTGGAAAATGCCTAGGGTTTGGCGGGGATTGACAGGTGGGGAGGGGGCTGCTCGCCCCGGCACCGATAGGGGCTGCAAGAAACGCCCTATCACAACATTTTCTCGGATGGGAATGTGAGCATGAGTGATTTGAAAGAGAGACTTCGATTGCGCGTGGAGGACCTTAGCTGGAGTCCCCCTGCCGAAGGCGTCGCAGCGCCCGCCGAGCCTTCAGGCGAGATCATAGGACAGAGAAGGGCCGTAAAAGCGATACGCCTCGGCTTTGCCATGAAGACCAAGGGGTACAACATTTTCGTATCGGGAATCAACGGAACCGGTCGAACCGCCATCGTAAAAAAACTGCTGGAAGAGTTCAACGTGGGAGGATCGATTCCCGACGACGTCTGTTACGTGAACAACTTCAAGAACCCCGACCAACCCAGGCTACTCACGGTGACGGCCGGCAAGGGCTCTCTTTTCAAGCAGAGGATGAACGATCTCGTCGGATCGTTGAACAAGAAAATCCCCGGTATTTTCGAGAGCGAAGAATTCCAGACGGCTCGAAACGAGATCGTCAACCGGCACATGGGAGCACAGAAGGCCCTGTTCAAGAATTTTGAGAACAAGGTTACGACATCCAACTTCATGATGGTTCAGGTACAAATGGGCCCCTACACCCGTCCCGATCTGGCGCCGGTTGTGGTGGGCAACCCGATGAAGATCGAACAGCTCGAATCGTTGGCCGAGGAAGGGAAGTTCGCCCAGGAGGAGCTGGAAAAGATCAAGGAGCGGTACAAAGAGCTCTCCCTGGAAATGGAGAAGATTTTCAAAGAAGCTCGCGACATCGACAAGACAATTCAGGAGGATCTCGAAAAACTGGCCAAGGAATGGGTGCAGCCTCTGGTACGGGAGACGTTGTCGCAGGCCCGCGAGGAATTCGACACGGAATCGGTCGAGACCTATCTGGACGAAGTTGAGGCGGACATCATGAACCACCTCGACAGGTTCAGACCCAAAATGGTTCAGCCTCCAGGCGGGGAGGGGAGCGGTCCCCCCGTGCTCGTGCCGCCGGACCCGACGCAGTTCAAGGACTACGAGGTCAACGTACTCATCGACAATTCGGAAACCGAGAAACCGCCGGTTGTCGTCGAGACGTCACCGACCTTCCGCAATCTTTTCGGTACAGTCGAAAAGGTTATGGATCGTCACGGCCTTTGGGTGTCCGACTATCGCCAGATCAAGGCGGGAAGCCTGTTGAAGGCAAATGGTGGATATCTCATTCTAAACGCCCGGGATTTCCTCATGGAGGCCGGTGTCTGGCAAGCCCTGAAGAGGAGTCTCCGGAACGAATCATTGGAGATCCAGTCGGATCCTTTCGGCTTTTTCTTCTCGTCGGCCCTCAAACCGGAGAAGATTCCCATCAAGCTCAAAGTGATCGTGATCGGGGATCCGGAAATCTACGACCTTCTGCATTGGTATGACGAAGACTTCCGCAAGATATTCAAAATCAAAGCGGATTTCGATTCCACCATCCCCAATGACGAGATCAACTTGTCCAAACTCGCCTCGTTCGTCGCCAATACCTGTTCGGAAGAGGGGTTGCTCGCCTGCAATGCCTCCGGTGTGGGCTCAGTGGCGCGTCTGGCCATCCGATGGGGCGGCAGAAAGAAGAAGATTACGGCCCAGTTCGAACGGATAGCGGATCTGGTTCGTGAGGCCGAGGTCAAAGCCAGGGAGGACAATTCGTCCTCGATCTCCGGGAAGCACGTCGAGCAAGCCAATGCGGACCGTATCGAGCGTGTGAACATGGTCGAGGACAAGATACACGAGTTCATTGAAGACGGCATCGTCATGATCGACACCGAGGGGAAGCGCGTCGGTCAGATCAACGGCCTGGCAGTGTACTCGTTCCCGGAGTACTCCTTCGGACGTCCCTCTCGCATCACCGTCAAGACGAGTATGGGCAAATCAGGCATCATCAACATCGAAAAAGAGGCCGACCTCTCCGGGCATACCTATGACAAGGGCGTCCTCATCCTGGCAGGCTTTCTCCGGGATCGATTTGCCCAGGACAAACCGCTGAACTTGACGGCAAGCATCACCTTTGAACAGTCCTACGCGGGGGTTGACGGCGACTCGGCTTCGTCCACAGAGCTCTATGCCATGCTGAGCTCCCTTGCCGGCGTCCCTATTGAACAGGGCATTGCCGTCACCGGGAGCGTGAACCAGCATGGGGAGGTGCAGGCCATCGGAGGAGTCAACCAGAAGATTGAGGGCTTCTTTAAGGTGTGCCGGACGAAAGGATTGACCGGAGCCCAAGGGGTCATGATACCGACCAGCAACGTCGGCGACCTGATGCTGGACCCAGAGGTGGTGGAAGCCGTGGAACAAGGCAAATTCCACATCTGGGCGGTGAGTCACGTGGATGAAGGTATTGAGATCCTCACCGGCATGGCCGCAGGCGAACGCGACGAGAACGGAGATTACCCTGAGAACACCATCTCCTACCTCACCAATGAACGGCTGGAAGATCTTTCCAGAGGCATGAAAGAGTTCATGGAAGAGTCCGGAGAGGACTCCCCGGGAGAGGACGATCAGTCCGGAACGGGAGTAGAGCAAAAGGAATAGCCGGGCTCCCTCCGGAACAATACGCGTATAAGTTAGGACGCCGGTGACGCGGATGGAGCGTGCCGGCGTTGCTGCTTTTGCTTTCTTGTCATACAGGGGGGCGCAGGAATAACCGCTCACTCGGTGGGATTCAGCGGTCGAGAATACGCAACCATATTTACGCCATGGAGCAGTTAGCCCAATTCTCGCGGGTTGGGTGGGGGCGCGTCGTCGGAGAGGGCCTTCTTCTCTTCTCTCCGTCTCATGAGGTCTTCCCATTCCTGCCGTAAATCCGCGGGCACCTCCGTCCGCGTAGGCTCAGCCTGGCGGGACTCTCCACCTGTCAAGGCGGTGCGCCTTTCATCGGTTGCATTCTCTTCGACGCCGCCCGGCTTCCCTTCCAGCCGTCGGAGCAGGATTTCCGCACGCCCGCGGAGATCGTCCTCCGCAGAAAGATCCTCTTTCAGTGACAGCAGCTCCCCTTTAATTCTCACAAACAGTTTGTCGAAAAACATCGTTCCGGCCTATCAATCGAGATCGATCACTTTCCTAATGTAGGAAGATCGGTCTCGGGTTGCAAGTCCCGCGGCGCATGTCCGTCGGCAAGCTCGGGACGAAATCCTGTACCGATGCGCATTCAAACGAACGGTACGGGGCTGTCCGGAAGGTTGCGAATCCGAGCAGGCAATTGAAGTGCTCGTGCAGGAGACCGGCCGCAGTGGCGGGACACGCCTCCCCACAAAGAGCTCGGCCGCATCGTGCAGGCAGAGACTCCCGGCTATTCGGCCAATCGTCCTTTGATCACCTCTGCGGTGGCGGCGATCCGGGCCATGTCGCCCGGTACGGGCTCCCATGCCGTGATGGTCAATCCATCGCCCGTCCATCGCGGTACCAGATGGAGGTGCACATGCGGCACCACCTGATTGCCGGCTTTTCCGTTGAGCTGCATGAGGTTCATCCCGTCCGGGGCCAGACCTGCATTGACCGCCTTTGCGAGCCGGCAGAGTATGGCTGCGAGGCGTCCGTACAATTCAGGCTCCACGTCAAGAATCGTCTCGAAATGCTCCTTCGGGATCACCAGGAGATGCCCCTCGTTGAGCGGTGAAATATCCATGAACGCCAATGCCGATTCATCCTCGTAAACTTTGATGCAGGGAATTTCTCCCGCCACAATCTTACAAAAGATGCAGTCTTTACTCGTCTTCATCGAATACCGCCCTCCAAAACCATCGAGTTGAATCTATCCGATCCGGCACGTATCGTGCTACGCTTTGAACGTTGCGGGAAAACCAAGCGGGGCCTTGCGCTCGTCAAGGAGCCTGCGGCCGGCCGATATTCACCTCTCGGTCTCTTGGGTCAATCCCCCACGCCTTCAAAAAGGACCGAGCTCAGGTACCGCTCACCGGCACTGGGAAGTACTGCCACAATGATGCTCTGTTGCCACTCCGGTCTCTGGGCAATACGGATGGCCGCGGCGACAGCGGCGCCCGAAGATATGCCGCACAGAATCCCCTCCTGACGCGCGAGGAGCCGTGCATGGGCAACCGCTTCGTCGCTGGAGACCGTTTGGACCTCGTCCACCAGGTTCAGATCGAGAACCTCGGGTATGAAGCCCGCACCGATACCCTGAATCTTGTGAGGCCCCGGAATGGGATCCAGTCCGGCCTTCGTTTGGGTCAGGACAGGGCTTTCCGCCGGTTCCACCGCCACGGAGTGGAGTGCTTTGCCTTTCACCTTTTCGATGAAACGCGAGACGCCCGTGATCGTGCCGCCCGTCCCCACTCCCGACACAAACACATCGACCCGTCCGCCCGTATCTTCCCAGATCTCCGGACCGGTGGTCTCCTCGTGGGCACGGGGATTGGCCGGATTGGTAAATTGCTGCGGCATGAAATACTTCTCCGGGTCGCTTGCCACAAGCTCTTCCGCCCTGCTCACAGCGCCCTTCATCCCCTTGGACGAGTCAGTGAGGAGGAGGTTTGCCCCGAACATTTTGAGCACTTTGCGGCGTTCGATACTCATGCTCTCAGGCATGGTGAGGGTCAAAGAATAGCCCTTGAGTGCGCACACGTACGCCAAGGCAATGCCCGTATTACCGCTGGTCGGCTCCACAAGCTCCACTCCGGGACGAAGTTGCCTCCGGGCTTCGGCGTCTGCGATCATGGAGACTCCGATGCGATCTTTTACCGAATAAGCCGGATTTCTGCCTTCCACCTTGACCAGCACCGTTGCGTCGGTCTTTCCACAGATCTTGTTCAACCGCACCAACGGGGTGCGGCCGACTGCCGCTGCATTGTCACTGAAATACGAGCTCATTGGTTTGACCCTCTTTCATCGGAAAAGAAGTCCTTGATCGTCCCCCTCCGTCACACACCCGCCATAGCTGCCGAGGCCCTGCTGCCGACTTCTCCCGTAATGCCGCGACAATCGATTGAGCCGCAAGCCGGGACCACGATTCTAAACTTTCGTTCCATCCTGCCGGCTCGTGTCTTCTTTCTCGCCCTTGTCGCCGACGAGGTCTTCGATTTGCCGCCTGAGATCCTTCACTTCCTGTTCCAATCCATCGATCCGCACCCTCATGAGGTCGACGGACCGGGACAACTCTTCCACCTCCGGCCTGTTTGAGGTGTTGAAAAGGGAAGAGCCTTCGGCCAGGAGCGACTCGATCTTCTTTTTTGCTTCGGAGCCGCGCTGCGCCGTCTCACGCAAGGAGTCGAAAAAAATGTCTGATTCCAGGAGGTTCTGGAACGCTTTTTCGTTTTGGCCGACCCATGTTCGGTAGAAGAGTCCGTACGTATCCTCGGAGACCTCTTTCACCTCCAGGCCCGCCATAGCCTCCACGATGTTGTCGACCACCCGGGATGCGATTTTGGCAACTCGTTGCTGGAATCCTGCCAAGGAGTTGAGAAACCCGACCTGAGCTTCCAGGGTCTCCCTGTAGCTTTCGTCGAGTTTGCCGAGGAGACCGGGCTTCGCCGTGATGGGAAGCATGCTCCGCAATGTCTTCTCATATGTCTCCGCCCAGGAACGAAAGAGATCCGGTACTGTTCCCATCTGCCGACCCGCGGGAAACCAGGCCGGGGCAAACGGTGATGCCGGAAAATCGGGAAGAGGCCCACGAGAATATCCTGTCCCGGACGTTCTCTCCCAGAGAGCCTTCCACTCCGAGAGGGCCTTCTCGGTTGCCGAAGGAGCGGGGATGCCGAGGAGCTCTCTCGAAAAATCTTCATACGCCTTCAGCCAGTTGTTCCTGATACGCCGAACCGTTGCGTCGTCACGTCCCGGTTTCAAAAGGTCGGGCAGGTCTCGGGCGGCTTTTTCCACCATTTCCTGAAATCGCTCGGCAGGCGTTCCCGGAATCCCGCTTTTCAACCGGCCTGAAAAGTCCGGCCAACCCGCTTCCGAGGGCGTCTCATCGGCGCTTTCCGTGTGGAGCCCGGCACCTTTCAAAGCCTCCGACCAAGCATTTGCCACTCGGACGGCGGATTCGGAAAACTTCTTCACGAGCTCTTCCTGCATCTTCGACGCGTCCGTTGACCGGGGAGACATGTGGCAGCCTCGCGACTATGCTGTAGAGGCTTCAAAGTTTCTCATAAGAAGGTGGGGACGTAAAGTGAAAAACCCGGGCGACCATCTGCGGGCGGGGTTGAGACAAGAATCCGACGGCGGGCGCCTTTTCACACGAAATCGATCGAATGCACACGAAGAGCCCATTGGGTCTAATTACTCTTTCTCGGAAATACGGTTCCGAAAGGCAATCGATTTCAGAATGACCTCGAATAGCCCCAAGTCGTCACCCCGAGCCAAAGCCGGGGTCCGGAGTTTTCGGAAGGGCCTGGATTCCTGCCTTCGCAGGAACGACGGAGAGAGGATCGATGGTGAGCACTTACCTTGGGAGCGCCGCCACAGGTGAAATACGGCACCGAGCTTATGAAATCGAATACTGAGCCGGTTCTCTTTCCGGTCAGGTGTTGGTTATCTCTCTCAACAAGTCCAGGTCGTCCAGCATCATACCCGCGCCACGTGCCACCGTCGAAAGGGGGTCGTCGGGTACGATGACCGGCACGCCGATCTCTCTTCGAACACGTACGTCCAGGTTCTTTAGGAGCGCACCCCCTCCGGTAAGGACGATCCCCGTGTCGATGATGTCCGCTGCCAATTCCGGAGGACATTGCTCCAGAGCCGATTTCACGCTGTCCACGATGGAGTTGACCGAGTCCATGATAGCGTAGGTGATATCATTCGAGTTTATGGTTATGGTCTTGGGTATACCGTCCATCAAATCCCTGCCCTTGATGTCGATCTCTTCAACTTCGCCGTCGATAAAGGCTCGCCCCACCATGATCTTGATCTGTTCTGCGGTGGAAGGTCCTATGAGTATGCTGTAATTCTTCCTGATGAAGTTGAGGATGTCCAGGTCCAGCTTGTCGCCGGCAATCTTGCTGGAGCTGCTGTACACGACTCCCGTGAGAGAAATGATGGCAACCTCGGTGGTTCCCCCGCCGATATCCACAATCATGTTGCTCATGGGCTCGGTAACCGGAAGTCCGGCTCCCATGGCCGCAGCCATGGCCTCTTCCACGATGAAGACTTCATGGGCTCCGGCGTTCAGAGTGGAATCCCTCACCGCGCGTCTTTCCACCGGGGTCACCCCCGAAGGAACTGAAATAATGACCCTCGGATTGACGAAAGTCCGCCGTTTATGCACCTTCTGAATGAAGAATTTCAACATCAGGCTCGCCATCTCGAAGTTGGCGATCACTCCTTCCCTCAGCGGGCGGAAGACTTCGATGGAGCCCGGCACTCGGCCGATCATCTTCTTGGCATCTTCTCCGATCCAGACCTCTGACGTACGTCGGTCCTTCTTGCGGATCGCCACGACGGACGGCTCGTTCAGGACTATGCCTCTACCCCTACAGAAGACAAGGGTGTTGGCCGTGCCGAGATCTATTGCCAGATCCTTGGAGATTCTTGATGCTATGAAATCAAAAAGCATCGGTTCCCTTCTACCCGAGGTCCGCCCGTAACATCACCCGGTGCGGCGATTGCCTTGAAAGCCGGTGGGTTGGGGATCGCAGAACCGTCACGATCGAGAAGCACCTTCCGGGGCACCACCCGCAACGCGTCGCGGCCGTCCGTAGTGATCCGATCGACGGTATCGACGTGTCGTAGGGAAATCCGCCGCCGGCCGCTCTTCGACGAAGGGCCGGAGCGAGAGGGCCGGGCAGGGTGTCTTGAACAAAACGTATCTCCCCGACGATCTTCCCATGACAAAAGCGAATTCTTGAAACGGATTACGGGCTGCTAATCTTAGGCCGTTTTCTCCATTCTCTCACATGTGCGGATCAAAGCGCCACAGGAAAGAACACCGACACCACAACCATTTTCCCTCGCAGGGCCGTGTGAGCCATCAGACCGCACCACCTAATACGGGAACGCTTCGGCGCCGGCATCGGGAACAGCCGGGCTCCAATCGATGGTACCCCACGGAACTTCCGCCGCCGAAGGAACGATGGCCGGAACTGAAGGGATTCTCTTTGGTACTCTTTTTCTGAAATACGGTTCCGAAAGGCAACCGACTTCAGGATGACCCCCAATGGTCCCGAGCAGTCACCCCGAGCGAAGGCCGGAGTCCAGGATTCGGAACGGCCTGGATTTCTGCCTTCGCAGGAATGGCGGAGAGAACGTTCGGTGGTGAACAGTCACCTTGGGAGCGCCGACTCAGGTGAAATGCGGCACCGAGCTCATGAAATCCCATACTTAGGTCAACCGCTCCCGGAATGGACAAGGGAACAGGTTCTTCGGTTCCTCCGGCAAAGCACCCGATGGCCGGCTCAGAGCTTCACTTCGATCATTGCATCCTTCTTGAGCTGTTCGATCCACTCCTTCATGCGGGCTTCCATCCGTTCGTGCCTCACGATGGCCATGACTTCGTCTTTAACTTTCCGGTAAGCCTTCTCTTCCTCCGGGGTGAGAATTCCGGAAGACTTTACGTCTTCTTTGCCTTTGTCGTCACTCTTTGCCGTCTCGGGTTTGTCGGAAGCCTCATCCTTCGGCGATGCCCCCGGTCGATCCGTTTCAACCACCGGCTTTTGCGGTTTGCCTGCTTGCTGAGCCCGGAGTCGCTCTTGCTCTTTCTTGAAGCGCCTCTCCAGCAATCGTCGCTCTCTCTCGGGGATAGGAACCTTCTTGAGCGTCCTCCCTTTGGCATCCTCAAGGTAGAAGATCATTACCCGGTCCCTCAGTTCCACCGGGCGAACGTCCCCCTCTTTCATGTGCTGCACCAGCTTCTGAACTCCGGGGACCATATCCTTGTATTTCATGTACCCCAGGTCGCCTCCGCTCTTGGCCAAAGGGTCTTGCGAGTACTTGCGGGCCAAGGCCCCGAAATCGGCCCCGGTCATAGCCTCACGCATGACGGTCTCAGTGGTTTGTTTCAACTTCTTCATGCCGCTGCTGCGATTGGATCCCTTCGGTGCATTCAGGGTAATCTGTCTCAGCTTGATGCGGCCGCCCGTATAGACTTCCATCTCCGTGGGAATCTTCAGTTTGGCGTCTTCCGCCTGCTGTTGTGCGGGCGCCTGACCGGTGGTCATCTCCCTGAAAATCTCATTGATTCGGCCGCGGTTCTTCTTGAAATATTCCTCGGCATCCTTCTCATCCACCCTCACCTTGCCCACCACTTCCATTTGGATCAGCTTGGTGAGCTTCAGGTGGCGACCGTAAACCTTTATGAAATCCGGGTAATCCATTCCGGCTGCTGCCAGTTTCACCACGAATTGATCGTGAGTGAGCTTGTTGCGCCGGCGCATGGCGTCAATGGAGGCGAGCACGCTCCGCTCGTCAACGTTGACCTTCTTCTTGGCCGCCTCTTGCTCGAGGAGATGTATCGCCACGAGCTCGTCCAGGATTTCCCTTTCCGTGGGAACCTTCCCGGGTGGGACGATACCCAAGGGGAGCTGGAAGAAGTTCCTCATAATCGGCTGCCTGGACTTTGAGACGTCCGATTTGAGAATCACGTCGCCGTTGACAACCGCAACAATGCGGTCGGACACGCCTTTTGCCTGAACCGAGGGCGGGGTCCAAGCTCCCAAGAGGAGTAGTGCCGAGAGAACGACTAAGGTGAGCCCTGCACAGGCTCTCCCGGTAACGTACGAGGCATCTCGTCTCCGAAAGAACCGAATCGCCTCGTTGAGAAGTCTCTTGGGACCGTCCGGGGCTTGCCCGCGGAGAAAACCTGTCCGGACTTTCATGTTTTTTCGTGCCTTTCGATGGTGAGATTTCGTTTCATGGTTTCGGTTCCTTGCCTCTTCGGGACGTCAGCTCCTCGACGGCTCCTCTTTTAGACAAAACTCACCTCTTTTTCAACCCTCGGAATTTCGGAACGGGTCGTCCGTCGTCGGCAGGGTGGGCGGGGAGGGTGCGCTCCTGACCGCTGTCAACGGCCTCCCGCAGTATTTTGAGAGTATCGAAACACCGATCGATTCGAATCTGAGGAGGTACGTTTCCGATCGTGCACGCCAACCGATCGCTGGGGATCAACCGGACGGTCCGGTCGCTTTGGGTCCAGTTCACCAGGGTCTGGGGATTCAGCGGGGTGTCGTGATCGAACGTGAAGATAAGCTCTTGCTGGTTGTAGTCCAATCGAAGAATCCTGATCTCTTTCATGGCCAGTCGAATACGCATGACCTGAATCAGGTGGAAAACTTGCTCCGGCGGCTTGCCGTAGAGATCGAACATCTCGTCCTCGATGCCGTCGATCTCCGATCCTTCCGTTGCCCTTGAGAGGCGTTTGTAGAGATTCATGCGCTGCTGGGGATCGGGAACATAACTCTCGGGGATAAGGACCTCCATTTTCAGGCCTATCTCCGGATCGATACGAGCTGCAGGCGCTTCGCCCTTGATTTCCTGGACCGCCTGCTCCAGGAGGTCCAAATACATTTCGTATCCCACCTGGGCCACATGGCCGGATTGAGACGTTCCAAGAATGTTCCCCGCGCCGCGGATCTCCATGTCCCGCATGGCGATTCGAAAGCCCTGGCCGAGGTTGGAGTGCTCCTGAATAACCGCCAGTCGTTTGACCGCGTCGGAGGTCATGAGAGTCTCGGGCGGTGTCAACAGGTAGGCGTACGCACGAACGTGGGAGCGCCCGACCCGACCTCTGAGCTGATAGAGATCCGCAAGGCCGAACGTGTCGGCCCTTTCAATGATGATCGTGTTCGACCGGGGGATGTCCAGACCGGACTCGATGATGCTGGTGCACACGAGCACGTTGACGTTACCCCGGACAAAGTCGAGCATAACCCGTTCAAGCTCTCCCGGGGTCATCTGCCCGTGGGCCACGGCGAAACGCCCTTCCGGCACCAGTTGGCTGAGAGACCCTGCCCTCTGGTGGATGGTACGAACCCGGTTGTGAAGGTAAAAGGCCTGCCCGCCGCGGCTCAATTCTTTCGTAAGAGCTTCCCTGATCACCTCGTCGGATTGCCGCACCACGTGAGTGCGTATTGATTGCCTGTTGGTGGGAGGCGTCTCTATGACGGAGAGCTCCCGGATGCCGGTCAAGGAGAGGTTGAGTGTGCGCGGAATCGGGGTGGCGGTCAAGGTGAGCACGTCCAAATGGGCTTTGAGTTTCTTAATCCTCTCCTTGTGGGCCACGCCGAACCGGTGCTCCTCGTCCACCACGAGAAGCCCCAGGTCTTTAAAGATCACGTTCTTTTGGAGGAGTTTATGGGTGCCCACGATTAGGTCCACCTTCCCCTCGGTCACCCGTTTGAGGACCTCCTTTTGATCTGCCGGGCTCCTGAATCGGGAGAGCATCTCCACGTGTATGGGGTAGCCGTTGAACCTGCGGTTGAAGGTATCGTAATGCTGCTGAGCGAGAACCGTGGTGGGGACGAGAATTGCTACTTGCTTGCCGTCCATGACCGCTCTGAAAGCAGCCCTAAGGGCTACTTCCGTCTTGCCGTACCCCACATCTCCGCACACGAGCTGATCCATGGGGTCGGCTGAATCCATGGCCTCCATCACGTCTTCAATGGCCTTCGCCTGATCGGGGGTTTCCTCGAACTCGAAGGCTGCTTCAAATGCAGCAAAGTTTTCGTCGGTAGGGGAGTAGGGAGTCCTCTTGCTGAGCTTCCGCTTTGCATAGATCTCCAGCAGCTCCCGTGCCATCTCCCGAATGGATCTCTTGACCTTGGCCTTGGTCTTCTCCCAGCCTCTACCCCCCAGACGGTCGATCCGGGGCGGTTCTTCCGCTCCGGAAACATACTTCTGGATGACCTGCAGTCGCTCCACCGGATGATAGAGCAGGTCCCCGCCCGAGTACTCGATGACCATCACTTCGCCGGGAATCCCCTCAAACTCCTTGCGGGCAAGACCTCTGAAGATTCCGATTCCGTAGTCCTCGTGGACGACGGCCTCCCCTTCGGACAGGTCGTTGAGCGAAGTTATCCAGGTGCCCCGCGCACGTTTTTTCGGGGTGCTCCTGATCCGCGACCCGAAGATCTCCTCTTCGGTCACCACTACGCGGCGTGCAGACTCCATCCGGAATCCGCAGGTGAGTGCCCCCACATAGAGCCGTATTCCGGGAGTCGGCTCGGAATCGAGATTTGACGGGTCGAACCCCTCTCCTCTGTAATCCAGCCCGAGATCGTACGGTTCGAGCAGTTTGAGCAGACGGTTGGCCTGTCCCTGGGTATGGCTCACCAGGAAGACCTCTACCCCGTCCTCCCGCCAGTCCTTGAAGCGCTTGACCAGACCGGTCATACCCGTGTCGTACGTTCGTGACTTTGCCAGGCTTACCCGAATGTCCGTGTTTGCTTCACACGGCACTCGAAACCCCGATCGATGGGGATCTTCCACTTCCAGACGCGACATGACCACCGTCCGGAATCGTTCCAGAGAAGCCGTCAAGTCCGATCGAGACAAGTAGAGGCGATCCGGGTCGGGCACCGGCAGCCCGTCCTCAGCCGCGGATTGCCATTGCCTGTGCACTTCTTCCTGAAGATCTTCCAGAGCCCTGCCGAGGGTATCCTCATCGGGAAGCACAATAATGGAGTCCGGCGGAAGGTAGTCCAGAAGGGACGCGGGCTCGGGGAAAAAGTACGGAAGATAGGATTCCGCACCGGGAAACTTTATTCCATGGCGGAAATCGTCCACGAGCTGCTGTCGCACCCGTTTTTCCACACCCCGATCTTCGCAGGCATGAACGAGGTTTGTCAGCCCCTCTTCGAGGAGATCCGCATCGGGCACGACCATGTGGGTCGGCCCCACCTGTATCTCGGAGATGCTTTCCCGCGATCTCTGATCCGTAGGATCGAAGAATCGGATTGATTCGATCCGATCTCCCATCTGTTCGATGCGTGCCGGATACGGGTAAACGGGAGGATAGACGTCGATGATGAACCCGCGAACGGAGAAATCGCCTGCGTCCTCCACGAGGGGCGCTCTGGAGTAGCCCGCGGAAACGAGTCTTTCGAGGAGGAGATCTCTGCTCACTTCTTGTCCGACCGCCAGAGAAAAGCTCCGCCTCCGCAGAGCCCATCTCGGCATGATTCGGCTCATGAGCGCGTCCACCCCTATGGTAAGCACCCGCGGAGGTTTGCCCTCGGAGAGTCGAAAGAGGCACGACATGCGGCCCAGTCGAACGTCGGTCTCATATCCGCTGAAAGAGTAGGGTAGCGCATCGGTAGAGGGATAGCGGAGAATCGGGTCGCGGAGGGGATGTCGGGAGAGCTCGTCCCCGCCGATGTAAAAACGCAGGTCGGTCGCTGTTGCGGCTGCAGCTTCACCTTCCGGTTGAACCCGGAGAATCGTCGGGGCGCCTTGGCGTACGGCCCCGGCCAGCACAAAAGCTTCGCCGGATCCCTGAATCCCGTAAATTCCTCCGCTCTCTTGCGATCGGGCAAGGAACTGCACGGCGAGATCGAACGGTGTGCCCATATTCGGTTTCTTCACGTAGTCCGACAACTGGAGGCTCTCACAAAGTCAGTATTCTATCCCCCCGTTCAAGCGTCGTGCAAATTTATCACAGGCCCATCCTTAAGAAAAGCGTCCCTCGAATCGGGCTGTGCAACAGTTTTGCCAAGGGCGATTGCCGGATCTCACCGGCTTATCCGCCTGATATGGGATTGACTTGCCCCCGCCGATGGGCTATTCAATGAGGTTAACCTTTGGCTGGACGGCGTCGATGCGTCCGGAAGATCGTGGCGAGGTGTAAAGTGGCCGAAAAGAAGCTGACGCGCAAAGAATTGCTCAAAGAGCCCGATGAGTTTCTGACGGTAACGGCGAGGGTGATACTCTTTTGCCGTGAGAATCAGCGAAAGACCGCCCTGTCGGTGGCCGTTGTCGTGCTCGGCGCGCTTGTGGCTGCGGGGATTTTTGCTCTCAGACACCAGAGCTTGTCCAAGAGCCACGAACTGTTCCTTCATGCTTCAAAGGCGTACGAAAACGCAATGCAGGCGCCGACTCCTCCCACGCCGGAAGAATTGGACAAGCTCTTCGCCGGCTTCGATGCCATCGCAAAGGGGTATCCGTCGTATCCGTCCGGAGAAATGGCCCTCCTCTATTCCGGTCACGTCCTTTACGACAAGAAGGATTTCAAGGGAGCTTTGGAACGTTACGAAAAGCTGCGCTCCTCAAGTTTGGCCAAGGAAGGACTGGAGCAGCTTGTCCTCTATAATGTCGCCGAAACGATGGTGGCACTCAAAGACTACGATCCTGCCGTGTCTCTCTTCAAGCGGCTCTCTCAGGATACGAGCTCACCCTATCGCCGAGAGGCCTATGCATCCATCGCACGGATCTACGAACAGACGAACAAGACAAAAGAGGCGGTTCAAGCTTACCGTCAATATTTGAAAATATTCCCTGAAGCCCCCGATGCGGCATTCGTCAAGACGCGAATAGCCAGCCTGACGGTTCAGAGCTGAGGCCCGTTACTCCCTCATTCCTGCGTGTAACCACATCGGCTTGAGGAGCGAAGCAATCTCCGGGCTGCCGATCTCCTCATGCCTCGATAGGGCCGGAATCCTCATCCCTCCGTATGATCACGTCCATCTCCGAGACCCATACGTGAAAGGAAGCGGCCTCCACGTCGAGCCGATAAAAGCCGCGATCCTCCTGAACCTCGAGATCGAAAGCATTCTCAGCAAGCAATTGATCGAGTATGGACCGCACTTCCACAAAGGTGAGATCATCATTAAACACTATGGTGAACATTTGGTCGGCGTGGCAAAAAGGCATCGATTCCATGGTCGGCTTCCGTTGGCGGTTTCTCCTCTCAAGCAATCGTGGCGACGGATCTGCTGCAATCATTGGCTTCTCGGCAGCAGCGAATGCAGTGCTCCGTCACATTCGGGCTCCGGAGGGCATACAGGGTGATACAAAGATAGGCCAATCGGAAGACGGGGTCAACCCGCCCGACCGATTGCTGAAGCACCCTAACCTTGGGATATTTCTTGACACCGCCCTCAATAGTCGGTATAAACGCCTGGGGGATTGCTTTCCAAGCTGTCTGACAATTTAATTCCAGTGAAAGGAGGAGATTATATGACCAAAGCAGATTTGGTTACCCGCATTGCGGATGAAGCCGAGATATCGAAGAAGGCTGCTGCAAACGCTCTGGATGCAGTGGTGAGCGCCGTTCATGAGGTTCTGAAAAGCGGAGAGAAGATTCGGATTACCGATTTGGGGAGCTTTAGTGTGGTAAAAAGACAGGCTCGTCAAGGGGTCAATCCCAGGACAGGCAAGCCGATTAAGATCCCGGCCACCACGGCGCCCAAATTCAGCGCAGCGAAAGCTCTGAAGGACACCGTCAAGAAGTAGGGTGACGGCACGTCGAGGTATATGCGCGCAAGTGTGCCGGTTTCCGGTCGATCGCAGGCAATGAGGCGATTGACGGCGACCGTGTGTGCTCCGGCTCACGCTATGAACTTTTCCCGATCATGTTTTGCCGCGGGGCCGATCCGACTGAGAGAGCCATCTCGGCTGAACAGCGGCACCAGGACTGATAACGAAGAGGGCTGTGGGGTTTGGACGCGGCCCTCATATCGTTCTGAGACTTTCTCATGATTAGAGTCGTCGTATTGCTTATATTACTGCTCCCGATGTTGTGCGGTTGCGCCTCACTTATAAAGTCGCTTGCCGACGGACATTACGTGACGGAAGAGGGCAAGGAATCTCCCTTCAAGCCTGTCCCCAATCAATACGAGCCACCCAAAGACCCAACCTCCAGATTTTGAACCGAGTCTTGTGAAGCCGTATAGACGCCGTGCAGAACCGAAGGCGGCCGAGACGACGGCCCGCCTCGGCTGTGAACCGCAATGCCGGAGTTACGCTATCGACTGAACCGAAAGGGCTGTTCAACGGCCTCTTGGAGGCCGTCGGAGGCAGGGCCGGGGTTTCACCGATCTCCCGGACCGGGCGGCGGTCCTGACGGTCCGTTCGGCGGACGCCCAGGACGCCCGGGGCCCGGACCTCCGGCACCTTCTCTGTCTCTAAACTCCCCTTCAAGCCGTCGGTGTCGCATGGAAGCGCGGACCATTTCGCGGATTTCCCGCCTAAAATCCTTGAGAAAGAGAATCAGCTTTGCTTGTTGTCGGACGGAAAGAACTTTCGACATATCCGTAAAATGTTCGTCTCTGAGCGCGTCCAGTTGCCGTCTCTTTGCCCGGATACTCCCGATCGATCCGGCAATCTCCTTGTCGCCGGCAGCCCGGTCCTCATTCTTGACCAGACTCCTGAGCTTCTGAAGGTCCTCGTCGATGGATTGCTCCAGGTCGTTGCGTTTGGTCTCGAATTTTTTGCGCAGTGCCAGAATTTTGTTGGACGTCTCTTTGTCCAGATCGAGCGCTTCCATCATCTTCCACATGGTGAGCGTCTCGATTCGCTCTCTGAACCTGCTCGGGTGTCTCTTCGGCTCCGCGGCGAGGGCATGTCCCAATCCCCCGAAGATAATTCCCGTCGCCAGTAGTACAGCCACAAGTCTGTGCATTGTCCATTCCTCTTTCTCCGGTGGTGTCTCCCGGAGTTGCTCCGCTTCAGCAGTAGCCGGCCGCCCCTTCAATGTTGCGGAGCCATGTGCCCTGGGAGCCTACGAATCGCTTCGTGGTGCATGCCCGGCCGTCTGCGGTTCCCGGAGAACAATCTACAGCCAGAGCATCAGAGGATCGTACTCCGTGGCAACCCACTCGGCAACGGTGTCGCTTCGCAACGCCGGGACGTTCGCCGCTAGAAGGGTGGTATCCACGGTAACCTGGGGCTCAAATCCCTCGTACGATTCCGGGCCGTACACTCGCTGCAGCTCCTCAATTACCACGGGAAGGGCCGCTTCTCTGGTTGAAGACTTGTCGCCCAACGGACCGAAGTACCCCACCCAAACCACGAGAAAGGCCAAGCCGGCAGCCAATGCGAAAGCGACGATCTTCCATCGTATGCCCGACCTCTCTCGGCGACCGCTTTGCAGAATAAGGGCCTCCAGGGAGGAATCATACTCTTTCCAAAACTCTTCCCCAGGATCGGGAGGGACATCCTCCGCCAGGGTGACAAAGAGACGCGCCGTCTCTTCTCTCATCCTGCGGCAGGAGTCGCACTCCCTGATATGGTCTTCAAGGGCGGCGCGCTTGTCGCCGACGAGACCTTCGTCGAGATCTTCGACAATCCACTGCTGTGCTTCCGTACAATCTGGCGTTTTCATGGCTCCGAACCAAGCTTCTCCCTCAGCGTCTTGGCGGCTTGAAAGAAATTGCCCCGCGCAGCACCGGCTGTTCCGCCGAGGGCTTCTGCGATCTCTTTGTAATCCATTCCGTCGTAAATTCTGAGCTGCAGAGTCAATCTCTGTTTTTCCGGGAGGCGGTCCACCGCCTCGCGCATCTTCTTGAGATATTGTGCTCTTTCGAGTTGTTCGGCCGGGGAATCTGTCGGGTCCTCAAACTGATCCGTTATTTCGGTGACGAGACGGAGCTTCTTCTTCCGCAGGTGGTCCTTCACCGTGTTCAAGGCTATGCTGTACAACCAGGTTTTGAAGGACGAATCCATGAAAAAACGCGGAAGTCCCTGGTAAGCCTTCAAGAAAGACGCCTGAGAGAGGTCCTTGGCTTCTTCCTCGTCACGAACGATTTTGAGAATGAACAGGGTCAGGGGCCTGGAGTACTTGAGCGCCAATGCGCTAAAGGCCTCCCGGTTCCCGTTTCTGAATTCCCGGATCAGGTCCGCGTCATCCATACATTCCCCGTTTCTGATTATTTCGACGGAGGACCGGCCGAGACGTTAAAGGAATCACCGGAAAATTTTCTGCCCCGGGTGCGGGTATTTCGAGGGCTCCGGTCGTCAACGTACGAAACGGCCTCCTTGGGCAAGGCCGCTTCGTCGATAAGTTTCCCGGTTTTGAGGTGCGCGCTAGGCTGCAACCTGTTGGAAATCAAGGTAACTTCCTTTGAGTTTCTCAAGAGCAGCTCTTTCGATCTGCCGTGCTCGTTCTCTGGTGACTCCGAAGTGTCTCCCCAATTCTTTGAGGGTCGCGGGATCTTCCGAGAGCACCCGCTTCTCCACGATATATTTCTCCCGAGGATTCAGATTTTTCAGAGCACTCACTACCCATTCGTGCAAATGCGTATGCTCTTGCCGGTTTGCGAGCATTTCCTCCTGGTCGGGTGAATCGTCTCTCAGAATGTCCGCGAAGGAGTCCCTGGAGCTCTCTCCGATCGTGTCGTCCAATGACAGGTCATGAGCCCTCAGTCGAGCGGCCATATCGATGACCTCATCTTCGGTCACGTTGATCCTGGTCGCAAGGGAGGAAACGTTTTCCAGATGAGATTCCAGGTCTGTTGCCTCGGGCAAATCCGCAACTCGGTAAAAGAGTTTCCTTTGGGCCTGCGTGGTCCCCATTTTTACCAGAGACCATGAGCGGATGATGTAATTCTGAATGTACGCCTTGATCCACCAGATCGCGTAGGATATCAATCGGTAGCCTCGATCGGGATCGAATCTCTGGACCGCCTTCATGAGTCCGATATTCCCTTCCTGAATCAAGTCCATCAATTTCACGCCATAATTGCGATATCCGAGTGCCACCTTGATGACGAATCTCAAGTTGGACGTTATGAGCGCCTGTTCGGCGTTTGGGTCCGCCTTCTCCTTGTACCTGACCGCCAGTACGTTCTCATCTTCCCTGCTCAGCACGGGATAGTGCTCAACTTGGGAGAGATATATCCTCAGTCCGTCCGTCTCGACAGGGTAACTCATGTTCTCACCTCCAGGATTTCCCGCGTCGCCTTACACCTATGTTTGATGCAGCGGGCTCCAAAAGGTTTCAGTTGCGGAAAGCGGTTTTCAAGAAACCGAGCAAACTACATGGTAATATTGCCGTCGAATTTCACCCAGGACCGCAGTCAAGAAAAGGGACCGCGTCGGACGACTATTTCAGGCGGGTTTATCAAGATAACTATTCGAATTCATGAGCTCGGCCGCTCATTTCATTTCCGCCGGTCACGCGTGCCGGCGGCAGCTGACAAGCTACAGTGAACGCTCTGGAAATTGCGGGAAACGAATAGAGCCTTGGGATCATTAGGAAGGGTAGGGATCGCTTCCTGCGCTTCGCAATCGGCGCGTCGGCAAAACGGTCTTGGGGTGAGAGAAGCTCATGCCCTGAAAGGGCATACCAACAATAGCCGTAGGTTTCAACCTACGGAAAAAGGCCGACAATAAAGGTACTTGGGCCTTACAGGGTCCACCAACGGTGGTTCGAAGGAGCGATTCCCGGACGACCCTTTCAGGGTCGATGTCGAGAATGGGCACCAAGCCCCTCCCGTGGGTTGAAACCCACGTCTAGTGCGCCTGCGAGCGTACTGAATCAGAGAGGTGAAAGTCCTCTCCAGGTCTACGCTACAACCTGTAACCGACTGTAACTGCGTCGCCGTGAGGCGGGGTGGAGAGCAACAGGAGGTGAACGACCAGTCCGTAGGATAACGAACCCGTTTCGGCCGGGTGTTTCGGCGAGCCTGCTAGCCAGTGGTGAAGCCTGGACCCGTGAGGGAAGTAAGCCCGAAAGGAATGCTGAAAAGCTCCTGGGAGATCTGTCGCGCTGAGCGGTAGCAAGTAGCGTGACAAAGCGACGACAGGGGAACGCTTGGTGGTTGGGGACGGAATGGTCCGGACGGTTGAGTACGTAAAGCAGGGAAGCCTGCATGCCGGGTTGAGGCAAGCATGGCGTGGCCATTGCATTCGGACAGGGCGTGCAGGTGGCAGAGCCTCCGTATGAGCTATGAGGCACCGTAATGGGTGCTGAGCAAAGGCGAGGCAGGAAGGTGGATGCATGAAGGACGGACAAACGGAAGACACACCGGTGACAGTGTCTCAGAAGACTAGACGAACTGGAGAGATCCTGGCCCGATGGCCTTGGGTCGAACCGAGTGTCTGGACGGATCGCATGTTGACGGCCCTCGAACAGGGGGTGAAAGGCGGTAAATGGTACAGCCTCATGGACAAGGTCTGCACCCTGCAAAACCTGCAATCGGCATTTGACCGTGTCAAGGCCAACAAAGGGACTGCGGGCGTAGATCACCAAACAATCGAGATGTTCGAGAAGCATCTGGAGGAGAATCTGGCCTACCTTAGCACGACGCTTCAGGATGGCACGTATTATCCCCAAGCGATCAAGCGGGTATGGATACCCAAACCCGGCAGCTGTGAGAAGCGGCCTCTGGGTATTCCGACGGTTCGAGACCGGGTGGTTCAAGCAGCCTTGCGCAATGTTCTGGAGCCTATTTTCGAGCGGGACTTTGCTGAACACAGCTACGGGTTTCGTCCGGGACGCGGCTGCAAAGACGCCTTGCGTCGGGTAGATGCGTTGCTGAAAGCCGGCTCCACCTGGGTGGTGGACGCTGACCTTAAGTCCTATTTCGACACCATACCACACCAGCCCTTGCTGGATCTGGTACGCGCGAAGATCTCGGACAACCGGGTATTGGCCCTTTTGCAGGCCTACCTTGAGCAAAGGGTCATGGACACGGCCAAGGACTGGACGCCGGAGCAGGGAACCCCGCAAGGCGCCGTCATCAGTCCCCTGCTGTCCAACCTTTACCTGGACCCTCTCGATCACCTGCCGGCGCAAGCCGGTATCGAGATGGTTCGTTACGCCGACGACTTCATTCTGCTGTGCCGCAATGAGACCGAGGCCCGGCATGCGCTTGAATTGGTCCGGATCTGGACCACATCGGTCGGCCTTGTTCTTCATCCGGAAAAGACCCACGTCGTGGACGCCTCCCAACGCGGAGGTTTTGACTTCCTGGGTTATCACTTTGAGCGTGGCCTCCGTTGGCCCCGCAAGAAGAGTCGGACGAAGCTCAAGGACACGCTCCGCAGTCTGACCAAGCGCACCACCGGCTTCAGCCTTGAGCTGATCATCTCGCTGATCAACCGGACTCTGACCGGCTGGTTTGCCTACTTTCTGCACAGCCACTTCACGACCTTCAGGCCCCTGGATCAATGGATTCGCATGCGCTTGCGCAGCATTCTCCGGCGACGTCATGGGGGCAAGGGACGGGGTAGGGGTTCGGACCATGTGCGTTGGCCCAATGCTTTCTTTGCCAAGCACGGGCTGTTTTCCTTAACCGCAGCCCATGCAGCGGCCTGTCAATCCGCTCGGCGGTGACCCACCGACCGGAGAGCCGTGTGCGGGAGATCCGCCTGCACGGTTCGGAGGGGGGAGCGCCGGGTAACCGAGCGTTCCTACCCCTATTT
>JBGSJS010000013.1:0-2088 GCA_041741735.1 Desulfomonilaceae bacterium | reverse complement strand
CCCGCCGGCTGTTTTCCGCTACCAGCCGGGTGTAAGGGAACTCCGCCTGCGGGTACTTGTACAAGGCCTTCATGTACGAATGGGTCGGAGTCGAATCGAGGTAGAAGTACTCTTCTTTCACGTCTTCCCCGTGATTTCCCTCAGGCGCTGTCAACCCGAACAACCGTTCCTTGAGAATGGGGTCGCGTCCGTTCCAGAGCGCCAGCGCAAAGCACAAGCGGCACTCCCGATCGGTGATTCCCAGCAGGCCGTCTTCGCCCCATCGATAGGCCCGGCTCCGCGCATGCTCGTGAGGGAAATAATCCCAGCACGCGCCGTCCGGGGAGTAGTCCTCCCGGACAGTCGCCCACTGCCGTTCAGAGAGGTAAGGTCCCCAGCGCTTCCAGTTTTTCGATCGCGCGGCATCTTCAGACAGACGAACGGCCTCTGCGGTTGTCAGGTCCATGACCGGCATTTTCCTCCTGCTTCTGCGGCTTTGGGTATTTAGCCGCCGGTGCTGCGTCATGTTATGAGGGGCCTTCTGTAGAAAGGGCTTTCCTTGAGCTCTCCCCGAAAAATGGTATGGTCATGAGTTTCAACCGCCATCATCACTTTTCGGCCTGAGGAATCCCACAGCGAGTATTGACAAAGATAGAGCTTGCCGGCTCTGCTTAACGCGGTGTTGGTGATACCCTCGAGTTCATGGAGGGTTTCTACCGACCAACCCACCCTCTCGGTCCACGACATATCGCCGAACAATCTGAACCGGCCGCGAGCTTTCACAACCACTTTGGAGATGAAGCTCGCCATACTTGCCGGTGTCTTCATTCCCTGGCTGAGAACGAGTTTGCCTCTTTTCCTGGAGGCCTCCACATCGCCGCCGCGTTCCCGAAGAGCTCCGAGCAAATGCTCCGCCGCGACATCCGGGGCTACCAGAAGCACGGTCTCATCGTTTGCCAAGCCTTCCAGCAAATAGGAAACCCCGACGTCTATGGATTCTTGAGCATCAAGAGACAAATGGGTCACGTGCGACCCGTCCGGCACGGCTAACCCCTTGATCCCGAGCGCCACCGCGCGCGGATCGGGCGCAACGGCTTTGCCCTCGATATACGCATGCAGATCCTGAATTTTAAACCGTCTCTCGTGCTTGCCGCCTACGCGAAAGCATTTCAGCTTGCCTTGATTGGTCCATCGCCTTACGGTCATATCGGAGACGTTTAGATACTCAGCCGCTTCTTTGATGTTCAACAATCTTTCCATGTTGCGACCCCATATTTACAGATTAACCCTCTGAGAGCTGGAAACCACAGGCCCATGACTGACGATTTCATTAAGATTCACACCGTCAACACACGGCATCCGAAGTTTTTGTTACTATGAATGAGGAAGCCTCAAGGCTCGGCCTCACGTTTGCTCCAGAGGAACCAGAAGCATGGCGCCCGTCATCCGAAGCGCCTTATCCTCTTCGTTGACACACCTTTCCTTTACGGCCTTCAGGACTCGGCCTGCCGCCGTTTCGTTCCAAAACCATTTGTTGAACGCCCCACTTTCCGGCAAGGCCGTCCCGGGCCGGGCGATGGCGGCCTCAAAATAGAACGCCTTGAGATCCTGGGCGGCCAAACGAAGAGCCACGGAAAGGGAGAGATTCAATTTTGCGATCTCTGGCGACTTCCCAGCGGCGTACAAGCCAAGTAACTCCGAGGCTAAGTCAGGTTCGAAAATTCCTATAGTGGTGCGCCCACGTCGTTCGAGTCCCAGGTCATACCAGGGTCTTAGCGCTGCGACTTCCTGCCTGAAGGTGGATATGAGTTTTTCCAGATCGGTCTCTTCTCTGGGAGCAGACGCGAAATTTACCGGGCAGGCCCAGATTCCGGGCTCTTGGTCGGCTTCGGCCAAGGAGTCTTGGCTCTCGTCGGGGAAATCGGTGAGCACGGGTCCTTCAGATGCCTCCAAAAGCTTGAGTGCCGCCAGAAGCACTCGGCTCTGAAGCTCGGGATTTTCGGGGACTCCCAGGGGGCGACCCAATTCGAAGGGGACCCAGAGAGCCCGCGGTGGGCGGATGATTTCGGTGTGCTCCCTAATCAGACTGATCTGGGTGGTTGGAATGCC
>JBGSJS010000012.1:0-28616 GCA_041741735.1 Desulfomonilaceae bacterium | reverse complement strand
TCTGGCTATCCGGGACCACAGTCAACCCGCTGCGTGCCACCACCGTAGCTCTGCGTAGCACCATTTCTGGAAAAGGGGGTTCGGTTTGAAACGCCGACCCTGTGAATCTCTTGCAAAAACGGAGCTTGCAAAATCTAGGTTTTAGTGTTCAGGACGGTGAGCCGAGCTCGATGGACCTGCCCGAGGAGATTGCGCGTGCGGTCAAGTCCGCAAATCCGTTTTCAACGGATGTCACGATGTCGGGGAGCTTCGATTTCCGGGTCGAGGAATCTGCGATACTGGGCAACCTTCTCAATTCATTGCCGATACCCGCCCTGATACTCGGCAAACCCCAAACGATCATATTTGCCAATCGAGCCTGCTCCCATCTGGGGCAGGCACACAAGGATTTGGAAGGTAACAGTCTTTCCGTGCTCTTCCGTCATGCCGGGAGGGCCGAAAAGATATCGGCCCTGGTTGCCCGGGTGTTCGACGACAGACGGCCCCGGATCACCGATCTCATCCTCGGCTTAGGCAAAGTGAGGCTCTGGGGTCGTACGAGATTTCGGTCGATTCGTCTGCGGGGTGTTCAGCATGTCTTAGTGCTGATCGAGGATCTCACCGCGGATAGACGACAGCTCGTCCTAACGAGGAAGTACACGCGAGACCTGCAAAAAGCCCGTGACGAGCTCGAAACAAGAGTGAGGCACCGCACACGGGAGCTGGAGGCGGCCAATGAACTGATGCGGCAGGAGATTGAACGAAGTAAAAGCATTGAAGAAAAACTGAATGCCAGTGAAAAACGATATCGGGGAGTGGTGGAAGACCAGACGGAAATGATCTGGCGATTTCTGCCTGACGGGACGCTGACATTCGTCAATGGGGCCTGCTGCCGATTTATGGGAAAAGAAGCCGAAGAATTGATAGGCAGGAGCTACTTCGAATTGATGCCCGAGCCTTATGCCGCCGCCACCAGGAAACAGTTGATGCCGATCGACGAAGCAAATCCGGTGGTGGTTTATGACCATCTCTTCAGCACACCCGGAGAAGGGCCGAGATGGCACCGCCGATTCGACAGGGGGATTCTCGACGACCGGGGCGACCCGGTCGAGTACCAGTGCGTAGCGCGAGATATCACCCCCCAGAAGGTGGCCGAAGAGGCACTCAAAGAAAGTGAAGAGAAATATCGGCTGCTCATAGAGTCTTTGCCCATTGGAGTCCTCATCGTACAAGACGGTGAGATTGCCTTTATGAACCGAACGGGCCTGATCATGTTCGGCTTGGAGAAACGGGACCCGGGTACAACGAATCGTGTAATGGACTTCGTCGCGGACGAAGACAAAGAGCGAATCGCGGGTTATCTTGCGGAGCACTTTCGTGAGCCGGCAACCGTTCCGGAATATTATGAGGCTAAGCTGAGGCGGTCAAACGGGAATGAATTTCCCGCGGAGCTGCATGTGAGGACCGTCACGTACAATGGCCGTCCTGCCGGACAAGTGGCCGTTTTTGACGTCACAGAGCGGCAGCATGCCCGGGATGCTCTCATCGCCGGCGAGGAGCGGTACAGAACGATCTTTGAGGGCGCCCCGGTGAGCATTGTTGAAGAGGACACATCCCAACTCATTCCGTTCATTGAGGATTTGAGAGCCCGCGGCATAGGAGACATCCGGGCCTACATGAAAGAACATCCCGAATTCGTGAGGGAAGCCTCACGCAAAATCCTGATCGTGAATGCCAACCAAGCGTCCCGAAGACTGTACGGCGCCAATACCAACGAAGAGCTATTCGGAACGGTGGAGCGAATCTTTCAAGAGGAGACGTTTGATGCCTTTGAGGGAAAGCTCGCAGCCATAGCGTCCCAAGAGCCTTTCTTCGAGGCCGAATCGGTTGGGCGAACTCTTCAGGGAGACAGGATCGATGTCCTCTTGAGAGTGGCGATTCCGGCCCCGACGGCCCGCTTCAAGCACCTCCTTGTAAGTAAAGTGGATATCACCGAGCGAAAGCGAGCCGAAGCATCCCTTTCTCAGGCCAAAGAAGAGTGGGAGCGCACGTTCGACGCGGTGCCGGACTTGGTGGCAATCATCGATCGCAACCATCGGGTGGTGCGTGTCAACCGGGCCATGGCGCAAAGGGTTGGCTGCACACCGGAAGAGGTGATAGGAAAACACTGTTACCATCTCTTTCACGGCGACGATGACCCTCCGGACTACTGCCCCCACGTCCGGATGATGCAGGACGGGCAGGAGCACATTTCCGAAACTACGGAAGAGAAGTTCGGGGGAACTTATCTTGTGTCGGTTACACCCTTATACGACGGCAATCATGAGGTGGCCGGATGTGTTCACGTCGCTCGCGACATCACGGAGCGAAAGCGCCTGGAGGCGGAGTTGGAACGGCAGGCCACGAGAGACTCGCTCACAGGCCTGCTCAACAGGCGCCACTTCCTGGAAGTCCTCACTTCCGCTCATCAAAACGCGACAAGGTACGGCTTTCCTCTGAGCCTGGCAATTCTCGATCTCGACAACTTCAAGGAGGTCAACGATCGGTACGGCCACCAGCAGGGGGACGAGGTTCTCAGGCGGTTCGGCGCGATGGTACGCCTGGAGTTGAGAAGCGGAGACCTTGCCGGGCGCTATGGCGGAGACGAATTCATCATAGCCTTTCCTCACACTTCGGCCAAGAACGCTGCCGAGTCTTTGGAGCGTATCCGCCGCAGGCTTCAAGACACTGACTTTGGAGCGGAGTCCAAATCCTACGGCGTTCACTGTACTGCCGGAGTGGCCGAGCTGCCCCTTGACGGGGCCACGGTTGACTTTCTGATCAGCCTGGCCGACAAAGCCATGTACGAAGCCAAGGCGAAAGGGCGCAACCGCGTCGTGGCTTATCAGGCTCCGGCGCGTCCCGGCGATTCATGAGGCGGGAGCCGAACGGGATGTCCGGAGCGTGGGCGGCTCGAACAATCCTTAGTGCCGGGCTTGCCGGTTCTTTTCCGGGTAGGGCAGTACCGGTGCGGACCCGGCAATGGCCTCGTTGTACAGGGGGAGGTATTTCTTTTCCAGCACTTTGGCCCAGGTAAAATTCTTGTGCACGTTGGATGCGGCGTCGGCCTGGATCCGTCGCATGGTGGCTTTCTCTTTTTCCCGGTACATCGCGAGGGCACGTCGGAGGCACTCGAGCAGTTCCGCTTTCCCGCCGACGTAGGAGAGCCCGAACCGGCCGTCAACCGTCTTCACGAGGCCGCCCACCCGGTGTACGAGGGGAATGTTGCCCAAAAGCTGGGCGTAGAAGTCGGTCAGACCGCAGGGCTCGTACTGAGAGGGGATGAGGAGAAAGTCCCCTGCCGCGTAGATTTGATCGGCAAGCGCGGGATTGTACCCGAGGGCAATGCAGACACGGCCCCGAAAACGATCGGCCAAGTGTCTGAAGCGCGCTTCCGCATCGGGGGCACCGGTTCCCAGGGCAAGAAATAGGACATCTTCGTCCGCAGCGAAGAGGTCTTCCAGAGCATCGGCCAGGACCTCGACCCCCTTTTGTTTTTCCAATCGTCCGATGAAGGTGACCAACGGCACATCGGGATGGTAGGGACACGCTCCTTCCGCCCTCACGTTGAGCGGCAAGTCCTTTCCTGCGACGGTCCCCAGGGTGATTTTCTTACAGATTTCCTTGCCGCTGAGATCGCCGGATCGCGGATCGAATGCAGCGGGTAATCCCGGAACGGCATTCTTTGGATCGTATTTTTCCACATCCACCCCGTTGGTGATGCCGACAAGCTCCACTCCCTGCGAGGCCAGGGCATGCCCCAGCCAGCCCGTGGCGGCATCCTTCCCCGAGTGCTGCAGTTCATGTGCGTAATTCTCACTCACGGTGTTGAGTCGGCTACAGAACAGCCCGCCCGCATAGAGAGGGTCGAATTTTCCGTCGAACAGGCACCCGTGGACCACCTCACGGGGAAGTCCGCAGATCGAAGCGGCAAATTCGATGTCGGCCACCTCCTGGTGGTACCCTATGCCCGCGTTGTGGATGGTGAGCACTGACGGGACGAATCCGAGAAAGGGGTCGAATCCTTCGGTCGAAGCCTGGGCCAGTACGGGAAGGAGCGCGGCGTGTCCGTCGTGACAGTGGATCACGTCCGGTTTGTCGCTCATCCGCCCCAATGCCCCCAGAGTCGCCTTTACCAGGAGGACGTTCATGGCGAAGAAGTCCGAGTATCCTTGCCCCTTGAGGCCCGGTCTCCCCAAAGCACGCGCCTCCTGTTCCGTGTACTGATAGATGCCTCGGCGCTCTATTCCACCCACCTCTTCGTAAAGCCACCGATATCGATCGGTCTTGACGAGGTGGGCGTGCAAATGAGGTTGCAGCTCTGCCGAGAGAATGGTGACGTGCTCGAAGCGTCTCTCCGTCGGGTAATGCATCGGAACGGGAAAGCTCCACGTCTCCTTCAGCGCCGGCTCCGCGTTTTCTTCCGTTAACCGGTAAAAGGGAAGAAACACGTGTGTATCAATGCCCAGAACGGCCGAAGCTTTGGCCAGTCCTTCGACGACGTCCTTGATTCCTCCCGCACCGGCCAACGCGCCGTATTCCCTGGAAACGTGTACCACTCTTTTGATCGAAGGTTGCCGGACCGTCTTGGGTTTCTTCTTCATCTCATCCCCCTTTCGGACTCTCGGGCTGGGGCCGCATTATACCGACTCGAGACGTCCAAGTCCTGCACCGGACGTCCGCATGCTTATCAAGATTTAGCAGGTGCCTCATAGACCACTAATGTCTGTTTCATAACAATAGCATCCTCCCAAGCAATGACGATTTCGGAGATGCCGTTTCATGGCGGAAGACGTTCTCAACAGTGAAGCTGTGCGATCAGGAATGAGACACAACGTGAAAATAATTCCCATAGCAAAGGACCTGATTTCCCAGGCCGTAATGCCGTCGGCGGAGACGGTTCGGAATCGGCTCTATCCGTTTTCGGCTCCTATCTTTGTCCATTACGACTCCAAAAATACCGAGGTCTCTCTGAAACAATTGGTACAGCCCCGGAGCCGTCGAGGTGCTGTCAAGCGGTACGCTGAATCATTGAAATGAGTATTCCTCTACCGCGCCCTCTTAAGGAGCCATCGGGTCGTCGCAATTGACCGGCACTGAATTATTAAACGCGGCGGCCCAATCCTCTCACATTCTTTCCGAAAACCCCTCCTGCCGACTCCATTGCCCCTGCAACCCGGGAGCCCGCGTTCAACTTCGCTCTTCTCCGCGGCAAATCAGCCGGGCGCTTTGGAGACATGCCGTCATCACCGGGAAGTCACATCTTTGATGGCGAAACGGTAGCGGTCACCCCCCCTGAAATACCGACCCGGTCACTCTGTGTCGCCGGCCGACGAACCCCCGGCCACCGTGGAATCTTGTACGGTCGGCTCTCCGGACAGGCGATTACGTCGCCGCTCCCAGAGAAGGAGCAGTGCCGGCAGGGTGGTCAACGTGAGTGCGGCGGCGGCCATCATGCCGATTACCATGGCCCAGCCGAGAAACTGCAAAGAATAATGCCTGGAGGTCACCATGGAGATGAACCCCATGCTCACCGTCAGCGAAGTAAGAATGGCCGGCCGGGCTACCCGGGCCATGGCTGTGGCTACCGATGCCCCTTTCTCCTTGAGGCTTCCCATCACCACGTGAATGCCGTTGTCTATCCCCAGACCGAAAATGAGAGGTGCAACCCCGACGATTGAGAACGGAAGCCCCATGCCCAACGCGGCCATCACGCCAAGGGTGATGCAGAATGCCCCGGTCATGGGAACAAGGCACAGAATCACACCGAGCGGATTCCGGAATGTTATCGCGAAGAGCACGACAACCGCCACGAACGCGAACAATCCCAGTTTGAACAGCTCGGACACAATGCTGGAGAGGATCTGCTCCATGGCCTGCCGCGGGCCGGAGATGCTCACCTTGACGGGAAGGCCTTTCACCGCTTTCAATATTTTGCCGTCGGCTTTTCGTAATTTCTCGGGATTGGATATCTCGTCATCGTACCGAATTTGCGTGAGAAAACGATACTTCCCCTTTATCCGGGCCGTGTACCACGATCGCTCGAGGGTTCTCAGCGCACTCTCTTTCTGTGCCCCGCCTGCGACCAGCTCCCGCATGATTTTTCCCGTGGATTCGAACGAAGCGTGCATGGTCGCGCGTGAGCTCTTCGACAGATCCGAGTCCGCCAACCAGGTGTCGAGCGCCGATTCGAGCTTGGGCCACGAACGGACAACACCTGACAGTGCCGCGATGTTCTGCTCTTGCACGGCACGAGGGGCCAAGAGGTACGATATGGAATCGAAGGAGGCTATTTCCCGGTCCCGGTCCATCAATCCGGCAAGAACGTCGTCCAGTTTTCGCTGGATGACGAGGCCTTTCTGAAAGCTGTCCGCATCGAATGAGAGAAGGGTGGGTTGAGAGAAATTCACCTGGAATTTGCGGGATATCACCCGCGAGACCGCCATGGAATCCATTTTTTCGGCGAGGAAGACCTTGAAGAGGTCCTCTTCGTACGTCACTCGAAACGCGAAGAAGAGGCTCACCGCTAAAGCAACCCCGGATATTGCCACAATGGTGGCCGGCCGTTTCTCGTAGAGCCTCGAAAAAGCCTTGAAAGAGACCCGCATCCGGGGAAAGCGGTCTTTCTTGCTCCCCGAGACGATTTTGGCCAGGGCAGGCACGAGGAACAGCGTGGATAGAGCGGTCAGGGTAAGCCCTGAAGCACCGACGTACCCGAACTGTCCCATGGCGGGCTGATCTGAAATACACAGGCAGAGAAAAGCCAGGATGGTCGTTCCCGCACCGAGCAGCACCGCTGGCCCGGTCTGCCCGAACACCGTGGTGAGGGCGTCCATGAAGGGCTGCCCACGATCGATCTCGTCCCTGAAACGTCCCCACAAATGGATGCCGTATTCCGTCCCCAGCCCTACGAGAACGCCGAACGCCCCCATAACCACCGGGTTGACCTCATCGTAAGAAAAAAAAATGACGAGATAATTGGGCCCCAGTCCCGCCATGAGGGGAATCATGAGGATCAGGGCCGAGCTGAGGCTCCGGTACACCACAAGCAGGAGCGTGAGGACCAGCCCCATAGAGACGAGAAGGATAACCAACGTCTCCTGGCTGAAAATCACGTCCGATTCGTAGTGAAATACCGTCTTGCCGGTAAGGCTCCATTTGAGATCTTTGGAACGCCCCCGCATTTCGGGAATAGTGGCGGTAAGCTCTGCAATGCACCTGGGAATCTCCTTGCGCAGGCTGTCCACCAGGGCTTCCCCTTTGAGAATGTCCGTGCTGGGGAAATCCGGCGTAATCTGGATCAGGTACACGGTGCTGTCCGGGCTTGCAATCAGCAGATAGATGTCTCCCAGGCTTACCGATCCCACTCTCTTGTTCATGGAGTCGGCGACGAATTTCCCCAGCTCCAGCGGATCTTCCAGCACAGCCTTCTGCAAGTACGGATTCTCCGCGAGGAAGAGTCTGTTCCTCGACCTTCTCAGCGCCTCGGCAATTCCTTGAGGGCTGAAAATTTTGTCGATCCGGTCGCGCTCGGCCTTATTCATGCCCAGGAGAAAGCTCTTGAACAGGAGGGTGACCTGCTCCTCGCTCTCCGGGTCGAGAAACTGATGCCGCACGCGTCGGACCCCCGGCAATTTCTCTACGGCCTCTGCCAGGCCCTTGATGAATGGGAGGCGCTCTTCACCGGGAGGCTCGGGGAATTGGAGCACGATGATGAGCGCATCCTGTTCGCCGAACTGGGTGTTGTTCTCCCTGGTGAGGTTTATGATGGGGTTGGTTTCCCCCACGCCTGCTATGAGATTGGTGCTGATCTTTATCAGCGGCATAACCGCGAAGCCCGCTGCGGCAAGTAAGAGAAAAATAGCCAGTATCAATCGAGGATAGGCCACCGAGAGCCGGCACATGCGCAGTAGTATGAAGGTGAGCAATCGCATAGGGACTCGCCGAAGGCATCCTCTCTAAAAATGTGCTGCGGTCCCACCGAGGGGAGGGCCGCGGTTTCGAAAACCTCCGTGCCTATCGCATCGAATCGGGCACGCTGGGTATTGGTAACACAGAGCAACGATACACGGCAATCCCCCACGGTACAACCGGTTAATTCTTGGCGAAGCAAGGGACTGCTCGGCGAACGCCGCCGGGTTCCCCGCGTAAGACCGGGAGCCTGACCGAAATGTTTTGGAGATGTTGACAAGCTATGCTAATATGCACTAGTGCTTGTTGAAGTGTGAGGTGACGGAATCTCACGGTGAGAGGCGGTACTGGGATGGGACGCTGGGAAGAGATTGTTGCGCCGATCGGCTCCCGGTGCGGCTGCCGTAAAGAGCCCATCGAACCCGAGGGGTCTGGGCAACCGGCCGAGAGGCTATCCCGGAGGGAGTTTCTCGCGGTCGGAGCGGGCATGGCGGCAGGCGGCGGTTTGTGGCCCTCCGTGATTGACGAGCTGAATGCGCTGGTGCCCTCGGAAGGGCATGTGGAGCCGCATCAGGGGGAAGAGCTTCCGCTGGAGTTTCTCTTCAATCCCAATCGTCGCGTTCCCGACCCTTCAATGTTGGGTCATTCCAGGCTGTTCCTTACTTTTGACGACGGCCCGCTCAACTGCACGGGCCACATCCTCGACCTGCTCGCAGCAACCGGTAACAAAGCGACATTCTTCACGATAGGCCGCAACCTGGCCGCCAAGAACCTCAGGGCCTTTGCCGTGAGAGCCCTCAAAGAAGGGCACGACCTGGGCAACCACTCGTACACCCATCCCGATTTCGCTACGATTTCCGCCAAGCGGGCCAAGGAAGAGATCATAGCGACGCACAACCTGATCCGGGAGATTGTTGACGAAGCGGGAGTTGACCCCCGGAAGCAGAACCTCTTCTTTCGCTTCCCGTACGGCTCCGCGGGCTCCCGGTCCAATCGTAAGGCCACGGAAGAGGTGCTTGCCGAGCTCGGCTACGCGACCGCGTGGTGGGATGTGGACACCAACGACTGGCGCATGGAGCTGGCATGGTTCCCGCGGCCCTTCTCAAAGGTTCTGGCATCTTTCAAGCACGCGGGACCGAGCGACGTGGTGCTCCTCCACGACCGAAACGCCACCGCCCGGCATCTCCCTGAAATGCTCAAGAATCTGCAGGCCCGGCACTTTGTGTCTGCTCCTCTTTCCCAATACGAGTTGGAACCCGCACCGCAGCAGAAACAAAAGGGCTCGGAAGAGAACGCCGTGCCCAATGACGCTCCTCCCGTGCAGGACGCAGACGCCCTGGCGGCCGAGCTTCTGAAGAGCATTCTCCCGCGCAACGATGCGACCGTGGTGTCGCGGGGGATTTTTTCGGAACGGGTCTATCCTGGTTCACGACACTGGTGATCCGACCGCGATCCGAGCCGCATTGTCCGATTTAACGGCCCGAAGGCTGCAACGATAAGTGATGAAAGCCCGCTTCCGCAATTCGACACCTTAAGACCGGCATCCTGCTTGACCGGGAGCCGTGGATTTCATGCAGATTGCCCTCAGGCACAGTCCATTCCAAAGGAGACTCTCTATGCTCACAACGGAAGACACTCTGCTGGTGGTCATCGACGTCCAGGAGAAACTGGTCGCTGCCATGCATGAAAAGGACGCAGTGGTGGCGGGGAACGCGAAGATGGTTCAGGGGGCCAAAATCCTTGGTATTCCCATCGTCTTCACCGAGCAAAACCCCAAGGGGCTCGGTCCCACGGTCCCGCAGGTTGCAGAGAGTCTCGGCGATATTCCGCCCATTACCAAACTCAGCTTCAGCTCCTGCGGCGAGCCGGGATTCATGAGTGCCGTGGAAGCCCTCGGGCGGAAACAGATCCTCATCACGGGCATCGAGGGCCATGTGTGCGTCTATCAGACAGCCGCGGACCTCGTCTCCAGGGGGTACGAAGTGCAGGTGGTTGCGGACGCGGTCTCGTCACGAACGCCGGAAAACAAGGCCGTGGGCCTGGAGAGATGCAAGTTGTCCGGAGCGACGATCACCAGCGTGGAAACGGCACTGTTCGAGCTCCTCAAGGTTGCCGAGGGGGATCAGTTCAAGCAGATGCTCAAGGTAGTGAAATAACCGGAACAATCCGGTATGGGAGGCTAATCGGAGATGGTCGGACTCTCTCCCTGGACTTGTCGCGTCGCTGCGTCGAGATTCGCCTGCGCCCGAGCCGTCTCAAGGGGCGAGCCTCCGGGGGAGCGCGCTGGAACCGGGACATTTCGGATTGACAGAGGGGATTGCTATGGTATCATGGCTCTCGCCATGATGCGGTATTGGGTTACGGCCTCACTATCAAAGCAGGAGACCGAACGGTAATGCGGACTGCAGAACAGCGGTATGCGGTATGGGTTTCTGTTGTCCGGCGCCTCCGGTTGCCGCGAATCGTGGCGTTTGCGGCGTGCGGAGCGCTCCTTGGAGGTTGCGGGACCACCGCAGCGATCGTCAAGGAATCCTTAAACCCGAAGCCTCTTGTCGCGAATGCATTCTCCAGTGCCCTCTCCTTTGCCGGCGACCGAAAAGGCGCCAAATCCAAGAAATCAACTCAAACCGCAACGCAGAAAAGCTATCCGCCGCTTCCGGGGGACGAAGCAGAGCCTCGGGTACGCAAGTTCGTGCGGGAGTACGCCTATGCTCAGCGGCGCACCATGAAAGAGTATCTGGCGCGTTCCGCCAGGTTTATTCCCATGGTGAAGGCAGCGGCCAAGGACCACGGACTACCTGAAGACATTTCCTATCTGGTCCTCCTGGAGTCCGGCGCGAACCCCGGTGCTCGCTCGCCGGCCAATGCCCTGGGAATGTGGCAGTTTATGCCGGCAACCGCCAGAAGCTACGGCCTGAGGGTGGACAGTTGGGTTGACGAACGGCTGGACCCCGAGAAGTCAACCAAGGCGGCCATGCTCTATTTGAAGGACCTCTACGGCATGTTCGGCTGTTGGCGACTGGCTCTCAGTGCGTACAACTCCGGTGAGAACAAGCTCAACAAGGTGCTCTGCAAGGAAGACGCGAGCGAGTACGACGAGATTTGCTCCAGTCGCATGCTCAAGCGGGAGACCCGGGAATTCTTTCCCCGGTTCCAGGCCATAGCCCTCATCGCCAAATCGCCGGGAAAATATGGATTCGCCGCCATTGGGGACGCGGCGCGGACGGCGAAGCACGAGCTCATTAACGTTGACGGAAGCTATTCCGTCGACACCCTAGCCCGTACCGTCGATGTCCCCAAGGGCCGTCTGGCGGAGCTCAACCCCGCGCTCATCAGAGGTATTACGCCCCCGGAAGGCGCACCTTATACGCTCCGGGTGCCGTTCGGCAAGAAGGTTATCCTGGCCCGGAGACTCAAAGGCATGCCCGAAGAATCCGCGAAACGGAACATCGTACATGTCGTGAACAGGGGAGACAGCGTTGCGAGAATTCTCAAACGCTATCACTGCAGCAGAGACCAACTGGCCTGTCTGAATCCGGACGTTAACCTTCGCAGAAGGTTGCGTCGTGGAGAGAAGATCGTGATTCCCGCCAAGGAGAACCCGAAAAAGAACAATCGCAGGGGGAGACGCATTTCTTTGCTCCACTAACTATTCGGTTTCACAAACTCGGCCCCATATTTTTATCGTTGGAGATTTCTCCGCAACTCCTTTCCATGTCGTCCCAATGTTTTGCTGAACCGCAAAATGGTATGAACAGACCCGAGTACCGGATTTCGGACGTCGGTCATCTCCTCCGGTAACAGCTCTACTCCACAGGAGGACACATGACCTCCAACGGAAGCCCATGGCACGGCCGGTACGATCCGGGAGTTGACTCTGAGGTCGAAATCCCGGACATCCCTCTCCCCGACCGGTTCGACCGGATCGTATCGGAGTATTCCCTTCTGCCGGCTCTGCACTTCTTCGGGGTGACGCTCACCTATCAAGAGCTGAAAGATCGTTCGGATCGCTTTGCGAGGGCTCTTGCAGGGCACGGATGCGGTCCGGGTGACGTAGTAGGCATCAACCTCCCCAATATCCCGCAGTTTCTCATAGCGCAGATGGGCGCGCTCAAAGCGGGGTGTGCGACCTCCGGCATGTCCCCTCTCCTGACTTCAAGAGAATTGGCTTACCAGCTCCATGACTGTCGAGCCAAGGCGCTGGTCACGTTGGATGCTATTTTCGAGCACCGCTTCGCAGAAGTGTCGGGAGAGCTCCCCGACCTGAAGCTGGTGGTCTTTACCGGCGTGGCCGATTTTCTCCCGCGAATCAAGCGGGTTCTCGGGAAACTCCTTAAGAAGGTCCCCCACGGCAAGACAAGACCGTTGCCAAACAAGACCGTGATCGATTTCGCAGACTTTCCGGCCGGTGCCCCGGACGATCCTCCCGACATCAAGATCCGCATGGAAGACCATTGTCTCATCCAATACACGGGCGGCACGACCGGCACGCCCAAGGGTACCATCCTCACGCATCGAAACCTTGCCGCCAATCTTACCCAGATCGAGCATTGGATAAAGCCCGACTTCGGCAACGAGCTCTTTCTGTCGGGTTTTCCTCTCTTTCACCTGGCCGGTTTGGCGCTCGGTCTGGCTTCCGTCTTTATGGGCGGGACGCAAATCCTCATACCTAATCCGAGGGAGACAAAACATATCGTGAAAGAGATGGCCAGGTACAAGCCGACGATTCTCGTGAACGTCCCGTCCCTGTACATGATGCTTCTTGAAGAGCCGGGCTTCAGGCGGCTCGACTTCTCGAGGCTGAGCTTCTGCATTTCCGGAGCGTCACCGTTTCCCGTGGATTGCATCAGGGAGCTGGAAGAGGTGATCGGCGCGGGCAAGGTCATTGAAGTGTACGGCATGACCGAAGCGAGCCCCATCGTCACCATGAATCCCCGAAGAGGGCGAAAAGAGATCGGCTCCGTGGGTCTCCCCATTCCGAGCACGAGGGTGAGAATTGTGGACCTTGAGGCGGGTGACCGAGAGCTCCCTGTCGGGCAGGAGGGGGAGGTTATCGTCTCAGGGCCTCAGGTCATGAAGGGATATCTGAACAGACCGCAAGAGACGGAGATAGCTCTCAGGGAGCATGACGGCTCTCTGTGGCTCCATACCGGCGACGTGGGGCGCATGGACGATGATGGATTTCTCACCATCGTGGACAGAACCAAAGACATGCTCAATGTGGGAGGCTATAAGGTCTTCTCCAAAGAGGTGGAGGAGAAGCTGTACGAGCATCCCGCAGTGGAGTTTTGCGCAATTATCGGCGTGCCCAATCCGAAACGTCCCGGCTCGGACCTGGTCAAGCTGATCGTTCAACCGAGCCCGGCCTACAAAGGCATGGAGGAGGAAAAGATCGAGTCCGAGCTCCTCGAGTTCGCGAGAATAAACTTCGCGCCCTACAAGGTGCCGAAACTGGTGGAATTCGTGGAGACCATGCCGTTGACGGTCGTGGGAAAGGTGGACAAGAAGGCCCTTCGCAGTGATAGAGGGGCCTGACCTCTCAGAGACCTTTGCCGAACGGCCCCCGGCGAGCCCACATACCGACCGACTGCGGAATTACGACATTGTGCGGGGACAGAGCTTTTCAAGTCTCATCGTGATCTCCGCATCGGAATCCTCGGGGCTTTCTCCGGGGGCTTGCCGACGAATAACTCCGTAGCCTTTCTGCCTGTACCGTTCATCGTCGTGCATGACCACGGCTTTGGCGATGAACTTCAACTGGAATCCCGAATCAAAGAGCTTCCGCGAGAATGTGACGTCCTCGCCCTGATAAAATCCGAGGTCGTCGTTCCATGCGTTCTTCTCGAAGACATAGTCCTTGTAAATTCCGTATCCGCCGGTCAAGTACTGACACTTGTCGAATCGCTCGTGGTACGGTCTGAGGAACGTGTAATTGTCTACATTGTTCACCCAGTCGCAATAACGGGTGAGATCCGGATTCACGATGATACCGGTGGCCAGGTCGAAGTCCTCGTTCACTTCTTCAACGGCTTCGGACCAGCCCGCATGGAGGAGCAGGTCGTCATCCAGGCTCACGAGCTTATTGAAGTGAGCGGACCGGGCGAGCACGTTGCGCATTGCGCCCAGGCGTCCCTCTGCCGCCGCCTTTTCCATGGGAAAGGTTCTCAGCCCTTCGGATTCCTTTATTGCATCCACGCACCCGGCAACCATGATCTCGTATCTGTGTACGGCCAGTTTCTGGGCTCTTATGGTATCGACGAGCCTCATGAGCTTTTCGTGACGCTTGCCGTTGGTTATGATGCCGAAACTGAAGCCCCTGGGCTTGGAGGACTTACGGGTCTTTCCTGAATACGAGGGGGGAAAGGCTTTCCCGAAATCGTTCAACAACTGAATCCTTCGGCCCAACGTGAGGATCTCAAGGCGATGGATGGCTGCAATATTCTCGAGGATCTCGTTGCGCAGCAGCTCCATTTCCTGCCGGATCGGCGCCAGACGCTCTTGATCGTCAGCCATCAATTCGCGACGGATCATGTCCAATTCCAGCCGCATCGCATCCACGTTTCCCCGCCGCTGATCGGTCAATTCACGGCGCAAGCGCTCGATCTCATCCGTGAGCGAAGCCGTATCTCCGTTCCCGGACGCGGGGAATACTCGCTTGAGAAAATCCCCGACCTTGAACCTCCAGCCGTTACCCTTCATCGATCGTCCTCCTCACCATCGCAGCACATGAATTCTGAGGGCTCCGACAATATGCCGAAGTCCGGCCGGTTGTTCCCCGCCCGTCGGCAGGGGGGCGTCTAATACCATCTCGCGATCAAATCGATAACAATGACGGCATGTCCCTTCCGCTACGAACGGCACGACCTGACTTCGCTTCAGAGACAAGCCGTCATTGCAGGGAAGTCACAGCTTCGATTGCGAAACCGCATAAAACGTTATTTTCCGAAAAATTCGTGTTCCCTGATCTTGATGCCGATCCTGCCGACTGCTTATGTTTCAGCAATCATAGGAGTCGCATCCGAGGAATTCAATAAAAAAACCGATCCTTAACCGTTTACTCATTGCTTGGAGCCGGCCCGTTTGTTGTCCGGAGGAATTCCTCTGCAAGCCGTTTCCGGTCCTCCTCGACCAGGATCTCGAATTTGGCTGCCTCTTCCAGTGTGTCCGCGGCTACCCGCTGCACAAGGCCGGCCCGCTCCTCGGCCTCGATTCCGTAACGTCGGCAAAACCCGTCCAGCGTCTCGGGTACGGCCATCAGTCCTTTTCGCGACGGACAATCCCGCTGAAATTTCCAATAGAGGGCTCTGACCTCCTCACAATCCGTATCCGTGAAACTGGGCCGGCACTTCTTGAGACTGCCGTTGCTTATTCTTATCGCGTTCTCAAGTTGAGTATCATAGTTTTTCACTGAAGATTGCGCGCTCTGTTCTATCAAACGGTATTGGTAATACACGGTTGGTATAATACTCGTATTGTCTTTCCTCGACACGCGGGACCAAAGCTCATAATCCTGAGCGTATCGAAGGCTTTCGTCGTACCCGCCCGCGTCGAGTATCGATGCGCGTCGAAGCATCATGGACCCGTGTCCGTAATTGTTGTGAAATTGAAGTCGCCAGAGGCGATAGATCGGATCGACAATCAGCTCCTTTCTCTCGATCAGCTTCCCCTCACCGTCCACCACATCGAAGAAGGTGCCGACCATGTCGAGAAGGTCGTTTCCGTCCATCTTACCCACCTGGGCTTCAAGCCTTCCGGGAAGACTCATGTCGTCCGCGTCCATGCGGGCCACGTAACGGCCTCGGGCCATGCGAAGGCCCTTGTTGAGCGATCTGGTCAGTCCCATATTCTCCTGGCGGTGAACCACGATTCGCCGGTCCTTGAATCGGCTCACGACATCCATGAGAGGCTCGGAGGAGCCGTCGTCGATGATCAGGAACTCAAAGTCACCGAAACTTTGGCTCAGAACGCTCTCTACGGCAGCAGGAAAATACGCGCCGCCGTTCAGCACCGACATCAGCACCGTGACCTTGGGTATCCCTCGCACCTGGTGGAATCTCCCTACTTCCGGTCCTTGGGATCTGTTGCTTCAGCCATCACGGCGGCTTCCATCCCCAGGATCGTGTGCAGCGAGTAGCGGCTCAGCACGAACTCCCTCGCCCTGCCACCGAGCTCCGAGCAGATATCCGGCCTCGACAGAAGGTGCACGACGGCTTCCCTGATACTCTCAGGATCGGAACCGCACAGGTAACCGTTGTGTCCGTGGTCGATGACCTCCCTGATCCCCGGCGAATCGGCTCCGACAACCGGCATTCCGCAGCTCATGGCCTCGATCAGTGCCTTGGGGTGCCCCTCGTACAATGACGGGAGCACAAACATTGCCGAGCCGTTAAGGTACTCGGGAAGCCTTGAATTAGGTACATTCCCCTCCCAGATCACTCGTCCGTCGAGATGTGCGAACCTTTTTTGAAGCTCCGGCCTCAACTTCCCCTCCCCAATAAGGACAAGCTCCACGTCCAAAGGTTCGACGGCTTTCAGTAATGAATCCAGATTCTTCTCCGGTGCAATTCTCCCCACAAAAAGGAGGCGCTTTGAATCCGGGGAAACTCCTCCCGGACAAAACGCGTCGGTATCGACATAGTTTGGAATAATCCGTATCCGTTCGGTCACGTCGGGTAGACGGCGCCGTACATCCGTTGCCATGGCCTCAGTGGTAACGACGATGCGGTCGGCCGCCGAGAATGCCTCGGCTTCCACCCTCCTCGCCTCTTGTGCCCGGGGAGAATCGTGGCCGTGCTCCCGCGCGGCGTTGAGGGACCATAAATAGCCGCACCTGGCTACGAGAGGTTTGTGGTACAGACGAGCAGCGGCCAGGGCAATGTCCGCACCGTACATCTGGTTGGTCTTGATGACATCGCAACCCCCGAGGATATCCTTGTGAAGCTCGAACAGCTTCACTTCGTACTCTTCGGGCGCCAGACCGTCCTGGTTGCAGTAAATTCCAATTTCCCCCAGCAGATCGGCATAGACGAGATCGGACCGGTCGCCGTACGTCACGAACGAGACCCGGTGTCCGCTGCTCAACAGGAGCTTGTACACGGCGATCTCCCGTTCGAGCATGCCGACCATGCTCCACGTGCGCAGAGAGACCCCGCGGGTGAAGAAGAGAACGAGGTGTGCGCTCATCGGACCACTTCTTCAATGAGAGCGAGGTACTTTCCGGCAACGTCGTCAAGAGTGGACACCGTGATAAGTCGCTGGAAGCTCTCGTAGTCATCCACGAGCCTCTCGAGCCGGGCAGGAATTTCTTCGTCGTCGATAAAGGGGAGTCCCCCGCATCCCACAAGCTCGGGATGGCCGCCGTCATTGTAGTACAGCGCGGGCAGACCGCATGCCATGGCCTCGATGAGCGCGTTGGAACAGGGATCGTTCCTGCTCGCAGTAATGTAGATGTCGTGCTGCCTGAGCAGGGAGGCCAATTCTTCGGAAGGCACCGGAGGGATATGGTTGATCCGCTCGAAGGTTTCCGACGCGTTTCCCACGAAGGTGAGCTCGTACCGGTCCCAGTCGAGATGATCTTCCATCCATTTGTAAGTGGGGCCGCCCTTGCGAGGGTTTCCCGACCAGCTTGTGGCAATGATTCGTGTCTTCCTCTTCCTATCGAAAGGGACGCGGCCACGGGAATGGAAGATGTCCGAATCCACGGCATTGTGGATGATCACCGGTCTCACCGGACGGTACCCCATGTCCACGATCCGTTGATAGGTCCACGCGGACTGCAAGACCGTTGCCGAAGCGAACTGCTCGTTGAGTTGATAGCAGAGCTCGTCCTTTTCCCGGTCGAATCCCCGGATGAGAAAGATCGGGCCGTCAATTCTATGGATGACGTTGATCCTGTGCTCTCGGGAAAAATCCAGGAATCGATCCACGTCGAAATGGATGGAGTTGAGCACGTATGCGTCGATGCCGGTCTGTAGCTCGTTCTCCCGAACGTCCACCCCGCGCCTCGCCATGCCTTTGCGCAGAGCCATCATGAACTGGTTACCGCCTCCGTACGGCGGTTTGAAGAAGCTGTGCCAGAGACCGACCGTCAGGGGCTTGGTCTCGGATGTTGAAGAGCGAGCCGCTATCGCTCCTGCACCGCTTGATTGAGAGGCCGGCGGCTCGGGAGCGAATGTGCCCACTGAATCGAGCTTCCTGTAGAGATCCTCAAACAGTGGACGCGTAGCCTCCGAGGTGTGGCTGGTTTGCACGCGTTTCTCGTTGCGATCCAGGGTGAAGGAAAGCGAATCCTTTAAAATATCCTGTTCGATGATTGTCGCTGCTTCGGCAGGTGTGCCGAATACGGTCGATGGGTCGAGCACATCCCGGGCCATGCCCACGGGGGTGCTGATCACCTTGCAGCGCGATGCGGCAGCTTCCAGGATCGCATGGGGGCCTCCCTCCGATCGGCTTGCCACTATGTACAGGTCCACGATATTGTAGAGGATATTCAATGTCGAGCGAGGGAGGGAATTCACTTCAAGGTCGTCGGTCTCCGTGGGTTTGCCCACAAAGGTGAAAGGAATGCCGTGCTGCGAGAGTCGGGCACGCAGCCAGTGTCGCCGCGGACCGGCCAACACCGCGTGGAAGTCAAGCCCTCTGCGGTGGAGCCCCAGCAGAATCTCCAGCAACACATCGGGGCCTTTCACCAGCTTGGGCCGGGAAAGATCCGAGCCTTCCGAATCCCTCTGAAACGTTCCGATAAGGTACGTGTCTTCGGGGATGCCCCGCTGGGCTCGAAACGCCTGCACCTCCGGGTCGTCGGAAGGCAAAGGTTTGAAGATATCCGTGTCCACCAGATAGGGGATCATGGTGCTCTCGATTCCTACACCTTTGAATTGTGCCTGTGCCTGGGTGCTTCTGGTGACCCAACCGCCTACCAGGGCCATGGCTGCCCGATGAGCGGGCACCGCAAGATATCGGAACGGCTCGCCCGGGACATGGCAGATGATCCGCTTGCCCGTAAGACCGGCCCTGGGCAACATGGTCAGGCCTTCCCACCAGACGCAGTGGATTGCCTTGCATTCGTCCAGGCCGGTGGGCTCCACGATCCCGTCCAGCGCCTGTGCGGTCAGCCGCAAATCCTCGTCCACAGCCCATCCGATGCCGTCTCCACCGGTGAGAAAGATTTTGGGTTTGGTCATGATCGTTTCCTCGCCTTGATACCGAACCCGGTGGTGAAGCCCTGAGGTAAGGTCTCTCCTTTGGCACCGTTCGCCGAGTCCCACTGCAGGGCCTTGCGTTTGGCCGCGGCCATGAACGACGAAACCAGCCGAATGATCCACGGCTTCTGCAATGGACCACGACTGGTCTTCAGGTACGCCAGATCGCGGAGCATATCTACGAGAACGCTCCAAAATTGACCCTGCTTCTCTATCTCAATATCCCTAAATCCTATTTTGTCAAGAGTCGGCCGCCAGTAGTGGTCGGTGTACCGGGCAAAATCGTAGGGATCGCCGTGGATACGATTCAGGAACGGCACGCATACGAGCAGAGCTCCGCCTGGTTTGAGGACTCGCTGGATTTCTGACAGCACCGCGGGAGGATCGGGCACATGCTCCAGCATCTCGGAGCAGATCACCGCGTCGAATGAGGCATCACCGAAGGGGAGAACGGCCGCATCAGTGCGGATATGGGGCTTCTTCACCACGGAGAGATTGGCATACACCACCCGCAGGGGATACCGCTCAATATCGAATGCCCCTCTCTTGCCGATGCGATTGCCGCCCAGGTCCAGAACCAGGCCACCATGGGGCAGCTCCTGTACCTGCCGGAAATGAAAATCGTCAACGTAGAAGCGTCGAAGGGTGTACCCCAGATCCTTCAGTAAGTCGTAAGGGGTTGAGTGCTGCGCCGTGTTGGCGACAAGGGTATCCCCTGTCCGTTTGTCGGACTCCAAAATCGACCCTGTCTTCTCTGCCTTGTCGAGCATCATGAAGGATGCCTAATTAGTCCCCAATACGGTGGCGGATCGCTTCACGAACGGCCATCGACGGGATGGGAGCCTTGTGGAACCTCGAAGCATGGAAGATTTTAATCACTACGGTACTCTCAACTCCGCGGCGGCCGACACTGAAAATGGTGAATGCCCCGGAGGGGCATACCGTGAATAGCCGTAGGTTTCAACCTACGGGAATCGAGCATCAACCGACAGGATGGACCCTGGAGGGGTCCACCAAACGTCGATTCCAGGAAGCGATTTCTGGTCGACCCTTTCAGGGTCGTTGTCGAGTCGAGTGGTCCGTCCCGTCATCCCTGGATTAAAACCCAGGGCTATTCACAGTGCGCCCCTGCAGGGCGCGGTAGTGGACCCCCGGCAGGGCATCCACGACTCATACACGGGTACGATTTCGACCTGACAAGATCTGGGTCCCATCGTGCCGCCTCTCGAATAAACCGCTTCTCTCACGTAAGGATCTGCCGGTCGATCACGCGTATCCATTCCTGCGCAGAGATCCCTTTCTTGTGCTCACCGGTGGATCTCCTCGTTCCTCGGCCGAGATGCAGGAAAATGACATTGCCGTCATCGTCAAAGGAACGATCCACATGGAGATCTCGCAGAGGAGAGGACTCGGGTATCTTCTCGGCAAGGTGCGGCTCCCACACGGTATTGGGACAGGCGAGCACGTCGTACCCGGCCTCCCGTAGCCGCACGGTGACGCGATCGCCGACGTCCAATCCGGGGAGATCGGGGAAGAAATCAAGCCCGAGATCCCGGAAAATTCTGAAATCCACCAGGTATCCGAGAACATGGAGGACCCCTTCGGGCGTACGGGTGCGATCCATGCGCACCCCTGCCGCGGCCGTTTTGCCGGCGATCTTGGACTTGAGGAAGCTCAGCCAACCGGACCGGCAGGGGAGGGCATCCATGTGCAGGGGCATGAGGTACCCGCAATCCGGCTCGATGAGTTTGACGGAGATTTCCAGCGCGACGGCATTGGCATAGCTCCCCCAGGTCTGCTGGCTCGGGCGTTGTCGGTCCGAGGACTCCGCAGTCCGTGCTTCAGGAGGGAGCGGTTCGGTTCGGCTCAAGGCAAGGTTCACGTCGGGCTGCTGCATCAGCCAATCAACATGCTCCTGCGACGAGTTGTTGTCGATGACCCAGAGCTCGTGGGGCTCCGGGGTGAATCGCTTCACCGAGCGGATGCAGAGGTCCAGTAACTCCCTCGTGGTCTGATTGACCAGATGAGAGACCACAACGAGTCGAGGCGCGTCAACGGCACGGGCGACCCGTTTCATCACGTCCACCGAGTAGACCCGGCCGTCAATGGGGATATCGGTTTTCAAGAGTTTGGATTCCTCGCTGTGACTTCTCCGCCGCGGCACCTTCCCGAGCACGCCGGTGCTCCACCGTCATTCTTTGCTTGCCACGGCCAGAATGCTGTCGCACCAGTCCACGCGAAACTCTTGGCACACGACACGTACTACCCACCGTTTGAGCGGATTGGAGGTAAGCGGGAACTTGTTGTATCGCACCATGCGGTCCACCGTGAATCCTGCACTTCGCAACAGGCTGTACAGGTCGTTGGCGGGCCAGGGAGTGATGTGGGTGCAATCCCGCTGTCTCACGGGGTGAGCCGTATTCGGAACCGTGGCCAATATGCGACCGCCGTCGGAAAGCTTTAGAAAAGCCTCCCTCGCCACGGCAAAAGCAGCGTCCACGGTGAGATGCTCCAGGACCTGATTTGCCATAATGAGATCGAAGTAGAGGTCCTCGGGGATCTCGTCGAACGACCGAAAGTCGAAACTTCCTTCGGGGTCGATGTCCATTGCGAAGTACGAGGTGGTGATTTTGGTCACGGCATGGTGAAAGGGCTTATGAGCTCCCGCCCCCACATCGAGAACCCGACTGCCGGGATGCAGCAATCCTTGGAGCTCCTCATGGACCGAGCTGATGGGCAAGTCGTGGATGGAACCGAAGCGCCGGTGGCACTCGGCCCTCCACTTCATCAGGCCGGACCAGGATGCCTGGGTGGAGTCAGTCATTGCTACTCTCATCGGGCTTCGCCGCCATGAGCTGCTCAGCGGGGTCTGTTGCACCGTCCGCGTCGTTGGGGATCAACTCCCAACGGCACCGTCCAGACACGATACCACGAGCCCTCAATGGGCCGACCACGGCAAAGCTGACGATCCCTGCAATTCTCTCCAGCGTTTCAAAGGAAGCCGCATCCCTCGTGGCAAAGTGCACTTCGTACGCGCCGTTTGCCAGACGGTTCTCCGGGTACCACGCGCGGAGGAGATATTCCCCTCGGTTGCCGTTGGCCTTGAGGCCGTCTTCCTCGGAGATGTTCCATTTGCAGAGTATCCCCGCGGCATTGAGGATTCCCATCGAGAACATGGGCTTCTCCAGCAGACGATTGAGCCTCAATTCCACCTCGATACCGAAGGGCTCTCCCGCCCGCACCTCCGTGAGAGTCTCGCCGGCCGCGTTGTAAAGTCGTGCGCCGTGGAGATTGACCTCCTCGCTGGTGATCCGATTTTTCACCCGGTGCTCCAGGCGTTTCTGCTCGGACCTGAACACAAAGCTCTCGTAGGCGTTGATGGCCTCCAGAGCCGTCCCTGATGTAATCAACCGGCCCTGCTCCATGAGTATCCCGCGACGGGCCACGAATTGCAGGGTCTCCAGGCTGTGGCTCACGAGGAGGATGGTTGCCCCGCTCTCTCTCATTTCCTTTATTCTGGCCAGGCTCTTGTTCTGAAATTTCAGGTCGCCCACGGCGAATGTCTCGTCAATGAGCACCACGTCGCTCTCGATGTTCACCGCCACGCCGAAGCCCAATCGCCCCAACATACCGCTGGAGTACATTCGCACCGGCCGGTCGAACCAGTCTCCCAGCTCCGTGAAATCCTCGATGTCAGGCAGTTTGCCCTCAATTTCCTTTCGGGAGAGGCCCATGATGGCTCCGAGGAGTCGAACATTCTCACGGCCGGTCAACTCCATGTGCAGGCCCGCGTTGAGCTCGATCATGGGAAAGATTCGACCCACGATCTCAACCTTGCCCCGGGTGGGACCCGTGACCCCTGCCAAGACCTTGAGAAGGGTGCTCTTACCTGCCCCGTTCCTGCCGACGATGCCGACGGTCTCACCCCGGTAGACCTCCAGGCTCACGTCCTTCAGTGCCCAGGGTCCGTCTTCGGCATCCTTGCTTCCGCGTCTGACAAGATTCCAGCCTTTGCGCACGAATTCCGGAACCGGCAGTCCGTAACGTTTCCAAAGGCCTTCTATTCTAATTGCTATTTCTCCGGACACGGTCCCCTCACAGTACGTCCGCGAAGTAGGCGGAGAGTCTTCGGAACACCGGCCAGGCAACGGCCAACAGCACACCGGTGGTGATCACGGACAGTGCCAGGGGCTCCACCGCCGGGGCCGAGGCCTTGAGCAGGACACTTCGAAAACCTTCGATGACCCCAACCATGGGATTGATCATGTAGAGCGACCGCCACTTCTCCGGTACGGTGCTCAGCGGGTAGATGACCGGTGTCACGAAAAGCCATGCCTGGGTGAGAAAAGGCGTCGCAAAGATAAAGTCCTTCCTGAACGTGCCTAATCCCGCCAGGAGGATGCCCACTGCGAACGCTATGAGGCTCATCAGCACCACGAGCACGGGCAACCAGAGCAAAGCCCATCCCACGGTCACTTTGAACCAAGCCATCATGACGGCCAGAAGGATCGCGGACATGGCAAAATCAAAGAGCGTCGCCGTCACCGCTGCCAATGGGAAGACCTCTCGTGGAAGGGCGATTTTCTTGATGACCTCGGCGTTGGTGATGATACTGGGCCCGCACGCGGCCACGGAGTTGGTGAAAAAGGTCCAAGGAACGAGAGCGGAATAGCTGAATAACAGATAGGGTATCCCGTCGCTGGGAATGTTGACGAAGCCCCTCAACATGTTGAAGAGCAGCATAAGAATAAGGGGCTGCAGAAAGGCCCACCACATTCCCAGGGAGCTCCGCCGATATCGGCTGGTGACATCCCGAATCACCAGTGCTCTCAACAGGGAAAGGAAGCGCGCAGCCCGCTGACCTTTTCGAGCGGAATTAACGTAAACGCCGCTGCTCAGGAGGTTGGTTACCGACAATAGGTCCTCTCCACAACCACGAAGAATCCACGGCACGTGTCAATTGCCGAAGGTTCCGGCCGAAAGCCGATGCCGTCCGGGGTTCCCGGATAGGCCGAGAGCAAGGGGCCGGCTGACAATCCTTGGCACGAGCCAAGGGTTCCGGTTTAGTCTCTCGCTCCTTTCGCAGCACTCCACCATAAAATCCACCGCATCTCCACTTCGATAAGTGGGGCATGGGGGATCTGTTCGGAATCCGGGCCGGCAATATCGGTCATCTGTTCCGGCAACTGCTATACCAGAAACTACTTCCGTCGTCCACACCTTGGACATGTCACAAACCCTTGCAGACTCCCTGAGCTGGAAGGACGCCGACCCATGAAAGTACCCACGAGGTATTCATCAGCGTGGCACGTTTCTAAAAAATGCGTCCATTGTCTCCCCATTAGGAAAATTACCCGAAGGGAAATTTCTTTCAACTCTCAACGGAATTTAAAGCTTCTTTGAACAGACGAAAGAGCATCGTCGAAGAGAACTTGTTCAGTCGGCCGTCTGATTGTCTGCTTTCGCCTCGTCCCTGTAATCCTCGTCACGTCAAGGGCTTGCTAAGTACACGGCTATCCGGATACGGTGCCCTGCCGGTCCGCTCAACGACCGGCACGGGGGCCGGTCCCTACCAAGAAGAGGTTCGTCCGACGGTGGGGCGGTGCATGAATACGTGACCGTATTGGAGATCAGTTACTACGAGCCTTGCTCAAACCTTCCGACACATTCGAAACTGACTGCAAAGACGCCTTGTTTCATCGGAAAACTCACCCGCCCGGCGATAGTTTCCTGTGCTGGAACATATCCTATTTTCGTAATCACGGAAGAACCAACAATATTTGTTGAGCACGACGTCAAACCAATATGACATAATGTTAATAAATTCTCCGGATTGTGGCCTCTTCGATGCCGAACGAACCTCTGAATAAGGACGCTTCGATGACCTCGATGCAGCGGTGTTGTAACAAACACCTAACAAAGGCCTCGTACATTTTTAACGATGCAGGCATACAAAAGTTCACATTCCGTGTCCGTATCGGCGGATCTATCGGGTGTCGCCGTAATGTCCACCGGCCTAATCCCGGGTTAGCACATCCCGGGAATCAAGCGACGTACTCGCAGCGTGCATCAATTCTCTTCAGGCTGTTGTGAGTTGTACCGGAGCGCACCGCCGATGTCCCGATTTTCAATGTCATATACGGTATTTGTGGACCCCAAGGCGCGACTTCAACCAGGTGCTCTCGCGGAAGCCGGAGCTCCGTGTGATATACCGGTCCCATTGCCGACAGTGATGTTCGGTACCAAAAGCATTTTATGACTATTATCAGAAGCAAGAGTCGCATTAACCCATTGAAGGCCCTCACCCTCGCACTGGCTTTGGGCCTGGTACTTCTTCTCGTTCTCGGGTCCGTCATCTGGAGCATGTACCAATCCCTGTCGGTCATCGGCATCGATACGCTCAAGCTTCAGCGCCTCATCGGGACCATTGCACACCTCAACGAAGCCCTCACCATGTGTGCCAGGATGTCGGTTGCAACCGGAGACGAGAGGTGGGAGAAGCGTTACCGGGCGGTGCAACCGGCGTTGGACGAGGCAATAGCTCAGACGGCAACCATGGCCCGTGCCGAATACGAGAAGAATTATGCTTCTCAGACCAAGCTTGCCTATTCCCGACTTCTGGAGATGGAGTCCGTCGGCATGGCCCTGGCGCGGCGGGCAAGGTTGAGGGAGGCGGCCCGCCTGCTGTTCGGAGAAGAATACGAGGCACAAAAAGCACTCTATTCTCATGGAATAGATCGATTGACGGACGGTGTACAGACCCGGATTACAGATGAAATAGCATCGTTTCGCAGACGGATTTGGCACGTCGGGATCCTCGCGGTTTGTAGCGGTCTTATTCTCGTGGCCGCCTGGATCGGGGTGTCCGTGAATCTCAGGAGACATCTGGCTCGGCGCAGAGAGGCCGAAGAAGAACTGGCCGAAGAGAAAGAGCAGCTTGCCGTGACCCTGCGGTCCATCGGCGAGGGTGTTATCACTACGGATATCGCCGGCAGTGTCCGGCTCGTGAACCGCGCGGCAGAAGCCCTCACGGGTTGGCCTCAGGATGAGGCGCTCGGTAAGCCACTCCAGGAAGTGTTCACCGCGATGGATGACGGCAAAGGGATAGTACCCGTCGACCTCGTTGCACAAGTCCTTCGCCACGGGTCGGTGCGCCGTCTTGCCGGCCATGTCACTCTTCTCGGCAAAGACGGTGTACGGCGTTGCATCACGCACGTTGCCGCTCCAATCCGGGATAGACAGAGCAATATCGTGGGGGTGGTGCTCGTCTTTCAGGACGTCACGGAAATGCAGCAGATGCAGAGAGAGGCCCTCAAGGCCGAAAAGCTCGAATCCATCGGGATTCTGGCAGGTGGAATCGCTCACGATTTTAACAATATTCTCACCGCTGTTCTGGGAAATCTATCGTTGGCGAAACTGGCCGTTGATTCGACTCATCGGGCCTTTCCCATGCTGGAGAGCGCGGAGAGGGCTTCGGTGCGCGCCAAGGATCTTACGCTTCAGCTCCTCACGTTTGCCAAGGGCGGTGCTCCCATCAGAAAAACGGCATCACTGACGGATCTCCTGACCGAATGGACGAGTTTCGCGTTGAGAGGGTCCAACGTGCAATGCAATTTGGACGTGCCGGACGATCTGTGGCCTGTGGACATAGACGAGGGTCAGATAGGTCAGGTCATCCATAATCTGGTGCTCAATGCGGATCAGGCCATGCCCGAGGGCGGAACCGTGACCGTTCGGTCGGAAAATTATCGCTCCGGCCCCAATGACGACGTCTCCCCGGACGGGGGAGAATATGTGAAAATCTCGGTCAAGGACGAGGGTGTCGGAATCCCTGCCGAGCATGTCCCGAGACTGTTCGATCCGTATTTCACCACCAAGAAGACCGGCACGGGCCTTGGCCTGGCGACCTCGTACGCAGCCATAAAGAGACATCAGGGGAAGATTACCGTCGCGTCGGAGCCGGGGGTGGGGACGACCTTCACCATATTCTTGCCGGCTTGTCGCAATGCGGCACGGGTGAAGGACGATAGGCCGGAGGATTCACTCTGTGAGGGTTGCGGAAAAATCCTTGTGATGGATGACGATCAGGTGGTGCGAGACCTCGTCCGAGAAATGCTCACGATTCTGGGTTACGAAGTTTGTGTGACCAGAGACGGCGGAGAAGCGCTCAGCGCTTTCAAGGAGCATTGGGAGAAGGGGCATCCTTTTGACGCAGTGATCATGGATTTGACGATCCCCGGAGGAATCGGGGGAAAAGAGGTCATCGTCAGACTCCGTGATCTGGATTCAGGGGTGAAGGCCATCGTTTCCAGCGGGTACTGCAACGATCCCATTATGGGAGATTTCAGGAAATACGGCTTTTGCGGCGTGTTGCCGAAGCCCTACACTGCCGTGGAGATGGGCAAAGCTCTACGAGCCGCCATCAATGGAAATAACAAGGGCATCCCCAATTGTGATGCCGCGATCCGATAGTGTAGCTCGGAGACGGCTCATCCGTAGGATGAGCTCCTCAGGTCCCGGAGCTGGGCCTCGCCATTACAGCCCGCCAGGTTCAGCGGGAACCTCGTAGATCCGATCCCGGGATGAAATGCTCTTACCCGAACGATCTTCAGAATCGCTCTCAGCCCGCTTGAGACGATGTGTCGCAGCAATCAACCTCCACAGGAGCCATTGTCAAAAGAATCTACTACGGTTGTTCGTTTCTTACCGTTCCCTGAGGGACTCGCTGCCGTGCTGCATCAAAGGAGTCAAAAAGTACTCGATGACCCGGCGTTTGCCGGTTTTGATCTCAACCGTCACCGCCATGCCCGCGGAAAGGTTCACCACCTTGCTCTCCACCGGAACCGTCGTCCTTTCCAGTTTCACTCTTGAGGAATAGATCAGTCCACGTTTTTCGTCTTGGATTGCATCGCAGGAGACGCTCTTGACCTCGCCCGGTATGGTGCCGTACTTGGTGTAGGGGAAGGTCTCGATCTTGATCTCCGCGGTTTGACCGGCATCCACAAAGCCTATGTCCTTGTTCTCGACAAAGGCTTCCACCTCAATGGGATCGTCTGTGGGAACGATCACCATCAACGGCTGAGCCGGAGTCACCACGCCACCCACGGTATGCACGGCAAGTTGTTGCACCGTGCCGCTCACAGGAGCCGCAAGCCTCATGAGCCGTCGTCGCTGTTCCGCCTTATCAGCTCCTGGGTATTGGCGATGACCTTCTGGTCGGCCTCTCGTTGACTGTCCAGGGTGGTCCGACGGGTCTCCCCCACCAGGAAGGCTTTCTGCTTCACCGCTTCGATGTAAGCCGACTTAACTGCTTGATACTGCAGGGTCTGTGCGGCAAGATCCGCTTCCTGCTCGATGCGCACCTTTTCCCGTTCCAGATAGTCCTGTTTGGAGACCACATCCTCCTCATGGAGCTTCTTGAAGACTTCGGCTCTGTCCTGAGCAATGGGAACGGTCTTTTCCAGCTTGCCCACCACTTCCGCTGTG
>JBGSJS010000011.1:0-57006 GCA_041741735.1 Desulfomonilaceae bacterium | reverse complement strand
CCCACACCACTAAAAGGCAGCACAATCGATGGCCAATCCATCGCATAAGGACACCTCTGTCCCCTATACCTCCGAGTCCCTCAACTCTTTTCAACCCTTCAACTTCACCGCAATCCAAATCATCAGACTCTTCGTTGCTGGAAACGCTGGACGTCCGTTGACGGCAGTTCTCGTTCGAACCCAACGAGTATCTTTTCCATCACGCTGATAAGCGATCTCGCTCCGGTCTTTTCCTGGTGCGCTTTTTCCGCAATTCTCTTCAGCGCCCCGTCGGTGAATCGAATGTCCTTGTCGTAGGACTTGAAATCCTGCTTCTTGGCAGTAACCACCGAAGAATATCGGTTCTTGAGGATCTTGTACAGGTCGTCTTCATCGAGCTCTTCGAGCATCGCTATCACGGGGAGTCGCCCCACGAATTCCGATTCAAAGCCGTACTCAACCAAGTCTTCCGCCTTCACTTCTCTGAGAAGTGCGGACTTGCTCTCTTTCTCTTTGAGGCTTGCCCCGAATCCCAATCCTTTGCGCGACATCCTCTTGGAGACGATTTCGTCCAATCCGGTGAAAGCGCCTGACACGATGAAGAGGATATCTCTCGTGTTCACAGTCCGTTTGAGCCGCTTGCCCGTCTTCTGAAAATGGGCTGCCGCCTCCATCATGGACACCGGGTCGTGTGCCACCTTGAGATCGACCTCGGTCTCCTCCATGGGTTTGAGCAAGTTTCTCTGCACCCCGGTCCGTGACACATCCAGACCGATGATGTTTCCTGACGAAGCGATCTTGTCGATCTCGTCAACATAGATGATCCCGTATTGGGCCCTCTCGATATCTCCGTCCGCTTCTTGCACAAGATCTCTCACGAGGTCTTCCACATCACCGCCCACGTAGCCCGTCTCGCTGAACTTGGTAGCATCCCCTTTCACGAAAGGAACCCCGAGTTTTTTCGCTATGAGCTTAATGAGGTACGTCTTTCCCACGCCGGTCGGGCCGATCAGGATAATATTGCTCTTGATTCGTCCCAGCCCTTCCCTCTCCTCGGCATCTCCTTTCTCCTGGAAATACCGAATCCGGTTGAAATGGGTGCAAATCTTGGTGGCGAGAATCTCCTTGGCCGCGTCCTGCCGAATAACGAAGCGGTCAAGGTATTCGTGGAGCTCCGCGGGCTTCATATCGAAACGGATGCGGGAAGGACCTCCTCCCGTATCTATCGTTTGCCCTCCCTCGGATTCCTCCGCACCGGGCCAGGGTCCTATCTGAGTCCCCATCACCCTGATACGGTTGCCGTACTTGTTGGAGAGAAATTCGTTAATTTCCTTCTCGATCTCCTTGGGATCGGGTATATTGGTTGCCTCTGCGTCCTTGTCGATATTCATGATGGCGAGCCTTTCGGAAATCTTGTCCTAATTTTCAGTTCGTTCATTCCAGATAAAGATAAATCCCTCATTCCCATACGTCAATTGGTGGATCGGTTTCTCAGTGTTCATCATGCAGTATTTCTTAAATATTTTTGCGGAAGGCAACAACGGTTGGGGAAACGCGGGGCACGAAACCGACCTATGCTGACCGCTTCCTGCCTCATACCATTTCGCTGTTCAACAGCTAATTCGGACGGCATGTCTCTTCCGCTGCGAATGGCGAGCCTGACTTCGCTTCAGAGACATGCCGTCCCTGTAGTGAAGTCACATTTTTGATTGCGAAACGGTATCACACCCCCATGGCACGAGGCCGATTCGGTACTGCATTTCATGAACGGGGCAGCGGCAGATCCACTCCGTAAAATCGGCACATCACCTCATCGCGGCCCGCTCCCCCCCCGGCTCGGAATCTGCACCCACCGCCACAGGTATCCGCATGGGAACAGCCGGTGCAATCGGTGTTGTCGATGGTCGTGTGAGCCACCTTGAGCCAGGCCGCTTCCAATCCTCCATCGACGGAACCGTAGCACCGATCCTGGTAAAGCCCGCAGCGACAGACCGCTCCCGAAGGCAAGACGCCAACCAGGTGCCTCCCGCACGTCCAACCCGGCGAGGTCCCGTGGTACGAGCCTCCGAATCCGTATTCCATACGTTGGGCAGCCTCGTCGAGACCGACGGCCAATTCCGGGTGATGTTCCCGATTGCCCTTCACACAGGGGTAATCGATGCTCCACTCGCGGACATCGAGCTCGGCGACCAACTTCCTCATTGCATCCCATTCGTTCAGATTTTCCCGGTGAATCATGGTGGCCACACTAAGGTCCAGGCCTGCCTGCCGCGCTGCCCGCATGGCCGAAAGAGCACGCTCGAAGGTCCCCTTCCCTCGTATGGCTTCGTGACCGTGCTCCATACCGTCCAGGCTCACTTGAACCTCGTGGAAATTGAGTTGGGAGGCCAGACGGGCGTCCAAAGTCGTCCCATTGGTCAGAAGAACCGCTCTGAGCGGATATTCGGGGAGCACCTCGTTAAGGAAATGAAAATGAGGGTACAGAGTCGGCTCTCCTCCGGTGACCAGAATCCGGAGGCCCTGCATTCGACTGAACTGATCGAGCAAGGATCGGATCGATTCCCGCGGAAAGTCATCCTGCAGTCGATCTCCAAGATAGCAGTGGGAGCAGGTGAGATTGCATCGCCTCGTGACGAGCCATTCCAGGTATCGCAAGGAGGGGACCGGCGATCGCCCTTCCCATGAGGATATCGTGGAAGGGGTCTCTCGAAGCTCCAGCAGATCTTCCTCCAAGCAGAAGTCGAAGAATTCGGGGTCGGGACTGAGATCTTCGGTTTTCCGGCTGCCGTCGCAGAGAAGGAGGAAATCAAGGCCGTCCTCATTCACCTCGTAGAGCTCGTCACGAGAAACGTGATAGACGTACTCTTCTTCCAGCCGCTTGACGGCGCATCTCGGGGTGAGAGCCACGTAAGACCTTGCCCGGCGATCGGCGAAATCGGCCTCTTGGACCCTCTCTGCCGTCACTCTTCCGGCCTTGAGAAGCTTGGACAGGAGAATCAGTCCTCCACATGGCGGGGCGCCCTCAGGCGGCTCTGGCGAAGTGAAGTCACATCCGTCAACGAGAAAGGGACATGCCGAACAGACACGATCGTAGAGAAAGGATTTTCGGTATGAAGGGTCAAAAGCCTCCGTGAGATCCGTAGTCTCAAACGGAGGCCCTTTTTCTGCGATGCTACGCACGAGTGAATACCCGCGGCAGCGTTCCTCTTCAGTTCTGTTTGGTTTGAAAAATGAACAATGTGCCCGGCAAATGTCCTCTTCAGCGGATCGAGAGCTCATCGACAATCTCTTTCACGACCGTTGGACCTCCGGGCAGGCGGCATCAGCAGGAGCTCTTGCACTTGCAAAGGCCCTTGGAGATCTTCTCAACTTTTCTGATCTTCATGTGGTCCTCCTCGCAATTTGTTTGATCAACCGACTTCAGGGTAGAGGTCTTTACCTTTACTGTCAAACCCCATGGGGAAGCTACATGAAGAAATATTGTCTCTGTTGCACTTCGGGTGAAATGATGACATGAATCTGCCACATTGTGCCGACAGATGGCACACTATATCACCAATAACGCAATAGGTGGTACTCCGTTGAATACCAGCGCGCTACTTAGCAATACGTTCGTCGCGCGCAAAGGGATGCCCCCCCGCCTCCGGGATTCACTCCGCAAACGACAAGTGGCGCCGGCGGCAGCGGAAGACCGTTGCCGGCTTGTACCGCTCCGTTTGCCCTGCACGAGTGATTGCTTCGGCACTGCTTTCGCCGTCCGGCATATTGTCAGGATTCCCAAGAGACCATCAATGCGTCGGATCGCCCAATCAGTCTGCTGGAATGCGCCGCCATTTGAAACGGGTGTCGAGCAGCTCGTACGACCTGAATCGAGTCTTGTAGTTCATGGACGGGCAGTCCTGAATCATGAATCCGAGATAGTAGTGGGGTATCCCTCGCTCGGCACAGAAAAGGATCTCGTGGAGAGCCGAAAACGTTCCTAAGCTCCGTGACGAGTACTCCGGGTCGAAAAAAGCGTAGACGCTGGACAGGGATCGCCTGCACACATCGGCGATGCTCACGGCGACGAGACGACCTTCGAGTCTGTATTCAAATTCCAAGGTGCGTACGGGTGAGAGGTAGAGGAAGTGCCTGAGATGCTGGACCGAGTCGGACTCTCCCCGCTCATGCTGAAACCGCAGATATTCGCCGTAGATCCGTTCTTTCTCCACCGAGTATCTTGGCGGGGCCACCCTGACTTCAACCCCCTCGTTTTTCCGAAGTATCCGTCTCTGGGGTTTGGTCGGCCGGCACTCTCCCACAATAACGCGCAAAGACCGGCACTCGCGGCAGCCGTTGCAGACCGGCCGATAAATGAGATCCCCGGATCTGCGAAATCCGTGGTCCATGAAATCGTGATAGAGCTCGGGCGGGAAATCGTCGATGACGAGGAATTGCTCTTGTGCCCTTCTCCCCTGGAGATAAGGACAAGCGTGCTCTTCCGCGATGGGGAGTCCATCGACCGGCACCGTCCCAAAAATGGGGGATAGCACCGATCTATGGTACTCATATTCGTCCGCAGACTGTATGCCCGTCATCCTCATGATTTCACATCCGGAGAATACGAAGCGGGCTTCATCATCCGGCGCCGCGACTCTTTCGGTTGACCCGTCGCTTCCTCAAACCCGCGGAACCGGGAGAGGGACATTCTCCGCCGGCATGGACCGACGAATTCCGGCCCGACCCGTGCGATGTCCCGTCCAAACATCCTTTAGAGCCGTTTGAGAAGCTGATTGGCAGCGGTAAGCATCGGGTCCCAAACAGGCGAAAACGGAGGAGCATAGGCCATATCGCATTGGAAGAGCTCCTCCACGGTCATCCCGGCGTGTAGGGCCACCGCCACCGAGTTTATCCTGTGTGCGGCCCCTTCTTTTCCCACTATGGCGCCCCCCAGCAATTTCCCTGTCTTACGGTCTGCGACGAGATTCACATAGATCGTTTGGTTCCCCGGATGGCCGTGAGCGCGGGAGCGACTCTTGATCATGCTCTCAACGGCATCGAATCCGGCGTTGCGGGCTTCTCCAATGCTCAGTCCCGTGCGAGCCACTTCCAGATCGAGGACCTTGAAGACAGAAGTCCCCACGATCCCCGGAAGCTCCACATCGGCCCCGGTGACATTGTCCGCCACGGCCCACCCGGCTCGATTGGCTCGTAATGCCAGAGGTATCCAGACCCGCCGGCCGGTCACCAGGTGAAATGCATCGGCACAATCTCCCGCGGCAAAGACGTCGGGATCGGAGGTTCGCATAGTCTTGTCCACTGCAATGGATTTGGCCGGCCCGAGCTCCAACCCCGCGTCCGCGGCCATCTCGGAGTTGGGGACAACCCCCACGCCCACTACCATCAAGTCCACCAGGAGCTCTCCGTTGGCATGGGTGACACGCAGGCCCTTGCCGGACTGCTCGATGGCCGAAAGCTCAACCCCCAGATGCAGGCCGATATTCTTTTCCGCCAACTCCTGACGAACCAGATCCGCCATGTCCGGCGGGAGCCAGGGAAGCAGTGTGGGAAGCACTTCCACCATATCGGTCTTCACGCCCCGTTGGTGAAGTGCCTCGGCCATTTCAAGACCGATATAGCCCGTGCCGACGATCAGGGCGCTCTTCACGTCTGCCGACACGAGGTAATCCTTGATTCGCCGGCCGTCCTCCAGGGTCTTGAGCACTTTGACTCCCGGGAGGTTTGCTCCGGAAATGCTCAAGTTTCTGGCCCGCGCTCCCGTCGCAATGAGGAGTTTGTCATAGGGGACTTCAAATGCGGTCCCGGCCGAGGTCAGGCCAATGACCTTCTTCCCGTCCCGAGCAATCCTTTCCACGCGATGGTCCAGCTTCAGATCGATCCCCTGCTTCTCTCTGAAAACCTCGGCTCGGCGGACGATCAGATCATCCATTTCTCGCTTGGCTTCGGCGATGTTGTACGGCATGCCGCAGGCCGAATACGACACGTCGGTGGTCGCTTCCAGAACCGTCACCTCAAGGCCGGAGTCATTTCGTTTGGCTTTGGAAGCAGCGCTCATGCCCGCTGCGTCTCCACCGATCACTACGAACCGCATCTGTACGCCCCTTTCCTGTCATAGTGCCGCTCATTGAAATTCGCGGCATTCTTCGGGTTGAGATCCGCCCGGTCACTGCACTTTCCGTGAACGTTCCCCCGAAGGTTCTCTACAGCCCCGTGACCGAAACGTCGCCACACAAGGAATGCGCTCCGAGCCTCGGCCGCTTCCAAGGAGGAGACCAAAGGCCCGCTCTCTTGTTTCCAAGGCCGGAGTATCGGATCAAACGGTCAGTCCCTTGAGGGCCGCCTTCACCGCTTCCCCCAGGGTAAGGTCTGCATCGGAGGCTTTCAACACTTTTCGTGCCGCGGCGGCGGCCACCTTCTCCTTGTAACCGAGATTGACAAGGGACGAGATGAGATCGTCTTCCACGGAGACCGTTGACTCAGTCCCGGGGACGCATGCGTCGGGAAAGACGTTCTTGCGAATTTTCTCCTTGAGCTCCAGGACGATTCGCTCGGCGGATTTCTTTCCGATGCCCGGTATCGCCGTCAGCTTCTGAATGTTCCCCGAAAGAATCGCTTGGCGGAATCCCTCCGGCGACGTACCCGACAGAATTGCCAGGGCAGTCCTCGGTCCTATGCCCGATACGGTGATGAGCATCTCAAAAAGGCTCTTCTCTTCGGGTGCTACGAAGCCGTAGAGCTCAAGGGCATTTTCGCGTAATGCGGTATGCACGTAAAAGAACGTCTCGCCGTTATCCTGAACCGCCTCCAGGGAAGACAGGGGCACGGAGAGCTCGTAACCCACGCCGCCGACGTCCACGATAACGCGGTTGGCCCGCTTGAGGATGACCTTGCCGCGGAGAGAGGCTATCATGACACCACTCGCTCGGGCCTGCAAAGGTGAGAATGGTACAGCGCCATTGCCAGAGCGTCCGCCTGATCAGGAGACTTGAGGGACGGGAGACCGAGAATCTTGGACACCATGAAAACCATTTGATCCTTTTCCGCCCTTCCGTAGCCCGTCAATCCGCGCTTGATCTCCATGGGACTGTATTCGAAAATATCCATGCCGTGATTCTCGCCCAGGAGAAGGATTACTCCGCGAACCTGACTCAATTTCATGAGGCTCTGGCTGTTGTTGCCGAGGAAGAGGGATTCAACCACCATGACCGAGGGTGCATAGGCGCGTGCGTGCTCGTCCAGTTTGCGATAGATCTCCCACAGCCGTTTGGAGTGACCGGAGGAGGGCGTCACGCGAATCACCCCGCTGGCCACATGCTCCGAACGCGTGCCGTTTTTTCGCACGATGCCGTACCCGGTTGCGTTGCTGCCCGGGTCCACGCCCATAATCACCATGATCCTTTCACCGATGTACCTCGAGGCGGAGTCGCCGTATCAGGCCGAGATCTTCATCATCTCTTCTTCCGAGATGTCGAAGTTGGCGAATACCTTCTGGAGATCTTCGTGATCGTCTAGGATATCCATCATCTTGAGCATCTGTTCCGCTTTCTTACCGGAGAGCTTCACCGTATTCTGGGGGATCATGGTTATCTCGGCCAGCTCGATCTTCCAACCCTTGTCTTCCACGGCCTTGCGCACAGGCTCGAAATCCGACGGCTCCGCGGTTATTTCAAAGGTGTCACCTTCTTTCTTCACATCCTGGGCCCCGGTCTCCAAAGCGAGCTCCATGACCTCGTCTTCCGTGAGCCCCTCTGCAACTATTTCTATCACGCCCTTCTTGTCGAACATCCACGCCACACAGCCGCTCTCTCCCAAGTTGCCGTTATGCTTGTCGAAGATGTGTCGAATCTCCGCGACGGTCCGATTCTTGTTGTCAGTGAGCGCCTCCACGAGAACCGCTACCCCACCGGGACCGTATCCTTCGTACACGATCTCCTCATAGGTTACGCCTTCGATTTCGCCTGTTCCGCGCTTGATGGCCCTTTCGATGTTCTCTTTGGGCATGTTGGCGGTTCGGGCAGTAAGGACGGCGGTTCTCAACCTGGGGTTGCCGTCGGCATCTCCACCGCCCATTCGGGCTGCAATGGTGATCTCCTTGATAAGCTTGGAGAACATCTTTCCGCGCTTGGCATCGGCAGCGCCCTTCTTGTGCTTAATGGTGCTCCATTTATTGTGGCCCGACATACCCTTAATCCTCCGCTATGTCTTGATCTTTCTTAAGTATCCTAATGTAGATTCTTTATGGGACTCCGACGCTCGACCCGAGCCCCCGGGCGCGTACATTGACCGGCTTCACCTCCGGGCGCGCTTTTTGTTAAATGTTGACTAGCACGGTACGACTCAACTTTCAACCAGGAACGAATTCCAAAGGTCAACCTCGCCTCCCGGCAAAGGGGTGTCCGGGAACCAAAATCCTCGAATGATTCTGCATCACCCCGGGGGCTTGAGCTGAAGAACTTGCGACAGTTGCAGGAACAAGCGTCGGATATCGTTAAGGAGGGTCTCGTGCGGATCAGCCCTGCACGTTCGGCAAGGAGGCCTGACGAGAACGAGACATCAGGCGCCGAGCACTAAATTCCGGGAACCGACTCCGAAGAGAATCCTTTCACCGACCCGGCTTAGGAGCTGTAAGGGCGGCTATTCGACACACCGGGGGTTGCGGGTCGGGGGGAACCTGCTATAATTTATTCTTACCCGCGACTAAATGGTTGCAGAGAAAACGGGGAGAATGTCGCGAGAGTCTTGGGGCAGCCGGAGGGAGCAAAGAGAATGACGTCACGCTTTCGGGGGAGAATCGGATGGGTCCTGGTTATTCCCGTGCTTCTCCTCCTCGGAGCATGCGGTGCCGCCGTGTCCCCCACCCGCTCTGCGGATCTGAACAGCTTGATTCAGGACGTGGAAAAAAAGGCCCAGTTGGTTAACCAGTTTCGAGCCGTTTTCGTCAAGACTCGCAAGACCCCGGTCTTTCAGAAAAAACTCACGGTTACGGGACGTTTGGTATTTCAGAAACCCGGTCGCTTTGACCTGACCATGGACGGCGACATCAACGTGGAGATCTTCTCCGACGGTAAGTCGGTCACCTTGGTGCACGACAAGAAGGACGAGGAGTTCTTCCAGGTCAGGGGTGACCGCGATCTCACTCGTTTTGAAGACCCGCTCATGCTGCTTATCAACTGCATCGGGAACGGCGGCCTCCGCCAGTTCAACGTTCTGGAGACCGTCCCTGCGGGCGATTCGCTCCGAGTAGAGATCGCGCCGGGCAATGACAGGCGCTTCGACAGGATAAGAAAGATCTCCCTCTGGTTTTCCCAAAGCGGTGAGATAGAACGGGTAAAAATCCTCTTCAAGAACGGCGGTGAGGACGAAACCGTTTTTCGGTCGTGGGCCTTGCTTGCCAAGGAGGACCCGGAGATTCTGAGACTGAACCGGAAATTGAGCCGTGTTTCAGAAGTGGCCCGGGCAAGAAAAGAGACTGCGGTGAATGAAGAGGTGAACCGCTCTCTGGCGAAGAACACCCCTTTCCCGGAACATCTTGGCCGAAGCCCCGAGCCCTCGGCCGGCTCAGGCGATTGCCGACCGTGAGCAAGTCAGACGTTTCTGTTGAGAGTCCTACGCCCTTTGCTGCGCGCTTGCGTCCCCTGAGGTTAATCATGGTACTTCCCGGTCCTCCCGCGCAAAGCTCGGGGGCAGCTCATTGCTGATCGGGAAAATAGACCACGTCCACGTTCATCTGCACGGATTGCCAGGAAGTTCCCACGAAGAAAGCTCCATCCCACCCCAGTGCCTCGGGACGAGCCCACACGCCTTGCCGCGGGACAGTCGTCTCCGTGTCGGGGAAGACTTCGCCCTTCCTCAGAAACCGGGCTTCAAACCTCGTTCCTCTCACGTTGTAAAATCGACTCTCGATCAACGTTCTTCTTCCCTTGGGGGGGGTCTGTTCCCGGTCCGTCTCCCGAGGGCAACCGTCAATCCGCTGAGAGCATGCCGTGCTTGTTGTTCCGCGGGTCCTTGAGATGCTTTCCTTTGATGAATGCGTAGACGATTAGTGGTGAGACCAGCACCAGAGACAGGAGACCAACCGCAGCGGTGACGATCACCACGGGAATCATGGCGGCGAGAAACCAGATGGTGCGGATCTTTTCGGCCCACAAGAGCCACCGACCATTCCGCTTCATCGGTCCCTGATCAACGACGCGAAGCATGGATCCCAATACGATGACCGGATCTCGTCTTCAAAACGCCCACCACTTCATTGGGCGAATTGACGTTTCCCGAAAAAACGTGGCCGCTATAGTGGGCGGCCACCACCTGGTTACCCTTGACGGTGCCTTGGAAATGGTATGTGTCCTTCTTTCCCAGCGGACTATACACGTACGCGACGCCCTTGACCGCGTTGCCCTTCTGTTGCACGTGCGCCTCTACTCTGCTGCCCAGCGGAGATGCCACCCATGTTCCGGAAAGGTTCCCTCCCCAGCTGGTTGCCGGCACTACCGCAGCGACTGCGACTACCAACGCGAGGGCGACCGTTCTCATTGTCATGTTCTCCTCCTTCACCGAGGGGCTCGATCGGTCCGTCTGCAACCCGACCCGAGTGCTGCGTCCGATCACGGCACGTCCAACCGGATCGTTCCGGTGAACCATCGGACAACCTTGCGGGCACGACGCCGGGCCTCTGCCGGATCCTCGATCGCCAAGGCACCGACGCTTCCGTCTTCGGCCCTCACGATCAACAGAGAGGCGAACAGATCTTTGAGAAGACCAGCCCTCTCCATACGAATCGAGCAACTCTCCATGAAGACAACGGACTCGGGATCTCGTTCCTCAACGGCCACGGAAACCGTCTGCACCAGTCCCAGGAGGAGATGTCGGTCGGGTCGCGGCAACCCGTCCCGAACGAAAACCTCCGGCGGGTTCTCTCCTTCGACCGATATGATCGTTTGCAGGTCTTGAGAGAAGACGGCCAACGAAGGGCATGGTTCCAGAAGGATTCTCATCAGGTCGGTTACGTGGCCTCACGGGGAGGGGGGCACCTCAGCCGTCGCGGCCCGAGTCGCACCCCGGGCCTGGCGAAGTACTTCCGCCAGAAGAACCGAGGCGGTCTGGGAGACATTGAGAGAGTCTATTCGTCCTGTCATGGGAATGGAGATGCCCCGATCGCACTTTTCGCGGACCAGCCTCCTGATACCCTTTCCTTCCGAACCCAGGACAAGCGCTACGGCTCCCGTCAGGTCGGTTTCGTAGCAGGTGGACCCGGCCCGAGCTTCAGCGGCAAAGACCCAGAAGCCGGAATCCTTGAGCTGCTCGACGACCCGCGCCAGATTCGTCGCCCGAGCAACGGCCACATAGGCCGAAGCACCGGCAGCCGCCTTTTCCACTGCAGCGGTGACGCCCACCGCCCGGTCCTTGGGGAGAATCACCGCGGCGCCACCGAGGCACTCGGCGCTTCGCAAGATGTTGCCCAAGTTCCCCGGATCCTGAATCTCGTCCAGCACCACCACGGGTCCGGTGTGTTTTGCCCGGTCGGCAACAACGTCTTCCACGTCAACGTACGGGAATGGTCCCACACGGGCTGCAACCCCCTGATGATGCAGCGATCCCGTTACCGATCCGATGTCTTGAGCCGAAATACGGGTCACCGGAAACGAGGCGTCCCGGATAAGTGCGGCCAGTTCCCTTTCACCGGCCGACCCACCCGTCCAGAGCAGCTCTTCGACGCGTCGCTTCCCTGCCTTGATGGTCTCCACCACGGGATGGACACCGTAAATTACCGCATCGACTCGGGATGGCGTCTTCTTTCTGTTCACTCGGTTTTGGTATCCACAACGATTTCGGTTTTTGTCTCCGTCTCGCCGACAGCGGGGAGTCTTCCGATAACCTTTCCTGCGGCAATCTCCCTCAGAGCCATTACCACTTCTCGGTTGTCCCTGTCGCGAACGAGCAGCGGGGCGCCCCTCTTCAGCTCTTTGGTACGCTTGGAGGCCAGGACGACCAAGGCAAACCGGTTCTCCACTTTTGTCAAGCAGTCTTCAACTGTTACACGTGCCATGTCTGATATCCTATCTATTCAATATTCTGCGTTTGTTCTCTGATCTTTTCCACTTCGGCCTTCATGGAGACCACGTGGGATGAGATTTCGGTAGAAGCCGCCTTGGAGCCCACAGTATTCACTTCCCTGTGCAGCTCCTGGAGAAGAAAATCGAGTTTTCTCCCCAAGGGGGACCCTTCTTTGCCGAATGCGAGGAACTGGACCACGTGGCTCGACAGGCGGGTCAACTCTTCGGTGACGTCCGAACGGTCGGCCAGGAGTGCCACCTCTTGTAACAACCGTTCCTTGTCCAGCTCCAATCCTCCCGTCAGCTCCGCTATTCTCCTCTCCAGCCTCTCCTTGGCAGCTATCGTCACCTGGTTGGCCAACGGCTCAATGAGTCTCGCTGTATCACGTATGGTAATGAGTCGCTCCTCGATGTCTCTCCAGAGGGCCGCACCTTCGGCCTCCTTCATTTCATTCAGCGCTCTGAGGGCTCTCCTGAGACTCTCTTCCACGAGTGTGCGTTCTTGTTCGATGCCCTCTTCCCGCTCGATGGGTACAATAATCTCTTTGAGGGTGAGCATGTCCGACAACGAGATGTCCCCGCCTAGACGGAGTTTTCCCTGCAGTTCCTTGAGGCACCTGTGGTAACCTGCGGCCAGGTGCTCGTCCAACATCACTTCCATGAATCCGCTTTTTCCGCCGATTCGAGAGACCGTGACATCGACTTTGCCCCGGTGTATCACGGCCGAAACAATCTTCCGGATGTCGGGCTCAAAACAGGAGTAGGTCTTGGGGACTCTCAGCGAAATATCAAGGAAACGATGATTGACGGCCCGAACCTCCGCGACTACCTCCACTTCCCCTTCAGCGTGGCGCCCCCGGCCGAAGCCGGTCATGCTTCTTACGGACCCGCGTGCGGGCCCTTCTGTTCCAGCGTACATTTATAGCCCTGTCTAATTTTGTTGAGAATCTCGATGATCCGAGCATCCGCGTAATCCGGGTAGGTCCACTCCAGAGGGCGATACGACCCGAATCGGAAGATGAGCGTCAGATCGGCGAAAATCCCGTTTTTCAAGTAGATCCGGTGCGCATTATTCTTGCCTGTGGCCAACACGAAATTTCCCAGCGTCATCAACCCCGGGTCCAGATTGACCCTTCTTCTGCCGTCCACGGTATAGGCCCGTTCGATTTCGTTCGTCAAGCATTTGATGTGCGCCAGCTCCGCTCTATCGACCAAGTCCCCGAAACTCCTGATCCATCTTTGGATACCCGATCCCATCTCCGCATCGTAGTACGAAGTGAAATCAAATGCAAGTGGTCCCAAGCATTCTTCGAGGGGGCCCAGCCTTTCGACGAGAAGCCGGTCCACGATTGCCGGCAGCTTCGGTTCGGCACTGAGTATGCTGACGATCACCTTGGCGGGTTCGGGGACTTGCGGGATGCTCACTGCCACTCCCCCGGGACGAGCATAGGAGCATGAGGCGTCGTACATGGGACCCTATGTCCGAGGGTCTTCGATGCCGGGCCTTCGCGGCGACAGGCGAGGGGGCCGGTCCCCGGTCGAACCCCTGCCGGTCTAATCAATCGGATTTTCCCCCTCCTCTTCCAGCAGGAGCTTGACCCCTTCCAGCATGGCTTTGGGAACCGTTTTCGGAGCTGTCTCGAAAATTTTGGGGGCTTCCTCGGCTCTCCTCCTGATCACTTTGATCGGCTTGGGAGTTGCGGAGACTACCGACTCCAAGGGAGGCTCGGGAATCCGGGGCTGCCTTTTTCTCGGGGTCGGGACAACCTGGATCTTCACATCCGCCGGCACTTCCGGAGTATCCGGTTGGGCAGGCATCAATCGGGTTGCCGGAATCTGAGGCTCCTCGACAGGAACCGCCGTGACGGGCTCCACAGGCTTCGGCTTAGTCCTGCGACGCTTCTTGACCGGTTCTTCATCAACCGTCTTCGCTTGAACCTTGGGCGCTTTGGCCGGTTTTCGAAGGGTTTTCGCAGGTATGGCAGGCACAAACTCTTCAGGCTCGGGGATCGGGATGAGCTCGAATTCGACCGCGGGAATCGCCACGGATGCTGTCCCCTGCCGACCGATCCTTGGGAGCTTTGCATCGATCCGCGTGCGGCTGCCGGTCAGTTTTGGTATTACTACGGGCGTGGATCGAAGCAGGAGCATTTTTCCGTTGTCGTCGGAGCCGGCGATTTCCTCCATCGGACGATCCTCGTCGGACTCTTGGCATGTACATGGGTTGAAGGATTCGGGCTCCACATTCCATCCACCCATAACAATTCGCTTCTCCATCCGTGTTGTAAGCAGATCTTTCCCCAGTGTCTCCTTACTCAACGTGACGGCACCGCCTCGTACCTCGCGAATTTTGCCGCCGACTTTCAGTGCCTGGAGTACAAATCTGCCCGTTCTCATGTAAGCGGACCTCGTAATGTGTGTTGGTTTAGCGAATGTAAGTATACCCCCCTTTACTTTTTTTTTCAATGGTAGGTGGGCTCTTTCACTTGTTTTTCTTGTGCCGAGGCTCGCCTGGGAGGCTCGACCGACAGGTCTTTCAGCACATACGGTATCACCGCCTGCTGTATTTAGACCAATAACCGAAAGGTCTTCCCTTCGTACCAAACAGGACCGACACGAGTGGAATCTCCGGCCGGGTGAACTGGACGGCAGTCGTCATGCCGGTAGCCGGCTCAGCTTCGATGGAGCTACAACTTTCTCAGCTTTTCTTCTTCTTCCTCGGAAGTCTTGCATTCAATGCAGTGTGTGGTGACCGGTCGAGCTTCGAGGCGCTTGAACTCGATGGGCTCCCCGCATACTTCGCAGAAACCGAACGTTCCGTCTTCCACTTTGGCGAGAGCTTTTCTGACCTTGTTGATCAGTTTGCGCTCCCTGTCGCGGATTCGGAGCTCGAAGTTTCGATCCGACTCCATGGAAGCTCTGTCGGTGGGGTCCGGAAAGGCTCCTTTGCCTTCAGAATCGGTCATCTCATCGACAGTTCGGCCGGCACCTTTCACCAGATCGTCCAATTGTTTCTGAAGAATGCCTTCAAAGTATTCCAGGTCTTCCTTTTTCAGTTTCATCGTTGTCCTCCACGAATCAGCCGGACCCCGCTCCTTCAGGAGCCTCCGGATCGAGATTCCGGAACCTTCATCGTCTGCAGGATGCCCGGACTCCGCAGCCCTGTCGGAACATCCTTCCTCGGTTGCATCGGAAGCAGAGTAATCCCACGACTCTCCTCAGGGAGTGAAACGGACTTGTCCCCTCCCCAACAGGTCATGAAGATGAACTATCCCAACCAGTCTGCCGTCGTCCAGCACGGCCAGGGCCGTGATGAGCTTGTGCTCCATAACCTCCAGCGCTTCGGCAGCCGTTCTATCCAGTCTGATCGTCAGCGGATTGGGTGTCATGAGATCCTTGGCTCGACAATCATAGATGGCGTTTCCCTTTTCCAGGGCGCGACGAAGATCTCCATCAGTGATGATCCCCAACACACTGTCTCCCGACGTGACAAGAGCCAACCCGAGATTGAGTTTGTTGATCTCGGCTATGATTTCGCCGAGGGCGGCGTCTTCACTCACTTCAGGGACCGCATCTCGATCCAGCATCATATCCTTTACGCTGAGACTCAGCCTTTCCCCCAGGCTGCCGCCGGGATGGTGCTTGAGAAAATCCTCTTTCCTGAACCCCCGGCGTACCATCAACGCTATGGCCAATGCATCCCCAAGCGAAAGCGTGGCCGTTGTACTGGCGGTGGGTGCCATGTTGAGAGGACATGCCTCCCTGGGAACCCGCGAGTCCAAAACGAGGTCGGCCATTCGAGCCAGAGTTGATGACATCACCGCGGTCATGGCTATGATGACCGGCCCGCGCTTCTGAATGGTCGCGGCAAGAGATGTGATCTCCGGAGTCTCTCCACTATTGGATATTGCGAGGAGTGCGTCGTCGCGACTCACTATGCCCACGTCACCGTGCAATCCTTCCAGAGGATGCACAAAAATCGCCGGAGATCCCGTGCTGGTCAGGGTTGCCGCTATTTTTCGGGCGATGAGGCCCGATTTTCCGACTCCGGTGATGATAATCCGGCCGCGGAGCCGGTAGAGCGTGTCCACGCACTGCTCGAAGATGCCGTCCAGTCTGGCCATGACCGACCGGATGCCGTCCATCTCGATCTCGAGCACCTGCCGGGCAATTTCCAGCGCGCTTCCCCGGAGGTCACAAATTTCTGCTGATTGCATCTGCCACCGCTTCAACAGCCAGACTTACTTCGGATTCGTTCTCGCCCTCGGCCATCACCCGGCACAGCAACTGTGTTCCCGAATAACGCACCAACAGCCGGCCCGAGCGCCCCAATCGCGCTTGCCAGTCTTCTATGACTTTGGACACCAGAGGAACCTCGCTCAAGTCTCTCCGACTCCGGACCTCGACATTCTTCAATATCTGCGGATACTTCTTCACCCGAGCGGCAAGCTCCGACAAAGGCTTCCCCGTCTCCTTCATCACGCGCATGACCTGCAGGGCGGACTGAACTCCGTCGCCAGAGGCATTCCGGTCGAGGAAGACCAGATGGCCCGATTGCTCTCCCCCGAAGTTGTATCCCTCCTTCCGCATTCTCTCCACAACGTACCGGTCCCCTACCGGAGTGCGCACCAATGCCCCGCCCATTTCGGTCATGGCCATTTCGAGACCGACGTTGCTCATTACCGTTGCGACAAGGGTGTTCTTCTTCAGTTCCTGCCGTGTCATCATGTCCCAGGCGATCAGACCCATGATCTGATCTCCGTCCACCTCGTTTCCCCGTTCGTCGGCAAAGATGGCACGATCCGCGTCTCCGTCGAGTGCTACCCCGATGTGGGCCCCACGCTCCGGCACCTCTCTACGGATGACCTCCGGATGGAGAGAGCCGCAATCGCGATTGATGTTGCAACCGTCGGGCTCAACCCCCAGCGCATGCACATCCGCGCCGAGCTCCTCGAATACCCGAGGCGCCGCCTTGTAGGCAGCTCCATTCGCGCAGTCGAGGACCATTTTGACCCCGTTCAAATTCAAGTTGCCGGGAAAGCCGGTCTTAAGGAAGGTCACATATCGCGACAGGGCGTCGTCAACGCGGGTAAGCCTCCCCAGGTGCTCACCGACGGGAAGCTCTTCCTGCACATGCTCGGCGAGGACGAATCGCTCGATTCCCTCCTCCTCGTCATCGCTGAGCTTGAAGCCGTCTTGTCCGAAGAATTTGATTCCGTTATCCTGGAAGGGATTATGAGAAGCAGAGATCACTGCACCGGCATCGCATCCCAGGGTCGTGGTGAGAAATGCTATGCCCGGTGTGGGCAAGGTACCCGCTGCCAGCACATCGACGCCCATGGAGCAGATGCCCGAGGTGAGAGCCATCTCCAGCATGGCGCCCGACAATCTCGTGTCGGCTCCCACAACTATTTTGTGGGGACGATCACTCCCGGCAAGGGCAGAGCGTGCTATGGCCCGACCCAGCTTCAACGCGGTTTCCGCTGTCATGGGCTCTCTATTGGCTTCGCCTCTCACGCCGTCCGTGCCGAAAAGCTTCTTTGACATTCCAGCTCCCATTGCTCAGAAGCCGTACCGCAAGACCGGAGTCTTTGTGATCGTCTCCGACGCTCTGCCCGGACGGAGCCCTCGGCTGTGCACCGCACCGGATCTCTCGTTGAAGACTCCCCATTCTCGAAGAACCCTACCGGGAATGAGCGTCCTCGCCGCACAATATGGGAAAATGAACACCTCCGGGCTGTCTGCTTCTTCAGGGGGGCGGAACAATCTCCGAAGCCGCTCGGCCACGGTGAGTCATTCCCGCCGCTCTCCAGCGTGTGCAGACAAGCGATCACGTTATCTCGTCCGGTTGCAAATCGCCGAATCCTAAATGCTAGCACATGGATATTTTGATGGCAAGTTTTTTCTAAGACAAGCAGTGTCCGATTTTGATATCAGATAGATTATTCGCCTTGAATTGGCTCCTTCTCCTCGGAACGCATATTAATTGACCTGGAAGCCTCAGTCGCAATCAACCAGATTGCCGAACCCCCAATAATGGCAGCCAGCAAGCTTCTGAAATAAGAAATGTCCGGTGCAATAAGATACACAAAGATCACCCACAACAGCGCGCTGGCAAGTCCATAACCCGTTTTCATTATGAATTACCCTCTCACAAGATTCGATGTGTCTTTTCTCGAAACTCAACCACGATTGCAGCGCGTACCGCCGCTTGGGGAGAGTCAGAACGTTTTCAAATGAGGACACTACCCTAAACCGAGGCAATCATCCACTTAAGATGCAGATATTTTGTGGAAACCGAGATGAGGCCGCCCTCCGGAAACAGAGGCAAAGACCGCAGGCCATCACTTCCACGCTACTCCGAGTCTGGACTCATGGAACTTCCGGACAAGAGATGCTGGAGAACCGCAGACGTTGTGGCAGGAGCCCGCGACACCCCCCTCTTTGATCATGGCGTTTGATGATATCACTTGGGCAGCTTGGACCATGTGGGGTCTAGAACCATGACGTGGCCGTTGAAGGGACCCGCCGAAAGGCATGCGTACGCAAGGGATTGCGGTCCGGCATGGATGACCATGTCTTCGGCTCCCAACACGCCGTCCTTATCCACATCACGGTAAAGGGCCCCAATGTGCTGATACGAGCGGGCACCTCGATACTTCACGGCGATCAGGTCGCCGGGGTGCACGTCTTTCCCCCAAAGGATAGGACGATCGGGCCTGCCGCCGGAGAGATCGAATTCCGTGCGTTTCGGCAAGTGTGTGACCAGCATGGACACGGAGTAGTTCTTCTTGATCGTCGTGTTCCTCCACCGGCCGTACGCGGCCACGAGAACGTCGCAACAATCCACGCCAATGTAGTTGTTGCTCTGATAGGGGACCGATCCGAACACCCCGGGAACATTGAAGAAGGTGGCCAAATACCCGAGGTAGCCCGCGCCGTCCCGGACAGAAACCCGGAAGACTCGGGGAGAGAGTCCTTTCTTGTCGGAGTCTTCAATTCCGGGCGATCTGCTTGTCTTACCGCCCTTCTCAACCTCCACCTGGAACCAGAAACTGCCGACGTCACGGTGATAGAAGCGCGATTCCGGGATGCCCTTGCTCAGCGGTGTGCAATCCCCTGCCGTAGCGGCAAACGGCTCGATTTGCCACAGCCCGCGGAATTGTACAAGTTCTCTCCGATAATAGTCTATTTGGCTCAGGCCGATCCATTTGTACGGCTCCGGGTCCCACGGGAAATTGGCATTCTTGTAGAACTTCGATACGTCGGGCACAATCTGGAACCATCTCGTCTTGCCACCCCGCACCGGGTCGATTCTCAAGGTAACGGATTGCCCCTTCAGAGGATAGACGCCCTTGTCCTTCGTCCAGCGACCGTCGGCAATTCGCGACTGGATGGTCAGGGTTGCCGGCCCTTTGGCGGTTTTGTTTCCGCGATCGACATTCGGGTCCGACAGTGGTGAAGCGTGCTCTTTCTTCTCCGTGCAGCCGCGGACCGGCACGAACACTACGGCTATGACAACCAAGGCAATGATTGCCGTGAGGACAAGAGCGGTTCTCAAAGACCCACTCCCGCGATATGATCGTTCACCATTTCCACGGGAAGTTTACGAACGAATTCTACATCCGCGGTCAGGAGACGGCACTGTAACGACGGGGCCAACCAAAAGTAGGAAGCATCTTGAAAAGAACATCGATAGTCATTGGCGAGTTTCAGAGTATCGAGATAGGCTTGGCTGTCCAGCGTATGATAGGTAATTGGTAATTCGAGAAAAATCTTCATTGCCTGCAAGGATTGACGGCTTTCGATTGGGCGTCCGTTCTCCCGGGTGGCTCTTGTGAGAAGGCTGCCAAACTCATAATTGAGAAGGACAGGTGCATGAAGCCGTATCTCATCGGCCAAGAGACGGACCAAGTAGTCGGTAGCTTCTTCGACGCCGTGCTCATCATCCAGAATCCACTTGCCGGCAACCGATGCGTCGACAACGAATTGGTCAATCACCCGTCTCCCTCATCTCTGAAACTAGATCCGCAACGTTCTCACGAACTCTACCAATCGAACGCCGAACCGTGAGGGTCCGCTGCAGCAGCTCTCTGCGCTCAGGCGACAGATTTGACCCCAACGCCCCGACGTCTTCAGTCCTGCCGATCGGTTGACGGTCACCTGTGTTCGTGGGTTCGATTTCAGTTTCGCTCGTCGTGGTCATAGTTCGTCACCCTCCGTATAGTTCGATCAGTACCGATCTTCACAATGATGTAGTACCGGAGTCTCATGTGTCAAGAAATCGTTGCGACTGCCTTTCTACGCCCGATCGCCGGCAAGAGCGACAAAAGGCGGAGCCTCACGCGGCTGCGTCAGGCAGCTTCATTGGACGTGGCTTGACAGTCCTGCGAATCTCCGCCTCTGCCGCATCCTTGGCGGTTTCAAGATCGTAGCGAGCCTGGAGATTCATCCAGAAGCCGGGAGTCATCCTGAAATATCGCGCCAGGCGCAGCGCCGTGATCGCCGTGATTGCACGTTTCCCATTCACAATCTGATTCACCGTCCTATAGTGCCGCTCATTTAAATTCGCGGCACGCTTACCGTTGAATGCCAATGAGCTTTCCTTCAATTCATCGCCGAATGTCGGCACTTTCGTTCCAACAGCGGCTGCGCCTTCTTGAACTCTATGGCTCATCCGATAGTGGAGCGCGGGCAGCCGGCCGCACAGGCTCCAGTATGACCGAAAGGCCCCGCTTCGTCTTCCCGCAAGTTTCAAGGCGCTCCACTATAGGATCGACGCCAAGATGACGGGCGAGCGCATTTTGGCTCAAACCCGGAGGCTTCATAAATTCTTCCAGGAGTATTTCGCCCGGATGTATTGGTGGTAACTTCTTCATGTCTCGCTCACTTTCCTGGGTCAATGGTAGTTATACTTACCGTGCCTCCATCCGCTTCCTCCCCCTCCCCCACCTTTGTCAGCTCAGAAGCGCCACCGTCCGTTCGATGACACGCAAGATAGGGGCAGGATAGACACCTAAGGCGAGAAGGAGACCGGCAAGAATGGTCAGCACCAGACTTGCCGTCCATGAAGGCTCGGAAGGCGGTTCGACTCCGGCGGCTCGCACCGGCTCGACCGCACTGTACATGGCCACTACGATCCGCAGGTAGTAGAAGAGGCCGATCACGCTGGTCACGATGAGCACCGCGACCATGAGCCACAGCATTGAGGTGATGCCGGCAGTGATGAGATAGAACTTGCCCACAAACCCTGCAGTGAGTGGAATGCCCGCCAGGGAAAGCAGCATTGCGGTGAAAACCCCGGCCAACCATGGCCTTCGCCAGGCCAGACCTCGATAGTCGTCCAGGCTGTCGGCATCCCGTTGCCGGGAAGAGAGGACCGTCACGACCCCGAAGGCGCCAATGGTCATCACAAAATAGGCCGCGAGGTAATAGCCCACTGCCGTGGCGGCAAGCTTGCCGCCCGCCATAAACGCCACCAGCAGGTATCCGATGTGAGAGATGGACGAATACGCGAGGATGCGCTTGACGTTATTTTGCAGGAGCGCCAGAAAGTTGCCCACAATCATGGAGGCAACGGCAATGATCGTGATCACCACGGCGAGCGAAGGGTATGCGTGAAAGTCCAGTCCCGTGCAATAGCGCAGCAGCAGAGCAAAAACCGCTCCTTTGGAGACGGTGGCCAGCAATCCGGTGACCGGAGCCGGAGCACCCTGGTAAACGTCGGGAGTCCACGTGTGAAAAGGCACCAGCGAAAGCTTGAATCCCAGGCCTGCTATCAACAGAGCCGTTCCCGCGACGAGGAAGATTCCGCGTCCTCGGGTCGCCGCTGCGGCAATGCCTGAAAAGTCCATGGTGCCCGTTTGCGCGTACACCAGGGCCATGCCGAACAGGATGAATCCGTCGGACACCGAGGCGAGAATGAGATACTTGATCCCGGCTTCCAGGCTGAAGAGACTTCCGCGGGTATAGGCTATCAAAGCGTACAGGGCCACCCCGAGAATCTCCAGTCCCAGGAAGAATGAGACGAAGTGCGTGCTCGCGACCATCACCGAGCACCCGAAGACCGCGAGGAGCAGGAGGAGGTAATACTCTTCCTTTTCGCCACCCCATGCCTCCAGGTAATGGTACGACAGGGGAACCGTTGCAATTCCGGCAAGCAGGATCAACCCCATGAAATAAAGGGCATACCCGTCGATAATGATGAGTGACGTCACAGCAACGGGCGCACGGGGAGCGACCACGAACAAAGCGGCAAAGGTCACAATCAGCGCAAACCCCGACGCTGATGCGATCAATTGATGATTGCGAGCGAACGCGACGAGCAGCATGACCGCAACGACGGCAGCGGAGAGCACGAGGAAAGGCAGCAATGCAAAGAGCTCTGCCGGACTCATGGGGTTCCCTCCTTGTCAGGAAGGGGAACAGCCATCCTTTTCGCTATCGATTGAAGAGAGGCGCCTTGCATCGACGACAAACCCTTGGGTGCCTTTGCCCGGCTCCCGATCATTCGAACCTCTTTCACCGTCCGTTCGGCCGTGCGTATCACCGGTTGCGGATAGAATCCCAGGGCAACGACGCTTACCGCCAGCGCCATCATAAGACCCATCTCTCTCGGCGAAAGATCCGCCAGGGGCAGCCTCTTTTGCGTCGGTCCGAGGAAGGCCCACTTCATCATAGAGAGGGAATAGATTGCTGCCAGGACAAGTCCCACAGCGGCCGGAACCACCATGAGCGGGTAGACCTGAAAAGTGCCCATCAACACAAGGAGCTCTCCGATAAAATTGGCCATTCCCGGCAACCCGAGAGAAGCCAGGGCAAAGAACAAGGCCACCCCTCCCATTCGTGGCATGGCCGACCAGAGCCCCCCCATGCGGCTGAATTCCCTCGTGTGGAGCCGTTCCTGAAGCATGCCCGCGATGACGAAGAGGGCGCCGGTGCTAAGGCCGTGAGCGATCATCTGCATCACCGCCCCTTGCAAAGCCAATTCGTTGAGAGCAAAGACCCCCATGAGCACAAATGCGAGATGGCTGACGCTCGTGTACGCGACCAGTCGCTTGAAATCCGTCTGTCCGAAGGCCAGAACCGCTCCGTAGATGACGCCGATCACGCCCAGGGCAACCGCATAGGGGGCGAACCTTGCGACGGCATCGGGAAAGAGCGGCAACACAAACCGAATGAGGCCGTATGCGCCGGTCTTCAACAAGAGACCGGCGAGAATCACGCTTCCCGCGGTAGGTGCTTCGGTGTGGGCATCGGGGAGCCACGTGTGGAACGGCACCATGGGGAGCTTCACGGCGAAGGCCAGGAAGAAGCCGAGCATGAGCAGCATGCCCACGCGAGGGCCAAGCATTGTGCCCAACAGATCGAAGTAATTGAACGTGTACGTTCCTGTTTCGCTTACGTGGACGAATGCCAGCCCGATGATTGCCGCCAACATGAGGAGGCCGCCCGCCTGGGTGAAGATGAAAAACTTGATGGCGGCATACGTTCGATTCTCGTGGCCCCAGATCGCAATGAGGAAGTACATGGGCACCAGCATGACTTCCCAGAATACGTAGAAAAGGATCAGGTCCATGGCGAGAAAGACGCCGATGATCCCCGACAGAACCGCCATGAGATTGAAATGGAAGAACCCGACTCGCTCCCGGATCTCGGTCCAGGAGCAGATTACCGATGCGAGCCCGAGGAGAACGGTCAGCGTGACCATGAGGAGGCTCAAACCGTCCATGGCAAGGTGAAAGCTAATCCCCAGACTCGGTATCCATTTCACATGTATGGCTGCAAACCACGAGCCGTGATCCGACAACGCCGATATCCGAGTAAAGCCCGTCCAAAGCGCTGCCACCAGCACAAGGTCCACCACCAGGCCGGCGATGCAGATCCATCGTGACCAATCGGGATTCCGCCGACCTGCGCTCCACGCGGCCACGCCTGCTGCCAAGGGAAGAACTATCAACCATACCAACGTCATAGGAGCACCACGATTCCTACGGCCACGATGGCGCCGATCGCGATTCCCATCGCATAGTGCCGCACCTTCCCCGTCTGAGCCAGAGCCAATGCTTCATGCATCGCACGGGCCCATTCCGAGATGAGGAACGGTAAAAGGTCCACAAAATCCTTCCGGTTGATTCGGGCCAGCCAGATGAAAGGCTTCACGAACAGGCAATCGTACAGCCGATCGAAGCCCCACCCGGCCAGCCAGAACCGGCGCAGGCCGTCAATGGCGGGAGACTCGCAGAGAGATTTCGGGAAATCAGGTCGCTTAATGTACGCGAAATACGCTGCCAGGACTCCCAGCAAGCACCCGACCGAGGAGACGATCATCAGGATCGGCTCGACCCAGTGATCTACCGACCGCAGAACAGGGGAAGGCAAGGCCTTCTCGATGAAGTGGGTGAAAATCCGCACGTCGCCCAAAGAGGGAGGCAGCTCTATGAAGCCGACCACTATCGAGAGGACGGCCAGGACGATCAAAGGCGCATGAATGGCCATTCCCGTCTTATGGGACACCCGGGTCTTGGCCTCGCCGAAGAAAGTCAGGAATACCATCCTGAACGTGTACAGACCCGTGAGAAGAGCCCCGGCTGCGCCGCCTGCCCAGAGCCACGGCCCGCCCTTTTCACAAGACCAGGCGTACCAGAGGATGAGGTCCTTACTGTAAAAGCCGTCGGTGACAAGGGGCAGCGCCGCAAGGGATGCCGCACCGGCCAGAAAGGTCCAGAATGTCACAGGGAGTTGCCTGCGAAGGCCTCCCAGCTTGAACATGTTCTGCTCGTGCCCCGCGCTGAGGATCACCGCACCGGCCCCGAGGAAGAGCAACGACTTGAAACACGCGTGGGTCAGGAAGTGGAACATGGCTGCGGACCAGGCTCCCACTCCCAGGGCGAGAAACATGTACCCGATCTGACTGATTGTCGAATATGCCAGAACCCGCTTGATGTCGGTCTGGGTCAAGGCGGCGAAGCCTGCCATGAGGAGCGTCATCGTCCCGATCACTGCAACGGCGAACTGCACTGAAGGGGCCAGCGTGAAGAGCACATTGGTCCGGGCAATGAGATAGACGCCGGCGGTCACCATGGTTGCAGCATGGATCAGCGCACTGACCGGGGTGGGGCCTGCCATGGCGTCGGGTAGCCATGTCTGGAGCGGAAGCTGTGCGGATTTACCCAGAGCCCCTCCCAGCAGGAGCGCGGCAGCGAGCATGGCTAGGTGCGAGCCCGCCGTCCATTCATGGGGCGCCCGCTGGAGAATCTCCTGAATCTGCAGGGTTCCGAAGCTGTGAAACAAGAGGAACAGGCCCAGGAGCATGGCCGTATCGCCGATTCTCGTCATGACGAACGCCTTGACGGCGGCGTTCACGTTTTCCGTTTCTTTGTACCAAAAACCGATGAGCAGAAAGCTGCAGAGTCCCACGCCTTCCCAACCCAGGTAGAGGAGCACGAGGTTGTCCGCAAGAACCAGCGTGAGCATCGCGGCCACAAAGAGGTTCATGTACGCGAAGAACCGGCGGTACCCATCGTCGTCAATCATGTATTCCGCGGAATAGAAGTGGATCATGAACCCCACGACGGTCACGACGAGCACCATGAGCAAAGAAAGCGCATCGAGGTAGAAAGCAAACGAGGGTGTGAATCCGGCGATACTTACCCATGTCCAGAGGGTCTGAGAGTAGACGTTGCCCGGGATCGAGCCGCTGAAGAATTCCAAAGCAACGAGCACTGCAAGAACTGCCGAGGCACCGACGGATCCCACTCCTACGGTAGCGATACCGCTCCGGGGAAAACGATCCCCACCAAGGACCAGCACGAGGAAGCCGGCCAGAGGAAAAGCAGGGATCAGCCACAAGAGCTCGATCATATTACCCTCGCATCCTGTCGGCAGCGTCCACGTCCAGGGTCTTGAACGTGCGGTAAAATTGAAGAGCGAGCGCCAGGGCTACCGAGACCTTGGCCGCGGCCATGGTGAGAATGAAGATGAACATCACCTGGCCGTCGGCGCTCCTCTGAGCGTACCCTGCGGCTATGAACGCCAATCCCGCGGCATTCAACATGATCTCTATGGACATGAGCATGAAGATGATGTTGCGCCTGACCAAAACCCCGACCAAGCCGAGGCAGAAGAGAATCCCGGCCAGTACCAGCGCATGTTCCACGGGAACCGATGCCATCTACTCGTCGCCCCCTTTGCCGGCTTCCGAAGAAGCTGTCGGCCGTCCAAGATGATACGCTCCAACGAGTCCCGCAAGGAGCAGCACGGAGGCCATTTCGACACCGAGAAGGTACGGCCCGAACAGCGCAACGCTCACCTGCTTGGGAGAAATCTCCGCTGGGGTGACGGCACCGAATCCCTGCCGGCCGATCACGTACACAAGCTCGGCTATGAGAATCAGCGCAAGGATCGACGGCCCGATCCAGGTGGAGGGCTTGAGCCAGGCACTCTCCTGCTCCCGGTCTTTCAAACCGAGGTTGAGCATCATGATCACAAATACGAACAGCACCATGATTGCGCCTGCGTAGATTATCACCTCCAGTGCTGCGGCGAATGGTGCACCAAGCACAAAGAAGATCAACGCCGCGGAGAAGAGCGACACGATCATGTAGAGCAGAGCATGGACCGCATTGAGTCGCGTCACGACCATCACCGTGGACAGGATCGCTACCGCTGCGGATAGATAGAAAACGACATTCATGACTGCTGCCTCACCTTGCATCCTCTAAGGCATGAGCGTGCGCACATCTTCCGGCGGCTCCTCGTTTTCCGCTTCGCCCTTATCTTTGCCTCCGACGGTTACGCCGGCCACCCGGTAGAAGTTGTAATCGTGATATTTGCCCGGGCCGCTGATGAGAAGATCCTCCTTCTCGTAGACCAAGTTTCCGCGATGATATTCGCACATCTCGAAATCGGGAGTCAGTTGTATCGCATACGTGGGGCAGGCCTCTTCACAGAAGCCGCAGAAGATGCAGCGGGAAAAGTTGATGCGAAAGAGCTCCGGATATCTTCGACCATGCTCGTCCTGGGTCGCCTGAAGGGAGATGCAGTCCACCGGACAGGCCGCTGCGCAGAGATAACAGGCCACACAGCGCTCCGCTCCGTCAGGATCGCGGGACAGAATAATGCGCCCTCTCCACCTCGGAGGCAAGTACGGCCGCTCCTCGGGATAGAGGATGGTCTCCCGTTTCCGGAAGGTATGAAGCAGGATGGTCCACATTCCTTTAAGCAGACTCAGCATTGGCGCCTCACGATCCTGTGGCCAGGATGATCGCCGCGATCACCATCAGGTTGAGCAAGGACAAGGGGAGAAGAACCTTCCAACCGAATGAGATGAGCTGGTCGTACCTCAACCTGGGCAGCGACGCACGAATAAGAATAAAGAGTGCAATAAAGACAAAAGTCTTGATGGCGAACCATACCACGGGGGGCAGGATCGGACCCAGCCAGCCTCCGAAAAAGAGGGTTGCCGTCAAGGCCGATATGAGCACCACGCCGAGGTACTCGCCCACAAAGAAGAGGCCGAATTTCATACCGGAATACTCGGTGTGGAAACCCGCAACCAATTCGTTTTCCGCTTCGGGCAGATCGAAAGGAATGCGGCGGCTTTCGGCAAGCCCGGCAATGAAGAAGATCACGAATCCCGGAAACTGAGGGATACAGAACCAGATGTTGCGTTGCGCCTCCACAATCTCCCGCAGATTGAACGAGCCCGCCATCATGACCACTCCCATGAGGGACAGACCCATGAACACTTCATAGCTGAGCATCTGAGCTGCGGCCCTCAGGCTCCCGAGCAGCGAGTACTTGTTGTTGGAGGCCCACCCCGCGAGGGTGACGCTGTAAACCGCGCAGGAAGACATGGCAAGGATGAAGAGGAGGCCGATGTTGAGATTCGCCACCTGTATGCCCGGAGCAAAGGGAACCACGGCAAAGGAGAGGAGCACCGTGGCCACGACGATGGTCGGAGCGATGACGAATACCGGTTTGTCGGCAAAGGGCGGTATCCAATCTTCCTTGGTGAAGATCTTGATCATGTCGGCAATTACCTGAAACAGACCGAACGGGCCTATCCTATTGGGTCCGTACCGATCCTGCCAGAGTCCCAAGAGGCGGCGCTCCAGCCAAATCATTCCCGCGGCCAGTGCGAGCATGACCACAAGCACGCCGACCACAGTGAGTATGGGTTGGAGAACCTCACCCATCGATCGAGACCTTTCCCGTTCCCTTGGCCTTTGTCACCTCACCCCATGCGGGGAGGTCGCACTTCTCCGTGCCAGGCAATCCCACGGGCAATCCAAGGATTCCCGGAGCCAACCCCTCAACGATCTTAGCCTTCAGAGAATAGACTACACCACCCACCGTGAGTGTCACCGAGTCTCCCTCACCGATGCCAAGGGAGATTGCGGTCTCTTCAGCCACCCCAAGGTACGGGGTCGGTGCCAATTCATTCACGCCGGGGCTGAGCACGCTCAATTCCTCAGACCCGAAGACGTGGTGGAGAGGAACAATCTGCCAACGGCCCTTCGGCCGTTCAACGGCCTCCGGAGCTTCCCGCAAGAGCTCAATGTCGCTGTTGCCCGACGGTTCGATCAATCGCCGTCCGGGGTTCCCGCCTCGCAGGGATCCGCCCACTTCGCCCTGAAATTTGTTCAGCGATTGTACGGAATTCCATCCCGGTGCCCAATATCGGGGAACGAGGGCCGAAGGCGGCTGTCCCTGGTATCCTTCCATGGAAAAGGCAAGCGCGGAATCTTGATCCACGGGCGGTGCCTGCTCGTGCACATTGATATTGGCTTTCATTGCCGTGCGACCGCTGTACCGGTGCGCCTCTCGGGGAATCTTCAAGCCTTGGACACGAAACCCCGCCGGTGGCGCAATATGGAGGATAGGTTCGAAGATCGGGATCGCCGAAGCCAAGGCCGCGTCCACCTCATCGAGTGTTTCCCAGGCCTTCTCTCTGCCTGCCGATGAGTCAAGCCATTGCCAACCGGCTCGCATGTCGCCGGTCCCAACGAAGACGCGGTAGAACCGCTGAGCCCTACCCTCGGCATTCACCAAAGTCCCGTCGGTCTCGGCAAAGGTTCCCACGGGAAGAACCAGATCGGCCTTCTCCGTGCACCGGTTCGCAAGATGATCCAGGACCACCACCGTTCGCGCTTTTTCCAGGAGCTCGGTCACGGTGCTCGAAGCCGCCCTCCGGTAGAGGTCGTTCTCCATAATGACCACCGTATCGGCTTTGCCCGATTGTACCTGCTTGAAAGCCTCCTCCAGGGAAGCGCCGCCCATCAATGCGACGCCGAGGCTGTTGCATTCGGGTACGACCAGGGAGATGGCCGCATCTTTCTTGCGTCTACACAGAGCCCATGCAACGTTGCCGGCGGCTTCGATAACCTTTTTGGACCCGCAGCCCGTACCCGACACCACCAGGGGGCGATCCGCGGATTGGAGCGCTTCTGCTATGCCGGCGGCTGCCGCTTTGAGGTCCTCGGAAAGGTCACCAACAGCCGGTGCGGCCGAAGGGTCCAGAGCCGCGGCCACAGCAAAGCCGAGACGAGTAATGTCGTCCGGGGAGAGTCGAAGGGTCACGGCTGCAACATCGTCAATCCCCGTTGCACCGGGTGTCGCTACGAAAAGAGGCCCTTTGTCGTCCTGACACGCTTGCTTAACCGACCCGGCGCTCCAAAGAGGAATTTTGAGCCTTTCAGCAGCGGCCTTCATCGGCTGAACCAGCACCGATCCACGCAGGGAGAGAGCCATTCGCGGGGCTGTATTGGAGACGTCCTCTCCCAGGACCAGCACTGCGTCGGACCGTTCAACGTCATGGAGAGAAGCGGACCGGGCCGGGCCGTTGCGGAGTATGGAAAGGATCGTCGCCACTAGGTCGTGCTCCTTGGCGGCGATACCCGAAGAGAATCGTTCCGGCCCCACGAGTCGTGCGAGGGCGAAATTTGACTCCAGGGAGGCCCGGGGCGAGCCGATGCCGATTATTCCCGAGGCACCGTTCAACACAACTTGCAGACGATCCAGGGCATCTTCCGCCGTAATCGCGTCAAAGGAGGCAATTCCCTGCCCTTCCTCTCGACGAATGAGAGGGCTCTTCACCCTTTTGTCGGCGTTGACGAACTCGTACCCGAAGCGTCCCCGATCGCAAATAAAATAGCCGTTTACGTCCTCGTGGTACCGGTTGAGAATCCGTCTCAGCATGCCGTACCGTTCGCCTGGGATGGTGTTGCATCCGAGGCCGCAATGCACGCACACGGAGGGGGCTGTCTGGAGATCCCACTTTCGGGTGTAATGCCTTCTGAGGGTCTTGTCGGTGAAAACCCCCGTGGGACAGACTTCCACGAGGTTGCCGCTGAATGGGCTTTCCAGTGCTCCGTCATCGAATCGCCCGAAATAGAGCCGGTCGTGGATCCCGAAGACGTTCAGGTCGCGGCCGCCTGCATGATCACGATAGAAACGGACGCATCGGTAGCACTGAATGCACCGGTTCATCTCGTGGTTAATGAACGGACCGAGGTTCTGGTTGCGGAAAGTCCTCTTGCGGGAGCGGGTCCTGCGGTAATTGTGCCCGGTCATGACGGTCATGTCCTGCAGATGGCACTCCCCCCCTTCGTCGCACACGGGGCAATCGTGGGGGTGATTGATCATGAGCCATTCCAGGACCGCGGCCCTGAATTCCTTCACCTCCGGGTCGTCCACGGAGAGCCGGGTCCCGTCGGAGGCGGGCGTCATGCAGGACATCATGATATGACCGCGGGTATCTTTGGCGTCCCGGAAAACCTTCACCGCACACAGCCGACACGACCCGACGGAATGCAGGGCCGGATGCCAGCAGAAGTACGGGATGTTGAATCCCAGGGAAAGACATGCCGTCAGAAGGTTCTGACCGTCCTTGACTTCGTACGGCACGTTTTCAATGTATATGGTCGCCATCCGTTATCTCCACGGACACCGCTTTTCTCTCAGATGCGCTTCAAAGTCGTCCCGGAAGAACTTCAGTGCGCTTTTCAACGGCTCCATGGCACCGGGCGCCAGGGCACAGAAGGTCCTTCCGAACCACAGCAGGGATGTGTGAGATTCGAGGATTTCCAGATCTTCCGGACTTCCCTTGCCTTCTTCTATATCCCCGAGAATTTCGGCAATCCAGGGAAGGCCTTCGCGGCAGGGGGTGCACCAGCCGCATGATTCCCGGGCAAAGAATCGCTCCAGATTGTGTACCAACCCCACGGGGCAAGTCCGATCGTCGAGGACGATCGCCGTGCCTGTTCCGAGCCGGCTCCCTGCCTTCTGAACCGAGTCAAAGTCCATGGCCGTGTCCAGATGCTCCTCCACGAGGAAATCCGTCGAGGCGCCCCCGGGGAGGGCTCCCTTGAATCTCAGCCCATCACGCATTCCGCCGGCGTGCTCCTCAAGAAGCTCCCGCAGGGTTGTTCCCATGGGCAGCTCCCATGCACCGGGCTTCTTCACTTTACCGCTCACGCCGTAGATCTTGGTTCCGCCATCCTCGCCGACGCTCAATCCGCGATACCACTCGGCCCCGTGGTTCACGATGTGGGGAATGTTGCACAGGGTTTCCGCATTGTTGATTACCGTGGGCTTACCCCAGAGTCCGGATTCGGTCTGTTGCGGAGGTCGGGTGCCGGGAATCGCCCTTTGTCCCTGGAGCGCCCTGACCAGGGCGGAGCCTTCTCCGCAAATGTATCGGCCCGCGCTCACGTGGAGATGGAGCTCCAGGCTGAAATCGGAACCGGCAACATTCTTTCCCAGGTAACGGTGCTCGTACGCTTGGGCAATGGCCTTGCGGAGCCTCTTGGCCACGAGGGTGTACTCCCGGCGCAGGAATATGAATGCGATATCGGCTTGAACGGCATAAGCCCCTAATATAATTCCCTCAACAAGCTGGTTCGGGTCTCCTTCCATCAAGAACCGGTCTTTGAAGGTCCCGGGCTCCATTTCGTCCGCGTCCACGATGAAATATTTGGGGCGGGGAGCTTCTTGGCCTGCAGGAACGGACTCCCATTTCCGGCCCGTGGGAAATCCGGCTCCTCCCCGGCCGCGTAAACACGATTCCTTTACCAGCTCGATCAGCTCGGCCGGGGACATTCCCTTGAGCGCTTTGCGCACCGCCTCGTACCCGCCGACCTTTTCGTATTCCTCAAGGTCCAGGGGCTCCTGTCCGGGGCGGAAATTCCTTGTGAGCGGCCGTTCCATTACCATTCTTCCTAAGGATGCGACTCCAGGATTCGCTCGATTTTCTCCGCATCGAGATTGGTGTACACCTGCTCGTCTACCATCATGGCGGGCGCCTGCTCGCAGACGCCCAGGCACTGAATGGGGAGCATGGTAAAACGTCCGTCCGAAGTCGTCTCACCCATGATTATGCCCAAACGCTTTGTCAGGTACCCGTGCACCCCCTCGTACCCCATGATCCAGCAGCACACGCTGTCGCAGACGAGGATGACGTGTCGTCCCACCGGCCTCCGGTAGACATGATTGTAGAATGTGGCCGTGGTCTCCACCTCGGCCGGGGTCATGCCCAGGAAATCGGCCACGTCCCGCACGTGCTCGTCTGAAACCCATCCATGATGCTTCCCGACCACCATCAGCGCGTCGATGCATCCGGACTGTCTGTTCCGGCGGTCGGCGATCTCGTCGTCAATCTCTTTCTTGATCTCTTCGCTCAGCATGTGCCGCACATCCGCAAATCACGTCCAACTAACGGTCAACATCCGCCATAACGTAATCGATACTGCCGAGATAAGCCACCAGATCGGGTACCGTCATGCCCCGACTGACAAGCGGAATCATCTGGAGATGGGCAAACGAAGGGGTACGAATACGGGCCCGATAAGGGGATGAGCTGCCGTCACTTATGAGGTAGTACCCGTTGTTTCCCTTGGTCGCCTCAATGCCGCAGAACGCCTCACCCGGCGGTATCACCGGTCCCCAGCTCACGGACAAAAAGTGCGTGATCAGTGTCTCTATGTCGTGCATGGTCCGGTCTTTCCGCGGGGGGACAGCGAGGGGATGATCGGATTTGTAAGGTCCTTCGGGCATGTTGTTGAGGCATTGCTCGATGATGCGGAGGCTCTGGCGCATCTCTTCCACATGCACCACGCACCGGTCGTAGCAGTCGCCGTTCTTCCCGGTGGGGATGTCGAAATCGAATAGGTCGTACCCCGAGTACGGCCTCTTCTTCCTGAAATCCCATTCGAGCCCGCACGCCCGGAGGCCCGGCCCCGTGACGCCCCATTCCACGGCTTCGTCCACGGTGTAGGGTGCTACTCCCTGGGTGCGCATCTTGAAAATGCGGTTCCCGAAGACCAGCTTGTCGTACTCGTCCAGCCGCCGGGGGAGATAGCGGATAAAATCTCCCACCAGCCGCTCCCATCCGCGGGGCAGATCCTGGGCAACGCCTCCAATGCGAAACCACATGGGATGCATGCGGCCCCCGCAGATGGCCTCCACAATGTCAAAGACCCGCTCGCGGTCCACAAACATGTAGAAGACCGGGGACATGGCGCCCAGGTCCTGTACGAAGGTCCCGTAAAATACCAAGTGGCTGGCGATTCGAAAGAACTCCGCCATCATGACCCTGATGACCTTGACCTTGTCCGGCACCTCGATCCCGGCCAACTTCTCGACGGCCATGACGTACGGCAGGTTGTTCATGCAACCGCCGAGGTAGTCTATCCGGTCGGTATAGGGAATGAAGGTGTGCCAGGATTGGCGCTCACCCATCTTTTCCGCGCCGCGATGATGGTATCCGATGTCGAGCACCGCGTCACGAATCTCTTCCCCACGGAGAGCCAACACCAAGCGAAACACCCCGTGAGTGGCCGGATGCTGAGGACCCATGTTGAGGAACATGAGGTCGGTATCCCCGTCGCTCGCATCCAGTCCCCAATCCTCCGGTTTGAATTCCGACTCCAGCTCTTCGGCGACCGCCTTCTCCTCAGGAAGCTCGAAGGGCCCCATCTCGGTTGCTCTCGCGGGATGCTCCTTACGCAGGGGGTGTCCCTTCCAGGTCGGAGGCATGAGTAGCCGTCGCAGGTGAGGATGACCTTCGAAGCGGATACCGAACATGTCCCAGACTTCCCGCTCGTACCAGTTCGCCGCAGGCCAGACACTCACTATGCTCTGAAGCGAAGGATATTCGCCGTCGAGGGATACCTTGATCCTCACGTCTTCATTTCGTTCAAAGGAAAGGAGATGATAAATAATGGAAAAATCGCCGGAAGGTTGATCGGCTCGATGGGCTCTCAGTCGCTCGTCAACGGCCGTCAGGTCGTAGAGCATCCGATAGGGTTGGGTCGCCTCGCATTTGAGGTAGCGGAGCACGTCCACAGCTTGCTCCTTGGCAACCCAAAGGGAGGGAATTTCATCACGTATCGGCTGAACAATAAAGCTCTCTTCACCGAATCTCTGCTGCAGCTCCGACACGACCCTCGGATTTTCCGTCATGAGCAACGACCTGTCATGATCTTGACCTCAATCCGCACAAACGACGTCCCATCTAGTATCAGGGGAACGGGGGAACGCCCTGAGACGTTCAGACTTCATCCGGTTTACGCAGCATCGTGGCCTGACGCCTGTCTTCACGTTTGGCATCGCGCATTGACGGCATCTCCGGCCGCCATGGCTCCTTTCGCCCCACGAATCGAGCCAGGGGGCGTCTTTCCTGTCCCACTGCCGCTTGAAGCAGGAGAAGACCTTCCATGAACGCATCGGGCCGGGGCGGGCATCCCGGAACGTACACATCCACGGGCAGGAACTTGTCCACTCCCTGCACAACGCTGTAAATGTCGTACATACCGCCGGAATTGGCGCACGATCCCATGGATATCACCCAGCGGGGCTCCATCATCTGCTGGTGGAGACGTCTGATCACGGGAGCCATCTTCATGAAAACCGTGCCGGCAATGATCATCACATCGGCTTCCCGAGGAGTTCCCCTGATGACTTCCGCTCCGAAGCGAGCGATGTCGTACTTGCTCGTCAGGCTGGTGGCCATCTCCACATAGCAGCAGGACAGACCGAAATTGAACGGCCAGAGAGAATTCTTGCGTCCCCACGCGAGGAGATCCTCGAGCCTGCTCAAAATGACGCTCTGCCGCACGGGATCGTCTTCCGAATGCTTAGGTAATGCGCTTAGGATTTCTTTTGTCTCAGGCAAAAAACCTCCACGAATGTAAAACGATGCGACTGCCTCGGCGTACGGTCCCTCTTGGGATCGACCGCGGACCGAAGGGCTGAAACATTGGCAGCCTTACCGGCAGCCTTGGGGCCCTGTCCCCGATTCCAACTGTCTTCCCGCGCCTTGCAGATCCAGCGCGCGAACCTTCCAGAGGTACACGAGACCGGCCACCAGGACGGCCACGAACACGAGCATTTCCACGTAACCCGCCCAGCCCGATTCACGCAGCCCTACGGCCCAGGCAAACACAAAGAGTGCTTCCAAGTCGAATATGACAAAGAAGACCGCTATCAGGTAGAAGTTGACGCTGATTCGGGTGTGCGCGCTTCCCGTCAACCTCATGCCCGATTCGTAGGGCTCCCCTGTGGTCCTCTCCTTGTGGGTTTCTCCAAGGAGAACCGATATCCCGAGTATCGCAGCAAGAAGGACGACCACAGCCAGGAAATAGAGAGCCAACGGCCACAGAATCTCGTTCACGGGGCTATCCTCCAACGGAAGGTGAACGGCACTCTTCGCAGCCTCGCCCTCCACCCGAAAAAAAAAGCCATCAAGGTACCCTTATACGTTTACCCATTGTGCTCGTTTCAGCGCAAGAGAAAAAGGCCGAAGCGATAGCCATCAACAGACTGCCGGGAGAGAAACCCTTCTCTCTCCGCTGAAAACTCTCTCAGCCGCCCAGGTCTCCACTCGTTAGGTTAGCTCTCCATCGTCGGGGGGTCGCGTCCCTATGGTTTCTCGGCTCAGCAGGCCATTGTCAATTTCTCGTCGTTTTCGACAATTTTGTCTTTCCACTGATCCACAAGCTCATCGATACATGCCGCCCTGAACCAGCAGTGCTCTTCGGAACAATTGTTGTGGCCTCGATTGAAGCAATCGGAATATCCCGACTTCAGTTGAGCCCTACGAATCTTCTCCGTGTAGCATCTCCTGACGCATATCGGACAATAGCCGTGTGAAATTTCCGAATCAGAAGCCTCAGGATCGCCCCACTCGATACCGCAAAGAAGGCATTTGTACTTGAGCATGACAATTCCGATCCTTAAGAGACATTTCGCTCGATGCATTTCTCCAGAGGCACGAGGCCGTAGAACCGAAATCCCCACCGTGGGCACCGGTGGGGATTGCCCGTCTCTCATTGGCCACGCCTCTTTCTCCATCAACATCTAATTGTTACCAATTCATCAAGGAAAAGGCAAGTTCTCATGGGAGGTTTCTTGTCACCTGGGAACCGGCCCAAAGACACTTCATGCCGCCCACAGTCCGGTTTACCGCTCCCTCGTGGGCCGGTGGAGAGGACGGCTCTCCGATTTCCGGACTCCATTCACCGAGACCTCACCGCCAGTCCGGGCGCGAAGAATGCGAACAAGCATTTCACCCCGCCGCAAACCGTGCTCCACAAAAACGACAAACCGTCAGCCCGGTTCACTTTTGGCTCTTGGACGATCCTCGCGACGTTCGAGAGTCGTCCGCCACGTCGTCCATCTCTCGGTCAAAAGCCTTCCAACCCTTCCGGTCGCACTCCGCCTTGCATTCCATGCACGCATAGAGGACTCCGTGAGCGCAACCACATGACGCGTAACACGCGTTGAGATCGAAATCCCCTTCCGCCGGAACAACCGAAGCATGCAGGAAAAGAATTGCAACGGCCGTCACGACCGACAGAAACATCAATTTTAGTATCTTCATGAGAGCACCCCTAATTCGTGAGATATCCTGTCATAAAGTAAACCTCGTCATCACTGATGACAACCGGGGAACTGCGATCGAAGAGAAATACCTGGTATTGTGCCTGTCCGAGAAGGCTTGCGAACGGCAGGATCGTCCCGGTAGTCGATTCGAGACCGTTGTGCGACCGGTAGTCAAGGCCCCCATGAGGTTGGTCGAAGAACCGTACCGACCCTCCTCGATGCAGGTCATGATGACCTCCGCCTCTCTTACCCAAACCAACGGTCCAACAAGTACCGCTTACCCTTTTCGAATTGCACGCACTGCTCCTCGATGAGCTCTTCCACCTGCTGCGTGTTCATCGGCTCGGTTTCCAAAACGAATGACAGGGTCCTGCCGTGATAAAGGGGAACGAGAGCCTGCAGAAGCGTGTTGCGCATTTCCGGCGCATCCCTATAGGCCGGAGCGAAATCATAGAGAAGCTTGGCCCAAAGCGCAGAGGGCAACTCGAACCCTTCACGGGACAATCCTGCCACCTCTTCAAGCTTTGCCAATGTCCCGGAGGGGAGGAAACTCCCGTAGAAATCCCAGTGGGCCGCGATTCCGGATCTGAATTTGTCCTCGAGCTTATTGACGTCCACCTTCACCTCGGGAGGTATCTCCACCTCCCCCAAGCCGAACCCGAACACAGCGGTGGGACGGCTCCACCTCACCTCACGCCAAAAATCCTCATACCGGCACATCAGGTCGAAGACCGTTCCTACCACATTGGCGAACATGGGGCCGAGATCCGCTGCCGGGTCCTTTGGTTTGTGGACCTTGGGTCTTCCCATGAACGACTGAATCACCGGTTCCCTGCCCAGCATGGCAATAGAGCTCATCCAAATGTCGATGCCGAATTGGGAAACCGCTTCCGTCCATGTATCCGACGAGAGGAGCACCTCGGCAAGGTGACCGGAAAAGCCGAAGTCGCCGCCGATGGGCTGGCGCACTCTTCTGCCGTACAACGCGCGAGTCAGCGGATACGCTATGTTATTGGTGATGGTCCCATCGTACTTGTGTCGCACATAGAGAGGGCTCACATAGGAAAAGTCTTCGAAGAGCGGCTGCCCGAGGTTCCGAATCCATTCGGGAGTGATGCTTCTCAGATCGGCATCCACCACGACCACGGCCTTCGCGGAAAGATCGAGGACCTTGCTGAACAAGTTCCGGAAATTGTTCCCGTTACCCTTCACACCCTCCGGCGTGGAGAGATAGATCTTCGGATTCCGGGTCGGGGTGGCCAGGAAAGCCTCCCGTGTGCCGTCCGGCGAGTTGTTGTCGCAGTTGACTATGACGGTGTCGAGATCGGGGAAGAATTTGGAAAGGCCCCTGTCCGCCTGAAGCGTGGGATAGGAGATGGATTCGGCCTCGTTGTAAGACGGGATTCCCACCACGAAATCTGCTTTGGTAATTCCCGCGGGATTGTCTTCGATCATGTGCATCGTGCGCTCCTCGAAGCGGAGGGTGGTTTAGTCCTTTCTCCATCCCGAGCCAACGTAGCACAAAAACCCCGACGGGAAAAAGGGATTCACGCCATTTGGCGGTCAAGGGTGCTACGTGACGACGCAAACGGCCTGCCTTTGAAGCGAAGTCCGGTCTTGCCGTTCGCAGACTTAGTATTCGATTTCATAAGTTCGGTCGCACACTTCACCCTTGGCGGCTCTACTAAGGTATTTGCTCATGATCGATCCCTCGCTCCGTCATTCCTACGAAGGCAGGAATCCAGGCTCTACCGAACACCCTGGACCTCGGCTTTCGCTCGAGGTGACGGCTTGGGACCATTCGGGGTCATTCCGGAATCAGTTGCGTTCCGGAACCGTATTTGGAAAATGAGGTACTTAGCGACATGTCATCCCTCGTATCGGTTAATCGAAAATGGGGATCGGTCCTCGTCCGCTGTCCTTTCCCCCGTCCTGCAGGAATAGTCTTGCCGAGGCGAGCCGACGTGTATAGTTCTTGGAAAGGGAAATCCCGTGTGGAGCTCTCACCGGGGCAATGATGAAAGGAGGCTGCGGCCATGAAAACCAAGTCCGGTTTTACCGGCTTCCCGTCGGAATGCGTCAAGTTCTTCGCCGATTTGAAGGAGAACAACTCGAAAGAGTGGTTCGCCGCACATAAACAAGATTACGAAAAATTCGTCATGGCCCCGGTTCGCGACTTCGTCTATGAAATGGGCCTCATGCTGGAATCCATATCCCCCGGCATCGTCGCCGATCCCCGGGTGGACAAGTCCATTTTCCGGATTTTCCGGGATATTCGTTTCAGCAAGGACAAGAGTCCGTACAAGACGCACCTGGGAGTCTTTTTTTGGGAAGGCGATCGGCCCAAAATGGAATGCTCGGGATTCTATTTCCACCTCGAACCGCCGGTCCTCATGACGGCCACTGGCATGCATTGCTTCCCCAAGGCCATCCTGGGCCCATACCGCGATTTCGTGGTCGATCCGAAGCATGGCCCGGCATTGGCCAAAGCGATCGAGAAGGTCACCGGAAAGGGGGATTATGTCGTCGGCGGAGTGCATTACAAGAAGACGCCCCGCGGGTACGATGCGCAACACGATAACGCGGCTTTGCTCCTCCACGACGGGCTCTATGCCTTCAGCGAGGCCCAAATCCCCGACGAGCTTTACTCGACGGCGATACTCGATTACGTGTTTGCCCGGTTCAAGGACATGGCACCCCTTCATCGGCAACTGCTTGAAATGACGCGTACCGCGTCGAAGTAAGTCGAGGCCGGGTGATTGTCGAGCGCTCCGGAAGAGCCTTCCTAACCCTTTGCTGCGGAAGGAGGTATGCGGGCTTCTCGCGTTTCCGAGCGCCCGCCTTCGCCGAGGTGACATAGTGCCGCTCATTGAATTCGCGGCATTCTTGGAGTTGAAGGCCAATGAGCCTTCGACAACATTGTCACCTTCGATCGCCTCTGTTTTTTCAAGAGTAGCGGTGCCTGCCGGGTACTTATGTCAGTCCCGATAGCGGAGTGCTGTGGGCCATCCGCAGGCTTCCTGATGACTCTAAGACTCTCTTCGTTTCCCGCAATTTTCGAAGCGCTCCACTATAGCAATCAATGATTTGGCTTCACGGTAAGAAGGCCTTGTTTCTGAAACCGTGCCCGGTCATGCCGTTCGTGGGAGAAGAGGCTCCCGTCCCCGTCATCGTGGGACTCGAAAAGGCGCATCAGGTACTCGGATTCCCGTGCCCCTGGGCGACGAGCCCCGGCCGATCCGCTCCGCTTCAGACGTGATTCCTCAGTTGCAGCTCGACGGGGTGGGGATTGAGATAGTACTGATCGCGAAGATAGGGTTCATCGTACTTCCGCACGAAGTGGTTCAGCAAGGTTACAGGGACGATCAACGGCACATGCCCCTGCCGGTAGTGCTCGATGATTTCGAGGACCTCCTGTTTTTCGTCCCGGGTCAAATGGTCCTTGAAGTACCCGAGGATGTGCATGAGGACGTTGGCATTCTTCTTGTCGGTCGTCTTCAGCCGGAGGGCCGCCATGAGTATCTGCCGGTAGCAGCGGTACGCTTCCTCCGCCTCGTTCTTTTTCGCGGAAGCCACAAGCTTTCCCGCTTCCCGGTAAAGCTCCGTGCTATGAGCGAGAAGCTGGAGCTTGTGCCGCGTGTGGAAGGCGACCAGTCTTCCTACGGTGGGTCTCTCCGCGCAGACCTCCCGCCACCTCTTGAAGACGAAGACGCGCTCGATGAAGTTCTCTCGGAGTCTCGGGTCATGGAGGCGCCCATCCTCTTCCACCGGCAAAAGGGGGAAGTGCTCCATGAACGCCCGTGCAAAGACCCCGACCCCGTTTTTCACGGGCATGCCTTTCGGCCCGTACACCTTGACCCGCTCCATACCGCTGCTCGGGGAGCCGTTCATGAAGATGAAGCCGCACAGATCTTCCTTTTCCAGCCCACTGAGCCTCTGCCGCGCCCACCCCAACATGCGGTCGGTATGATCCACCCCGCTTTTGGAAGTAACCAATCGGGGGGAATCCTTGTCTCCTACAAGCCGTAAAGCCTCACGGGGGGTGCCGAATCCGGCCTCGACCTCCGGGCACACCGGCACATACTCGAAATAGGCTCCAAGGGTGTCCGTGATGAAGCGATCGCGGGTGTGACCGCCGTTGTACCGGACGGGATTCCCCAGGAGACACGAACTGATGCCCACTCTGACGCGCTGTTCCATACCGCCCCCACCTGTCGAAGATGCCGGGACTCCGTCGAGCCCGCCCAGTGCCCCGCCGTCGAGCTCCCCTTCGGTACCGGACGGCCATTTCCGTCCTTATTTTACCGGGTTTGGGGCCCTTAGGTCAATTGGGGAGGAGGAGAAGCGGTCAAGGGGGAGTGAGTGAGCCGGGAGGTGTAGTTATTTCAAGGGTATTCTAGGTTTTTAGAATAAATATCCGATAGAATGGTCTTTTTTTCTTGACAAATAAATCCTGATAACTAATCTCCTTTTCCTAACGAGATAAACGCCTTAGGGAGGGTGTTATGTTAGGAGTTGTTCTTAAGTACTTTTTTTTGATGATCTTTGTGTTCGCAGTTACCTGCGGAGCAGCGCATGCCCAACTCGACAAGAACGCGCCGCCCCCCGGCCCCTCGCAGGCAGCCGCGCCCCCCAAGAAACCCATCGTCAAGGTCAAACCGGCTCCGCCGCCGATCTTGAAGGTCAAACCGTCCTATGGATTCGGTCCCATTTCCAGGTTCAATCCATTGAGCTGGGGGCCCGAATGCTTTCTCCCCATGCCTCACAAGGGTCAGGTGGTCATAAGCCCCAGTGTGACCTTTGCCCGGATTCAGGGAGAGATCAACAAACCCGGGACGATTCTTTACGGTCTCAACCCCAACTCGATCAATTTTGACGATCAACTGGGCCTCCCCAAAAGCGGCAACGCTATGTGGAGCGTCATGGCGCAGTACCAGTTGACCCCGAGAGTGGCCGTCCGGTATGCGTTCAGCCCCATTTCTATGGAAGCTTCGCATAGGACCGACACCTCGTTTACCTTCCAGAACCGCAGTTTTGTGGCTGGTTCAACGGTACACTCGAAATGGGAGCGTTTCGAGCATCGCGCCGGACTGAGCTTCAGCGTAAGTCGTTCGGACAACAGCGATACGAGCGTGTTTGCCGAATGGCTCTATATCCAGGACAAGATCACCATCGGAGATGCTTATTCCGGGGCCTTGGCACCGGCTGTCTGGGATACGGACAAGAATCTTGCGATTCTGGGTCTTGAGCTGAATAAGTGTCTGAAAAACTTCGGAGGGAATACCCTTGCGCTCTCTTGCAAGGGCGGAGTGGCCTTCCTGGACGATCATACGGGTTATGAAGCAGAGGCCGCGCTGAGCTACCTTCTGCAGATCAGGCCCGGGCGCTATGGATTCATCAAGGGCGGCTACAGATATGCAAGCCTCAAGAAGGATCGGAATTACGAGCTGTTCAAGACCACCATGGACGGAGCCTTCGTGAATGTGGGATTGATATTCTAACTTCCGTTTGCCGGCTTTCCCTCCCTCCCCCATGCCCAAGCGCCGGGTAGAGCCATAGCGACTCTTGCGGCGGTCCAAGCGACTGCTCGGGATAGAGTTACTCCCAACTTTCCGGGGATCAGGCTTCGCTTCGGTCTCTCTCGCCTTCAGGTTGCGATCTCCCGGAAGCTCCCAGCCTCTGTCACTGCAGATGATAGAGGCTGGTCCTCAAAATAATCACTTCCGTACCACCGCTAACAGGCATATACGCAGGCCATGCCGTTCGTAGCGGAAGAGCCGTACGACCCCTGTTATCGATCTGATCGCGGAATGGCATCACATCAGTCATCTTGACGTGATCGAGGAATTAGTCTAGTTTCTCCTCACTTACACTATTCGCTCTCCAAGAGTGAAAAGCTCTACAGATTGTCTCTCCTCTCGTCGGGTCGTCTCAACTGAGTTACACCCCGACCCTCGCCGGGTACTCTATGAACGATCGGCGCAAAACCAAAGCACAGTTGATAGAGGAACTGAGCGACCTTCGGGATAAGGCGGCCCGGAAGGCCGACGACGATCGTTTTCTCCAGATGTTCCTGAACAACAATGCGGTAAAACTCCTTATCGATACCGCCTCGGGCGTCATCGTGGACGCAAATCCCGCTGCGGCGCGGTTCTACGGATACGACATCGCTGCGTTGAAACGGTTGAAGATGACCGACCTCGCCGTAGCTCGGACGAATCAAGAGCCTGCGTACAATGCGGCGACGGAGCCGGCGGAGACGAACGGCCGGATCGACCATCACCGGCTGGCCTCGGGCGACATCCGCGAAGTAGAGGTCCATTCAGGACCGGTGGAGACGGAACAGGGTAGGCTCCTCTATGCCATTATCCACGACGTCACGGAACGAAGACGGATCGAGAGACACCTGGCCCGATCGGAGCGATTGCGAGCCGTGGCCGATCTAGCCGGCGGCGTCGCCCATCATTTCAACAATTTTCTCCAGGTGGTCATCGGAAGCGCGGATCTCGCTCTCGGCTACCTGGATTCGGGTGAAGACAGGGCAGTTGCTACACGACTCCGGCAGATCCTGGAGGCCGCCGAGGTGGCAGCTCAGGTAATTAAAACACTCGGGGAATATTCTCGGATCACGGAAGCCGATCAGGCGGACCGCGGGACGGTGTTCGATCTTTCCGCGACCGTGGATCACGCGGTGGAGATGGCGAGGCCGTGGTGGAAGACCGAGCCGGAAACGCGCGGCATCAGCATCGTGGTGAACAGATCGCTTCAGCCGGGTTGTTTCGTGAAGGGATTGGAAAGCGAGCTCTTCGAGGCGGCGCTGAATCTCTTGCGCAATGCCGTGGAGGCCTTGCCCGCGGGAGGAGGCATCACCGTTTCGACCCTCGTAAAAGGGGACGAGGTTCTCCTCTCCGTCGCTGACGACGGGGTGGGCATTCCCGAACACGATCGCCAACGTGTTTTCGAGCCGTTCTGGACCACCAAGGGCTTCAGAGGAACCGGCATGGGGCTTGCCGCTACGTTCGGCATCGTGCAGCGGCACGGCGGGGAAATAGACCTGGAGAGTCGAGAAGGGGAAGGAAGCATCTTTGCGGTGAGACTCCCTTCGGTATCCCCGGTCCAAGAGCCGGAGGAAGAAATGCCGATCGGCCTCTACTCGGGCCTGGACCTGCGCATTCTCGTTGTTGACGATGCCAAGGTGGTGGTGCAAACCCTTTGCGACCAATTGACGAGACGCGGGCAATCGGTACTGACCGCTCTTTCCGGAGAAGAAGCCGTGGAGATTCTCGCCGGCGAACGGGTGGACGCCATAGTGTGCGATCTGGCCATGCCTTCCATGAACGGCTGGCAGGTGGCGAAGGCTGCGGCCGCCCTGTGCCGTGAAAAGAATGTCCGGCGAATCCCGTTCATCTTGCTTACCGGCTGGGCCGGGCAACTCCTGGAAGCCGAAAAGATTGACGACTCGGCGGTGGACTGGGTTGTGGAAAAACCCGTGGACTCGGCTCAACTCCTGGAGGTAATACGGCATGTGGTGAGCAAAGTTCGCGCAGAAGGCAATCTTCTCGACGGATACTGAACCGACTGCCCCGGGAGGGCCGGATTCGAAGGACCTCACGAGACTTGATCCGGTGTCTGTGGAGAGATTGAGGGATCATGCGGATTCTTGTCATTGCCAATCCCAGGGCCGGAAAAGGCAACACCGAGCGCCAAGTGGACCGGTTGGCGCACTATCTGCGACAACGGGGCCATCACGTAGAAGTCTTCCTTTCACGCCGACCGGGAGACCCCGCCCGACGGGCGGCAATGGTACAGGGCGACGAATTCGACAGGATCGTCGTCGGTGGAGGAGACGGCACCGTCAACGCGGTCATCAACGGACTGTCAGATCCCTCCCGCATTCCACTCCTTCATCTTGCAACCGGCACGGCGAACATTCTGGCCAAGGATTTGGGCCTTCCCGTGAAGCCGGAGCTTTTGGTCCCCGTAATCGAGGACGGTGTCATTGTCAGAGCCGACATGGGACTGCTGGGAGATCACCGGTTCCTCCTTGTTGCCAGCGCCGGATTCGATGCCATGGTGACCGAGCGACTCACCGCGGCCAGGGGAAAGACTCTCGGCTACCGTGGCTACGTGCTGCCCATTCTCAAGGCCATGGGGCAGTACCGTCCCCCGAATCTGGAGGTGGAGGTTGACGGGAGACACCGGTTGACCGGTGCAATGGTGATGGTCCTCAACTCAAGGCATTACGGTGGGATCTTCGTGTTCGACGACGAAGCTCGTCTCGATTCGGGATCTTTCCAGGTATGCGTCTTCCCCCGCGGCAGTGTTACCGCCCTTGTGCGATATGCACTCTCGGGACTCATTCGTCTCGCGGCCAAGCTGCCGGAGGTCAAGCGCTGCTCCGGCGGCCGTGTGACTATCAACTGCTCGGAGAGCTGTCCCGTGGAGGTAGATGGCGAATATGCGGGAACCACCCCGGTTGTGATTAAGCTTTGCCCCAGCGCTATACCGCTGTTGGCACCGCAAGAATGGGGGAAAACCCCCGGGGGTTGAGGAAGTGCAGGAGCCGGACTTGTCTCCGCAAGAGGAGGCCCCGGCCGACACTCCCCTTACTGCTCTGTGTCCGGCTCGTCGTCGTTGGCAACGGTATTTCGCATCAGTTCAAGCAATTCGTTGATGTCCACGGGCTTGGTCATGATAGCGTCCACCCCGTTGGAGCTCATTCTCTCCTCGTCCCCCGTCTGCTCTCCCCACCCGGTAAGCAGTATAAAAGCCGGCTTTCGAATGCCCTGTTTCGTGCAGGCTTCCTTGAGCCGCCTCCCCAACTCCCAGCCGTCCATCCCGGGCATCTCAAGATCCGAGATTACCGCGTCGATTTCAGATTCATTGAAAAGCTGAAGGGCCTCTTCACCGGATAAGGCATACGAGGCTGTTTGACCGAACTGCGTCAGCACTTCTTGCAGTATCGAGGCCACAGGCTCAATATCGTCCACAACAAGTACATTCATGCCTCGTACGCCTTCAAGGTCCGGGGCCGTGCGGTCGCAGGCCCGCGTTCCATTGTCACAGGAGGCAATCATAGCATCACTCCTTACCAACCGCCCTCTACGCATCGCGTCCGATCCCGCACAAAAAGAATTTTCTCAGACCCGCTCGCCTCATGGACGGCGGTTCAGTCAAGCTCGGCCGGGAACGTCGCACGCGTTCGCACCGGAGTTTCTCCCCTGGGTCACCGGTCGGTACGGGCAGGGGTATTGTCATCCCGTAAGCAGGATTCGTGCCACCTGAACCGTTGTCTGAGCCCATCGACCAAGGGTGCATTTTCCAAAGGTTTTCCGTGGGAGATGACGGCGATGGATGCCGGCCCTCAGAATTCTTAGGGACAACCGAGATGCGCCGGGTCCACGCAGTATATTATTGCCTTCCGTAATTCCGGGCCGTTAATCCGATCGACCTTGCTTAAAAAGAAAACAACAACAACCTGTTTGCGTGTTTTCCGCCCATCCTCAAGACCGAGGCAAAGCCACCCGTCTCCATGAATCTACAACCGACGCCCTCGGCTCAGTGCCCGGCTCGGTGTCCCAGGAGAAGCTTCCTCACTTCCTCGTTCCCTCTTTTGACGGCCAGGTCCAACGCAGTGTAGCCCTTCCTCGATCTACGATCGACCTCGGCTCCGTGGTCCAGCAGCATCCTGACCACGCGCACATTTCCGCTGAAGCTCGCAGCCATGAGGGCCGTCTCACCGTCCCGATCTCGTGCGTTCACGTCTGCTCCTCGATCGAGGAGCACCCTCACGGCAGCTTCGTCTCCCTTCAGGGACGCTCTCATGAGCTGAGTGACGCCGTTTGCGTCGGCACCGACCCGGTCCGCGGTCTCCGCTCCCGCAGGTCCATCCTGCCCCTGCCTCCATACCCGCCGGCCGGAGAGCGTCAGGACGACTACAGCTATGAGCAACAGTACCAGTACACCGCCTATGAGGATCTTGGTACTCGACATGATCGACTCCCCCTCTATTCATCTGTCCTGCCGTGCCGACCGTCTCGTTCCCGGCTCTGTTCGCTGAGAGCCCTCTATCCCTCCTCCGAGGCACCTCGGCAGGCACGCCGAACAATATTGAGCCGAACCCGACAGAAGCATTCTCCTTCATGACCTTCGCCGTGCGACGAAAATGTCGGATTCTCTCTCATAGGATACATCAGCATCGTACAGAATGACAGGCCGGTACCCATAGAGAAATGCGGCCGCCCATGAGGATGAGCTCTCGCGGCGGAGAGACTGTTCCTACAGGGTAGCGGATTCCCCGAATGACGTGAGACGTCCCGTTCGGAGGCCGCACGATTCCTTTTCCCGCGGCACAAGAAAAGACTCGGTCCCGGGAAATGTTGATTGTATAATCCGCTTCCTCAACGTCCAGTTGAAGACGATACCCCGACCCCAACGGATCTCCGGGAGGTACCCATGCCGGAAGAAAAGAAAGAGCCCTGGCTCAATTATCTCGCTTTGACAACGGTAATACTTGCGGTCTCCGCAACGCTTTCGACGTTCAAGGGCGGAGGCTATTCCACGAAATCGGTGCTCAACGAAATAAAGGTGTCCAACCAGTGGAACTTCTACCAGGCGAAGAAAATCAGAGGCTATCTTCTCGAAATTCAGAAGGATGCTCTGGAAACCGACCTGAAACTGAAGGGGAGCACGGCACCGCCACAAGCGGCGGAGGCGTTGCAGAAACGCATAGACGGCTATGCCGCCAAACTCAAGAAATGGGATGCGGATAGGGCGTCCATCGAAAAGGAGGCCCGCCAATACGAGAAGACCAGAGAGCAGTCTCTTCGCCACGCGCAGGCCTTCGGATTCGCGGTCATTTTCCTGCAGATGGCAATTCTGCTCTCCTCCATCGCAGCCCTCATGAGGAAAAAGATCATATGGGTCGTCGGTCTCGTGGTGGGAGCAGTGGGCATGGTGTACTTTGCCGACGGCTTTCTCCTCTTCATGTAACCGTCACACCGGTGCACGGCGACGGGTCCTGCCCGGATTAGGGGAGAAAGTGCTCCGTACCGGGCCGGGGCTCGTCATCGAAAGCGGGAGAGTTTTCCGCGGGGCGGGAGATTACTCGCTCATTACTCCGCGTGTTCGTCGTCGAGCATGCCGACCAGTATGGACAGGCTGTTTACTATTTGCTCGGCTTCTTCGGCCGAGAGCTTCGTCAGCCCTCTGATGATCGTTTCAGGGATCGGCGGCGGGGCTTCCTCGGCCAAGTGTTGACCCGCAGCGGTGAGCTCGATGGTGATCACCCTGCGGTCGGTGAGATTCCTTTCGCGCTTGACCAGCCCCTTCTGTTCGAGCCGATCGATGATTCCCGTTACCGTACTCGGCTTGACCAGGATGTACTGGGCCAGCTTGGAGAGAGACAAGGGGCCGTATTCGTTGAGTGCGATAATACAGGAAACCTGCGGCTGGCTGACTTGATACTTCTTGTTCAGCCCTTTGCTGTGAATGTCCCCGGCCTGCACCAAACGGCGCACATACCAGGTGGTCCACCTGATGCAACGGTCAATGGCGTCGTGCCCCGCATCGTGGTCGCCGATTGAAGCATGGGTGTGAGGAGGGGTCGAGCCGGCGGGTTGCGCTTCGTTGTCGGTTGCGGAAACGTTCGTATTCTTCAAGCGATTACACCTGTCCACCTGCATTGATCAGATATTTATACCCAGTGCACAAGGCCGTCAAGAATTTTCGAGAGAGGACCGCCCGGACAGGAAGAAGGCGCTGTACACGGCGCTCCGGCCGTCCAAGGAGGCCTGCTCGCATACGCCGTGAATCGACGGCCTGCGCCCGGGGTCGCTGTGCGGCGAAAGAGGCTCCTCCAGGTTTTCTCCCCTTGAGACTGGCACGGTCGGTACTGTTGTGCCATAATGGCGGCACTTGTCGATCCGGATCGTACGCGCCATCTTTCCTTATTACTAAGACGACTCCAAGTTATCCGGGTTCTCGACTTACCGAACTTGGGCAAAGGGAGAAGATTTTCTGATGACCCCAGAGAGGAAAAGCCCCGCTTCGAGCATGGCTTCCCACATGGGAGGACTGCTCGCACCTGCCTTGGGTATAGCGATCGGACTACTCGGCGGGTTGGGGGCAGTCGGTTTTAGATATCTCATCGGTTTTTTTCAAACCCTCATCTACGGGAGTACGACCGATCTTGCAGTTGCGACGCAGGGGATGCCCTGGTGGCGCGTCCTGCTGGGCCCGGCTGTGGGCGGGCTCTTCGTCGGTCCCCTGGTCTATTTTCTCGCCCGAGAGGCAAAAGGTCACGGAGTCCCGGAAGTTATGAACGCCGTTGCCATGGAGGGCGGCGTTATCAGGAAAAGAGTGGTGGTGATCAAGAGCCTTGCGTCGGCGCTCTGCATAGGCTCCGGAGGATCGGTCGGCCGCGAGGGACCTATCGTCCAGATCGGCAGCGCCATAGGCTCGAGCCTGGGCCAGATGCTCAAAGTTCCGGACAACCTGATGCGGGTTCTCGTGGCATGTGGGGCCGCTGCGGGTATAGCGGCGACGTTCAATGCTCCCATGGCCGGGGCCATATTCGCCCTGGAGATCATTCTCGCCGATTTCGCACTGACCAACTTCACCCCGATCATTCTCGCATCCGTTTTTGCCACGGTGGTTTCGAGGGCGTTGGTGGGGGATTACCCCGCTTTTCAGGTACCCCCATACGATCTGGAATCCCCCGTGGAGCTAGGATTTTACGTGATCCTGGGGCTCTTGTCGGGAGTCCTCGCCGTGAGCTTCACCGTCACGCTTTACAAATTTGAGGATATATGGGACGCGTGGAAATTTCCCGAGTACATGAAAGCCACCGTGGGCGGAATCATCATCGGGACCGTGGCTCTCTCCTTTCCACAGATCATGGGCGTCGGGTACCATTCCATCGAAAGGGCGCTCCTCAATCAGGAGCTTTGGACCATACTCATTTTCCTGGTTCCTTTGAAAATCCTTGCCACATCCATAACCATCGGGTCCGGGGGGTCAGGGGGTATTTTTGCGCCTTCGCTCTTTATGGGTGCCATGGGGGGAGCCGCATTCGGTTATCTGGTTCACTGGCTCTTCCCGGGATTCACTGCTCAACCCGGAGCCTACGCGATCGTTGGGATGGGCGCGGTCGTTGCCGGCACCACCCATGCTCCCATCCAGGCATTCCTCATCCTCTTCGAGCTGACCCAGGACTACCGGATTATCCCCCCGCTCATGATCTGTTGCGTTATCTCCACCCTGGTAGCGACTCGCCTGAAAAGGGAGTCGATCTACACCATGAAGCTCATCCGCCGGGGCATTGACATCCGGGCCGGCCGGGATATCAACGTGCTCAAGACCATGCGGGTGGAAGATTTCATGACCCGGTTCCCGGAGACCGTCCCGGAACGGGCCCCATTGAGGCGCCTGATCACGATTCTTCCCCACAGTCAGCACACGTCCTTCCCCGTTACCGACGACGACGGCAACCTTGTGGGAATGCTTTCGCTCAAAGATTTTCGGGAGGTGGTTTTCGAAGAAAGTCTCCTCGATATTGTCATCGCAAGGGACATCGCGACGATTCCCGCTATCTCCGTAACGACGAAGGACAACCTGGCCCAAGCCCTGACCCTGATCAACGACAACGCCATCGAGCGGCTGCCGGTCATATCCGACGATCCCGGCTCCGTCAAAGTGGTGGGCATACTTTCGCAACGGGATGTGATATCCGCCTATAACCAGGCCTTGGAGGTCAGAGGACTCAAGGAGATGATGATCGTGGGAGACACGTCGCGATCACGGAATGCATGAAGACGGACGTTCGACCGGTGCACCGCGCTGCATGGGGTTTCCGAGAAGAGGAATCAACCACGAAGTCACAAAGACACCAGGGCTTCGTTACTCAACTGCAATAGCCGATTGTCCGGGAACGTCATTGGCCAGACACGCAGGATTCATCGGGATTGACCTCTCCCGTGCTCGGGATCGGGATGGTGCCCCGGGAACGGCCCGTGGAAGCGAACCGTCCTTTGCCTGCTTCGTGTCTTGGTGCCGTTGTGGTGTCTCTTTTCGGGGTCAGCGAGCTCATGTCAGCGGGATGGCTTCTCGAAGTCGCGTACGGTGACGGGCACGGGAATCTTCGGCCGGTCCGTTTGCGTGAGCCACAGCCAGACCGCCACCGCAATGCACAAGAGGTCCATGGCCAGCATCGGCGGATTGTTGAACTGCACGTACATCCGATAGAACGACCAGAGGAAGCCGAAACGATCCGTAGGCTCCAGGGGCCCGAGGAACGGCCAGAACAGAACGTTCCAGGTTACGATATCTCCCACGAGATGGGTGGTCCACAGGATCGCGGCGGGGATGAGACTGCTCCGTCCGATGCCGAATCTCGGGAGAAAGATCCACCCCGCGATCGTAGCGGCCGCAAAGACAACGAGAGAGTGACCGAACCCTCGGCCGGGCATGCAGAAGAGCACGTTGGCGGTCTTGTCCAGAAAATCGGGCAGGAAGGAAGCCACCAGGAGAAACCCATAGCTCTCCTCTTTCCAGTACGTCCGATTCGCTATGCTTGCACATGCCCAGTGTCCGAATATCATGGGACATAGTATAGAATAGTCGGGGGCTTCGGGCAACGGCAAAGAGCGGTGCCGACGTTCCGCCGGTTTCGATAGGTAGGAAGCCCTCGGTTGTCATTGCGAGGAGCCTCGCGACGAAGCAATCCCAAGAGATCGATGACAAGCAGATCCGGAGAAGTGCCGGAGGCAAACCTTCGTGCGAGTGCACCGAAGGTGCATACACAAGGTCGCGACAAGGAAAATGGTGGATTGCATGGGATTAGAGTCGTTGCGCCCGGAGCGGAAATGCGCGAAAGTTGCCACTGAGTTCTTGTCTGGACCAGCTGATGGAGGGATGGACTGAGACGCGAGCATAACACGGAATCAGGACCGCTCTTTGCTCTGAGTTAGCGTATTTCGTGACAAATCAGGAGATAGGAACGATATGAACCCTAATGAGCCAGAGAGGCTAGACCTCTGCTCTCAGGATATTATTGAAGACAAGAAGGCGGAGCTCTTAAGCCTCTTCCCGGAGATTCTTACTGAGGGAGGGAAGATCGACTTTGATCGCCTCAAGCTCGTTCTGGGAGAAACCGTGGACGTACGTAAAGAGCGCTACGGCATGAACTGGCCCGGTAAGGCCGATTGTTTCAAGACTATTCAGGCCCCCAGTATGGGCACACTGCTTCCTTGCCCAGACGAAAGCGTCAACTTCGACACTACCGAGAACCTAATTATCGAGGGGGACAATCTTGAAGTGCTCAAGCTCTTACAGAAGTCCTATCTGGGCAAGATAAAAATGATCTACATCGATCCGCCGTATAACACCGGCAATGACTTCATCTATCCCGACAATTACACCGAGAGTCTTCAGACTTATCTGGAATATACCGGTCAGGTGGACTCGGAAGGGAAGAGGTTCAGCACCAACACTGAAGCCGACGGACGATTTCACTCAAAATGGCTGAACATGATGTATTCGAGACTATTTATGGCTCGAAATCTGTTGGCCCCAGATGGTGTCACATTTGTGAGCATTGATGACACTGAAGTATCGAACCTTCGACAACTGATGGACAATATATTCGGAAGTGAGAACTTCTTAGGTTGTATTTCCGTCATAAGCAACTTGAAAGGACGAAGTGATGACAGCTACTTTGCTACCGCCCACAACTATCTTCTCGCTTATTGCAGGAGCGAATTTCAAACGAGGGGAGTCCCTCTGCCGGAAGAATATTGGGATGATTATCCTGAGATCGACTCCCAGGGCAAACACTACAGGCTCATAGGGCTCAGGAAACGTGGTGCGGGTGCAAGACGACAAGACCGAGAGAACATGTTCTTTCCTATCTATGTTGATCCTGAGTCACGAAGTGTATCGCTCGAAAAGAATCTTCGATTTTGCATCACGGTCGAGCCGAAACTTTCAGATGGTGCCGACGGACGCTGGAGATGGGGTCCGCAGACTGTGAGAGATCGCATCGGAGAGCTGACTGCATCCCAGGTCAGTTCAGAGCGTCGCTGGGACGTTTTTCAGATTGATTACTCAGAGAACGAGGAAGGGATAAAACGTATCAAACCCAAAACTTTTTGGATCGGGCCTGAATTCTCAAATGAGGCCGGAACGCTTGAATTGAAAAGGTTATTGGGAAAGGGCATCTTTGATACACCGAAGCCCATCGGTCTCATAAAATACTGTTGTGAACAAGCCCTAGAAAACGACGATTGCGTCCTGGATTTCTTCGCTGGCTCTGGGACGACAGCCCATGCGGTCATGGAATTAAATAAGCAAGATGGCGGAACCCGAAGGTTCATTCTCGTTCAACTCCCGGAAAGGCTCGACCCAGAAGACAAGAAGCAGCGAGCAGCACACGATTTTTGCGAAGGACTTCACCTTCCCCCAAATATCTCAGAACTGACGAAGGAACGCATCCGACGGGTCATAGGGAAGCTCAATGATGCAGAGCAGGACCAACTGGCACTTTACGGCAAGCAGGATCGTGGCTTCAAAGTCTTCAAGCTTGCAGAGTCCAACTTCCGCTCATGGAACGCAAACATTCCCACTGGAGACGTGGATTCACTACAGCAGCAGCTCGATCTTCATGTGCATCATATACGTGAAAACCGAACCGCTGACGACATTTTGTACGAGCTCCTGCTTAAGAGCGGCTTTCCCCTGACCACGCCGGTGGAGCAGGAGATATTGGCAGAAAAGACAGTATACAGTGCAGCAGGCGGAGCTTTCCTGATTTGTTTGGAGCGAGAGCTGACCCTCGAACTCATCCGTGCTATTGGGGAGCGGATGCCTGAGCGGGTCGTGTGCTTGGATGTAGGTTTTGAAGGAAATGATCAACTCAAGGCCAATGCTGTTCAGATATTCGAGGCCAAGGGCGTCAAAAGCTTCAAGACCGTCTGAGAGGTATGTCCATGAAACTGCAATTCGATGCAAATCAGCCGTTTCAGCTTGCAGCCGTTTCTACCGTGGTAGACCTTTTTAAGGGGCAACCTCAGTGTGCACCAGAATACTCAGTGATGTTCACTGAGAACATAAGTGAGTTGCACACCTATGGTGGCCAAACATGGACAGAACTCGGCGTGGGCAACCGGATGCTCCTTTCGGAAGAAAGACTCTTAGCCAATACACGAACTGTGCAGGTCAGAAACGACATCGAGGTGCCGGACACAAATCAACCTCTGGAAGGTTGGCCGCTATTTGATAACCCAGCGAATACCGGACGCAACTGCCCGCACTTTTCCGTGGAGATGGAAACCGGAACCGGCAAGACCTATGTCTATCTTCGCACAATCTTTGAGCTGTGCCATCGCTACGGATTCCAGAAATTCGTCATCGTGGTACCAAGCGTGGCCATCCGAGAAGGTGTCCTCAAGAACATCGAAATAACCGCCGAGCACTTTCGGAGCCTCTACAACAACCTGCCGTTCGGGCACTTCGTTTACGACGCCAAGAAGGTGAACCGCTTGCGTCAGTTCGCTGTGAGCAACACGCTCCAGATACTGGTGATCAACATAGACGCTTTCCGCAAGAACTTCACCGGCACTGAGGAAGAGCAGAAAAGCAACGTCATCTACAAGGAAAGCGACAAGCTCTCAGGCCGTCAACCCATTGAGTTCGTGCAGGCCGCTCGCCCCATAGTGATCATTGACGAGCCGCAGAGTGTAGACTCCACCCAAAAGGCACAAGAGGCCATTCAGGCCCTGAATCCTCTCTGCACCCTGCGCTACTCTGCTACTCATCGCAACCCGTACAACCTTGTCTACCGCCTCGATCCCATTCGGGCCTTCGAGCTACGGCTGGTAAAACAGATCGTGGTGGCCAGCGCCTCTGCAGACGGCGGCATGAACGACGCCTTTGTCCGTGTCCAACAGATCGACTACAAGAAAGGCATCAAAGCCAAGCTACGCATCCACGTCCAGAACCCGGAAGGTCCAAAGGAGAAGACCGTCACGGTCAAGGAGCGTGCAGACCTATACGTGCTTTCCAATGAACGGGCCTGTTACCAGAATGGGTTTGAGATTGCAGAGATCAATGCAGAGCCTGGGAACGAGTACTTGCGTTTCAGTAACGGTATGCAACTGCGGCAAGGCGAGGAGCGGGGAGGACTTCGAGAGGACGTGTGGCGGACCCAGATCAAGCGCACGGTCAAGAAACACCTGGAAAAAGAGCTGCGAGTCAATGACCGTGGGATCAAGGTGTTGAGTCTGTTCTTCATAGACCGGGTTGCGAACTATCGGGATTATGACGCGTCCGGTCAACCCATGAAGGGGAAATTTGCTGAGACCCTTGAGGAAGTTCTGAGGGAGTTTGCACAGGAACAGCTTTATAGGCGATTGGGCTGGTTGAAACTTCCGTTTGAACAGGTTCATAACGGATATTTTGCCCAGGACAAAAAGGGGGTGTTGAGGGACACAAGGGGCGATACTCAGGCGGATGACGAGGTTTACAATCTGATTATGAAAGATAAGGAACGCCTTCTGTCCATGGATGAACCTCTTCGCTTCATTTTCAGTCACTCTGCGCTCCGTGAAGGATGGGACAATCCCAATGTCTTTCAAATCTGCACCCTGAACATGTCACAGAGCACAGTGAAGAAGCGTCAGGAGATCGGCCGTGGCCTTCGACTGCCTGTAGACCAGAATGGCATGCGGGTTTTCGATGAATCGGTGAACAGGCTATACGTCATGGCGAACGAAAGCTATGAAGACTTCGCCCGCTCCCTACAAACCGAGTACGAGGAAGACTGCGGAGTCACATTTGGCAAAGTGCCTCTGACCGCTTTGGCCAAGATCATGCGAGTAGTTGACGGTGAGGAACGCCCGATAGGTCATCAGGCTGCCGAGGTGATCCGGGCTGCGTTGGTGAATCAGAAGATGCTCGATTCTGATGGACGCATCCAGCCTGCCTTTGATCCGAAGAGGCCGGATTTCAGGCTGGAGTTGCCGGACCTGTATGTTGAGCTACAGCCGGCGGTGACGGATCTTTTGGCGGCGTACCAGATTCAACGGCACATCCGCAAAGATCGAGATGAGGGACCGAATCGACTTCGGAAGAAAGTGCAACTTGGTCCCGAGTTTCAGGCCTTGTGGGAGCGCATAAAACCCAAGACCACCTTTCGAGTAGAGTTCCAGACGGATGAGCTGATTCAACGAGCAGTAACTGCCATCAACCACATGGAAAATATCGAGCCAGCCAAGATCCATGTGACGGAGGGTCTGGTCGCCCTAACCAAAGCCGAGGTTGGCGTTACTCCTGTGGCCGTCGCAGAGGAAGAGGTGTCGCATGCCCGACGACCTGTGCCGGACATATTGGCTTACCTTCAAAACGAAACGGAGTTGACGAGATCTACCCTTGTCCGCATCCTGAAGGAGTCAGGACGCCTGGCTGAATTCTTCGTTGATCCTCAGCGCTTTATGGATGCCGTGACGGCGATTCTCAAGTACGAGCTGCACCGGCTCTTGGTGGACGGTATCAAGTATGAACGCATTCCCGGTTCCGGGTCTGAGGCGGAATGGGAGATGATGCTCTTCAAGAATGAAGAGCTGATCAACTACCTCACGGCCCTACAGGTCAACAAATCCGTCTACGAGTACGTGGTCTATGATTCCGAAGTGGAGCGTGAGTTCGCCCAGAAGCTGGACCAGAGAGAGGATATAAAGCTTTTCGTAAAACTTCCCGGCTGGTTCGAGATCGACACGCCCGTAGGCAAATACAACCCTGATTGGGCGATCCTGAAGCATGACGACCAGACCCTTTACTTGGTCCGAGAGACGAAAGGAACCCATGACTTCTTGAAGCTCCGCACCACTGAGGCCGACAAGGTACGCTGTGGACAGCGGCACTTCGAATCGCTGGGCGTCTCTTTCGCTGTGGCCGTGTCGGCGGATGAGGTGTGATGAACCATGCGGTGTGTGGAAATCGGTTCGTGGTGACCGCTATGTGAACCCGGATCCAGCCTAGTGTAACGTTCTCGAATTAAGAGTAGTATTGGGTGCCAAAATAGGCGTTTAATTACTGG
>JBGSJS010000010.1:0-77146 GCA_041741735.1 Desulfomonilaceae bacterium | reverse complement strand
ACTTCCCAAGTCCCTCCCGTTTCCGGCTGGTTGGCGCCTCATCAAGCAACACTAATCTACCAGAATCAGGTCGAAATGTACAGCGAAGTCTGCCGAAATCAGACCTCTTTTCTCGCTTGGCTCGCAAAATCCAGGTTCAATACGTATCGTCAACAGAGGAAATCCGCAACATATCTTTCAACCTACCCGGGAGGAAAATGAGCAGAGGAACGCGGTTTAGCACCACGTTCCTCGCCCCAAAAGCCTCCATTGGTTCTTTAGTGTCAGCTCGGCATGGCGAGCACCCCCCGGCCGACCGCCTCGCCGGGTCGGTCTTCGACATCCCGGTCTACCGCCTGGTTTTTGGCGATACCGTTGCCGCCTGCATTTTCCCTTTCGTCCGACCAGATCAACGAGCCTATTCCTCCTTGCGCGTCCTTGCTCAGCTCCGCGGCTGTGGTGGTCTCCACCACTCTCCCGCCGTCGATGGCCACCACTCGATCCGCACAGCGAACCGCGGAAACCCGGTGGGATATGAACACCACGGTCATCTGTCCCCGGAGCCCTTCCAGAGCGTCGAGGATACGTCGCTCATTCTCCCTGTCCAACTGGCTGGTGGCTTCGTCCAGGAGGAGAAGCGTGGGTTTGCGAAGGAGCGCCCGTGCCAGTGCGATTCGTTGGCGCTCTCCCCCGGAGAGCCTCACCCCGCGGTCTCCCACCACCGTGTCCAACCCCTCGGGCAACCGGGCAATGAACTCGTCAGCCGCGGCCAGTTTCAGCGCATGCCACAGGTCTTCCTCTTTCGCGTCGGGAAGCGCCCAGAGGAGGTTTTCCCTCACCGTCTGATGAAAGAGCAGGCTCTCCTGGGGCACGTACCCCACGGACAGGCGCCAGCTATGCACCAGATCTCCTTCCAGGGGCTTTCCGTCGATGAGGACGGTTCCCCTGTCGGGTCGCAACAACCCGATGAGCAAATCCGCCAGGGTGCTCTTCCCTCCGCCGGACGGCCCCAGAATCACCGTGGTCTGAAACGCGGGGAAGAGCATATCGACTCCATCCAGTATGGCCCGAGCCTCGTCTTTGTCGTAACGGAACGACACTCCCAGGAGCTCCACTCCCGTCTCCAGAACCACCGGCCGCGCCTGTACCGTGGGAGCAGCCTCCTGGGCCGACCGAAACCCTTCCACCATATCGAGTACCGCGCCGTACGCGGGGAGCATGTTGAGGATGTTTTGCCACGTGCGTTGCATCCACGAAAATTCCGGCACGATCCTTGCGAAGAGATAGACCATAAGCAGCAGCTTTGCCGCAGGCATCTGAAACCACTCCACTGCCGCATAGAAGAAGATACCCAGCACCACAACCCCGCCTATCTCGTGATACATGTGGGTCGAGCAGAGCACTCCGGCAAAACCGTTGGCCTGAGCCTCCAGTCCCCTGCTCAGGGTCGAGAAGCTCTGCACGTGACGGTCTTCCGCGCCGAAGCTCTTGGCGATCTTCATACCGCCAAGGTGCTCCATGAGCACGCCGTACAGGTCGTTCATGGTCCGGCGCCATTCCTCGCCCAACCGGAAGGACTGCCGATTGAGGGGCCGCATGAGCAGCAGCATTACTCCGGAGCTTGCCAGAGCCACGCAGGTCATGGGCACGGACAACGTGAATGCCACCCCGATATGCACCGCCACGACAATGGCAGTGCTGATCAGGAGAAACAGACCGAAGGTGCCGTTATCCACAGCGTTGAGATTCGCCGTGGCCACGTGGTTGATATCCGATGCCTTGACCCGGGTAAAATGGAGCCACTCCACGCGGGCCATTGCCTCGCAGAGCTCGTTTCGCAGGCCGCGGGTGAACGCATGGGATACCCTCGCGTTGATCAGGGTGGACCAACGCCCGACCACCGCATACAGCGCAACGATGGAAGCCCATACGACGAGCACCGTTGTCAGGTTCAGCGGAAGCCCCGTAAGGGCCCACACCCGCCCCACGAAATCAACGACTCCCGACGGCGCGGAATCCGCAATGCCGATCAATTGGAGGAAGGGTATCAGCATCAACAGGCCGACGCCCTCGGTGAGTCCCACTATGATGAGCAGGCCTATGGCGATCACGGCCCGCCGGCCCGCGTACTGGAAGAACGACTTCAGATACTCTCGCAGCACTCGTGCTTTGACCCGGGTATTTCTTTCCATTGTCCGCCTACCGATCTTCGTGATGCCGACCCGTGCAAGGGCGCGGCGGTTGTGTGAATTAGGACCGCTATGCACGATCGTTCGTGAAAATCGCTAATTTCAGTCACAAGGGCACGAGATCTGTAGGGGCGATCCTTGTGATCGTCCCCTTCTCGGTCAATACCCGACCACCCGTATGGCATCCGTAAGGATGCAATCCCGCTGATCGGAATCTTCTCAAGCCAATACCTCAGAAGGGCGAACACGAGGTTCGCCCCTACACGTGGATGGACATGAGTGACGACAGTCTTCTGCGGCGACCGGTCACAGTCTGTCCTTCACCGCGGCCCAGAGCTCTCGCACCGCTTCTAGCCACCCGTCGAGCCATTGCCTCGCAAAATCGTTGAGCTCGTCCTCATCCGCCTCGGGGTTCGTCAGCGGGTCCGCTTCCATGGCATCGATGAAATAGTGCCCCAGTACGTCGTCATGGAGAGGAATGGTAGGATCGTACACTCCGTCCTCGTCGCTCGGGTCGAATTTCCGAGCGTGCTCCAGGTCGGTGTACGACGCGGCCTTGGCCCAGCGGAGCCCATCCTCTCTCCCCTTCTCGTGGTAATTGGTCTGGGCCTGAAGCTTCTCTCTTCTCAGTCTCTCAATAATCTGCTCCATGTCATCATCTCCTTTCAGGCGCTCCTCGAATTCTTCCTTCTTTCCGATTATCGCGGCCACCGCCTCCTGGAAGATGGCAGATAGGCTACCCAATTGATCCCGCCGCTGTTCAATTTTCTCGGCGAGATCGTCCGGGACCGACAGGTTGAATTTTTTCACCATGCGCATTCTCCTGTATTGGGCGTATGAATGAACAGTAATGCGCCTCTAATTATTTGTCAACCTTTTTATTTCAATACTCCCAGCAAGATCGTCGGTTGGCCTTGGACGCCGGGATGGCGCTATGATAGAGTGTCCTCAAGCTCATCGGGACCAATGCATCCGCTACCGGAGGAATCCGTGTCGGAGATCTCCCATCGCTCGTCACTGCCCTCGGCAGTCATGACAGTCCGATACCGTCCTGAACTGCAGGCCCCGAAGAAGCCAAGCCCTCAACAGCCCTACACTGTCTTCCGACAGGAAAAACCGGGTGCATGACGTGAAATCGGGAGAAGGAACAGACAGGGGACCGTGCCTCGTTACCGATCTCGGTATCATGGGAATTCCCGAGGCCGACCGTTTCATGGCCGCGGCGCAGAAGCTGAGAGCGGCCAATGAAATCTCCGACCTTCTCCTCTTCATGGCCCACCCCAAAACCGTGGCTCTCGGCCTGCGGGACCGTCACGTCGAGCACCCCAGGGATCTCCTCGTTACGCCTCAGCGGCTGGAAAGGGAGGGCATAGCACTCACGCGCTCCGTTCGGGGCGGCGGCATAACGTACCACTGGCCGGGCCAGGTGGTCTGCTATCCCGTGCTGGCCCTCGGTGCCGACGAGCGGAGCATCCCCGGATACATGTTCAAGCTTGAGGAAGTGGGGATCGGGACTCTCCGTCGCTTCGGCGTGGACGCGGCGCGGCGCCGGGATGCCGCTGCGTACGTGGGCTTGTGGACAAGCGCGGGGAAGATAGTCTCCATGGGGGTGCGTATCAGCAATTGGGTGACAAGCTTCGGATTCGTGATTAATGTTCAGGGAGACCACCGGGAATCACAATACGTGAGGCCCTGCGGGCTTGAGGGAGCTCATCTGGTCACCCTCGAGGAAATTCTGGGAGCCCCTCCTTCGAGGTCCTCGGTGGTCGAAGCCATCAAAGAGACGTTCATTGAGGTCTTTGATCGCACGTTACAAGAGATGTCCGACGCCGTAGCCGAAAAGATCCGCTCGACAGAGGGTCGGGCCGAAAACCATTGACCGGATCAGGGTGCGCAAAATGAGCAACAAAGAACTTATTCAGGTGATGGACCCCGAGGGCCGGGTCGACGAGGCGGCGGTTCGAGGGATCTCCGAGGCGGAGATGATGAAGATGTACCGTCTCATGGTGTTTACCCGATTGTGGAACACCAAGGCGCTCAGCCTCCAGCGGCAGGGGCGCATGGGAACCATAGCCTCGGTCAGGGGACAGGAAGCGGCCAACATCGGCATGGGCTTGGCCCTGGGCGCCAATGACTGGTTTTGTCCGTCGTTCCGTGAGACGGGGACGCTCTTCGCGCGGGGGGTACCGCCGGAGAACATGCTCCTCTACTGGGGCGGCGACGAGAGAGGCGCCCGGCCGCTGGAAGGCTCCCGCAATCTCCCCGTCTGTATCACGGTGGGCTCGCACGTGCTCCACGCTGCGGGGATAGCCTTCGGGGCCAAGATCAGCGGAGAGAGAGTCGCGGTGCTGTCGAGCTCGGGGGATGGGTCCACATCCCAGGGGGATTTTCACGAAGGCCTCAACTTCGCCGCAGTGTTCAAGCTTCCTCTGGTGGTGGCCATACAGAACAACCACTGGGCAATTTCGGTCCCCATTTGGAAGCAGACGGCAACCGAGACCCTCGCGGAAAAGGCCCTGGCCCACGGCGTGGCAGGTGCCCGGGTGGACGGGAACGACGTCCTTGCTGTCTATTTGACGGTGAAACGGCTCTTGGAAGAAGCCCGATCCGATTACAAACCCGCGTTGGTGGAACTGGTCACCTATCGCATGGACGACCACACCACGGCCGATGATGCGAGTCGCTACCGCACCGAAGAGATGGTGGCTCCATGGAGGGCCAAGGACCCCATCGATCGAATGCGCGCGTACCTGACCAAGGAGCACGGCTGGGACGAACAGAAGGATGCCGACCTCGTATCGGAATGCACGGCTGAAGTGGAACAGGCAGTGAGGAGCTATGAGGCTGTGACTCCACCGGAACCGGCGGATCTGTTCGATCACATGTACGCGGAAGAGCCCTGGAATCTGAGAGAGCAACGGGAAGAGATGCTTCGTTCCCTTGGCGGATCCGGGAGGTGAAACATGGCGCGATTGTCAATGATTGAGGCCATCAACGCGGCACTCCACGAGCGAATGGCCGCGGACGAGCGGGTGGTTGTTTTGGGCGAGGACGTGGGCGTGGACGGAGGAGTCTTCAGGGCCACGGTAGGGCTGTTCGACAAATTCGGCGAGATGCGCGTCATCGACACTCCCCTGGCCGAAAGCGGGATCGTCGGAACTGCCATAGGCATGGCGATCTACGGGATGCGGCCGGTTGCCGAGATCCAGTTCGAGGGATTCATGTTCAAGGCCTTCGACCAGGTGTACAGTCATGCCTCCCGCATCAGGCATAGATCCCAGGGGTACTTCGGGGTCCCTCTCGTCATCCGGGCACCGTACGGCGCCGGTGTTAGAGCCCTGGAGCACCATTCCGATGCGCCCGAAGCCCTCTTTGCCCATCTCCCGGGGATGAAAGTAGTGATTCCCGCGACTCCTGCCGATGCCAAAGGACTGCTGACTTCAGCCATTGAAGATCCCGACACGGTGATATTCCTTGAGCCCAAGCGGTTGTACCGCCTCTTCAAGGAGGAGGTCCCCGAGGGCGAGTATCGCGTGCCGCTGGGAAAAGCCCGTCTCGCCAGGGAAGGCACCGACGTCACCCTGGTCACCTACGGCGGCATGGTACCGGTCTGCGAAAAAGCGGCCCAGCATGTGGCTTCGGAAGGTGTGGACGCGGAAGTGGTTGACCTCCGCACGGTCTGGCCCTTCGATGTGGATGCGATCGAGCAGTCGGTGAACAAGACCGGTCGCCTCGTCATCGTCCATGAAGCCCCCCGTTCACTCGGCGTGGGCGCGGAGATTGCCGCGACGGTGGGCGAGCGATGCCTGCTGTCGCTTCTTGCGCCGATCAAGAGGGTCACGGGGTACGATGTGATACCGCCCCTGGCAAAGCTTGAGGACCACAATTATCCGAGCTCGGATCGCGTTGTGCGGGCCATTCATGAGACCATGGAGTTTTAGAGGCGGCGCCGTCCACGCCTCCGGAAGCATCTCATACCATTTCGCAATAAAGGATGTGACTTCGACACACGGACGGCATGTTCCCGAAGCGAAGTCAGGTCGGGCCGTTCGCAGCGGAAGGGACATGCCGTCCGAATGAGCTGTTGAATCGCGAAATGGTATCACAGGAAATTGGTGAGGAGGGCAGTGAGCCATGAGACACGTATTCAGACTGCCGGATGTGGGTGAAGGAATTGCATCGGCCGAGATCGTGGAGTACCTGGTCAAGCCCGGGGACAAGGTCAAGGCCGACCAGCCCGTGGTACGGATAGAAACCGACAAAGCAGTGGTGGAATTGCCATCGCCCGTTGCGGGAACCGTGGCTGAGCTGCCCCTCAAGCCGGGGGACACCGCCAATGTGGGCGACCCACTCTTGATCGTGGAGGTTGAGGGCGCAGCAGAGGCTCAGGCAAGCCCCGAAGCCGCCAAGCCTGCCCCCAAGGAGAAGCCCGAGGCCGAGGCGCCGGCGGTTGAGGCTCGCCCAGTGCGAGAGGAGAAGGCTGCTCCTCCGAAGCCCCAGGAAGCTCCCGCCGCAACCGAAGCACCAGTACGGGTATTGGCGACTCCCCACACACGGCGTGTCGCACGAGAGCTCAAGGTTGACATCACCACGGTGAAGGGAAGCGGTCCCCACGGTCGCATCACTGACGAGGACGTGAAAAGAGCCGCTGCCCAAACTCCGCCCACCGCGCCCAAGGCACCCACGGCCGCGGCCGTGCAGGCTCCGGCCACTGCGGGCTTTGATTTTGAGAAATACGGTCCCACGAGACGAGAGCCTTTCAAAGGAGTGCGAAAACGTATCGCGGAGGTCATGGTCCGTTCGGTTTCGACGATTCCCCACGTCACTCACTTCGACGAAGCGGATGTCACCGAACTCATCAATGTCGTCGAAAAAGAGCGACCCCTTGCCGAGAGTCGCGGCATCAAGCTCACGGTTCTTGCGTTCCTGACCAAGGCTGCCGCGTCCGGCCTGAGAACGTTTCCCGTGATGAGCTCCTCCATCGACGAGGAGACCGGGGAGCTGGTTTTTAAAGATTACGTGCATATCGGAATAGCCACGGACACGGAAGCGGGGCTCATGGTTCCGGTGATCCGCGACGTCGATCGCAAGTCCGTCCTGCAGATTGCCGGTGAGATTCAGGCGCTCACAGCAAAGGCAAAGGATAGGTCCATCGACATCGAGGAGCTCCGCGGAGGGTCTTTCACCATCACCAACGTGGGGGCCATCGGAGGCCAATGGGCCACGCCGATAATCCTGCATCCCCAGGTGGCGATTCTCTGCTCACTACGGGCAACACAAAAGCCGGTGGTGAGGGACGGTGAGATCGTGATCCGGACCATCATGCCCTTGACCCTCTCCTTTGACCATCGAGTCCTGGACGGTGCCACCGCGGGCCGATTTGCCAACTATGTCAAGGCCCTGTTGGAGGACCCCATGAGGATGCTCGTGGACATGGTCTGAGCCGACGGGAATGGCGGTCTTTTCCGGAGCTTGACGAGTCGGACGGCACGCCTCTCATCCTCCCCTTGGCGGAGAGGCATTGATCGCGCGGATTGGAGGGATTGCAATGGTAGTAGGTGACTTTGCCCAAGGAACTCAGGTAGCGGTAATCGGCGGCGGACCCGGCGGTTACGTGGCAGCCATTCGCGCGGCCCAATTGGCCTTGGAAGTGACTCTGGTGGAGCGTGATCTCCTCGGTGGAGTCTGCCTCAACTGGGGATGCATCCCTTCCAAGGCGTTGACCCACGCGGCTGACCTCAAGAGGCAAATGGAGAATGCCGCTTCTTTCGGCCTCATCACCTCCGGCGTAGAGGTCGATCTCCCCAAGCTCATGGGCTGGAAGGACGGCATTGTCGAAAAGCTGCGCAAAGGCGTGGCCTCCCTCCTGTCGAGTCACAAAGTGCAGGTGGTCAACGGCACTGCACATCTGACGGGGGATAGATCCTTTGCCGTTGAAGGCCCCGAGGGGCATCATCGGTTTGAATTCGAGCACGCCATCCTCGCTACCGGCTCGTCTCCGGCTCAGTTGCCCGGCATCCCTCGCGACGGCGAAATTATCATCGATTCCAAGGACGCACTGGATCTGAAGACCGTCCCGAATCGTCTTGTCGTCATCGGTGCCGGAGCGGTCGGACTGGAGCTGGGAACGGTGTATGCCAAGCTGGGCACACGGGTCACCATTTTGGAAGGCGGTGCAAAGCTCCTTCCGATGCTGGACGGACAGATAGCGCCGGTGATGGAACGATCGCTCAAGGGATTCGGTATCGAATTGATCCTCGGCGCCCTCGTTCAGGGCGTCACGCGAAACGGCTCCACCGCGGAGGTGGTGTACGCGGGTCCGGATGGTGAAAAGACACTGGAAACGGACCTCGTTCTCGTGGGCATCGGCCGCTGGCCCAACACTCGGGAGATCGGTCTGGACAAGGCGGGAGTCAAAACCGACAAGCACGGCTTCGTCGAGGTCAACTCACACATGGAGACATCGGTGCCCGGCATCTACGCCATAGGAGACATCGTTGCCGGTCCCATGCTTGCGCACAAGGCCTCGTACCAGGGGAAGGTTGCTGCCGAGGTCATTGCGGGCGAGCCCGCAGCCTTCGAGGGTGTGGAAGTCCCCGGCGTTATTTTCAGCGATCCGGAGATCGCCACGGTGGGCCTCACCCAGGAGCAGGCCGAAGCGAAAGGAATCGAAATCAAGGTCGGGGTCTTTCCTTTCAAGGCCCTTGGCAGGACCATGACCCTCGGCTACGACGGGAGGGGGTTCAGTAAAGTGATATCCGACGCACACGCGGGAACCGTCCTTGGGGTGCACATCGTCGGGCCGCATGCATCGGACCTCATCGCCGAAGGATGCCTCGCTGTCGCGTCGGCCTCCCACATTGACGATCTCACTCTTACCATACATCCCCACCCCACCCTCACCGAAAGCATCGAGGAAGCCGCGGAACAGGTCGAGCACCGCGCTATCCACATCTTCAGCCCGCCGGGGAAAAGGAAATAGTGCTTGGTAGAAGAACTCTTAGTACAGGGCGGCAGAAATTCGCTGACGTCTTAGTCCTTTGGGATTGCCTCGCTTCGCTCGCAATGACACCCGGAACCTGTCATTGCGAGCGGAAGAGACATGCCGTCCGAATGAGCTGTTGAACCGCGAAAGGCTATGACGGCCAGACCGCGGCAATGTCCGTTTCAGAGGGGGGAGGCGTTCAAGCAAACCGGCATAGGGCGATTGAGAACGATCCGCTCAAGACTCAAGGCCACGTCGTAGGCAAGGATCTCAACGCCGTTGCAAACGGCTTTACGGAGCTCCGAACCGTACTTGGGGTCTATGCCGTCTGCGGGGCCGAACGCAGCAGCGTCCATCCGCTGAATGAGGAAGAAGATCACCCCTCGATTGCCCGCCTCAACTTGGCTCTGGAGCTCGACCAAGTGCTTCAGGCCGCGAGAGGTCACCGCGTCGGGAAAGAGTGCCGTCCCGCTCTCCACCAAGGTGCAGTTCTTGATCTCGATGAAGCACTTGCTGCCGTCGGATCGCTCCAGGAGAAGATCGAGCCTGGAATCGGCACCGCATTTGACCTCTCGCCTGAGATACTCATACCCGGTAAGCTCTTCGACCTCGCCGTTCTGAAGGGCCAGAGCCACGAGTCTGTTCGGTACCGAAGTGTTGACGCCGACGAGCGAGGAAGACATGTCGATCATCTCCCAGGTATATTGGAGGCGCCTTTTTTCATTGTCGCTGCGGGAAAGGTACACGGTCCTTCCCTCCTCACAGCAGCCTTTCATACTTCCGGAGTTGGCGCAATGTGCAGTAACGACTCTGTTGTTCCGGAGTTTCACGTCAGCCATGAATCGTTTGTAACGGCGAAGAAGGGTGCCGGCAATAAGGCGGGGCCATGCCAAACCCTTGGGGTCGGAAGAACGAGCTTCAATGGGAACTGATTGCCGGATGGGCGCTGATGGGGTGATGCCGCTGGGGTCCCTTCACTCGGAGTACGGTTCGACCAACCGTCCCCGGTTAACGATATTTTTCCAGAGCCTCCCGGGCAGCATTTTGAGCGGCCTCTCGCTTGTTTCGACCCGTACCGCGGCCCGCCGCCTCCTGTCCCAGGTACACCGCCACGGCAAACGTCTTGCGATGCTCTTCTCCCCATTCGTCCACCACTTCGTACGTGGGCGTAATGCCCAGGTCGGCTTGGACTCTCTCCTGGAGGAGACTCTTGCAATCGTCCAACCCTTCCCGGGTGGCACACCGCTCGATAAGGGGATAGAAATGCTTCTCGATGATCCGCTCGGCATCCGGGAAGCCGCCGTCAAGATAGACCGCGGCAATGACCGCCTCAAGGGTGTCCGCCAGGATCGAGTCGCGATCGCGGCAGCCGGACATCTCGTCTCCTCTGCCCATTCTGAGGAATCGGCCCAGTCCGAGATACCTGCTCAATTGGGCAAGCGCCGCGCGATTGACAAAGCTGGCTCTCTTTTTCTGAAGCTCGCCTTCTTCGTCCTCCGGAAACTCGCGGTAGAGGATATGAGCGATCACCAATCCCAGAACCGCATCTCCCAGGAATTCCAGTCGCTCGTTGTGTTCGTCGCAGGTTTCTCTGTTCTCGTGCCAGAAGCTTCTCCGGGTGAGAGCATTGAGGAGGAGGGATGGATTCTCGAAACTATGGCCGACAATCTTCTCGATTTCCTTAATATCGTTTTCAAAGGCTCCGTTGACTAGAGCTTGTTCAGAGAACATGTCAATTTTTCCATAGAGGAGTGTGCTGTAAGATCGTAAAACAAAGGGGTTACCGAAACGTATCCCTGTTTGAGCATGGCAACGTCGGTCCCTTCGGTATTTTCGTCCGCGGTGGCGTCTCCCGCAAGCCAATAATAGCGATCGCCCCGGGGATCTTCACGTTGTTCGAACCGTTCTCGAAATTTGGCAAGCCCCTGTCTGGTCAAACGGTACCCCGACACTCTCTCGGGAGGCAGAGCCGGAAGATTGACGTTGAGGGCAACGCCCGGCGGCAGCCCGTTCTCCAGAACCCATCGCCCCAGAGTCTCCACATGGGGAAGTGCCCAGAGAAAGGGGGGGGTCTTCTTTTGAGCCAGGGAAAACGCAATTGCCGGGAACCCGAGGATGGCCGCCTCGGTAGCTGCCGAAACGGTACCGGAGTAGAGAACGTTGATCCCCAAATTCGCCCCGTTGTTGATACCCGAGATGACCAGGTCAGGACGCCTGGGTAACAGAGAGTGCACGGCAAGCTTCACGGAGTCGGCCGGAGTGCCTCCTATGCCGTACCCGTAAAAAGTCCCGTCCCGCATAATCTCCTGGGCCTTGATGGGATTGTACAGGGTTATGGAATGCCCGACCGCGCTCTGCTCCGTTGCAGGTGCAACCACCCAGACTTCCCCCAACTCCTCGGCAGCCATCCTCAAGTACCGAATTCCCTCGGCATGGATGCCGTCATCGTTGGTCAGCAGTATCAGCGGCCTAGAATCGGTCATCGGCGATCATTCCTCGCAACGCGGCCGGGATCGGTCTCCATGAGACAGGAAGGAGCACCGCGGAGACGTCCGACGGTGCACCGGAGCGGTCGCGCTCAACCCATCCCTAGACAAATCCCTTAAATGCATCTCGCATCCGTTCCAGGCCCTTGACGATTACCTCTTCGGACGTCGCAAAGGAGAGACGGATATGATCCTCCGACCCGAACGGGCCTCCGGGCACGCAGGCCACGTGATGATCCTCCAGAAGGTAAGAGGCTATATCGGTCGAGCTCGAAATGTTCTTCCGACCGTAGAGTTTCGACGTGTTGACGAAAACGTAGAACGCTCCGTCGGGCTTGATCGCCGACAGGCCGGGAATTCCCTCGATCCCTTCCACCATAAGATTTCTGCGTCGCTCGAAAACCGCCAGCATCTTCGCTACCTCGTCCTGAGGGCCCTTCAGGGCTTCCAGGGCCATGGCCTGGGCGGTGTTGTTCGGGTTGGAAGTGGATTGGCTCTGGATGTTCGATGCGGCTTTCACCAGCTCCATGCGCGGGCACGCGAGGTATCCGATACGCAACCCGGTCATGGCATAGGTTTTTGAGACCCCGTTTATCAAAACCGTGCGGTCCTTCATCCCCTCCAGAGCGGCGAACGGAGTGAACGAGAGGCCGTCGTAGAGGAGCTTGTCGTAGATCTCATCGGAAACGACCATCAAATCGTGCTTCTCCGCTAAGGCGGCCAGTTTTTCCAGTACGTCCCTCGGATAAAGGACACCCGTGGGATTCGACGGGGAATTGAGCACCATGGCCTTGGTCGCCGGTGTAATAAGCGAGGCCACCTCGTCGGGATCGGGGACGAATCGGTCCTCTTCCCGCGACTCGACAATAACCGGCGTGGCGCCGCAGAGGCCTATCATTTCCGGATAGGAAACCCAGTAAGGAGAAAAGACGATGACCTCGTCCCCCGGGTCCAGGATTGCCTGAAACACATTGTATAGACTGTGTTTGGCTCCGCAGGAGATCACTATTTCTTCCGGCTTGTATTCGAGTCCGTAATCCAGTGAGATTCGTTGGATAACGGCCTTCCTCAAATCCAGGATTCCCGGCACGGGGGTGTAGAAGGTCTCACCGCGCTCCAGGGACTTGAAACCGGCTTCCCTGATGTGGGAAGGGGTGGGGAAGTCCGGCTCTCCGGCACTGAAGCCGATTACGTCCATTCCCTGACTCTTGAGCTCTTTCTCCTTGGCCGCGATGGTCAACGTCGCGGAGGGCTTTAATTGGCCGGCTCGTTCCGACAAGATCTTCTTCATCGTCACTCCTGAATCGGGTTCTCGCCCATGGGCTTATAATTCTGAATTTCGGGAAATTTCTTCTTCAATACTCCCAGAACATAGTCCGGAACCAATCCTTCGGGCGATCCGCCGGCCAGGACGGTCGCCTTGATGATCCGGGAACTGACATAGAGGTACCGGTGGGCCGTCATCAGAAAGAAGGTCTCGATGTTGCGGTTCAGTTTCCGGTTCATCAGTGCGAGCTGGAACTCGTACTCGAAATCCGAAACCGCCCTGAGCCCTCTGATGATGGCATGCGCCTTCTGGGTCTCCGCGTACCGAACGAGCAGGCCGTCGAAGGCGTCCCATTCGATGCGCGGATCGCCGTCGATACTGTGGCGGATCATGTCGAGGCGCTCCTCGATGGTGAAGATGGTGTCCTTTTCCGGGTTGAGACCCAGGGCTATGATGACCCGATCAAAGGTGCACAGAGCACGCCGAACGATTTCAAGATGGCCGTTGTGTATCGGGTCAAAGGTTCCGGGATATACGGCAATTTTCTCGCCCATACTCGTAGTGCCTCACAAAGATTGTTTAGTTGGCGTTTGACTCTTTACGGAAGATTTCCACCGCCGTGTCTCCGTATCTTCTTTCAAAGAATCTCACAAGCTCCTGCGGTACCTCGTATGCCGGGGTCCGCGATCCTCTTTCCACGATCAATAGGCCTCCGACTTCCAAGAGGCTTGAGAAAAAGGGGTCGAGGATCAATTTCCTGGCTACGTCATCCTGGTACGGCGGATCCACAAAGATGATACGAAACTCAGCTTCCCGGCTCGCCGACTTCACGAGGGCCCGGTACGCAGTCGTACACATCACGACTGCTTGCTGTTCAACACCGAGTGACTTGACGGTCTCGGAAAGAGCGAGAACCGTTTTTCGATCCTTCTCCACGAAGAGAACCGATGCGGCACCTCGGCTTATAGCCTCCAAGCCGAATGCACCCGTCCCCGCGAAGAGATCCAACACCCGGGACCCCTCCACAAAGGGCCCGATAGCATTGAACATAGCCTCACGAGCTCGATCCGTCGTAGGGCGCAGACCCGGAGATTTCGGCGAAGGTAAGCGCAGTCCCTTGAAACGGCCGGCTATGATTCTCATCTCCCGAACCTAGCTTTATACCCTTTTGCTCCGCGGTGTTCAAGAGCCGGTGCTCTTTTTTTCTTCGCAACCGTCCTCGGACACAATACATTCCAGCTCCCGAAGCCGATCATCCTGCTCTCGGATGAGCTCTTCCAGTACGAGCAGCTTCTTCCTAACCCACGAAAAGGCAAATCCGACCACGACGACGAAGACGAAGCAGGCAACGAACAGATTGTCTATCCGTTCGGCGAAAAGTGCTGCTACGAGGGGCCCTATAATGAGGTACGGAAACAGAAAGGCCTTGATCTCTTCGAGTTGTTGTAAAGGGGGATCTTTTTTCACGGAAACGCCGGTGCCCGTTTGTTTCGGTTCATCTCATCGTCTCTCCAGGCCCTTATGGCAGCGGAGTTCAGGTGCGGTCGTCCAACGGGCATGAGACCTTCACGTGGGAAGAGCACTCCGATGCGACAACGCTCCCCGGGTCCGGGGTCTCTTCTGTTGTCATCACGCAGTTCCTGCCGCGTTGCTTGGCCCTGTACAGGGCCCTGTCGGCGTCCCGCACAACGGCATCGAGATCCGTCGGATTCGGGTCTCCCGCAATGGCTACACCGAGACTGGCCGTGACGCGAATCCGACCTTCGTCGGTTTCCACGGGCCGGGCTTCGATTGCCTCCCTGATGCGCTCGGCAAAGCTTACGGCTCCCACCTTGTCGCATCCCGGGAGAGCGATGATGATCTCTTCGCCGCCGTACCTCCCGACAACGTCATAGGGACGGACCGACTCCGATACACGTCGTGCAACCTCTCTGAGTACCGCGTCGCCGCCGAGATGGCCGTACGTGTCGTTAATACTCTTGAAACGGTCCAGATCGGCCATGATCACGGCGAGCCTGGTCTTTTCGCGACAAGCGCGGCTCAGTTCCTCAGCGAGTTTTTCCAAGGTTGCCGCTCGGTTGAGGAGGCCGGTGAGCGCGTCGTGGGCCGCCTGAAAGCGAAGGGTCTCCTTGGCGTACGTAAGGTCCGAGATGAGGTTTTCTTTCTCTGCCTCGGCCTCCTTTCTCTCGCTGATGTCCGCGACGTTCCCCATGCAGGCCGTGCCGCCTTCGTAACCGATGGTGGACGCCAGGACTTCCATCCATTTGGGATGGCCGTTCTTGCACAAGGCCCTGAATTCGTACCTCGGGACGACCTCTCTGCCCAGGCTTCGCGCCTTATCTCGATCTCGAAGAAGCTCCCTCTCCTCCGGATGGACCAGATCCCAGAAGACAACTCCCAACATCTCGTCCGGCGAGTAACCGAGCATCTCGGCCAGTCGGTCGTTCACGTAAAGAAGTTTGCCGTTCCGGTGGATGTAAATGCCGGTGAGCGAATTGTGAGTGAGAAGACGATACCGCTCTTCGCTCTCAACAAGCTCGGATTCAGCTCGCTTGACGTCCACCAGGATTTTCGTGATGTACACCGCGTAGCCGAGAAAGCAGATGATGCCCACCAAGGGGATGATCAGCGGCTGAGCAATCAGGTGTCTGAAGATGGGAGCCAGAGGGGTATCCTGGACAACCGCCGGATAGGCAAGCAACGATTCCAGGATCCAGACACTAAGGCCAAAGACGAGCAACAACGCTATGGCCCGGTGCTCGCGCCTGCGGACTCGGTCCCGTTCGCTGACTCTCTCAGCCGCTTTTCGCCGCTCTTGCATCCCAGTGTTCTCGACTTTGTCCCATGAGCGTCATTGCATGGACGACGTTCAATATATCCCATGATATTTTAAGCGCAGTGCTTCGTTGACACAAGAAAAAACGATCTCGAGAATCGCCGGATAGGGCACGGGCACCTTTCCGACCCACGTCCGTGCCGGCCGGCGTGTCTCTTTTATCTTGCCAAACAACCCGGCTTCAGTACGATAACTCGTGAGGATATTGCTTCGGAGATAGGATTCTCATCTTTCCACGAGGCGCTTTCAGATGGAAAACACCAAAGAAGACGTCCTGCTCCAGGAGGTGGGACCTCGTGACGGTCTTCAGAACGAGCCCCGCGTGCTCTCACCGGAGGTTCGGGCTAAACTTATCGACTCTCTGGCAGAGGCCGGGCTGCCGCGAATTCAGATCGGTTCCTTCGTCAATCCCCGTCGAGTTCCCCAGATGGCCGGGACCGACCGGGTCTGGCACCTGATGTGCAAGCATCGGGGAACGCGATACAGCGTGCTCGTGCTCAATGACAAGGGACTGGACATGGCATTGGCTGCGGGTATCCCGCATGCGGAGATCTACGTATCGGCCTCCCGGACCCACAGCATGAAGAATTCCGGAACGAGCACGGAGAAGGCACTTGAAGGAGCTCTCAGAATGATCGAGCATGCCCTTTCCCGGGGAATCGGAGTCACCGCGGGAGTGATGTGTGCCTTCGGTTGCTTTTACGAAGGGGCGGTTCCGGTGGAAAAGGTATTGGAGATAGTGATGGAATTCGAAAAATTCAATCCCACCGACATTGCGCTGGCCGACACGAGCGGCATGGCCGGGCCTGAGGAAATACGCAAAGTGGTTCGACGGGTCGCGTCACTCACCGGCGTGGACCGCCTGGGCCTTCACTTGCACGATACGCGTGGACGGGGAAAGGAGAACCTGATGGAGGCCCTTCAATTGGGTGTGCGTCGGTTCGACACCTCGGTGGCTGGTCTGGGAGGATGCCCCTTCATTCCGGGAGCTGTCGGTAACATATCCACCGAAGGGACCACGAAGATGCTGGAGCTCCTGGGGTACCGCACGGGGATAGACAACGAAAAAGTGATCGAGGCAAGCCGCTCGCTGGCGCGAATGTTGAACGAGGAAGCAGTCGAAAGCTGAGCCGTCCCGATGTTCTTTCGCGTCCGGGTCATCCATGCCCTTACACGAGAGAAAACCCTCTTCACTGGGCCCTCATACCATTTCGCGATCCAATCGATGACAATGACGGCATGTCTCTTCCGTTACGAACGGCGCGACCCGACTTCGCTTCAGAGACCCGCCCGAAACCGCGACCGGAGAGATCCATTCCTGGACCGTATATCGGTATCAGTCCTCCTCGTCATCTTCTTCGTCCCAGTCTTCCTCGTCCTCGTCATCTTCTTCGTCCCAATCCTCTTCGTCCTCTTCGTCGTCGTCTGCGTCATCCTCGTCCCAATCTTCCTCGTCGTCGTCATCATCCTCATCCAAGTCGTCTTCTTCCCCGGCCGAGGGCGGCGAAAGGCGTTTCGTCTGTCGGTCGGAGATCGCTGAAATCACGTGGACGGGAACGCTCCCATCGACAAAGACCTCGATGGATGCGGCGCTTACGTCCCTGCCCGAGTCTCCCGAATATATGCGCCCTCTCGGAGACTCGGACGCCAAGGTCTGAGAAACACTCAAAAAGCTTTTTGGTTCGGTCACGGTACATGCCTTTCTCAAAATGTATCGGTCCTGCTCTCGAAGGATTATAATACTTCGCTCGTTCAAGCAAGTCCCTTGCCCCGAGGAAGGGATACTGCGCGGCTTCGCCGTTGAAACGCGCCCGCATCGGCAATAGGCAATGTTGCCGCCCCATCACCGCATCGACACGTGTCTGCCCCTTGCTTGACAGGTGAGACTTCGCTGGTATATTTCCGGCAGGTCTCCCCGTTGGCGACCGGTCGTACGGCGGATATCGGAGACCATTGCTCTCGTGAACGGACCAGTGATAGAATCGGTCCTTGTAGGGCATATTCGTCTGTTCGCGGCAGCAGTGAAGGCTCCTATTGAGAGCCCGACTTTCAGGAGGTTGGAGATGCCTATCATTATGTGGACGCCCGACTTGGCCGTTGGGGATGAAAAAATTGACGACCAGCACAAGCAGTTGTTCAAAGCCGCCGATGACTTGGCGGAAGCCATTTTTGCCGGCCAGGGGCAAGCAGAACTGGAAAAGACCATCGATTTCCTCGCCGAGTATACGAGGTTCCATTTCAGGGACGAAGAAGCGACTATGGTAGAAAACGCATATCCAGCGTACGCTGCCCAGAAGTCGGCTCACGAGAGATTCGAATCCGAAATCGGCGAACTGAGACGTAAGTACCAGGCAGGTGAAGTACAAGGCGGCTTGGCTGTTGAAGTGCTCACCAAGGCGTGCACTTGGTTCAAGGAGCACATCCGAACCCTTGACAGGGCCCTGGGAGGCTACTTGAAAGAAAAGGCCAAAGCCTGAGGAATGCCCCCGCCGCTCTCTAGATCAACAAGATCGGCTTTTCCACCTTAATTCACCGTCCAGTTTTCGGGGTCCATTATAGTTTTCGACCATCCACGGAACCGCAGTCCCTTGTGCTACGGAAAGCGGAAGTACAACCGGTTGGAGCAGGGTGTGATGTCGTTGACCGGTGCCCTGCAATCATTCATACTGGGTAACGTATAGACTTCCGAACTCAAGCTCCGGAGCCGACATGCGAGGAGAATCTACCTCACGGAGGTAATTGATACCGTGGAAACGATGAAGTGGACCAACGATTTTGCCGTCGGGGACGCAAGGATAGACAGCCAGCACCAGGAACTGTTCAGGAGAATCAACGCCTTTGGGGAGGCACTCTGGGAAGGAGCCGGGACCAAGAGCCTCACCGACCATCTTATCTTTCTGGAGGATTACGTGGTGAGTCACTTTGCTTCGGAAGAGAGCGTGATGAAAGAAAACGGCTATCCTCTCTATCCGGTCCACAAAGAGGAGCACGACCGGTTCATAGAGGACGTGGCCTCACTGCGAAAAAAGCTTGCTGTGGGCGATCTGTCTTCGTCCGTGGCTGCGGACGCCTTCGATCGGACCTGTGTCTGGACGCGAAACCACGTGAAGAAGATGGACCGGGAGCTCGGTCGATTCCTGGGGAGCAGGTGATTTTGCATGTGAAACGACACGATATTGCTTCGCTTCGCCGGCAATGACGGGTACCGTGTGTCATTGCGAGGAGCGGCCTCGCCGATCCGATGCAGTGAAGTGATCGTGCACCTGTTCCATGAAGGCTTCGAGCCGGGTTCGCTCGTTCGTCTTTTTCAGGCCGTCGTACACCAAGGTCAGCATGGGGACGTCGGGGCTGTCGCTCATGGCCCTGTTCAGCGTTGCCGTCACTACCGTGCCGTACGAGCAATTGAGCGTTATGAGGTTCAGGACGCCGTCGGCCCCGCGTTCGATCTGACCCAGGACCGTGGCGAGAGGAGCCGCCATGCCGGTGGGATATCGACGGTCGAGGTGTCTTTCGGCGGTTTTCCTCATTCTCCTGCCCAACGGATCCAGAGGTGCTTGCGACACCCGGCGTGCAAGTGACGATCCCCTGATGCGTAGCTCGGAGAGGGCAAGGGATGCGAAGAAAGAGGCCTTGGAATCGAAATCCGTGCCGCCGCGGTCTCCGTTTCCGATGATCTCCTGAAGGTAATAGAGCTTCAAGCCGTCGGAAAAGGTCGGAGGGGGCAACACGGTGCCGCCGAGCCGTTCTATCTCCCGATAGACTTCATTGTTGGCAAAAGGGACGATCCTGGTGTAATAATCGCCGGTTACCGCCACCAACGGCCGCTCGGTGTGTTCGAGGAGAGGGACTCGCTGCAACTGCTCCAGGACTTGGTGCAGCCCCTCCTCGATTTCGTTACGGCACAAAGCAAGAAAGAGGATGTCCCGACACGTGGCATAGATTTCCTCGAGGAGGTGCGGATCGCTCGTCCTGGGACGCAGGCTCGTGTACGCCTCGGTCAACACGTCGTAGGCGTTCAGGCCTTCCCAGGTTTTGAGGCGCACCATGTCCATGTTCTTCCTGGAGAGGCCGAATGCCGTCAATGCCTGACTGAGGTCCGCGATGACCCGGGTGCCGTGACCGCACTCTTTGCGGATCTTTTCGATATAGACCGGGTACTGTCCCAGACGGCAGGCACTGTAACCGGGGACACAGAAGATGCTGCTGCGCTCCTCATCCGACGAAAGCCCTCGCACCAGTTTCAGGTAATCGCCCAGCATGAGCGCATACGGGTGGCATTCACCTCCCATGAGATAAGGGCGACCGGAGCGCTCCGATTCTTCGTCCGGAGGAGGCAGCACCGAAGCTTCTATGTCCACCGATCGGGCCGCGGCTGCAAAGCCGTACGCGTGATCGCCGAAATGGGGGAGATAGATCCTCTCGATCTTGGCACGCCGTCGCGCAGTCCGCTCCCTGGCCGGTGCCGCTGCCTGTGAGTCTTCATGGTGCGGCGAATGGGCCGAATCTCCCTGAACCTGCCGCGAGCCTCTGCCGTCGATCCTCCCCAGGCGGTCCAGAAATGCCTCAATCCTCGTGACCACCCCGGCCCTTGACGAGTGCTCGTCCATTTCCAGCACCAGGAGGGGCTTGCCTTTGAGGCTCTCTTTTATGTGCTTCATGGTGAAGGGATCGGGACCGCACCCGAAGAATGTGATCAAGATCGGGAAGAGCCGCCGGTCCTTTGCCGTTGCACGTGCTGCAGCGATGGTCCGCAATTGGTTCTTCCACGCGATGGGTGAACGGGTGGGGAATGCCGTCAAAGGGAGGAGGTCTGCCGGAAGAGCTTTGATGCCCATTCTTCCGAACAGGCTCCCGAGGTCCATGTTCAAAAAAGGCTCCGACGTGTGATAGGGCTTGCCCAGGACAACGAGCGCACGCTCGTTCTCCGACAGGGATTCGAGGAAGATCCTCCCGGCTTCACTGAGAGCCGCTTCGAAAGCTGATTGAGCCTCGGTGCCTCGCTCATAGGCCCCTGCCGCACGATCGGGAGAAGCTCCCAGGCCGACGGCAAGCCGGAGATGCTCGTTACGGAACGAATCAGGATCGAGATGATGAGCCACCACCGGCTCGATCCATTCTACATCGAAGGAGCCCTTGAGGAACTGGGACGAAGCCTGGATGTAGGGGCAATGCTCCGCGGGTCTGCTCCCTGTGCCGAGCGGGGCTTCGGTGAGGATCGCGGGGTGAAACACGGTGGTAATGCCCGACTGAACCAAGTCCCTCACTTGCCCTGCCATCACTTTCATGGGGAGACAGGTCTCCACTCTCAGGAATCGGGTTCCGTTCTCGAACTGTTCCCGGTCGGGAGGCGGGCTCACCACCAGCTCAACCCCGAGCTCACCCAGGAACGCCTTCCAAAACGGAAACAGGTCGTAATAATGTGGTGACCTGATCATGCCCCAGGAGCGTGACCGAACCGTCCCTTCCCCCGACGGTACCGAGGTTGTGTGCAGGAGATCCGTCCGCAGTTTGAACAGGTCCGGTCCCCGATCCCTTCTATCGTGACCGTCCTCGGCTTCCCATCGGTCGCAGCGCCCGCCGTGCATTACGACACGACTTTCCAGGCGGTATTTGTCGATTGTGCACCGGTTGGTGCAGCCTTGGCACGTGAATGCCTCTTTGGGGATATTGGCAAGCTCCGGTGGTTCCTGGGCCTGCTTCTTCGGCAATATCTCCCCGCGGGTCATCGCGTCCGAGGCTTTCAATGCTGCGCCCAAGGCACCGGAGACTCTGAAGAAGTCCGGGGAGTGCAGCGATCTGCCGGTTTCCCGTTCGAAAGCGGCTCTCACCGCGTCGTTGGCAGCAACCCCTCCCAGGAAGGCGATTCGCTCTCCCAACGGGCGATGATTGGCCACACGCTCCAAGTAGTTCCGGACCACGCTGACGCAGACGCCGGCTGAAAGATCGGCACTGGTGGAGCCATTGTTTTGATGGTGAACGAGATCCGATTCCATGAATACCGTGCATCGAGTCCCCAGATCCGCAGGGTTGGGGGAGGAAAACGCCGCGTCGGAGAAAGCCTCGCCCATGGGTATGTTGAGGCGGTCCGCCTGCTCCATGAGGAAGCTGCCGGTACCCGCAGCGCAGACCCTGTTCATTTCAAAATCTTTGAGCGACTCCCCCTCGATGGATATCCATTTGGAATCCTGGCCTCCTATTTCGATGACCGTATCGACCAGAGGGTCGTCATGCACCGCGGCTCTGGCTTGTGCAGTGATCTCGTTGACGATGAGGTCCGCGCCGAGGAGTCGGCCCGCCAGAGACCTGCCGCTACCGGTAACCGCATAGATCGAGACTTCCTGGACTCTCTCCCGGAGGATCTTCATCACTTCATTGAGGGTTTCCAGAGGGCGACCGTCCGAGAGCCGGTAGTCTTCGACCACGATGCGCGTCTCGGCATCTATGACGACTCCCTTGACACTCACCGAGCCGACGTCCAGGCCCATGATAAAAGGGGGACAGAACGGGGCCGGGATTCCCGACGAGCCGTCCACGGAGCCGACTTTCTTCGAAGGCCTGACAAGTGGAACCGATCGGCCGGTCTTCACTGCGGAAGGTTCAATGGAGACCGCTCTGGACATAAGTCCTGACGAATCGCTTCTCACCGCACCAGCCGACTTCATGGCCGTCACGGCGCATCCGAAAGCACCGAGCACGTTGAAATGGGGCGGAATGATTGCTTCTTCCTCAGACAATTCGAGAACTTCCCGGAACGCCCTCACTACCGCTTCGTTGGCCATGACCCCACCTTGAAGGGAAACCAACGGGACAAGGGCGTCACCCCGGATCAATGTCCCCACGTAGTTCCTTGCCAGGGCCAGAGAGACCCCCCTGAGGATGTCGGCCAGCGGCCGCCCCTCCTGTGCCTGGTGAATCATGTCCGTTTTGGCGAAGACAGCACACCGTGACGCAATGGGAGCCGGATCGTCCGATTGGAGGGCGAGAGGGGCGAAGGATTCCACCGGTATGCCGAGCCTGTCCGCCTGCTCGTCGAGAAACGCGCCGGTGCCGGCAGCGCAGATCTCGTTCATTCGGAATGAGACGATCCTCGGTAAAACCGTCTCGCCGGAAGGCTCCATTCGAATGAACTTCGAGTCCTGACCGCCGATCTCTATGACGGTTCTTATTCTCGGATCGACAGTGTATGCGCCGGCGGCATGCGCGGTTATCTCATTGACTGCAGGAATTCCCAGCACACGTGAGAGCAGCTCCCGTCCGCTCCCTGTGACAAGAGCCCCTGCCACGGTGAACGGTCCTCGGCTTATCTCTTCGAGCTCGCTCAAAGCAGAAACGAACGTTTCCAGCGGTCTCCCGCGAGTCCGCCGATAAAGGGTTACCGGGGACGCTGATCGATGCTCCATCAAAACAAGATTCAAGCTTACCGATCCGCAATCCACCCCCAGGAAAAAGCTCCCTCTCATATACAAATCCTTGTGCCTTTGGGAATCAACGGGGAATCCTCCTATCTGTCGAGCGCTCTCCATGAACATTGCCGCCTTTTTCAAAAGGCGGCTAGACAGACATACATTTCACTCTGTCGGTCACAGCCCGGGAGGCCAGGTCTATACCGACTCGAATGGCTTTCATGCCCTTCACGTCCTGTAACTCGTCCAGCTCAACGGTCTCCACCTCGTCGGTGAGGAATCCCTGTTTCTGCAAAAAGCCTATATGGAGCTTCATCTCACGGCCCTCTTCCGGACGTGAGTATACCAGGGCAATCTTACCGGGCTGGGTGAGGCGTTCGGCCCGGCCTCCCACCGTGGCCTTGTCTATACGGGAACGAATGATTTCGTGTGCAACGTCGTAGGCGCCGTCCACATCGAAACGTTTCTCGTCGAAACGAAATCGTATGGAGAGCGGACTGTGATTCACGAGGATCAGGTGCGTAGTCTCCAACGGAACCTTGAGGACTCCTTTGAGCTGCTCTGCGTGCCACGCGATGCCGCAGGAGACAATCATTTGCCATATCCGCATATTTCTCACGTAAAGCTCGTGAAACTCACGGTTTTCCACCATAGACCCGCCCATGTAGATCACATAGTCGATGCCGTCCGTCTGGTGCTTGTCGAAATAGTGAGGAAAAATCTTCTGGGCCGCGTCCTCTTCCCGTTCCAGGTATGAGGAAACCCGCTCGTTAAACAGCGATACACTCGCCTCAAAATCCTTGCGTTTGTGGTAAACGGTGCGTTTTTCCGGATCGATGGCCTCACGATACTTTGCCACTGCCTGTGCAACGGGCGGCCCGAAACTGCTCAAAGCCGGGAAGAGCGGTTCCACCTCCTTGTGGAGAAAGCTCATTACCGAAGCCTCGTCGCCGGTGCCGAATCCCTCGTGGACCCGATCGAGATGACCGGCGATGCGCTCGCAAAGCTCCTGGAGAACAAAAAGGCGGCGCACGTCCAATGCCGATTGGATCACGTCAAGAGAGCGGTTGAGATGGTCCGTTACGTCGGAGAGAATGCCGGTGTTCCTCTGCCTGGACGATCCCCTGATATCCGATGCACCGTACAGGGGGTACACGTCCCTGAAGACGATCGGCTCCAGTTCGGACGCTTCACCCCGGTGGACGGACTCCAGATGGTCGAGCACCGCCTTTTTGAATCTCCATTCCACCGACGGGTGTACTGCGGTGCACTTCTCTTTGATGATGCTTTCCACATTGTTGTCCAATTCGTCGAGAGCCCTCTTGAGGGCCATGGAGAAGCGAGGAAGGAGCTGGTTTGCAAGGAGCTCTTCCGTGGGACCGAATTCGTCGGCATTGGGGGAAGCGAGCTTCAGAGCGCCGATGGTGCGACCGCCGTACTCGAGGGGTGCGATGATGGCCGACCTGACCCCGTGCTGGATCATCTCGGCCTCTACGGCGGTATGGTTGGGCTCCTTCAAAATATCCCGTATCCTGATCGGCTTACCTGCTTTGACGGCCCTCTCGAAAACCGACCCGTTGAATTGGGATACCGGTATATGATTGGACGCGGCGAATATACAATTCTCCTCTTTCTGGCAGCCCGTGTTGAGCACGAGGACCTTGTCGCCCTGTACGGCCGCAAGTCCCGCGACGAGCTCCGGGAGGCGGAAGAGGGTCCGCAACCGCTGTTGTAGACGGATAAAACCTGCTTCGGAGACGAAGGACTCCTTGTCCACCAGATCCCGGTCCAGAGCAGACAATACTTTGTGCTCGGTCACGTCCAGCGCGTGGAGCACCGTGAAACCGCGAAACTCGTAATTCTCGGGAGGGAGTACCTCTCTGAGGGCCGTCGGGTCGGTGATGTGCTCCAAAATAAAGCTCCGCTGGTCGTCGGAGAGCTCCTCCGGACCGCCCACATTCCGCACGTCCACAAACTTGAAGTTGGGACGGAACCCGAAGTACCGATCCAGACCGGTGGAGCCGTCCGGGACGACGTGAACAAGGGGGAGATCGACACTTTCCCGCAGCCCGTAACACTTTCTGAGGATAAGAAAGTAAGCTCGCAGCACGCGGGCCTGAACGTACCGATCGGACTCGGCAAAAGCGCGTCCCTTGAAGGTGCCGGCTTCGTCGAAAAAGAACCCTTGGAAGGTGGGGGAACAGAAAACAGGCTGCAAAGAGAACGGAACCACTGCTGCAAGAAGCTCCGATTCCCAAAGTGCCGGAGGAAAAACCGGGCTCATCAAATGCCTCAGGAAGTCGCGATGAGGTTTCAGAGCATTCAAATCCTCGATCAGGCCTTGCAGCTCGGGTGCCTTCCGAAAGCCCTCGCGGATTGCTTCCACCGGCGAAGGCATTCCGCCGTTGAAGGATGAGGAGTTGCTGTTCCAATAATCCAGGAGGGGTTCGAAGCTCAACACGCATCGAAAAGGATAATCTTGCAGGATGGTGTCCATTGCGGCGTCCTCCGGAGAGAGCTGCTTGGCGGGGCGACCGACCACGTGGCCGGTCTTTGCCGTCCCGCATATCGATTGGTAATTCAGTTCGACCGGGAAGAGCCCCGTTGCCGCCACATCCGGTGAAGCACCCGAGCAACTGCGGCATCGTGAAACGGAATCTTCTCGTCACGTGACGGCCTGCCATCCGGCAGGCCGGCCTCTGCTGCTGAACTTCAAGAACCGGCACTACATTATGGCACACCCAATTACAGTCGTCTACAGACGGCAAATGTTCCGCGGTCAGGTTCGCGCCCTGCCGGGTGCAGCGGACTCGACCGGAAGTCGGCCGACTCATGCCCAAAGGTTACGGCTCACCTGAATCGAACCGGTGAAATCCCTGTTTCCTATTCCAATGGTATTGACGCATACCGCCGGCGTTGACTACATTCTATTGGAGCGCTTTGAAGATGGTGGGAAACGAAGGAGAGCATGTCGGCGATCACGAAGTCTATGGCAGCCTTCTGCGCTCCACCGTCAGCTCTGCGGTTGACGGACATCGGTCTTGGAGGGCTGACGGAACGGCGCCCTGATACTCCGACATTCATCATCCTTTCCGAGAGGTGACCAATGATCGACGGCATTCGATGGGAATCCAATCTTCCAACGGCATTGTCCATGGCGCTGGTCCAGGAAAAGGGCGTCATGCTGGATTTCTTTAATCCGGGCTGAGGTGCTTGCAAGCAGATGGATGCGGTCACGTATCCCGATCCGAGAACAGTCGGCGTAGTGAGCGATCACCTCATAGCGGTGCGGGCGAACATCTCTTCCGAACAAGCCCTGGCGGGGGAATTTCGTATCGAGTACACCCCGACGGTCATCGTATTGAATCAGGATAGGCGAGAAGAGCACCGTTCTGTCGGTTTTCTCCCACCGGAGGAATTCGTCCCCTTCCTCCTGCTGGGTGTGGGAAAAGCCCATCTGAGCGGCTTTCGTTATCGCAAGGCGGTTCAAGCGGCAAACCGAATCCTGACCGAATTTTCCGGCAGTCGGTGGGCAAGAGATGCCGAAGGAGTGAAAAACGCCGGCATCCTGAGGAGTCGCCGCTGACAAAGTTGCAATTATTACAATCAGATGTAGTATCGAGCCCTGCCGCCGTATTTGTTCATGATCGAACCCTCTCTCCGTCATTCCTTCGGAGGCAGGAATCCAGGCTATTCCGACCCCCTGGACCCCGGCTTTCGCTCGGGGTGACGACTTGGGATTATATCGGAGCGAAGTATGTTATCCGTAGGCTTCCCGCTAACCCCAAGGCTCTCTTCGTTTCCCCAGGTTTTCAAGGCGCTCCACTATGACCTCACTTGGAGGCCTGCTTGGCGCCGACCACCAGAACGTCCGAAGCCAGGAAAGGGAATCGCCCTGCAAGAAATGTTGTGGCATTGTTATAGTGCTTAAACTCTTCGAGCCGCTTCATCAGACGGATGCGGTTCCGAAATATGCGAAACCCTTTCACAGCAGTCACCCGAAAATCCGCTGAAGCGACTTGCTCCACAAGGGAATCCAGAGAATAATAGGTGATCCTGCAGGCTCTCGTGGCCCCTTTCCAGTCTCTCTGCCGGTCCAGAACGACCGTTCGATTCTCCTGATGAATGAATCTTGCCCAGCGTCTCAACTTCCCCACGAAGTTCGGAAAACTACTGATGGGATTGTACACGAACAGCTTGCCTTCGGGTGCCAGCACGCGATGGAACTCGGCGAGCATGTCATGTGCGTTGGGGAGGTACATGAGGACTTCGTTGCAGACCACCACGTTGAAACGCTCGTTGCCGAAAGGGAGGCCGTCCACGAGATTGACCTGAAAGAGGCACTCGTACGTGCGCTTTTCGTGGGCCTGCCGCAGTTGATGCTCCCACAGATCCAGCCCGTACCAGTGCGAGCCCTCTATCGGTCCGGCAAAATCCGGAAGATTACCCGGACCGCATCCCACGTCGAGAACTCTCAGTCCGTCGGCTTGAGCGGCTGCCTCGCCGTGTAAGGCATCCCGAAGAAACTGAAAGTGTGCAAACTTGAGCTTATTCCTGGTGGGTTCGAGCATAGAGGGTCCTTTGGGCGGTCAACTTTGCATGCAAATAAGTAATGGTTCACCGAGAGATCAAGAGACCGGCTCTGGAAGCTGGTCGGCAGGGACGCCGACCCCACCGCTGTTCGGTAGCTCCGGCCTCCGTGCCGGTCCATATCAATCGCGGTGAACATTTGCGCAGTTAATTACGCGTGGTGTACCCGCAGCTCTGCCTGACACCATTTACACTCTTACAACCCCACGACCTTCCGGAGGATGCGATCGACTTCCTCCTGCATTTGAGGGCCAAGCCGCCCGAGACGGCGCACGACGATCGAACATTCCACAGTAGCCAATTTGTGCGTTCGGATGACGGAAGCGACCCGCAATCCTGTCAGCGGAAATTCCGGATGGCTGGTTACGACGACGTAGTCTGTCGGAACAAACGTCCCACGGACCACGCTGGAAATCGCCGCGAGCACAAGATCCTGCCCGATTTGTCCCTGGGATACCACGACCGCGGGGCGCAGGCCGGCACCGGTCAAGTCGGTGAACGGAAATCGTGTCAGCACCACCTCACCACGAGCAAATGTCGAAGTCGTCACACCGGTTCACCGTCTTCAGCGGAATAGATGTCCTCACCGGCCTCCTTCCAGAAATCGAACGCACCCCCTTGTTCTGCCAAACGCATGAGACCCACCGTGGGGATATCGTCGTCTATCTGCACCACAATCTCCTCTTGCCGCTGTGCCAGGTCCACAAGTTGCTCGAGTTCACTCCGTGGGATCAATGCCTTGTCGCCGACTTGTTGTACGTGAATTGTCGCCATGAGAGCGTTCCTTTGCCTCCGGCTGATTTCTCCGGAGCTTCAGTGCCTCTCTGCCCAATTTGGCCCATGCAGTTCTCCGTGTCAAGCGGAAACGGGCCGTGCTGCCGCTATGAGCGGCACTTCTCGCATAATTGCAGAGGCGGGGAGTTCCGGGAGTTAGGGGGACACCATACTTAATTGGTTGACACGTGGGATGAGTGAGCCTACCATTGAGTCATGGCTGGGATCGCTCGATTAGTGGCTCCAGGCATTCCGCATCACGTTACGCAGCGCGGCAATCGTCGCCAAAAGACGTCCTTTGTGGATGGCCGGCGCAAGTACCTGTCCGTGGACCCTCCTCCGGCAGACGTGCGCCTCTTGCGACGTCATGAGAGTACCGGGCGGCCCCTGGGGAACGAAGAATTCGTTCGACGATTGGAGGAAGCTTCCGGACGCATACTCCGCAAGGCAAGACCAAAGCCCGCCAATAAGCGCAATTAAGTATGGTGTCCCCGGAATTCCGGAATTCTGTCCAATTCAGGGGCACCAAGAAACAACGGACATCAGAGACTGGAACTGCAAAGAAAGCCTTTATACAAGCCATTGGATAAGCACCGCACTCTCAACATGACTGCGTTGAGAAAAGGCCAAGAACGGGATGCGTATGAAACAGCACATGAAAGCCATTTTGACAGGGGCCGTGTCGGCCTTGATTGGCTCGACATTTTTTCCTTACATTTGGTCTCGTTGGAGCACCTTCGCCATACTCTTGGGATTACTTGTGTGCCTTCTCGTATTGGGAATACAAAACTGGAAGGAAACGAGAGGAAAGGCTCAAATAGGAGTCGTGTGTCTCGGGGCAGTTCTTGCTTTCTTTATGGGTGATCAACTATACAAGCAGTATGAAGCTGTTGCGTCTATTGAACAGTCTTTTTCGGAGAAACGTGGCATGTCACGAAAGGAATATGGTCGGAGCAGATGGGATGACATAGAAAAAATGGCGGAAGACTGTTATAAGAAATGTGAACCGTGTGCAAGAAAATGTGATGAAGAATATCAACGTAAAGTGGAAGAGACCAGACACATGTCTAAAGACGGCCATGATCCGAAGTCGGATTGTGGTTATCTCAGAGAGCTTGCCTGGGGAGATAGGGAAGTTTGTAAGAGAGATTGCTCGGCGGGTTGTTATGCAGCGCACGTGAAACGGATAAGAGAGATCAGTTGGTGGATGTATTATAGTGATAGTAGTGCACTGTCCCTGAAATAGCTACGCACAAGAGGCCGCAGTCATGGCTGAACTGACAGCACTTTATCGCCTTGTTAATTGTGGGACAGAGCAGTAGGTATCCAAAATAGCATTTCTCAAGCCTTTGTTGTCAGGCTCTCATGGCATTAAAATATGGCGGTCACGGAATAGGGGGCGAAGGCCGAAATCCTTTGGCACTTGTTGGGCCCCCTTTGGCTTCCCCTTCGGAATTCCCCCCGGAATTCCCCAGGTGATCCCCCCGAAGAGTGAATGGTTGTCGGCCGCGGATTTTTTTGCTTGACGCGCAGCGGCTTCGAGTTTATGATGCACTGCTATGTCTGAGAAACTCGTTCACACCTGCGATCTCTCCTTTGTAACGGAACCCCGGGGCTCTTCCTTTGCTCTGACGGACTCCCCTGTGCCCGCATCCTCCCGCGTAATGTCCTACCTGGGCTGGTGGTGGTGCTATAGAACAGCGGTGGGTCCCCCCGGAGTCTCTCGGATGTTATAAAACTACCAAATAACGAGGACTTACGAGCCCACCGTTCATAAAACGGTGGGCTTTTTTATTGCCCGGAGGTGGCAAATGCCGACCCTGAATGTAAAGAGTAAAGAAAAACTGGCCGACCTGGAGACACCGGTCTCCGCGTACCTTAAGCTTTTCCATCGGGCTCCGGATTCATTCCTTCTGGAGAGCGTGGAGACCAAGGACACCACCGGTCGTTATTCGATCGTTGCAGGCGATCCCATTTTTTCCATGGAGCTGGGAGAGAAAACCCTGGTCTCCCGGGGTGCCGACGGAATCATCGAGTCGGACCCTTCCCGGTTCTTCCCCATGGTTCGTACCAACCTCGCCGGTCTCTCGTGCGAGCCCCTTCCCGACCTGCCGTCTGTGGGGTCGCTCATGGGCTTCATCGGGTACGATGCCGTCCGACTCATCGAGAGACTTCCCGCAATGAAGCCGAGCACGCTCCCCGTGGCAAGGCTCGTTTTTCCCTCACGGTTTCTCGTGTTCGACCATTTCCGTCGGGTGATGATTTTCCTCGCTATCGATTCGGACGAGAAATCAGCCGCATCGAAGATCGCCGAGATGGAGGAAGGCCTCCGCAAGCCGCTTTCCCTGACCCCGCGGAAAGCCCTCATCGACGTCGTCGCCCCGCCGAAAGCCGAGTTTTGCGACGCGGTGAAGAAAGCCCAGGAATACATCAGGAGCGGGGACATCTTCCAGGTGGTGCATTCCGATCGATTTCAGGGGGAAACCGATCTCGATCCTTTCGAGGCCTACCGTCAGCTCCGGGTGAGAAGCCCCTCTCCCTACATGTTTTTCCTGGAATTCGGCGGCTTCCAGTTGGTCGGGTGCTCGCCGGAGACTCTCGTAAAGACCGAACGGGGCAGAGTTACCATCATGCCCATCGCGGGAACCAGAGGACGTTCCCAGGACCCCAGGAGGGACAAGGAGCTGGAGGGAGAGCTTCTCGGATCCGAGAAAGAGCTGGCCGAGCACATCATGCTGGTGGATTTGGCCCGCAACGACGTCGGGCGGGTATCCAGGTACGGATCGGTGCTCGTAGACCCGTACATGTCGGTCCAGCGGTACAGCCACGTCATGCACATTGTCTCTCAGGTCCAGGGGGATCTCCGGGACGACGCCGATGCCGTGGACGCTTTTGTGGCGGGCTTCCCTGCCGGCACGGTGTCCGGTGCGCCCAAGGTCAGAGCCATGGAGATCATCGACGAGCTGGAAGGGAAATCCAGAGGGCCTTATGCAGGCGCAGTAGGCTATTTCGGTCCGTCCGGGGTGATGGACACGTGCATTGCCATCCGTACGGTCCTCTTTGAGGGCAATCGGTTCACCGTTCAGGTGGGAGCGGGAATCGTGGCCGATTCCATTCCCGAAATGGAATACAAAGAAATCCAAAACAAGGCGGCACAAAGCCTTTCGGCTCTCCAGGCCGCTGCAGAGGGGTAGTCATGATTCAGGAAGCCATAGCGAAGGTGGTGGAGGGCTCGTCCCTCACCGAGAGTGAAATGATGGACGTGATGGACGACATCACCGAAGGACGGGCCACGGCCGCTCAAATGGGCGCCTTCATGATCGCCCTGCGGATGAAGGGCGAGACCATCGAAGAGATAACGGGTGCTGCCAGGGTCATGCGGGCCAAGAGCTCCCGCGTGCCGGTGGGAAAATCCGAAGTGAGCCTCGACCGGGACGAGATCAACCTGGAGCGGGAAACCGTCGTGGACACCTGCGGTACCGGCGGCGACGGAACCAAGACCTTTAACGTCTCCACCACCACCGCGTTCGTTGTGGCGGGTGCAGGTCTCAAAGTGGCCAAACACGGGAATCGGTCCGTTTCAAGCCTCTGCGGAAGCGCGGACGTTGTGGAGACCCTCGGGGTGAAGCTCGACCTGACCCCGGACCAAGTGGGCGCATGCATCGACAGTGTGGGTATCGGGTTTCTTTACGCACCGATGCTCCACAGTGCCATGCGGCACGTTGTGGGCCCTCGTCGGGAGATCGGGATGAGGACTGTTTTCAATCTTCTCGGACCGTTGACCAATCCCGCGGGAGCGTCGGTTCAGGTGCTGGGGGTTTACCGGGGCGACCTGACGGAGACCATGGCCGGGGCCCTTCAACGACTCGGCAGCAAGAGCGCCTTCGTGGTCTACGGCGAGGGGAGCTACGACGAGATAAGCATAACAGGACCGTCGAAGATCACACGACTCCACAACTCCCAGGTTACAACAAGCACCCTGGTTCCCGAGGACGTGGGCTTGAAGCGGGCCACACCCGAGGAGATTCGCGGCGGCGACGCGATCCGGAACGCGGAAATCACCAGAGGGGTCTTGAGCGGCGAGAAGGGGGCCTGCAGGGACATGGTCCTCCTGAACGCGGCAGCGGTGCTCATCGCCGCGAACTTGGCCGCCGATTTTCGGGATGGGGTCGCTCTGGCCGCGGAGTCCATCGATTCCGGCAGAGCATTGACGAAGCTCAACGATCTGGTGGCCGCGGCGAGCGGGTTTCAGGCGGCAAGGGCTGCCACGGTATAAAGGCAGGGATAATGAGCGTTCTGCAGCGAATAATCAGCCGCAAGAGGGAAGAGATCGCCCGCCTCAAGAGAGAGGTCGGTGCGGCCCGTCTGTTAAGCACCCTTGATGAGGCTCCCCCTGCCCGCAACTTCGTCGCGGCCCTGCGGGATTCGTCTCGGGTTCCCGTGATTGCCGAGATCAAGAGGATATCCCCTTCAGAGGGTGCCCTCAAGACCGGGGTGGACGTCCCCGATCAAGCTCGCTCCTACGAGGCCGGAGGCGCGGCTGCACTGTCCGTGCTCACCGACGAGACCTTCTTCGGAGGGCGATTGCAGGACCTGACGACGGCAAGAGAAGCCGTGAGCGTTCCTGTCCTTCGAAAGGACTTCATCCTCGACCGGGTACAGCTCTATGAATCCCGGGCCGCGGGAGCCGATGCGGTGCTCCTCATCGCTGCGGCTCTGAAGCCCATTCTCCTGAAAGAGCTGTTCCTGGAGGCAAGAGAGCTCGGCATGGCGTCTGTGGTGGAAGTACACCACGAAAGCGAGCTGGACGCGGTGCTCAAGCTTCAGCCGCAGATCGTGGGTATCAACAACCGGGACCTGACGACCCTCAACGTGGATCTTGAGACCTCCATACGGCTGCGGCCGCTCATTCCGGAGGGGATCGTCGCCATTGGCGAGAGCGGGATCAAATCACCCGAGGATGTAAAGCGACTTCTCCATGCAGGGCTGGATGCATTCCTGGTGGGAACCGCGCTCATGCGCTCTCCCGATCCTGAGGCAGCCCTGCGGGATCTCTGCGCGGCAAGGAGCCTGCCATGGTCCGCGTGAAAGTATGCGGGATCACTCGCGTAGAAGATGCCCTGGCCGCGGTCCGCTTCGGGGCCGACATGCTGGGGTTCATCTTTGCAAAGAGCCCTCGACAGGTGAGCCCTGAAGTGGTCCGGGAAATCGTCCGGGATTTACCGCCCGTCCTGACCGTGGGCGTGTTCGTGAATTCTTCCGTGCAATGGGTCAAGGAAGTGCGGGACTTCTGCGGACTGGACGCTGTTCAGCTCCACGGCGAGGAGACCGAGGACGAAGTGACCCGCATTGGAAGGACAGTCTTCAAGGCCGTAAGGGTAGGGGGCGGACAAGCCCTGGACAACAACGCCTATCCCATGGCTGTTTTGCTGCTCGACACCTATTCCCGAGAAGCCCGAGGAGGCACAGGGAAAACCTTCGATTGGAGCGCTGCAGTTGAGATAGCAAAGAGGCGTCCCATCATTCTTGCCGGGGGATTGACCCCGGAAAACGTGACTCTTGCTGTGGAAACCGTTCATCCGTTCGCGGTGGACGTTGCCGGCGGCACAGAGTCGGAGCCGGGAAGAAAAGATTATGAAAAGCTTGAACGTTTCATACGCAGAGCAAAAGCTCATGAACGGTCTGCCTGACGATTTGGGCAGATTCGGCATGTATGGGGGACGCTTTGTCCCTGAAACCCTCATGCCCGGGCTGGAAGCCTTGGACCGGGAGCTCCGGAAGGCCGTTTCAGATCCGGCTTTCCAAGAGGAGCTGGAATTCCTCTTGAAGGATTACGTGGGGCGGGAGACTCCCCTTTATGAGGCCAAACGGCTGACCGATCATCTGGGAGGCGGCAGGGTCTTCCTCAAGCGTGAGGATTTGGCCCACACGGGTGCCCACAAGATCAACAACACTCTCGGACAAGGGCTGCTCGCGGCCAGGATGGGAAAGAAGCGCATCATCGCCGAGACCGGGGCCGGTCAGCATGGTGTGGCATCCGCCACGGTAGCGGCTTTTCTTGGGATGGAATGCCTCGTGTACATGGGGACCCTCGACATGGAGAGGCAGGCCCTCAACGTGACCCGCATGCGTCTCCTGGGAGCAGAGGTAAAGCCCGTGGAATCAGGCAGCCGATCGCTCAAGGATGCCTGCAACGAGGCGATCCGCGACTGGGTAACCAACGTCCGGGACACCCATTACATCATCGGCTCGGTGGTCGGGCCTCACCCGTATCCCCTGATGGTTCGGGAGTTTCAATCGGTGATCGGCCGAGAAGCAAGGAAGCAGATTCTCGAGAAAGAAGGTCGATTGCCGGACGCGTTGGTGGCTTGCGTAGGGGCCGGCAGTAACGCTATTGGGTTTTTCCATCCCTTTCTCGACGATCCCGTTGACTTGATCGGTGTCGAGGCCGCGGGACGGGGGCTGGAAACCGGAGAGCATTCCGCCAGTTTAACCGCAGGAACCATCGGCGTGCTCCATGGGGCTCGGTCCTACCTCTTGCAGGACGAGCACGGACAGATTGCCGAAGCTCACTCCATAGCCGCGGGGCTCGATTATCCGGGAGTGGGTCCCGAGCACGGGTTTCTGAAAGACATGGGACGGGTCAAATACACCACCGCCACCGATGGGGAGGCTCTGCGAGCATTCCATAACCTGGCCCGTACCGAGGGCATTCTGCCCGCGCTGGAGAGCTCCCATGCCCTGGCTTACCTGGAAAAGTCGGTCCCGGCCATGGACCGAGACGCGATCGTCCTCGTCTGTCTCTCGGGACGCGGGGACAAGGATGTGGCCCAATTGACCGGGATAACGGAGAGTGCAACATGAAATCTTCAATCGAGCAGGCCTTCGCAAAAGCCGATTCCCAGGGGCGATGTGCCTTCATTCCGTATATGACGGGCGGATTTCCCGATCCGGAGACCTGTGGGGAGATACTGGAGGCGTTGGCCGCTAACGGAGCCGACGTCATCGAAGTGGGGATTCCCTTCTCCGATCCGCTTGCCGACGGACCGACGATCCAAAGTGCGGCAAAACAGGCCCTGGACAACGGCACGACCCCCATCAGCGTGCTGCAGCTCGTATCGCGGGTATCGGCCCGTGTGAGCGCTCCGATAGTCGCCATGACGTACGTGAATCCCGTCTTCAAAATGGGAACCGAAGAGTTTGCCGCTCGGGCCGCGGATTCCGGAATAGCCGGCGTGATCGTGCCGGACCTTCCCCCCGAGGAAGCGGATGACTGGCTCGCGGCTGCGGCACGGCACGGCCTGGATACGATCTTTCTCGTTGCGCCGACCACACCCCTGGAACGGGTCGAATTGATCGGCTCCAAATCCAGCGGCTTCCTGTACTACGTCTCCATGACGGGAGTGACGGGAACCGATTGCTCAATTTCCGATGGGATGCGCGAAGAGATACGCAAAGTAAGGGGATTGTCCAGGAGCCCGGTGGCCGTGGGGTTCGGCATTTCCACGCCGGAACAGGCATCGGCCCTTGCCGACGCGGCGGACGGGGTAATCGTGGGAAGCGCTTTGGTCAGAGAAGTGGGCAACCAGACCCAAAGGTCGGAGCAGGTTGCCGCGGCGGGCCGTATGGCACATGCCCTCAGCTCGGCCCTGAAACGAAACAACGGAAACGGTGCAGCGAAGAGCGGCCGCTAATCCTTGAGAAATCGGCTTACGTGAGGAGGAAAAGACAATGATACTGTTACTGGATAATTATGATTCGTTCACATACAACATCGCCCACGCCCTGGGATTCCTGGGACAGGAATTGAGCGTCATCAGATCCGACACCATCGGCGTCGGGGACATCGAGAAGCTTGCACCCCAGGCCATCGTGATCTCACCGGGGCCTGGTGGACCGAACGACGCGGGCATCAGTTGCAAAGTCATCGAGAAGTTCGCAGGAAAGATTCCCATTCTGGGGGTTTGCCTCGGGCACCAGTGCATAGGCCAAGTCTTTGGAGCGAAGGTGGTAAGGGCCACGACTCCGGTTCACGGAAAGATGTCGGACATCTTTCACGACGGTCGCACCATCTATTCCGGCCTTCGCAACCCGTTTCGTGCCACCAGGTACCATTCCCTGATCGTTGCTGAGGAGACCGTATCGGAGCCACTCGAGGTTTCCGCATACACCATCGGCGGCGAGGTAATGGGGGTCCGATGCCCCGATCTGAAAGTTGAAGGAGTGCAATTTCATCCGGAATCCGTTGCCACGGCCCAGGGACCGATGATCTTTCGGAATTTCCTGGATCGTTACCTTGGAGTTCCGGCCGCGGCCTGACGGGACGCGGTTCAAATCTCGGCTTATAGCAAAGGGAAGGTGATATATGGTCATTCTCATGAAAGAGGATTGCCGGAAAAAAGATGTGGGAGAGGTTCTGGCGGTCTTGCGGGATCGGGGCTTCGAGGCGAGAATCATATCCCCCGCCCCGAGAATCGTTCTGGCGGTGGTCGAGGACGTCGACAGACGCGTCGTCGAGGAGATAAGGGAAATCGTCTCCCACATGGAGGGAGTCGAAGGCATTGAAACCTTCGGGACCTCCTGGAAGCTCGTTTCGAGAAGCTTCCGTGCGGAGAGGACGAGCATCAACGTACGGGGCCACATCATCGGAGACGGAAAGCCCACGGTTATGGCAGGCCCATGCGCGGTAGAATCCCGGGAGAGCATCATAGAGATCGCGAAGGCAGTGAAAGAATCGGGTGCAACGGTTCTTCGGGGAGGTGCTTTCAAGCCGAGGACGTCCCCATATTCTTTCCGGGGACTCGGGGAAGAAGGGCTGAAACACATGGTCGAGGCCTCGCAGCTCACCGGACTTCCCATCGTGACGGAAGTCCTCTCACGGGCCGAAGTGCCTCTGGTTGCACAGTACGCGGACATTCTCCAGATCGGCGCGAGGAACATGCAAAACTTCGCTCTCCTTGAGGCGGTGGGGGAGCAGAATAAGCCGGTTTTCCTGAAACGGGGACTCATGGCAACGGTGAAGGAATTGCTGCTTTCTGCGGAGTACATACTGGCCAAAGGCAATGCCCGGGTGATACTGTGCGAAAGGGGAATACGGACATTTGAGAAAGAGACCCGCAACACCCTGGACATCTCCGCGGTTCCTCTTCTGAAGCAGTTGTCCCATCTGCCCGTCATCGTGGACCCCAGTCATGCCGTGGGCAAGAGGGAGCTCGTTCCTGCCGTGGCCTTGGCCGCAGTGGCCGCAGGAGCCGACGGACTCATGATTGAAGTCCATCCCGACCCGGACAATGCCCTCTCCGACGGGCGCCAAAGCCTCTCATTCGAAGCTTTTCGCGAGCTGATGATCGGTGTGGAAAAGGTAGCCGCGGCGATCAACGGCACCTATGCAGGAGGTTTGCAGTGAGTCTCAAAGGGGTCTTCTCAGCACCCGGCGACAAATCCATATCTCACAGGATAGCTCTGGTCTCTCTCCTGGCCCGCGGTGAAACCCGGGTTTCCAATATTGCTCCCGGAGAGGACGTGCGGTCGAGTCTCAATGCGGTGAAGCTCCTGGGAGCCGGTGTTCGCTATGACGGCGATGAAATAGTCGTCACGGGAGCCCAAGGGGGGACAAAGGATCGGGCCGCTGTTGACTGCGGGAACTCGGGGACGACCATGCGGCTCCTCATGGGAATCCTCGCGGGCATCACAGGGGATTTCATCCTGGACGGCGACGAGTCGTTGAGACGCCGCCCCATGGAGCGTGTGGCTTCACCCCTGAGAAGCATGGGCGCTCATGTTACCTGCGAGGCGGGACGATGCCCGGTGCGAATCACCGGCGGGGCCCTCAACGGCTTCGAGTACGAGCTTCCCGTGGCCAGTGCACAGCTCAAGAGTGCCGTGCTCTTCGCGGGGATTCAGGCGGAAGGCTCCACAAAAGTCATTGAGCCGGTTCCCAGCAGGGACCATACCGAGCGACTCCTCGCGCTTCTCGGCGCGAAAATTGCCTTGGAGCAAAACTCCATCGTGGTGCAGAGGTCTACGCTCTCCCTGCCCGAATCTTTCCGGGTACCGGGGGATGCATCCTCCGCGGCCTTTTTCGTTTGCGCGGCAAACATTCTGCCGGGCAGCGACGTCACCGCTGAGGGGGTGCTCCTCAATTCCACGCGGACCGGTTTTCTCAACGTGCTCCAGCGTATGGGTGCCGACGTGGAGATCGTCCCTCAAGGAGACGAACCGGAACCGTGGGGGACCGTGAGGGCGCGATTCTCCCCTGACCTGACTGCCTGCACCGTCCGCACCGATGAGATCCCCTCGCTGGTGGATGAAGTTCCCATCCTGGCGTTGGTGGCCTCGCAGGCACGGGGTACCACCGTGTTTGACGGTGTCGGTGAATTGAGGGTCAAGGAATCGGACCGTCTCGCCGCGATAATCGAGCAACTGGGACTCATGGGGGCCCGTTTGCGAAGCGAGAGAGACTCCCTGCTCGTCGAAGGGCCTGCCAAGCTCACAGCCCCGCCGAAGCTCCGCTCCTTCGGAGACCACCGCATTGCCATGATGCTTCGCCTTGCCGGGCTGGTCGCAGGGGCCGAGCCCTCCATTGAAGGGGAAGAATCCACCGCCATATCCTATCCGGCTTTTCGTGAGACCCTGCGAGGGTTATCGGCATGAAGGTCTTCTGCATCTTGAGCGATGAGCGGGCCTTCAAATCCAAGTCGCCGGTCATGCACACGGAAGTGCTACGGCGAATGGGGATTGCCGGCGTTTACGTGCCCTTTTGCGTCCGTCCCGAGCAGGTGGGGGACGCTGTGAGGGGCCTGCGGGCATTGCAGGTGGCCGGCGCGAATGTCACGGTTCCGTACAAGGAATCGGTGATGCCCCATTTGGACGAGATTGCGGAGGAAGCCTCGGCCATCGGTGCGGTGAACACCATTGTTTCCCAAGGCGAGCTTCTCATCGGTCACAACACCGACGCGGGCGGCTTCATGGACATGCTTGCCGGAGAGCAATTTGTCACACGCGACCGAACGGCCCTTGTAGTAGGAACAGGCGGTGCGGCCAAAGCGATCCTATACGCCCTGAAACGGCTTGGTGCGGCACGGGTAATCCTGGCGGGAAGAGACGGAACGAGGACGAGCCGATTGGCCGGGCTCACCGGTGCGGAACCGACGGCCCTGGAGTCGCTTCCTGACGGTCCTGTGGAAGCGGACCTGATCGTCAACGCAACGTCAGCGTCAGCGCCGAAGGAGGCCCCGGAACTGGCCGCCCTGGTGCAAAGCCTGGATGCACGGGGTTGGGAGCTGGTAGTGGATATCAATTACGGCCGCGAGGAAAATTTCTGGAGAGACAAGGCGCATGGGGCGTCGGCTTCCTTTGTGGACGGTTTGCCCATGCTCGCCTATCAGGCGAGGCGGAGCTTTTCTCTCTGGACGGGAGTGGAAGTGGACCCTGACACATTTATCGAGATTCTGAGGAAGAATGCATGACCGGCAATATTTATCTGGTCGGTTTCATGGGCACCGGAAAGAGTGCCGTGGGAAGCGTCGTGGCACAAAGACTCAACCGACTGTTTGTGGACATGGACACCGTGCTGGAAAAGCAGTTCGGAATGCCTATCAGCTCGGTCTTTAGTGAGTACGGGGAAGCGGTCTTTCGTGAAGCGGAGACGCACCTGTTGAGGAAGCTCGCCCGGCGAAAGAAGGTCGTTGTGGCCACAGGAGGGGGTGTCCCCGAAAGCTCCGAGAACAGAGAGCTGATGAAGAGCTCGGGAAAGATCGTGCACCTCGCCGCGGAGCTCGAATCCTGCGCAGCGCGTCTGGGCGCGGCCGCGCGGGCTTCACGCCCGCTCTGGCAGGATGAGAAGGCGTTGCGGGAGCTTTTTGAAAGACGGAGGAAGCTGTACGCGGACAATGATTTGACCCAACGGGTGGATGGGGCGACACCGGACGCCATAGCTCAGGAAATCATTTCAGGCCTCTTGGGAGAGCAGAGGTTCACGGCTCGATTGGGCGAGGTCGATTGTCCTGTTGCAGCGACCTGGAAGGCTCCCGATGTGTTGAGCGAGTTTGCCAAAGGACGCCGCGTTGCCGTCCTCAGCGACCATACTGTGGCGGGGAAGCATCTCGACCGGTTCACCGGGGCATTGGACAATCCCCACGTCATCCTCCTCCCGCCGGGAGAACGAACCAAAACCCTGAACAACGCCCGCCGAGTGTACGAAGCGCTGCTTGAAAATCGGTTCGATCGCGATTCCCTTCTCGTGGCCCTGGGTGGGGGAGTGGTCACGGATCTGGGAGCATTCGTCGCTTCCACGTACAAGCGCGGCATGGATTTTGTCCTTGTTTCGACCTCTCTGGTGGGCATCGTCGATGCCTCGGTGGGTGGCAAGGCCGCGGTGAATCTCGGCGATGCCAAGAACATCGTGGGGACGTTCAGCACCCCCGATGCAGTCATTCTCGATTTGACCGCCCTGCGCACCCTCGGTCGGAATCACCTCTGCGAAGGGCTTGTCGAGGCATACAAAACCGGTTTGGTCCGAGCGCCGGAGCTGGCGGATCTCATCGAGCAGGAGGCCTCCGCGCTCGTCGCGGGAGACCAGCCGCTCCTGGCCGAGGTGGGCGTCCGGTCCGCACGGACAAAAGCCGAGGTGGTGTCCGGAGACTTCAGGGAATCGGGACTGAGAAGGATACTCAACTTCGGTCATACCTTCGGGCACGCAGTTGAGGGATTCCACCGGTTCAAAGTCGGTCACGGCCGTGCGGTCGGGCTCGGCATGGTGGTGGCTGCGCGTCTGTCCGAGGCCAGGAATCTAATCCCCCGCGAAGTGGCGGAACGCATCGTTTCCACCGTCCGCAGGATCTCACCGTACAAGGTCGCGTGTCCGCCGGTGAAAGAGGCGTGGGAGATCATGCTCCACGACAAGAAGATACGAGGGGGCCGCATGGTCTTCGTTCTCCTGGAGGGCCCGGGAAGGGCGATCTGCGTGGAGGACGTCTCGAAAGAAGAGTTGGCCGCTGCGGTGGCACGCGCTGAGGAGGATTATCATGGGTAGCATTTGGGGCCGCTTTTTCCAGGTCTCCACGTTCGGGGAATCTCACGGTCCTTCGGTAGGTGTGGTGGTGGACGGTGTCCCGAGCGGCATCCCTTTGGACGGGGAGCGCATTCAGCGGGATCTGGACAGACGCAGACCGGGGACATCCCGATTCGTCTCGCCGCGGCGCGAATCCGATCGGGTGGAGATTCTGTCGGGAGTAGCTGATGGAAAGACGCTGGGCTCACCGGTGGCTCTCCTCGTTCGCAACCGGGACGTTCGCTCCAAGGATTACAAGAGCATCAGCGAGCTGTTTCGGCCCGGTCACGCGGATTACACTTATTTCAAGAAGTACGGCATTCCTCCCCAGCCTGGCGGAGGAAGGGCCTCAGGCCGCGAAACAGTGGGACGCGTGGCTGCCGGCGCCATTGCCAGGGCCTTGCTGGAGCCCGTGGGGGTGACGATATTGGCCTATACGGTGAGCGTCGGGGCGGTGAAAGCCCAAAGGGTTGACCGAGATTTTGCCGAGATACACCCCCTCAGATGCGCGGATCCCGACGCGGCGGAAGGCATGGCCCTCGAAGTGGAAAAAGTCCTGAAAGACGGAGATTCTGTTGGAGGCGTGGTCGAGGTGGTGGCCGAAGGAGTGCCTGCGGGACTGGGAGACCCGGTTTTCGGCAAGCTTGACGCGGCGCTGGGCGGTGCCATGATGTCCATAGGAGCGGTCAAGGGTGTGGAGATCGGGTTGGGTTTCCAGCTTGCAACCATGCGAGGCTCCGAGGCCAACGATCCCATGTCCGCTCAGGGATTCACGTCGAACAATTGCGGCGGCATTCTGGGAGGGATTTCCACGGGATCTCCCATTGTCATGCGTCTTGCCGTGAAACCGACCAGCTCCATTGCCAAACCCCAGAACACGGTGGATGTCCACGGCCGGGAAAGGGTGATCGAAACCCATGGACGGCACGACCCGTGCCTCTGTCCCCGCGTGGGCCCCGTGGCTGAGGCCATGGCCGCTATGGTACTGGCCGACGCGCTTCTCCAACAGATCGCCGCCACGAGGGTAACGGAATGAAAATTACGGTGATAAACGGGCCGAACCTCAACATGCTGGGGCGGCGGGAGCCCAAGTACTACGGGAGCATGACTCTCGGGGATATCGAAGAGATGTTGCGCGGGCTCGGCCGAGAGCTCGGGGTGGATGTGGACTTCTATCAGTCCAACATCGAGGGGGAGCTTGTCAACGCCCTGCAAAAGGCCGGAACCGACTGCGACGGCGTGATCCTCAACGGCGGCGCATACACGCACACCAGTGTGGCGATTCGTGACGCTGTTGCGGCAATCGGCGTCCCCGTGGTGGAGGTCCACCTGAGCAATCCTCATACAAGGGAGGATTTCCGCAAGATTTCACTGCTTTCAGACGTCTGCGTGGGCACGATAGCAGGCTTTCGGGAAGAATCGTACTCCCTCGGTTTGCTCTGGTTCGCCGGCCGCAAAGGGCAGGCCTCTTAAGGCTTCACGTAAGCGTACCCTTCGCTCTGCAATTCCACAAGTTTGACTATGCCTGCCGGTACGGTCTGGCATACCTCCAGCACGTCCTCCTCTCGAATTCCCTGACCGACGAGGGAATTCCTGCAGACGAGGAAATGCACCCCCCGGCTCGCGAGGTTTTCGATGGAGGCACTGTACTGGCTCGCCCGATCCTTACGGAACAGTCCCACCGATTTTCCGTTGGCCACTATTTGAACCGATGCTTGGTCGGAGGGGATCTCCTTGAGAAGATTGGTGATATTGCCCAGTGCCATCAAAAGCCTGGGTTCTTCGTCCCAGTCTATGTGGAATACTACCTTCGCTTTCATGCCGTTCCCCTGTGTCCGAAATTTTCTCGCGGCCGGCGGCTTTTCCTTTGATATCGATGCCCGTCGGAAACAATATTCGACCGCCATGCTTTCTACTCTGGACGCTGACGGAGCCAAACTCTATCGTCCTGCATGCTCTGTGTCAACACTGCTCCCCATAGCCGTGCGGGCCGCGGAAAAGAAGTTGACCTCTCGTTGCCCTTGTCGCATGGCACGAGCTGGGAGCTCGATGCACGGTTTTCAAGGTGATCCGGATTCCTGAATTCGGCTACTTGCTGTCGTGCACAGGCCGGAAACGAACCTGGGCGGGTCTTTTTGTGCTCGGCAATTTGTGGTATGGTGAAGCCCTTTGAAAAGAGCCGGAGAAGCAGACAGGACCTCCGGCCGTGCCGCTCCCGGGCGAGGAGATCGGCCGGAAATCCAACATGTCGGCACGTGCGTTGATGGGATATGTCAGATACGAAGGCCCAGGAATGGGAGGAAATTTGCACGCAGTGCGGCAAGTGCTGCTATGAGAAGGTGGACCTCGGCGGCGGTGTAATCCGATACACCGACGAGCCCTGCGAGCACCTGGACACCGAAACCAACCTGTGCAAGGTTTATGAAAACCGCCACGAGGTGGAGCCGGACTGCATAAGTCTCACCGAAGAGCTTGTCCGAACCCTTCATTGGCTTCCCCAGGACTGTGCCTATCTGGATTACGTGCGGTACAAAGACACGCTGAGCGCGGTCAGGCAGCAGGCGGAGAAAAAGACCAAGAATAAGAAACTAGGCAAGAGGAGACGATAATGGCCGTAAAGATCCTGAACGTGAACGAGGATATCCTCGGTGCTAACGACGTGCTCGCCGAGGGCCTGCGCAAACGGTTCGAAAATTCCAACGTGTTCGTCATGAATCTCATGTCTTCCCCCGGAGCAGGAAAGACCTCCTTCATTTTGAGGATTATCGAAGCACTCTCGGGCAAGCTCAAGATGGGGGTTATCGAGGGGGACATAGCGTCGGATGTCGATGCGAAGAAGATAGCGGCAACCGATGTGGATGTGGTGCAGATCAACACCAAGGGCGCATGCCACCTTGACGCGAACATGATCCTCGGGGCCGCGGAGAGCCTCGGCATCGACGGCAAAGGCCTGGTGATTATCGAGAACGTCGGGAATCTCGTCTGCCCCGCCGAGTTCAAGCTCGGGGAAAACGTGAAGGTTATGATCCTCTCCATCCCCGAAGGGCACGACAAGCCGTTAAAATACCCGCTTATGTTCACGGAGTCCAATGCGCTGATTCTCAACAAGATCGATCTGTTGCCCCATACCGATTTCGACATGGAAGAATTGCGTAAGACGGTGCTGGCCATGAACCCGGGTATAAAGATCTTTCCCATCTCTGCCAAGACCGGCGAGGGCATAGCTGACTTCACCGGGTGGCTGGAGGCCAGGATCTCAGGAAACTGACAGCCGGCCCGAATCGGCTCGCGTCGCTTGACGGGAGATCTTGGACTCCCTCGGGCGACGGCCGACCGGTGAGCGGTCTCAAGAAAGGATGGATAGTCAATGGGTTGGCGTGTGAGTCCCCTGAAGGGATGGTACGGCTGGTTCATAGTAATGTGGGGAATCATGCTGGTGCTGCCGGTTCATAGCTGGGGGAGCCGCCTCTCCGACGCGGAAGTGGCCCGGCAACTACAGGACAAGAATAATCAGGTTATTATTGAGGCTTTCCTGGTGCACGAATTACGGGAAGTGAATGTTTACGCGACCAAACCGCTCCTGTCCGCACACCCGTCGCTGGAATTTTTTGTGAAACAGGTCGAGCGCGGACCCCTGAAGAGCCTCTTCTTTCTGGAGGACCAAGTCCACAAACTGCAAGATGCGCAGAAAAACATAGACTCTCTCCCCATGACCGTCGCCTTCTCGGCCGGGGAGAGAAAGAAGCTCATGGCGCTCAAGCCGACCGCGGACAAGATCATCTCTTTTGGGATTCCCCTGATGAAAAGGGATTTCATGCGAGTGGTCGAAGCGGCCAAAGCCCTGGCCGACCGACGGCGCAAACACCCTATGGAGCTTATCCCCAATCGGGCTTTCAGAGACGAGATCTACCGCACCGTGGAGCCCACGCCGAAAGGGCTGGACACCACGATGGGCGAGCTTTCAGAGGGTGAAGAGATCTGCATGGGTCTGGGGTGGACTCTGGAAACCATTACGGTGACTCGCCTCTGGTTGACGCTCAACGACAACTCGCTGCCCAAACGGAGCGACTACCTGGCCTACCGTAAGAAGCGGAGCGAGTACTTCATCAACCGGCTCAAGGAGATCTATGGTGCGGCGGCCGTCAAAGCGGCCGGTCTGGACAAAACGTCGAAAAGGTGAAGGAGCGCGAACGCGGCGGAGACAATCTGCGAGTTTGCAGGCAGAAAGACAATGACATGCGGCGTTGACTCCTGAGGTATATTGAAAACAGGACCGATTTTCGGTATCCGGGCACGTGGTGTGCGACGAGCCTCCGACGCCGGGAGGGAGCCCGGCCGATAAATAATGGCATCATTGATCCGATTCGAACAGGTGAGTAAGTGTTACCACAGCGGGGGGGCGTGCGACGTCTTTCCGCTCAAGGGAGTCAACCTCGACATCGCCGAAGGCGAGCGGATACTCCTCCTGGGAAAGAGCGGGTCGGGCAAAAGTACCTTTCTCAACCTCGCCGGTGGGGTCGATCGTCCCACCGAAGGCAAGGTATTTTTCGACGGTCGAGACCTCTCGGCACTGACACCCATGGAGCTTGCTCTTTACCGGAGGCGAGAGGTCGGGTTCATCTTTCAATCGTTCAATCTCTTCTCAACGCTCACCGTAGGTGAAAACCTTTCCCTGCCGTTGGATCTGCTCGGCGAGTCCGACGGACGCAGGGCCGGGGAATTTCTTGAAGCGGTAGGCCTCAAAGACCAATGGAATAAATTCCCCGAGCAGCTCTCCGGCGGAGAGCAACAGAGGGTGGCCATTGCCAGGGCCCTGGTAAAGAGCCCGCGGGTCATCCTGGCCGACGAGCCCACGGGAAACCTCGATTTTGAAACCGGCGAAGAGATTTTGCGACTCATCGACGAGGTCTGCCGGACACGAAACGCGACCCTCATCATGGTGACGCACAGTGCGGAAGCACTCTGGCTGGCCGACCGACGTTTCAGGCTGCGCGGGGGGCGACTGCTGGAAGAGCCCCTTACCTAGGTCATATCCGTCCATGACAGTGGGAACCCTCCTCAAATTCAATCTTCGCAGCTACCGTCGTCACCCGCTCCTATCACTGCTCTGCCTCATGGGGATCAGCCTGGGAGTCGGTATTGTAGTCGCAGTGGAGCTGATCAACAATTCCGCGTTGTCTTCGTTCTCCTCGTCGGTGGATTTCCTCTCGGGCAAGGCCACCCATTCGGTGGTCTCCGCATACGGCAGGATAGATGAAAAGGACTTTGCGACCCTCTGGAAACTCCTGGGTATCAAAGCAGCCACGCCGGTGATCGAGACCATGGCGACAACGCTGGAAACAGGAGACGAGCCCCTTCGATTTGTCGGGATCGACCCTTTCCTGGACGGAGAATTTCGAAGCCTGGCTCCGTTGGGCCGGGGAGAGGAAAGTCTCGCTTCATTTCTGGCCGGAGACATTCCCTCTGTGTTTCTCTCAAAGAAACTTGCCGAGCAGTTCGGTTTGAAGCCCGGCATGACCCTGACGGTGCTCAGTGCGGGCATCGAGAAGAAAGCCCGGATAGGCGGCATTCTCCCGGTGTCCGGTCCGGTGGGGGCCGCCGACAACCTCGCGGTCATGGACATTTCTTCGGCCCAGGACATCTTCGGACGCAAGGGATACCTGGACCGGATCGACATCATCGCCCAAGGAAATACCGAAGAGATAGTCCGCAGCTTTCCCCCGGGTCTGCGTCTGACCGATGCCAACGAGAGAAAAGCCACATTGCAGGCCATGCTCTATTCGTTCCAGTTGAATTTGGCCGCAATGAGTTTGTTGGCACTTTTTGTCGGTATTTTTCTCATCTACAACTTTTCCATGTTTTCCGTCCTTTCCAGACGCGAGGATATGTCGTTGCTCCTCACGCTTGGGGCAGACCGCAGGAGCCTTGTGTACGCGTTTCTCGGGGAATCGCTCCTTTTGGGAGCTGCGGGAAGTCTCTTGGGCATTGCTTTCGGTTATCTCGTCGCTTGGTTCAGCATCGACCGGGTATCATCCACGATCAGCGACCTCTACTTTTTCGTCGATGTCCGGGGAGTCCAACTGACGCGGTTCATTGTTCTCAGCGGACTCGGGGTCGGTTTTGCGGCCACCCTGCTCGGAACGGGGCTTCCTGCACTGGAAGTTGCAGTGACTCCGCCGATTCTCGGGATGAAGCGGCAGAGCATCGAAGATCGGGCGCATGGATTGAAGGGTCTTCTTCTCGGGATGGGTGCGATGATGCTCGCCGGAGCTTTGATGGCGGGATGGGCCTCGCGGTTTTCGGTCTTCTGGGGATTCACTTCGGCTTTCGGCGTGACGTTGGCTTTCGCGTTGTTCACACCGTCGTTTCTCTCTCCGTTCAGCCACTACTCCGGAATTTGGATCAAGCGGCTCCTCGGCTCGACACCGGGATTTCTCGGGGCCCGTACCATACGCGCTTCATTGAGCCGGACGAGCATTGCCGTAGCTGCATTGGCGGTCGCGTTGTCGATGACCATCGGCGTTGACACCATGATATACAGTTTTCGGCGCTCCGTGGATGCCTGGCTCGACGGAGCCCTGCTGGGTAACCTCTACATATCTCCGGCTACCACCAAATGGGATCATCCGCTTCCGGCGTCTCTCGTCGAGATGTTGAGCCGAGACCCGAGAATCGAAGGTCTGGAGCGTTATGCAACCCATGAAGTTTATGTGGACGGAAGACCGGTAAGACTCAGGGTGGTTGACGGACGGGTGCTCAAGGGCCATTCGCGCTTCACTTTTCTCAAGGGGGGCGAAGACGCGTGGGGAGCTCTCCTGAAAGGCGGCGTTTTCATATCGGAATCCCTCGGATACCGTTTCCGGCTTGGTGTGGGAAGTACCGTCGAATTGAGCACTCCCGATGGAATGAGACAATTCCCCGTCGTTGCCGTGGTGAGGGATTACTCGACGGACAGGGGGACGATTCAGATCGATCGGCACGTGTACGAGAGGATGTGGAAAGACGGTCGGGTCCAGTCGGTGGCGCTCTTCCTCAAACCGGGCGTGTCACGGGAGGAGGTGCGTCGTTCCATAGTTAGGGCGTTTCCCGGTCTCAAGAGGACTATTGTCTCCAATACTCAAATGAGGGAAAACATTCTCACCATTTTTGACAAGACGTTTGCTCCCACGGCCACGCTCAAGGGAGTCTCGCTCCTCGTGGCTCTCCTCGGGATCGCCACGGCCTTGACGGCCATCCTGATGGAACGATCCCGTGAGATGACGGTTCTGGGGTACCTCGGCCTCACGCCGAGCGAACTGGGGAGAATGAACGTCTACCAGGCAGTGGTCATGGGTCTGGCCGCGTTCATCATATCCGTGCCGTGCGGGATCATGCTCACGTACATCATCATTTACGCGATCAACTATCGGTCTTTCGGGTGGTCCATCGACGTCTTCGTCAACTCTTGGGTTTTTCTCAAGGCGTTCGGTCTGACCACCGCGGCCTGCCTCATTGCGTCCGTCTATCCGACCTACAGGTTGACGAGAAGTCCCGCCGGTCCCGTTCTCGAAGAGGAATGATATCGTTTCGCAATTAAGAATGTGATTTCACGACACGGACGGTATGTCTCTGAAACGGAGTCAGGCTTGCCGTTTGCAGCGGAAGAGGCATGCAGTCCGAATCACCTGTTGAATATCGAAATGGGATGAGAAGCCGGAGAGACGGAGGCCCGCTCCTTGATTCCACCGGAAAAATAAACTACGGTAAGATTACGTTGGAGAGTGAAGGCCGTCCGGAAGGAGCCCCCCGTCGGTCGTCGTTTGCGGACGGGCGGTTAATTGGTTTGCGGCTCCTTTGGCACGAGCCGGCGGCCCGAGGGTTAATCAACTACGTGATACTGAATTGGAGAAGACTCAACCAGGAGGCCAAGTGATGAACAAATCCGAGATTCTCAAAGCGGTGGAATGGGTAGACCAGAGCGCGAAGGACGGAGATGTTGTACGCCTGGCCAAGGCCAAGCAAGCCCTCGAACTGGAGCTTGCCTCTCATCGAACAACATCTCCGGCGGATGAAGCCTACAAGGTAGCGTTCGCGAGCTTCGTGAGAAAACACGGTCGTGAACCGATGGAGGACATCGTTTCGGATGACTAGATTCGATTCGTTGTAGCTTGCCGGTTCGATGACCGACCGGGAGAATGGTCCACTACGGGGGCGCGGTTACGCCGGGCCCCCGCTATTTTGTAGGACATGCGGTACGCCGGCGTGTCCTTAGAGTGCTGCGTTGGCGGGAACAAGCGATTCGGCGCCTACGCCGGGCTCACGCGCCTTCGAGGGCAGGGGGTCGGGGTGGAAGCCCACTGTAAGGATCGTAATCCGGATCGAGGAGTTTGAGCATCTCAATCCTCGTCCGCTCCATGAGAGCGGGCACGTCCTCGACAGTCAGCCCTTTGGTCTCAATGGGATTCCCTATGGCGACGGTTATATGACCTCCGGTTTTGAAGCTGACCGTCTTCTTCGGGAGCACACGGTACGCACCGTTACACACCACCGGCAAAAGGGGTATCCCGGTTTGGACGGCCATCATGAAAGCCCCTTTCTTAAAGGGCTGAAGGTGGGGATCGGTGCCTCTGGTACCCTCGGGGTAGATCAGCAGGGACCAACCGCCGCTCAGTTTAGAAGTGCCTTCTTGGAGTTTCTTGATGGAGCCCTCCCTGTCCGAGCGATCGATGGATATGGCACCGGTGCAGTGGAGAGCCCATCCGAAAAAAGGGATGCGAATCAAGGATTTCTTTACGACCCAACGAAAGCGGAGCGGGAGCTCCCGGTAAAGGGCTAGGATATCGGCGTTGCCCTGGTGATTGGGGGTAATGATGTACGAGGTGCCGGGAGCTATCTTTTCCGCTCCCTCACTAGAAAAGGTGAGCCCCATACACGCGGCCATCACCCTGGACCATTGACGTGCCAGACGGTAGGCGGGTCCTCCGTCAGGAATAAAGATTCTTGTGATGACTATCGCCACCGTGATTATCGGCGTCCAGATTGCCAGGGCCAATGCGGTCAAGACGATTCTCGGCAACAGCTTGAGAGAGAATTGCACTTTCTTCTCCTGAGCGTTGTGGCGGTCTGGCCTTCAGCCAAGCGGTTCAGGCTCGCGAAGCTCCCGCTTGAGACTTGCTCCTGTGCGAGGACGCAAGAAATTTCTCAATATGGGCGCTTCCATAGGTCGGTATTGTTCTATACCACGAAACGCCGTGCAGGGGGCTCATTATTCCGGAAAGGGGGCGCAGCCCGGACTTGTGCGTCGTTCGGGTCACCTCGCGGTCGTCCCACACGGAAAGGACGAGTGTCTTTGAGACGGGTTCTTCTGTCCAACCCGTAGCTCACGTGAGAGAAGGAAGCCGGACCGGTCAAAAGGAGCACTTCGTGAGAAGTGTTTGTACGATAAAGAAGGGTGTGCTATAGACTGCCTGGAGCAATGCCGGTGTCGGCACAATTTTCCCTGGGAATGGACTCGCACAACGACAGCCCGGGATCGGTATTCGCCGGTTCACAGTCTTTTCAGGAGTAGCCCGTATGCCTCTCGGTGACGAGAATGGAAGCTAAGGACTTATCGAAGCTGAAAATAGGAGCCGACCGCCGCGGTTTTTCACCTTCGGCCACGAAGGGGAGGCGACGGATCTTGTGGGCCGCTGTGGTGGTGTCGGTCATAGTTCTTGTGGCGGTTCTGATCCGATCCGGTGTTCTCAGCAGACCCGTAGAAGTGGTCACGGTCAAAGTTGCGCCTGTATTCCCGTCCAAGGCACTCACCGTACTCAATGCCAGCGGCTATGTCGTTGCACAACGTAAGGCCGCCGTCTCCTCCAAGGCCACGGGAAGGCTCGAGAAGCTCCGGGTGGAGGAAGGGCGAACCGTGAAGGCGGGGCAAGTTCTCGCCGAGCTGGAAAACCAGGACCTCCGTGCAACACTTGAAGAGGCCCGAGCCGCCATCAAAGTTGCCAAAGCCGCTCTGAACAATGCCCGAGCCGAGCTTGACGATGCCACACTCAACTATAACCGACAGAAAGCACTGAGAAAGAGCGGTGCCGTGTCGGAACAGGCCTTTGACACCGCTGAGGCTCGCTATCGCAAAGCGGTGGCCATGGAGACCTCCGCGCGATTTGGCGTGGACAAGGCAACTGCCTCCGTGAAAGTCGCTGAAGTGAATCTCGAATACTCGTATATCCGGGCACCCTTCGACGGTGTGGTTCTGACAAAGAACGCGGACGAAGGAGAGGTGGTGGCTCCCTTTGGCGCATCCCTCAACGCAAAGGCCGCGGTGGTGACCATGGCCGATATGGCTTCGCTCATGGTAGAGGCAGACGTCTCGGAATCGAGCCTGGAAAAAGTAAGAAAGGGAGGACCGGTGGAAATCCGGCTCGATGCCTTCCCCAACGATCGTTTCCCGGCCTTCGTGCACATGATCGTGCCCACTGCCGACCGTTCCAAGGCCACGGTTATGACCAAGATCAAGTTCGATAAGCTGGATGAGAGGATTCTACCTGAAATGAGCGCCAAAGCGGCATTTCTATCGCGGCCGCTGAAGCCGGAAGAGAACGCCCCCTTTCTGGGGATTCCTTCGTCGGCCGTACGAGAGATCGACCACCGCTCGGTGGTTTACCGGGTCAACGACGCCAAGGTTCACGCGGTGCCTATCCGGACGGGAAAGGTGTGGGGCGATTACGTGGAGGTAGTCTCGGGACTCAAAGAGGGAGATCTTGTCGTCTCTTCGCCTGACAAGAGTCTCAAGGACGGTCGCAGGGTGAAAGTGAAGGAATGAGCGATATCGAAGCGTCAGCCGAAGCGCTCGTGGTGATCGAAGACCTGAGCAAATCCTATCGACGGGGCGTCCAGACCATCCCGGTGCTCAGAAACATTGCGCTGACAGTCGATGAAGGGGAGTTTCTCGCTCTCATGGGTCCCTCCGGGTCGGGAAAGACGACCCTGCTCAACCTCATCGCGGGGATAGATCGGCCCGACGAAGGAACTCTGCGCGTTAGCGGACTGGACATCGCGACGTTGGGCGAGTCCGAGTTGAGTCACTGGCGTGCCTCCCACGTTGGGTTCATCTTTCAGTTTTACAACCTCATTCCGGTGTTGACCGCCTTCGAGAACGTGCGACTTCCGCTTCTCCTCACCTCACTCCCTCGCCGAAGCAGGGACGAGCACGCCATGGCCGCTCTGGACGCGGTGGGACTGTCGGACAGGATAGACCACTATCCGTCACAGCTTTCCGGGGGACAGCAGCAGCGGGTTGCCATCGCACGGGCGCTCGTGACCGATCCGCTGATTCTCGTAGCCGACGAGCCTACCGGCGACCTGGACAAGAAGTCGGCCACCGACGTGCTGGATCTCCTGAACGAGCTCAACGAAACGTTCCGCAAGACGGTGATCATGGTCACGCACGATCCACGTGCAGCTCGGAGGGCGAAAAAGATACTCTACCTGGACAAAGGCGTTCTTGCCGATTCGTTGAAAAACGGCTTCTAAGAAAATGGAGGACGGTGGGGAAGGGGGCACGCGTGTCGGCTCGTCTCGAAAGAAACGGCATCGCGGACATCTTTCACCGCCGGACGTAGTATTCCTTTTCCGGGGAACGGTTCCGTATTGTGTGGCAACCTCTCCGGTCACGTGCTCCGGCTGCTTTGTGGTTGACCTCACGGACCGGACGGCAGTAGCCGCGCCCTGCAGGGGCGCACTCTGAATAGCCGCAGGTTTCAACCTGCGGGACACAAGGCCGCCTGTCCAAAAACTCCTTGATCGACCCTGAAGGGGTCGTCCAACATGCTTCTTCTTGAACGACCGTTGGAGGACCCCTTCAGGGTCCAAACTCGTTTGTTGATGCTCGTTTCCGTAGGTTGAAACCTACGGCTATTGTTGGTCTGCCCTTCCAGGGCATGAGTGTCCCTCCCTCCAATACCGTCTTGCCGACGGGCCGATTGCGGATGCTTCCCGGCACGTCAGATGCCGCCGGCACAAGTGACCGGTGGAAATGGAATCCACACCGAATTTATGAAATCTCATACTTGGGCAGTGGGGTTACGCCACGTCGCTTCCTGTGGGTCGAATTCGGCAGGAATAAACCTATTCCTTCCTCGATGCACAACAGCTTCAGCGCTCTGCGGCATAACGGTTTGGGAAGCGTCCTGTGCCCTAATCTTGGTACAATTCGCCGTGGCGGGCTATGTTCTTGAAGTATGCTTCCTCATCCAGGGCCAGCAGATCTTCCAGGAGCCCTGTTTCGCCCGAGATCTTCTCGATCTCTCCGGCGAAGAAGAGTCTCAGCACCTTGTTCTGATTCGGCACCCGCTTGTCTTTGTTCTTATAAAAAGCTTTGAGATAGATGTGGATTCTGGCGTAGCAATTCTCCAGATGTCCCAGATCTTCGCGGACCATCTGCTCGTAAATCTCCTGCCTGGACATGTCCGGATTCTCTTCGAGCATGCGCCTCTTTTCGCGAATCCTGTCGCTTCTGGACTTGACATGCTCCACATACTGGTTCAGCTCATTGAAAACCGTGTCGTCGGCCATGACCTGGAGCAGGTTGTCCTGGGAGCCCACCCGGCCGGGTGCTCCGGAAGACGGTTTGGTCGGTTCCGTGCCTGCCGCCTCATCCCACAGCCCGGATTCGTCCGGCGGTTTGTCCACTGAGAGCTTCTCCAGTTTGATTGCCACCCCGTCCCGCAGGAAGACGGCTACCTTATCCACCAGACGCCTGAGTTGATTCCCGTACAAGGTGGTAAGGATACGATAACCCACATCCAGCGAGCTGTTGAGCATGGAAAAAATGGCAACGGTGCGACGATCTTCCAGCGAGATGAGCTGGAGCATGATTTCCTGAACCGGGGGGGTCAGGTAGAATTTGACGGCCTTTTTATTGGCCAGAACCTTCCTGACATAGACCCTGAAATTGTCATCAGCAGCGTCCGTGCGGCTCTCAAACTGGAACCCCGTGGAGAGAGTTCCCGGAGCCATCAGGACTTTTGACGCCACTTCATGCTTAATATTGCTTCTGTCGAGGTTGAACAGCTCTCCCAGTCGATCGCCCTTGAGGGCGTTACCGGTGAATGCATTGATTCGGTTCTGCGCCTCCCCGATGATCGCAGCGTACTTATCGTCAATATTCAGGTCGGGAATGATTTGTATCGCTAAGCTACTGGAGTCCATAAACCATTACCGGCACCCGAGAGACGCTTCTCTCCAGGGTCATTGCTTTGGGTCATCGTGTGAACCGCGGTGCTGGAAATCATTCAGACGTATTACCTTCTCACTGTCCGTTGACTCTTCGTCGGAGGCGACCTCAGGTTCAGCGGTCTCTACGAATCGTCTCAGATTTGGATCTTTCAAGAGAGCTTCATGCAATCTCCTGTCAAGCTCCAAAGCCTTTTGCCTCAAGGGCTGCACTGGGCACCGCATGCCGATAGTCTCGTTGAGAAGCGTGATCAAACGGGCCACCAGCCGGGGGTTCTGCTGTAAATAGGCCGGCACATGTCCCCAATAGCTGATGCCTTCGATACCACCCTCCCCACACATCTTGACGAGCTGGGAATGGATGCTGATAGGCCCATAGTACTCCGCGGCCCGAAGGCCGAACTCCGGCCGAACCGTCTCGGCTATCATTGCAGGTGAAGATGCGACCACGGATATGAGCAGAGGGGCGGTATGAGATATGCTGTCTTGTACCCCTCCTACCGTGTAGAGCCTTTTTACACCGAGTTCGGTCATCACGTCCAGCATAATTTGAGAGTAGCCGAGCCACCCGTAATGCGGTTCCTTGGCAAGGAGAAACACCACATCGTGGGGACCTTGAGGGTTTTTCCAATACAGGAGTTCCGTATATGCAGGTTCGATCTCGTGGATGAGGCCGTTCTCTATTTCGGCAATTGGTCGATCGAGGGTGTAATTTACAAACGGCTCATGGCTTATGGTGGCAAAGACCCGGGGCTCCACCGCGGCAATCAAATGCTCGAGGGTATCGCTGGAGACGTTTCCCGCGTTGGACCATCCATGGAAACCGGCCACCGCATACGGCTCGTTGAGCTCCGGCTTGTGGTCCCACGAAAGATGCGACGCAGAAGGATCTCTTCCTGTCATGTTTCGATTGCTCCATCAGGGCTCGATCCATTCTACCCTGGAAATATCCTTAAGATCAAGGAGCTAACGCTCTCTCGGCTTTTTTTGTTACGCAACGGTTAGAGGCTGCGATCCGGCAATCCTGCCTATTTCCGAGTATTGGCCTTTCAGTTGCTCTTGGAAGTCGTGGTGCCGGCGATGAACTGAACTGCCAATTTGTCATTGCGAGCGAAGCGAAGCAATCTCGTTGATTTGACAGCGCAAAATGAGAGATTGCTTCGTCGCTTGGCTCCTCGCAAAGACAGCCTGCCGCGCGTAAGTCAATGGATAGTGCCGGGTGACCCCGTGATTCCCTATGGCTCCGAGGGCTCTATCCATCCTCCCGCAACCACACGGTCCCCGCGGTAAAGAACGGCTGCTTGACCCGGTGCCACCCCGGACAGTGGCTCGATGAATCGGACCTCCAGAAGGTCCGCCTCGGCGAAGCCAACCAGGCAGCGGACAGGTCGTGCTGAGGAGCGTATTTTGATGTCGAGCTCCTCCCCCACCAGGGGAGGGGGGATCGTGAGGATGTTCGCTCCGCCTATCAGTGCCCCGGACACGTAGGTCTCCCGCCTCGTCCCCACCACCAAAGTCCGGTTTTCCGCGTCGATACGGATTACGTAGAGGGGCTCGGAGCCGCAGATGCCCAAACCTCGTCTCTGACCCACGGTATACTGGGTCACTCCACGGTGACGCCCGAGGATTCTGCCTTGGGTATCGACAATAGGGCCCGGACGACTGACGACACCCTCTCGTTCGAGGAAGAGGCGATAATCGTCCTGGGGCACGAAACACAACTCTTGAGAGTCCTCTGAATCGGGGAGACAAATCCCCTCTGAGCTCAAAAGGGCTCTGACCTCCGCTTTGGTGACCTCTGCAAGGGGAAAGATCGCTTGGCCGAGCAGCTCCCGAGTCAACATGGAGAGGAAATACGACTGGTCCTTGGCCGCGTCTTTGCCTCTGCGCAATATGGGCCCTGACGGCGTTGCTTCAACGCGCGCGTAGTGTCCGGTGGCGAGACGGGAATAACCGAGCGCCTTTGCCCTTTCAAAGAGGAGGCCCATCTTGATGAACCGGTTGCACAGAGGGCACGGCGACGGCGTCCGACCCGCTGCATAGGCTCGCAAAAAGGGGATTACGATGAGATCCCTGAATTGGGAGGCAAGGTCCACCTTCCGTATGGGGAGACCCAATTCATCCGCGGCCAGCCGAGCTGCCGACCACGTTGCATCCGACCCTTCGTGGAGAAGCATGTGTAGCCCGACCACTTCGTGTCCCGCCCTCTTCAGCAGCAAAGCGGCTGCGGTGCTGTCCACACCCCCACTCATCGCGACGGCTACTCGCATTGCCGTTTCCTCAAAGCCCCTCTCCCACTGCCGTCTCACGAGAGCACCGATGGTACGGGCGGGCTACTGCCTCACCCCTTCTCACCTGGGCTGTGGTACATACCGATTTCGATCCGGATCGAGTGGAATTCTCGGGTCCAGCCGAGGATCGACCGACGCACCGGGCCGCGCAGGGCCGTATGTCTGCGGTGCCCCTTGTGTGCGAGGGGCCGGGCGGGCTGATCGGGTTTGGGGAGGAGCGGTAGGCCGGGGAGGACCCCAACCCGGCGCGGTAGGGCCGCCGGGGCCAGGACTTACGGCTCCCCTCTGACGTACCGGAGGTTGCGGTGCATATGCCGCGCCTCTTTGGGGGGGATACGGCGGAGCTGCTCCATTGGGTTGCGGTGCATAAGCGCTGGGCTGTGCAGGCTGCTGATAGGGGGCGCCGGGCTGACGAACCGGAGGGGCCGGATAGTAGGGATTTCCACCCGGAGCGGCATACTGGGGCTGCTCGTACGAATAGGCCGGATAGGTCAAATCCACGTACTCGGCCAACGTCTGAGGAGGGTCCAGAGGACACGAGAATATTGTCTGGTGCGCGAACGGCGCGTACACAGGCTCCGTGACCGTTTGGCGAACGAAGCCTTCCTTGGGATTGCCTCCTACGGTAACCAGCTCCTCGAATACGACTTCCGGAGGAACGGGAAACTGCCGTTCCGGAATTTTCTGAAGCATATCTTTCATGAAGTAACCCCAGATCGGTAAGGCAGCCCGTCCGCCTCCTTCTTTCTTTCCCAAGGGACGTTTCTCGTCAAACCCCACCCAGACCCCCGCGGTAAAATCCGGACTGAAGCCCACGAACCACGTGTCCGCTGCACGGTTGGTGGTTCCGGTCTTCCCGGCAAGGTCCCCTCGGGTGAGGTACTTTCTCATACCAGCGCCCGTCCCGTGCCGAACTCCTCCCTGGAGCAGGCAAGTCATAATATATGCGGTCTGAGGCGATATGGCCGCATGCACTCTGGAAGAGGAGCCGGCCGGCCCCTTGTCTCCGTCGCCGGTCGTTCCCGTTGATGCGGGATTACTCTCGTCCGGGGAGCGGTACTCCGTGGGATTTTGAGCACGCTGCCCTTCCTCGGGATAATATTCGGAGTATTGGACTCCCTGACCGTAATCCGGAGGATTCAATACGTACCGTTCGAGGTCCTTGCGCGGAGTGGGGTACGGAATCAGGCTCTCATCGAGCATAGGGAGGGCCGTGTTGTCCTCGAGGGTATTGCCGAAACGATCCTCAATACGCTTTACCATGATGGGCTCAACGTACACGCCGCTATTGGGGAAGACCGTGTATGCAGCGGTCAATTCATAGAGACTCATTTCGGATGTGCCCAGGCTCAAAGAAAGATTACTTCCCAACGATTCCTGGATGCCCATGTTGTGAGCCATCCGTATGACCGGTTCGAATCCTACGTCCATGAGAATCTTGATCGTACAGATATTGCGCGAAAGCTCCAGGGCACGGCGAAAACTCATAGGTCCGAGAAAGTGGCCCCCTGCGTTCTTGGGCTCCCATGACTCTTCGGCTTTTTCATCGAGGTCTACGACAATGGGCTCGTCCACCACCACCGTCGCGGGACTATAACTCTTCGACTCCAGTGCTACCGCATAGATAATCGGTTTGAAAGCGCTGCCCGGCTGCCTCCTGGCCTGAATGGCCCGGTTGAATTGGAAACGCTCACCGGTGGCCCCGCCTACTACCGCACGTACGTACCCGGTCTTGTTCTCGATGCAGACGAGAGCCCCCTGCAGTTTCGGTTTGTCGTCAAGCACGAACACCGGGGTGCTGTCCACAACCTGGTCGAACCGGAGGGCCAGCACATGACCCACATGGTAGATCGACACCAATTTATCCAGGTGCACCACACCTTTGAGCTTCTTGCTGAGAGCGACGATAAGGTCCGTCCGTTTCTTCTTTCTGTCCGGAATGACCTTGATGACCACTCCCTGGTAGATCTTTGCGTCCGTCAGCTCGGGTGTCCTGCGCTTTTCCAGCAGTTCGGCAATCTGGTCAGGGGGAACATTGTTCACGATGGCCAGATTCTTCTGTCTTCCTTCGACTTCTTTCAGCCCTTTCTCCATGGCCTCCTGGGCTTTGCGCTGGAAATCCACCTTGCATGCGGTGAATACCTTGAGGCCTTCGTTGTAAAGCTTGTCCGATCCGTATTTCTTGACTATGTAGCGCCTCACCGTCTCCGCGTAGTCGGGGACGAGATCGAAGGGCCTCTGGGTATCCTCCTTGAAGACCAGCTTCTGCTCCTCGGCCTGCTTGTACTGAGCCTCGGTAATAAATCCCGACTTCAACATCTGACCCAACACGAAAAGCTGCCTTATTCTAGCCTTTCTTTCGTTTTTGAACGGATTCCACCGTGCCGGGCTCGCCACAAGACCCGCGATCAATGCGGCTTCAGCCACGGTCAGGTGCTGCACGGGCTTGCCGAAATAGCCTCGTGCCGCTGCCTCGACTCCGTAGCAGCCTTCACCGAGGTAGATCTCATTGAGGTAAATGTAGAGTATCTTCTTTTTCCCCCATAGCGGGTCCAACTTGAGTGCGAGCATGATCTCTTTGATCTTTCGAGACATTTTCTTGTCCGACGTGAGGAGAAAATTGCGGGTGACCTGCATGGTGATAGTGCTGCCCCCGACTCGAGCTCCTTGGATGTTTTTGATGACGGCACGGCCAAGGCCCTTCAATTCCACCCCTCGATGATGAAAGAAATTCGCATCTTCCGCGGCGAGAAACGCTTTGACCACGTGCGCGGGTATTTGGTCGAGATCGACCACGAACCTCTTCTGCTTATAGAAAACACCGATCACGGTGCCGTCGTCGGCAAAGAACGTCGAGACGGTCCTCGGCTGATACGATTGCATTTCCGGTATCTTAGGCAATTTTGGGAGGTAAAAGAGGTAAGTGCCCAGGCCGGCTCCGGCCAGAAAGATCGGCACCACCAAAAAACAGACTGCAGGAATTACAACAAAGACGGTAAAGAGTGTCCTTCCCACTATTCCGCTGAAATGCTTTTTCATACTTTAAGGCCTCGGAAGAACGAGCCGCCACCGCGGTTCGGTCCCTGAATCTCGTCGAGTTTTGCCCTTCACTCAAACCTCTATGATCATAAGATCCGCGGCCTTGACGATTTCTCCGTCAAAGACCCGTGCTGCTTGGTCTATCACATTCACCTCGTCACAGGGAGGATAAAAGTGCGTCAGTACAAGTCTCTTCGCCCCAGCCAGGGCGGCAACCCGGCCTGCCTCGGAGGGAACCATGTGTCCGGAATGCTTCATGTCGTCGGGAAACGAGCACTCGCAGATCAGAACATCGGTTCCGGCAGCCAAGTTCACGAGATCTTCGGAGAAGTCGCTATCACCCGATATGGTGATAGAAACGTCGGAAGTCTCAATTCTGTATGACAAACTTGGAATCATGTGAACCGACGGCACCGAATGCACCTTTACGCCGCCATGTGAAGAAGTCCTCGGTCCGTCGATCTCCATCTCCTTAAGATGTAAGCGTCCCCCGGAAGGAACAATCCAGTCTCCGTAAACTCCGACCGATGCGCTGTAGAATTGTTCCAAACCCTTGGGCCCGATCAGGTGGAAAGGATCACTCCGGCGACCGGAGTATGCGTAGTTGGCGGCAAAAAGGAACGGGACAAGGTCCGAGACATGATCCGGATGGAAATGTGTCAGCAGTATCAGGTCAATCCATCGGCATTCAATTCCTGCCTCGCACATGCGCCGAAGAGTGCCCGGCCCCATATCGACGAGAATCCATCGGTCCGACGAGTGGATAGCCACACCGGATGCGTTCCGCTCGAGGACGGGCGTAGCGGTACCGCTACCCAGAATCGTTATGTGTACCTTGTGTCCCGGCTGAGGCTCCACGGTCTTCTCCTTATCGAGTCGGAGACACTTTATCCCGAGGGGGCCCAGTTATCAAGACCTCAGGCGCGTACCCCGGACCTCGAGAGCGCGAGGTCGTGATGAAAGGTTCCCTGGAAGAGAACCCCAACCTCAGCGATCTTCGGGTCCGAATCTCAAAAAAAATGCTGTAAAATCACTGTCCCAAGTTGCCCTCGGCCATTTCTTAACACAATTCTAACAATGAGCTCGCGCAAAGGCACTTTGGATTTCGGGGAGGTAAAAGGAGCGAAAAAGCCAATTTTTAGGTACATTTCAGGCGGACGCTCATGAATAGAGCTACGTGACGGTAGTTTTCTGCGTTCAAGTCCGACGACTCCAAAGCACAGCGACCCTTACATTTTTGTTGCATCTTTTCCTTAACACGCACCTGATTTTTCCTTGACAATTGGCTATGTGATGCGTAGGATAGCCCTGTAACTTTCGATACAGCTCTATTGTCGGCTTCTTTCGCTCGGGCGAGTCTGTCTTACAGATCGGCCAAGCGGGAATGCCTATTTGATTCTTTTGGGACGGTCTGTGCCGTCCATTGCTAAAGGAGGAATTTAAATGGATCGCTATAGGGTTTGGTTGCTCTTAGCCGTCGTGTGTATCGGCGTTCCGCTGCTCACGGCCCCGGCCGGCGCATGGGAATTCACCATGTCCGGCGCACTCACCTGGGAGCTGGAGGGCAGAAGCCAGGGAGGGTCCGACGGTTTCTTCGGAAGATATGACTCGGCAGCAGCTCCCGGAGTCGGTCCAGCTGCAACCAACGTGATAGGCGCTTATGCACCGTACAACGCGTGGATGGGATACCATTTTCCGATAGCCATAGTGTCTGGTTCCGATGCCACATGGAACACCCAGTACATGGGCACCAACATGCAGCTCAGGATCAACAAGGCAATCAGGATCCGAGGGCTTTATTACATAGGAGAATGGGGCCCCGATGGCGCGGGCAATCAGGTTGCCTCGGAATACCTTAACAACCGATTTCCCGGTATTCAGCGCTCCTTCTCCCCGGGTTACTGGAACACCCTGTGGTTGAGCGCAAACCTGCCCTGGGGCTCGTTGTCTCTGGGCAAACGTCCGTCCGTATGGGGCACGGGCCTTGGCTGGAACGGCACGGATTCCCGTACATCGGAGTCTTTTTCACTCACGGCTCCGTACGGTCCCCTTCGTATTGGGATTTCCTTCTATGCTTCGAGACGCGCCTCGTCCGGCGACTATTACAATCCCGATTACGACAAGAACAACCTCCGTATATGGGACATGGCCATCCCCAACGTTACCTATCGGTCCGGCCCTGTAGACATGGGCGTAATCTTCAACTTCGGTCCCAATTCTCACCGCGGCGGCGAACGCACGATTGCCAATCCGGCCACGAGAGTGACGGGTAGCTATCGAGACCGCTCGGATATCTACGGCGGTGCGTACTTCAAGTATTACAACGGCCGTTTCTTCTTCAACGCTGAAACGGATTACTACACGAGGACTGACAGGAACAGGCGTAAGCTGGCTTCGGGTGCACCCCGACCCGGTGTGAGGGACACCTACCTTGAGCATTGGAGATGGATGGTCGAAGGGCATGCCCTGGCCGGGCCGGCCAAGGTTGCGTTGCTGTATGCATGGTCCTCGGGCGACGACCGTCGCGGCGGTCAGTTTGTCGGACAGAGACAGTTAGCCTCGGCCGTGACCTATACCGACAAATTCGGCGTCCTTAACAGCGGTTCATTCTCCAACACCGGCCTTTTCAGACCGTACAGCTATCTGATGGTATACGCGTACGGTCTCGGCGTGTTTGTCAACGGGGATACCGGAAACGGGTACGTTGAGGACGCCGAGGTGCTGGGGGCCCGTGTGGATTACTCGGTTGCGGCTAACCTGAACCTTTACGGCAGTTTCTTCTACGCGAACCGGGCTTCCAAGAGCGGCTTCGGTTGGGGATGCATCGCGCCGAATCCTGGGTCCGGGGCAACGAGCGTCACTAACGGCTCCATTCTTGTACGCTGGCAAGGGGGAGGAAGCACGAGTCCGGACCGCGTGGGCGCCCCTAATATCCCCGACACCGGGTTGGGTTACGAGTTCGATGCGGGGTTTACCTGGAAGCTGTTGGAAGGGCTGACCGTCAACGGCACGTTCGGTTACTGGCAGCCGGGTGACTGGTTCAAATGGGCGTGTATCGACAAGAACGTGACCAACTGGGGGGCAACCCCCGCTCCGATTGCCAATCCAACCCCGACATACTGGGGCATCAACCCCGACCGGGCAATCTCCCCCATCTACGGCATGGAGTTGACGGTAAAGGGCGAGTTCTAACCGGTCGCAGCAATCTATCAAACAACCGAACGGAGGGCTTCGGCCCTCCGTTTTTTTGGGGTTATGGGTGCCACTTTTTTGAAAATCATTGTACTTTCTTGAGTGAAAAGGTAGGTGACAAACGCTCACTGTCCAAAGAGAGGTCCTGCCATGACCTCGGACTATGTGGCGGAAATACGGTTGAGTATTCTGGGCCCTCTGAGATTGCTTGGCCAAGCTCGCGATGACAAGTTCCGGGTGTCATTCCAAGGAATAGAGCGACGAAGCAATCCCGAGGGCAGAAGTTGTCGCCGAATTTATGCCACCCAGTGTTTGGCAGTTGGCGCGAGCGAACAGATCCCTCGAAGGGACGGTCGCCGGTTCCGCAGAGTAGTTGTAGGGTCGCTTGCGCAGTGGAGTCAGGCACATGACTTGACTTTTTCCAACTGCTGGGCGGTTTGAATTCGACTGCATACAATACCTGTGAAAGCCTTCTTCGTGGTGCGCTGTCTCGCCCGGTGAGCGTGCACTAGGGAGGGATGCTTTTTGAATTCTTGTCGGACGGTCTGTGGTCGTCCATTGCTAAAGGAGGAATTTACATGGATCGCTATAGGGTTTGGTTGCTCTTAGCCGTCGTGTGCATCAGTGTTCCGCTGCTCACAGCCCCGGCCGGCGCATGGGAATTCAGCATGTCCGGCGCGTTCAGTTGGGAGCTGGAAGGTAGAACCCAGGGAGGCTCGGACGGCTTCTTTGGAAAATACGATTCTGCTGCATCCTCTGGAGTGGCTACCGTCTCTAACGCCGTTGGAGCCTTTGCCCCGTACAATGCGTGGCTGGGGGATAACGGCGGCAACATAGTCTCCGGTTCCGACGGCACCTGGAACACCCAGTACATGGGTACCGACATACAGCTCCGGATCAACAAGGCCATCAGAATCCGCGGGCAATATTACGTAGGCGAGTGGGGCCCAAACGGCACGGGCAATCTGGTTGCCTCGGAATACCTCAACAACCGGTACGGTGGTATCCAGCAATCCTTCTCCCCGGGTTACTGGAACACCCTCTGGCTGGGCGCTCAGCTTCCCTGGGGTTCCTTATCCGTCGGCAAGCGTCCCTCCACTTGGGGCACCGGCCTCGGATGGAACGGGACGGAGTCCCGTTCTTCAGAGTCTCTTTCGATCACCGCTCCATACGGTCCCTTTCGTATAGGGTTATCCCTTTATCCCTCGAGACGAGCGTCCACTGGTGACTATTACAATTCCGACTACGACAAAAACAACACTCGTATCTGGGATACTTCAGCGCCCAACGTAACGTATCGTAGCGGACCCTTTGATATGGGAGCGATCCTCAATATCGGTCCCAATTCTCACAGGGGCGGTGAGCGCCAGGTTTGGGCTCCTGCGACAAGAGTCACCCAGAGTTTTCGGGACCGATCGGATCTCTACGGCGGTGCCTACTTCAAGTATTACAACGGACGCATCTTCCTCAACGCTGAAACGGATTTCTACAACAGGACCGACCGAAACAGACGCAAGCTCGCTGGTGGCGCACCCAGACCCGGCGTGCGGGACACTTTCTTGGAGCACTGGCGCTGGATGGTTGAGGGTCACACAATTGCAGGCCCTGCTAAAGTCTCTCTTCTCTATTCGTGGTCGGAGGGTGATGACAGACGAGGCGGCCAGTTTGACGGCCAGAGACAGACTCAGGCCGCCGTCACCTACATCGACAAGACCGGCGTGCTCAACAGCGCTTCTTTCTCAAACACAGGGCTCTACAGACCGTACAGCTACCTGATGGTCTACGGTTATGGTCTCGGAATGTTTATCAACCCCGAAACCGGAAACGGATACGTTGAGGACGCCGAGGTGATAGCCGCTCGCGTGGATTACTCGGTTGCAGCGAACTTGAACCTCTACGGCAGTTTCTTCTATGCGAACCGTGCTTCCAAGAGCGGCTTCGGTATCGGCTGTATAGCACCCGATCCGGCGAATAACGACGGAAGCATCGTGAGACGTTGGCAGGGAACCGACCGAGTCGGTGCACCCAACATCCCGGACACCGGCCTTGGATATGAGTTTGACGCCGGCTTCACCTGGAGACTCCTCGAAGGCCTGACCCTGAACTCCACCTTCGCCTACTGGCAGCCCGGTGACTGGTTCAAATGGGCGTGCGTGGACAAGAACGTGACCAACTGGGGAACCGGTGGGATCGTCGGAAGCACGGATCCCGCAGACTGGGGGGTTAACCCCGACCGCGGAATCTCCCCGATCTACGGTATGGAAATCGTGCTCAAGGGCGAATTCTAAGCTTTCGGAAACAATCTGACGACAAGAAAACGGAGTGCCTCGGCCCTCCGTTTTCTTGTCGGCGGGATCACAGTAGAGGAGAATCTTATATTAGCTCTCCCTCCCACAGAGAGCGAACCCCAACGCGGACTACGCGCAAAAAGAGTGCCCTGCCGCGCGAATTCATGGTATAGTGAAACCACTGCGTCGCGGTATCCAACCAGGCATGGGATATTCAAGGAAGTCCTTTGAACCACGTAGCGTTTTGGGCGGCCGGGGCCGTCTTGCTGTTTATGATCTGTTTCTGGGCTCTTATGGTCCGCGATCTTGTGTTGACGTGGCTGAAGGTCCCTTCCCTCGATCCGTGCCATGACGCCCCCCTTCCGAATGCGGTTCCTCTCATTTCCGTCATCGTTCCTGCCCATAACGAGGAGGCATTCATCCGCGAGTGTCTGCAATCGGTACTGGCACAGGACTACCCCAGGTTGGAGCTTATTTGCGTTGACGACCGGTCCTCTGATGCGACGGCTTCCGTCGCACGAGAGTTGTTCAAGCATCGGATCGGCTGTAGGCTTGTCTCCGTGACGCACCTTCCCGAGGGATGGACGGGCAAGTGCCATGCCCTTGACGAGGGGGTTCGTTATGCCAGAGGGGAGTGGCTCGCTTTCCTGGACGCCGACAGCCGCCTGGAAGGGTCTGCGCTGAGGCAATGTTACCGGGAGGCGATGCGGAAGAATGTGGGCATGGTTACTCTCAGCCCGCAGTTCATCGTGAAGACTTTCTGGGAAAAAGCGCTCCTACCGGCGTTCGCGTCGGTGTCCTGCATGCTCTTTCCCCTTTCGGAGGTGAACGATCCGGAAAGTCCGACAGCCTCGGCTAACGGAATGTTTTATCTCATAAGTCGAAGGACATACAATGCCATCGGGGGCCATCAAGACGTGAAGGACCTCGCCGTGGAAGACATCGGCATCGGGAAGAGAGTGAAGGCTGCAGGACTGGGACTGATCTTCGCCAACGGAAGGAAGCTCCTTCAAACCCGCATGTACACGAACTTCAGGGAAACCTTCAACGGCTGGTCCCGTATCATCAGCGCATCGATGAATTACCGATTAGCCACGGTCCTGAAACATTTCGGCACACATCTCCTGATGAGCGTCCCTGTCCTTATCATGGCACTCTACTTTTATATCCCCTACGCCCGGGAGTTGTGGCCGAGTGGCTGGCTTCTCGTCCCGGCGGTCTGCGCGTGCTCCATGGCGGTGGTTCCGTGCTTCTACTATCGCCAATTGGGAGTTCCTTCCAAGTATTCCGCTTTTCTGGGGCTGGGCAACCTAGTCCTGGTGGTTGCTTTTGGCGTGATGATCAAGAAGATTCTCTGCAAGGACGCCCTCCAATGGCGCGGCACCACCTACAGCTCGAACCGCTATGAGCCCACACGGCTCGACCCGGTGCGCTCTCCTCAGTGCGCCGTGAGACCTTCCCCCACCGTGCTCGAAGAAGTGAAATAGTTCCCTCAAACAGTATGATGCGTTTTACCGTCCGGAGGGACGGATGCGGGTGGTGCGCCATCCTGCAAAGGGTTGGTCAGGAGATTTCCCACGAACAGGTCAAGAAATCTCTCGGTTTCGTCATGCGTGAACAGGGACGCCGATGTTGAGAGTACAAGATTCAACCGGTTATCAAATGCATAGACGATGAGGAGGACCCGGGTGCTGGAGAGGAGTTTATAACCGAGTCCATAAACCCCGGTGACGGAGAGATCCCCTGTGCTCGTGAGAAAAGATTCAGCGGTGGGCTTCCCGTTCTTCAGCTTGGGCCAGAGCACGCCCAGTAATCCGATGGCAATGGTAAATTCATGGCGATTCACCATGAAGTCAACAATCCTTCGTTTGATGCGGAAAGGAAAATAGGCAAGTGCCTTGAGCCCCTTGACCGTGTTCCTGAGCCACTTCAAGTCCGCCTGCCTGCGGAAATGCCGTATCCTGGTCAAGGCCAGCGACCGCGTAAGTTGGGCCGCATCCTTTCGTTCCTCGGGTGTGGTCCTGAAAAAGAGCAGAGAGCTGTTGTTCGTTTCACCGTAGCCCTCGAATCTGCCCCGAAGGTTCACCGACAATGAAGTGGTAACCACTCCCGGGGCCACGCCACGAGCCGCATTCCATTGGTCCACCGCCATGTTGAGTCCCGCGGTGAGGAGGTCTACGGAAGAGGCTCCGCGTCTCAAGGAGAGCCGGGTGAGTCTCTCCGTGTCCTCGACCGTCAGCACCCGCCTCACATGGTGTTGCCTAGTGTCACCGGCTTTGCCGCTCCCCACGAGCAACGCGGATTTTTCTGCCAGGCGGCGCAAATCCCGCTTGAAGTCATTAAAGAACTCAATCCGGGAAGTTTTGTGTGGGACCACCTTTCTCTTCCGCGAGCTCGAAACCGAGATCTGGTGGTAAGCCCATTCGGGTTTTTCTCCCTTGACGATCTCATGGTAATTGCTAAAGAGCTCCTTTCCGTACTCTGCCGCCGTGCCCGCATCAGCCGCGATGTGGTGGAACATGCAGGCAAGGATGTGATGCTCGTCGGCTACTTTCACTGCATGGAGCTCGGCTGCTACTTCGTCGAAGAGATTCCAGTCTCGGTCCAGGCGAGGGGCCAAGTGGTCCAAAAACCTCTTCAACAGTGGATCGCCGTCGTCGCCCTCCGGCATCTCCGAAAAGAAGACCGGCATGTGAAGATCGGACCGGTGCTCCCAATGAAGCAGGAACCTCCTCCCTACCTTAACCTCCTTTATTCTTCTTCTCACCTGGGGGAATTTCTCAGCCGTCTTTTCCGCTGCAATTTTATAAGCGGGCCAGTCGAAGGGGCCGGTCACCTCCAGAGCGGTAACGATAATGTTCTTGGTGGACTTGCCGGTGGAGAGAGCCAGCATCTCCGACATGGGGTCCACCAGCAGCGGAGCCTCGTGCATTGTCACCTCAACAGAAGAGGTCTCCCACACTAAAGGCGGGAGACCTCCCGGGTCTCTTCAGACATGAAAATATGCGTCCGCGCAGGGAGCTATAGCTGATGCAACTCGACGACCGATCTCATTTCCTCCGGGAATGGGAGCCCGTGTCCCCATCACTTTGGGTGCACAAAGGCCCCGAGCCCTTTGCGCCGACCTCTCATGGGCCACTATTTCCGATAGGCCCCTGACGCCATATCCAGGGCTTTCAGAATAACGCTCTCCGTGACGGATGCAGGCTTGTAACCGGCCAAGTCACTCCTGGAGACCCATTGGGCGTCCAAAGCGTCGGTACCGGCCTTCAATTTTCCCCCGGTTACGGTGCACCAGTAATCGGCCAGGACGTAGTGATATCTAATTCGGCCGTCACCGTCGGGAAATATGCGCTCCAGCAATTCCACGAGGCCCTGCGGTTCTACGTGGAGCTCCGTCTCTTCATGGGCCTCGCGGATCACCGCCTGCGTCAATGTCTCGCCAACCTGCACCAGCCCGCCGGGAATGCTCCACTCTCCCACTCCGGGCGGTGAGCCTCTCCGTATCAGGATTACCCTGTCACCGTCAGTGATGACGGCCCCGACACCGACGAGCGGCACCGAAGGATACTCTCTGCCGATTCCGGCGCCCTCGGTCACGGAAAGGCTTCCCGGCTCGGTCTCAGACTTCCGAGAAGAAATACGGCTTGAGGCAGTTTGTCCGTTCGACGTACGTCGTCGGGTCCAAGAACCAAGCTGCAGCGCTGAACGAGCTCAGCAGCGAGTTGCCGTCCTGAGGTGTGAAGCAGAACCCGATAACCTCATGGCCTTTGCGGACTTCCACCGAAGGCTCCACGATTACCGTCTGGTTCATAATCCTCCCGAAGTATCCATGGTCTCTTCCGAAAGAGAAGACCTCGCATGCCGACTGCTTCTTGGTGAGGGAGATGCGGTCGTCCGCCCGCAATCTCTCAAGGGCTTCGTCCCGAGTGACCGCACGCTTGAGCTTCAACGTAAAGTAGATGCAATGCATGTACTGGGTGTTCAATTTGAGGGCCGAAGACCACAGATTCAGCTCCAGCGCCTTGGTCCGGAACAGGTGATACGCATCCCGAGCGTGGTGCGTTCCGAAGACCGGATCGCCGTGTTTGCCCACTTCAGGTGAAGGCACAAAGCCCTTGACCTGGCTGATGTCATTGGAGCGGCGGATGCAGAGGAAGCGGCCTTCCTCCAGGTTGTCTTCGCCGTCCACCAGAGCCACGGTATTTATCAAAGCGCAGAGGTTGTGGGTGTTGCAGCTCACCACCTGGATGAAGCGATCCTTACCGACTTCCAAGGCGTCATCGTTGATACCCCGGGCGTACATCTTACCGAAACCGAACTCACTCCCTTGGGCGATGAACCCCTTCGTGGTTGCGAGGTAATTCTCATAAAATTCGTTCTTGTTGGAAATGCCGACTCCCGACGGGGTACAGTCTACGACTACATCGGCCTTTGCCAGGGCTTCCTCGTGAAGCATTACCGGCTTCATGCCGAGAGATTCGAAATCCCCTATCTTGTCCTCGTCCACGGTCAGACGCGCTCCGCGGCCTATCAGGGCCCTGAGTTTCGGCACGTCCCTGGGTAAAGGCGAACGCTTGTGGAATGTCACCTCCGAAAAACCGGCCTGATCCTTGAATGCACAAAGCAGTCCTATAAGCGGTTCACCGATGGTTCCGGTACCTACGACGTGCACAACACCTTTTTCCTTGCCCACGACTCTACCCTCCTTCGTGATTACGGCTACTTATCCGATTCCGGACTTCTATCCTCCGCACGTGGATCGCGACACTTCGGCCGGCCGCCTCGCGGCTGCCGGAATGCTGCGGGATAGAAGACCAGGGCTTTTGTTGTTCTCGATCGGCTTAAGATTAGCAGTTTTTATGTGCCGGCGCAACAAGAGTGCCGCTCGCCGAAACGAGCGGCACTCTTCACGCCGGGGACCGATGAGTATACCTACACAACGGCCGATGAGTCGTCTCACGAAAAAGGAAGGAAACTCTGTAGGGTGACCTTTCGTGGAGCGGGCTCTTTTTTCTTAGGGGCCTCCCTGGGCTCGTCGGTCTTCAATTCCGCGACAGGGAGAGATTCTTCCGCGTGGGCTGTCCCATTGGTTTCAACGGGCACCTCCGAGGCTCCGGCGACCATGCCCTCGGGAGCGGGCGACGCCTCCTCCGGCGCTTTCGCCTGCTCCGCATCCGGCTTTTCCGGCGGCGATGCGGAAACCGGGGTTTCCTGGCGATCGGTTTCCGGGTCCGTCACTCCGACTTCGTGGACTAAGGCCAGGAGCTCTTCCTCAAATCGTGCCGGCTGCTCGATTTCGGAAGCGGTCGAGCTCTCCTCGGCATCCGCTGTCTCATTGCCCTCGGGAGCAAGGACCTGCTCCTCAGGGGTAGCGACCGCTCGCTTCCTTCCTCCGCGTCTTCTCCGCCGGCCTGGGCGTTTGGCCCGTTTCTTATCTTCTTCTCCCGGAGCTTCTTCTTCCCCGACCACCTCCGTTTCCTGGGGCATCGGAGCCGGAGCCGCTGTCAGGGTCGGCATGACTGCGGCCTCCACGGGTGGAGCTTCTATGGGCTCCTCCTTGAAGACTTCAAAGGTGGTATCTTTGTCGATGGGGTTTTGCTTGAACAGAATGGCGATCCGTGCCGAATAGAGGGTCTCCAGTTCAAACAACGAAGCCCTCATGTTGTTGAGGAGGTATTCGGCAACTTTTTCCGGTACCGTGACCCGAACCTCTCCGACGTTTCCCTTGGAGAGGAGTGACTTGATCTTGCGGAAGGCGGAGATCGCCGCCATCTCCGGGGATTTGACTTTTCCTCGTCCGTCGCAGAGAGGGCACTCCAGGTATTCGCCGGTGCCGAGAGAGGACTTGAGGCGCTGGCGGGAAAGCTCCAGCAGGCCCAAGGTGGAAATGCGCGTCACTTTGGTCTTGGCCCTGTCCTGTTTGAGAACGGTCTTTAGGGCCTTTTCCACGTCCTGCTTGTGCTTTTTCTGCATCATGTCGATAAAGTCGATGACGATGATGCCGCCGAGGTCTCTCAGTCTCAACTGGCGTGCTATTTCCGGAGCCGCCTCCATGTTGACCCGGAATGCCGTGTCTTCGATCCCCTTTTCCTTGGTGGCGCTTCCGGAGTTCACGTCAACGGTCACAAGCGCTTCGGTGGGCTCGATGATGATGTAGCCCCCTGATTTGAGCTTGATTCGCCGTCGGTAGACCTGTTCGATCTGTTCTTCCAACTGGTATTTGTTGAAGAGCGGCCTCTTCTCCTGGGACAACTTCACCAGATTCTGATACTTGGGCATGACTTGGGCGAAGAAGTCCCGAGCCTTGTTGTACACTTCTTTTTCGTCCACGAGAATTTCGTTGATGTCCGGGGAGAAATGCTCACGTATGGAACGGATCACGATGTCGTGCTCGCGGTAGAGCAGGGCGGGTGCGGGGATTTCCGCCACTTGAGTCTCGATGGACTGCCACAACCTGAGAAGGTATGCCAGATCTCTGGAAAGCTCCGTCTTTGTCCGCCCCATTCCGGCGGTGCGAATAATGAAGCCCATGTTCTCGGGCGGTTTGAGCTGCTGCAGGATCTCCTTGAGCTTCTTGCGCTCGACTTCATCCTCTATCTTGCGGGAAACGCCGCACAAGTCCGTTCCCGGCATCAGAACCAGGTAACGGCCTGCCAATGAAATGTTCGTCGTCAGGCTTGCCCCTTTGGTGTACCGCTCCTCTTTGTTCACCTGGACTATGACCTGATCGTCCCGCTTGAACACATCCTGAATGCGGGGCCTGCGTCGGCATGCCTCGAACGATTCGGGAAAATACGACGGGTGGACGTCATTAATTGAGAGGAATCCGTTCTTTGTGACTCCATAATCGACGAACACCGCTTGAAGGGAGGGCTCTATTCTGCTGATCACCCCTTTGTAAATGTTACCCAGAGTTGCCTCACGGGTGTTAACCTGGACATCGAGCTCCTCCAGCAAACCGTCGGAGACGACCGCAACACGGCACTCCTCCGACTGGCTGGCATTAATAAGCATTTTCTTGACCATAAGGCCCTTTCTTTTCTTTTGGGACTTGTGCCCACAAGTGTTTGTGAGGCCTCGCCGTAGAGGGGTTCCCCGGGCCCCCCCGGCTGAAATGCCATCACTCTATAAAGTTTTTGATCTGTTTCCACAATTCATTTCTTCCCTGCCCGTTCAACGATGAGAAGACGACCACCGGAGCATCTCCCCCGAGCAAGGTCTCGATGGACCGAAGGCACGACACGGTCTCGGAGCGGCTGAGCTTGTCTGCCTTGGTAGCGGCCACGATAAAGGGAATGTCATGATGTTGTAGATAGTGGATCAACTGCATGTCCGATTCGGTGGGGGGACGCCGGGCGTCTACGATGGTCACGACTGCTGCAAGCTCCCGCCTTGCTTGCAGATAGCCCTCCACCATGGGACGCCATCTCTTTTTCACCGATTCCGGGACTGCGGCGAAGCCGTACCCCGGCAGGTCTACGAATACGTACCGTTGATTGATGACGAAGAAGTTCAGTTTCTGGGTACGGCCGGGGGTCTTGGAAGTCCGGACCAGGTTGCGCCTCCCCAAAAGTGTGTTGATCATTGACGATTTACCGACGTTGGACCGACCCGAGAACGCAATTTCTTTCAGCCCGCCGCCTGGATAATCCTTCTTTTCTTCCGCTGCGACCAAGAAATCAGCGGTCACAATTTTCATGATAAGCTGCCTGACTAAGCCGAGTGCCCTTCCTGGTATCACGGTTCCCGTCATCGCAAGATCCGGTACGGAAAACGTTCCGTCCGATCGATTGCGAGAGAAGAACCGTGTTGCCGCTCTCTTGATCCGTCTCACTTCGGCACCGGTCCGAAGGCGCAACATCCGATCGAGTACGTGATTTCATTGTAACCGGTTTGGACTGAAAATAAAAGGCTCTTTGCATTTGGAAAGAATTTGGCGTCGCAGCCTGGGTGCCTGTCGACCATGATCGAGAGCACCGCTGTTATGAAAGGACCTTGTAGAGCGGTTCAGCTTTGCGGCAGGGACCGGGAAAGGAAGCCTGCATCCGTTCATCGCAGGGGATAGCGAGCGAACAGCGAAGACACGAAGTCACAAAAGAACGTTACCGGCGGATCTGTTTACGGACGAAGGGGGCTCTCTCGGTAACTCGGAACGACCGGCATTGAAGTCCCTAGGACCCCTTCCGGGCCTGTTGCCCGAAGAGATCTGCCATCAGCGCGGCCAGCCTCAGGGTGTGGCGCCGTATTTCATCCAGGCTCCTGCCGGGGTAGGTGGCGTAGCTGATCATAATTCCGTTCAGAGCGGAGAAGATAGCCTGAGCGATCAGCCGCGTGTCCGTCCCGATGCCCTCAACCTCGACGGTTGCCGCCACCTGATCAATGACTTCCCTGGTGCAGCGATTCAAGCGGTCCGTGGCCGCGTCCGAGAGTTTTCCCCCGAGCATGAAATGCGACATCATTTGGTAAAATGTCATATTGTCGTTGAGATAGCCGATATAGACCTCACAGAGTCGGTCGAGCGAACAAGGCCGATCGCCTCGCTTTTCCGAATCGAGCAAGCCGATTATCTCTTCCACTCCGCCCACAAAGACGTCCACAAAAAGCTCGTCCAGATTTTGATAATAGTTATAGATGGTGCCAATGCTTACCCCTGCGGTCCCGGCAATTTCTCTGACGGTGACGCTTTTGAAGTCCTTCTGCGCGAACAGCCTTTGTGCGGCCGAAAGGATAAGCAGTCGCCTGGTCTCCCGTTCTTGTTGCTTGATTTCGGCAAGTCGAGCCAATGGATTCCTTTTATCTCCCTTGCGGGAATTTGGTCATGTTTTCCGGGGAATATCCGGTTCCGTGTAACGGCCTGGACGGGGACGCAGCAAAGAACGAAGTAGTCACCCCGGCGAAGGTAGGGGTCCAGGTAGATTGTCCAAAGCGCCTGGATTCCCGCCTTCGCAGGAATGACCGAGCAAGCCGTCGTCTCGTGACCGGGCACGTTGAGGTCATCGCATTCGTCGAAAAGGAACCTCGAACGATGCGGTTCGATAAGCTCACCGCATCCTACCGGAATGCGTCACCGAAGACCAAGGTGCCGACAATCCGCTTACTTCCCCGGCTGAGAAGGTCCGGCATTGTGCACCTCCCACATATCCTCATCGGAGTAGCAGCGCTCGCTCTCATCCGGGCGCATGGCGTCCTTCTCCATCTTTCTGCGACTGTAAGCCTGATCCAGGACTTCATTGTAGTATTCGTGCTGGATCAGCAGGTTCATGATCTGGCTGGTGCCGGTCCAAATCATGCAAAGTCTGGTATCTCTGAGTGCCCGCTCGATGGGATACACTTCGGTGTAGCCGATTCCGCCCATAATTTGCATGGCATTGTTTACGACGTTCCAAGCGGTCTGCGTGGCAAAACTCTTGGCTTCACTGACGATGCGTCGCGCATTGGGATAGTTTTCGTCCACCGCCCGTGCAGCCATATAGGTGAGTCCACGAGCCGCATCGAGTTGAGTGATGGAATCGGCGACCATGAAGCTGACGGCCTGGAAATCTCGAATGTTCTTGCCGAAGGCCTTGCGATTGTTGGAATACCTCACGGCAAGGTCCAGGGCACCCCAGGCGCCCAGGCTTGCAGCAGCGGAGGTGAGGCGCTCGGGAATCATCATCTGATTGAAGCAGAGTGCGCCGCCGTGCAGGGGGCCGATAAGGTTTTCCTTGGGCACTTTGACGTCTCTGAAGACCAGCCTCCCGGTGCCGCCGCCTCTGCATCCCATCAGGCCGTAGAGATACTCGGTCTCCACGCCGGGGCCTTTCTCAATGAGCAAAAGGCTCAGACGATTATACTTGTGGCAATTCGGGTCAAAGTTCGTCCGACAGTACACCACGAAAAAATCCGAGCCCTCTGCTCCCACGACGAACCGCTTTTGGCCGTTTACGATGAAATGATCGCCGTCGAGGACCGCCTTGGTGGTGGCTCCGAAAAAGTCGGAGCCTCCCCGGGGCTCGGTCAACGCCTCGGCGGCAACGAATTTCCCTTCCAGGTAGGGCTTCAGGTATTTCTCCTTTTGTTCTTCGGTGCCGAACACATTCAAGGCTTCTCCAACGATGGAAGGCATCACGTAGGCACATCCGAGGGCCATCCCCAAACAACCGATCTCCTCTTCCGCCGCGACCTCCGCCACCCAGGACATCCCTCTCCCGCCATATTGCTTGGGAAAGCGTACGCCTCGAAGGTTCTTCTCGGCCAGTCTTTCGACGAAATCCCTTGGATAGGTGATTTCGTCTTTGTCCATCTTCCTCAGGAAATCGCTGGTGATCTCGGTGCGGACATAATCTCTCACTTCCATCTTCAAAGCCCGCTCTTCCGGTGTGAGCAAGAAATCGTACATGAGCTCCTCCTCTCTGTGTGTGGATCCGCGATATATTTCCCCATGACGACGATCTCCGGCATGGGACTTTGTGACGATCGAGTGACGATAGGGGTCTTTCCGGACCCGCAAACATGAACTGCGATCATAATAATGAACACTGTTCATTTGTCAACTAAATAGTAGGGGCTGAACCCACTGCCGAGAAACGTCCCGATGGGCGTGACCCGGTTTCGCAATAATAGCGGAGCGCATTGAAAGTTGCGTGAAACGAAGAAAGCTCCTCGGCCGTCTGAAATGGGCGGTGAATTGTGCGGCGCTATTCGCCGATTTTTGCGACTCCTCGCTCAAGTTCTGTTATGATTGAATCCCACATCATTGAGAATCGGTGCCCTCCGGGGAGCAAAGGACAGGAGTTTCCGTGTCATGGAAGAGGCAGTGTTCGCTGCCGTGAAAGCCGGCGACCTGACCAAACTGAGGACGCTCATTGCTTGCGGAGCTGATATCAACGATCGGGACGCCCTGGGCTGGTCTCCGTTGATGTGGGCATCAGCGCTCGGTCTGCCCCATGTGGTTCGGGTTCTCCTCGAGCATGGAGCCGACACCGAGGCAGGCGACGAGTACGGCGCCACCGCACTCATGAAGGCCTGCCGACAGGGTAACCGGGAAGTGGCGGACCTCCTGATCAAGTACGGAGCCGACGTGGACGCAGTGGACGCCTTGGGTTGGACCGCCCTTATGAGGGCGGCACACATGGGCCACGGTGCGGTGGTGAAGTATTTGCTTGCACACGATCCCCAGACGGAGATTGCCGATTACCGGGGCGCTACTGCGCTGATTTTGGCGGCCTCCGAGGGACATGAGCACGTGGTGGCGGAACTGCTTGAGTGGGGCTCGGACTTTTGTGTCAAGGACTGCGAAGGCAGGACGGCACTGGCCGCGGCAACATCCGGAGGTCACACGACGGTGTGCCGGCTGTTGCGCGAGGCCGAGGACCAACTGACTTAGATCGATGTTTCTTCCCGGAGGGACGTCGGGTCGGTCGAGGCCTCAATCCACCCCGAGCGGATCGGGCTGCAAGTTCATCCTAAGACTTCTTATCGTATCACTCCGGATCAAGAATACAGCTAAGTGTTCCGTTTCCTAAATACTGTCACGTATTGCGGATGCCCGGCTTCTACCGACCGGATCGGTCGTCCCCACAATACCC
>JBGSJS010000009.1:0-70125 GCA_041741735.1 Desulfomonilaceae bacterium | reverse complement strand
TATTCGGAATGTACCGTTCGACGCGACTCAGTGACCTGATTCGAGTTGCTCGAAATCAAATTCCTGGTGCCACAGATTTGTCAGGCCCTAATAACATCTTGAAACGTAACAACTTTTCTCGATGCACTGTAGAAGATGGGCCAAGGCGGGTCCGCGGTCGTCCGCAGGCGATCCTCACTTCTTCTTTTCCAGGTCCAGATCCAAGAGCTTCTGCATCTCTTCCTTGATCTTCTCCAACGGCACCATGGTGGCTTTTCTCGATGTGGTTATGACCTTGCCGGAGACCAGTCCGTATTCGACGGTCTGTGGGTAATGGAAAGGCCGTTTCGAGAGACGCCTCTTGTCGATCCACGGGGCCTGATGAATGGGAAGATAGAATGAGAAGCGGAACGGCTCCACAACGATATGGAAGTGATAGAGGTCGAAGTACCCGTCATCGAACTCCACCTTGCACTTGGGAGTCAGGTACATCCGGATGTGGTGTTTGTTGCCGTCCGTTTCCTTTTCCCAATTCTTCTTCGCCTCGGCCGAGAGATGATAGATCTCGCGGTCTCCCCGCCGTATGTAGCTGACGGTCAGACAATTGTGGCCGCTCTTGAAGACTTTCTCCAGCACGTTGTGCTTCAAGGGGAACAAGTCGGTGCTGGTCTTGGTTTCGTGTACCAGGAAGCACAGGTAATAGCAGGCTCGAGTAATTTCCTTCTCCGGCGACGGCATGGCCTCGATCGCTTCGATATTGGCGCTGTGAAATCGTACCTTCTCAGGAACAACGGCTTTGGTCTCCTTGGGCTTCTTGGACTTTTGTGCGGGGCCCTGGGGAGGACCGAACCGAAACCCTCGCGATTTCGGTAAGAAAGGCTTGAGGCCTCTTTCCTCTCTCTTATATACGATAATCGGATCCCGTCTGGGAGGCTTTTTCGGCATTTCTCTCTCCTTAATCCGGATGCACGTCACGGCACATTGCGACGATGGGGATATCCTGCGATCTTCTACCAAAAGCGCAAAGTGAAGTCCATTGGACGGGCAGCCAACAATACCAACGCTGGGTACAACGACTCAACGAGGCTCCCTTCAACCGCTCTCCGTAAAGCGAACACCGGTTGAAGCGAGGCCCCATGACTCAATTTGACCGACACTTCCTTCGTCACCCCGCCGCGTCACGTCCGCAGGGGGTAGCTCGGGAAGTCATTCTATGGCAAACCTGGGAAACAAAGAATTTGTTGCGTCCCCCATCTTGGTCCCATCAACGCATCAAGACACCTGTAAACGTTTAGCTCGAAGGAATCAAGAGAAATCGTTCAGCTCCCGCAATCATTCGCTTATCCGGAGCCGCATTCCTTTACTGCCCTTCCGGACCCCCGTGCATCTGTCTGAATCGTCATTCGGCGGAAAGACGCAATCCGGTTTCACGAATTGCGAGCCCCGGTTTTCGGCCGAGGTGACTGCCGAGGAGTCCCCCTTGTTGGATCGTCCCAAGAGACTAACGGGCTTTCTTGAAGATACCGGAGATGCTGAATCGACCCTTCTTTTCTTCGCCCTCTCCCGGTGAAGGAATCTCTTCAAGTTCTTTTACTTCTTTGGGCGACTCAGGGGTCTTGAACGACAGCAGCTCGGTCAGTTCCACCGTGTCCAGAAATTCTTCCCCGTACTGAGCCGTTTGGGGTGGAATCACCGGCTCTTCTTCGCGAGGCTTTTCGGGCTCACTCTGAGGTTTGGCGACCTTGAAGCGAATACCTCGTCTGACCATGTCCTCTTCCGAAACGAGCTTCTTAAGGTAAAGCTGCTTCAGGAGATCAGCATAACCCATCGGAGAAATACGGAATTTCTCCATGATGTCCGCGTTGGACATAGAACCTCTGATGCATTCCAGCGCTTCCTTCGCGTTGACGTTTCTGCTTGATTCCCGTCCAGACATGATCGCTTCCTTCGTTTAGATTATACCGCATCCAAGCCGAAAATTGAACGCCTCAGGAACGAAGTTCGTCGATTTCTCCCGGACCAAGGTCGATGCGGCGGGTAATCGGGGTCGATCGACACGTGGCCGCTCGGGAGGCAGGGGGCTCTCACACAATTCGAAATCTACCATACCTGTGACCGGGGGAATAAATTTTGTTGATTTTTTTTGGATTGCTGTATGATCCCCGTGCTTCGGGAATCCGTCCCCCCACCGGGTGAACCAAAAGGACACATAGTGAAGCTGAACAGAAAATTGCTCCTGGTTTCCCTCCTCTATTTTGCGGAAGGGTTTCCCTTCGGCGTCATCGAACAGACATTGCCCGTGTACTTTCGCCTTCACGGCATGTCTCTCGTGGACCTGGGGTTGCTCAGTCTCCTGACTCTTCCGTACGCGCTCAAATTCCTGTGGGCCCCGGCGGTGGATTTCCTCGGCAGCCGGCGCCGTTGGATCGGGGCAGCGCAGCTTCTCATGGGGGGGGCTATCCTCCTCATCGTTCCCCTGGACCCCTCCAACCCGACATTCATACTGTGGGTCACCCTGGGGGCATTGGCAATACTCTCTGCCACGCAGGACATTGCGATTGACGCCTACACCATTGAACTGCTCAAACCTTCTGAAATAGGGCTTGCCAACGGTTTCAGACAGGCAGCGTACCGGGTTGCTCTCGTGGTGGCAGGCGGGATCTTTGTGGCGATGGGCGGATGGATCGGGTGGCAGGCAACATACGTCGTTGCAGCCGCGATCCTCATCCTGTGCAGCGTGGCAACACTTTGGCTTCCTCGGGTGGAAGTGGAGCGTCCGGCGTTTCAATTGTCGAACCTCACCGCGCCGGCCAGGGATTTCTTTTCCAGGCCGGGAGTCGTGCAGGTATCCCTGTTTATCCTCTTCTATAAGCTGGGAGACATGTCGGCCGGGCCCATGGTCCGACCTTTCTGGCTTTCCCAAGGCCTGTCAACTACCGAAATCGGGCTGATTACCGGCACCTTTGGAATCGCTGCAGCCATTGCCGGCGGGCTGCTGGGCGGTCTGTTCATGTCCAGATACGGCATCTTCACCGGCATCTGGTTCCTCGGGATTTGGCAGTCGCTGGCCAATCTCTGCTACGCGTACGTCGCGGCGTACCCGGAAATCGGCAAGATGGGGATTTACATCGCGTCGGTAACCGATTCGTTCTGCGGAGGTCTCGGGACCGCAGCGTTCCTGGCTTTTCTCATGAGCATCTGCAAGAAGGAATTCTCGGCGACCCAGTACGCGCTTCTCTCCGCACTCTTCAGGATAACCGGAATTACGGCCGGCGCACTCAGCGGATGGGCCACCAACCACATGGGGTACGCCTCTTATTTCTTCCTCACCTTTCTTCTTTCATTGCCCGCGTTCGCTTTCATCTTCCACGCCCGCGCATGGATACCGGTCAATTCGAATTCCGTGGAACCCGAAGGCTGACCGAAGAGGAGGTCGCCAATATCAACTCCAGGCCACCAGACTCATGGACAGCGGATCGAACAGGTAAGGATGGAACGGCAGAACCCGAATGTTGTACGCGTAAACCCCCGTCTCCTCACACGGGACGGTTCCCCTGAATTGCCACAGTCCATCCGAGAGATTCCCCATGCTCGTCATCACCGTGATGTTACGGTTACTCATCGTTTCGGAATCACCGCGCACCGGGCCGTGGCACAGATCGACAATCACCTCTTCATCCCTGATCCCGCCCAACTGAATGGTAGCCGTCACTTCCAGATCTCTGCCGAGAGCCACTCGATCGCCCAGGGGCAATGAAACATCCAGGATTCTCACTTCCTTCCACAAGCTTCGAATTCTCTGTTTCCAATCACGCAAATCTTTTGCTCGGGCGAGGCGGTTTTCTCCGAGCACCTGATGGGCCAACCCTGCCTGGACGTAATAGTCTTCCATGTATTCTTCAATCATCCTGTGCGAGTTGAACCGCCCGCAAATGGATGCCATGCTTCTCTTCATCATGTCGATCCACTTGTGGGGCAGACCGTCGGGCCCGCGATCGAAAAACAGCGGGACGACCTCCTTCTCAAGTAGTTCGTAAAGGGACTCCACGTCTACCTTGTCCTGATATTCGGGATCTTCGTATTCCTCTTCCCTCCCGATGGCCCAACCATTGGTGCCGTCATACGCCTCCGGCCACCAGCCGTCGAGAATGCTCAGATTGAGGGCCCCATTGGCCGCGGCCTTCATTCCTGAGGTGCCGCAGGCTTCCAACGGTCTTCTCGGCGTGTTGAGCCAGACATCCACTCCCTGGACCAGATAGCGTGCCATGTTGATGTCGTAATCCTCGAGAAATATAAGCTTTCTTCGAAAACCTTCCGAACGGGCTTGATGAACGACTTTCTTGATCAGCTCCTTGCCGAGGTGATCCCTCGGATGAGCCTTGCCGGCAAAAATGAACTGCACGGGACGCCGTTTGTCGGAGATGATGCGGAGAAGCCTGTCCGGATGGGTGAAAATGAGCCCGGCCCGCTTGTAGGGAGCAAATCTCCTGGCAAACCCGATGGTCAGTGCCTCGGGATTGAGAAATTCCCGCGAGCGTTTCAGATCCAGGGTCGAGCCCCCCGCCGTCTTGGTCTGCTTCAACAAGCGACGCCGACAAAAGGCTACGAGTCGCTCCCGACGGGTCTCGCGAGCCCACCAGATCTGATCGTGGGGGATATTGTGAATCCGTGACCAGATCTTCTCGTTGTCAGGCTCCTCGATCCAGCCGTCCCCCAGGTACCGTGCAAAGAGATCGGCCATTTCTTTGGAGAGGTACGAGGGAATGTGCACCCCGTTGGTCACATACCCAATGGGAATGTCCGGTTCGTCCACCAACGGCCAGAGGCTCCGCCACATCTTCTTGGAGACTTCCCGGTGAAGCTTGCTGACCGCGTTGACTCCCCGTGAGAGTCGAAGCGCCAGAACCGCCATGGAAAGAGGGGACTTTTTGTCGTCGGGGTTTTCCCGGCCCAGGTCCAGCAGGTCCGAGACGCTCATTCCCATGGATTCCATGTATCGTTTGAAATAGCGTTCGACCAAATCGGGAGAAAACAGGTCTATTCCGGCGGGTACCGGCGTATGGGTCGTAAATACGGTGGAAGCGGCCACTGCTTCCAAGGCGACGTCAAAGGGAACACGGTACGTGGTCATCGACTGCCGAATGCGTTCCAGAGCAGCGAAGGCGGCATGGCCCTCGTTGAGGTGGTACACGAGAGGCCAGAGTCCCAGCGTATGGAAAGCCTTGGCTCCTCCCATGCCCAACAGGATCTCCTGACGAATGCGCATCTCCGAGTCTCCGCCGTAGAGCTCGGCGGTGACTCGTCTTTCCTCGGGAGCGTTTGACGGGTGACTCGTGTCCAGCAGGTAGAGCGGAATTCTCCCCACCTGCACTTTCCAGATCATTACCTTGACCGGCTTCCCGCTCAGGTCCATGTCAAAGGAGGCTTGGTTACCGGTCCCATCGTCCACCGGTGATAGGGGGAGGTTGTAGAAATCGTTGTCCTGGTAGGATTCCTGTTGCCATCCGTCAATGTTGAGGTACTGCTTGAAGTAACCTTTCTGGTAGAGCAGTCCCATGCCGATGAGGGGAAAGGAGAGGTTGGAAGCACTCTTCAGGTGATCTCCCGAGAGTATTCCGAGTCCCCCGGAATAGATGGGCACGCACTCGCTCAGGCCGTACTCCATGCTGAAATAGGCGATCCGATAGTCGATGGGTCGCTCAAGATTGAACGAGTAAGCTCCGAAGGTTCCCACATAGTCCTCGAAATCCTCTTCGGCCTGGCTCACTCTATCCATCAGAGCCACGTCTTCGACGATCTCCACTTTTCGCTCATCGGAGAGATTGGCCAGGAGCAAGACGGGATTGTGCCCGCAATCCTCCCAGAGGTCCGGATCCAAAGCCTGAAAGAGGCGGCTTACATCCGGATTCCAGGTATGCCACAGGTTCATGGCGATGGTCCGGAGCGGTTGCAATTCATCGGGCAAGTCAGGTTTTACGAGCAGGCGACGCAGCCTCATGGACATACCTCTTATGGCGGAGCTCACGCCGGGGATGAGTGAAATGTATTGAATAGCGGCCCAATGCCACTTCTAGCAGGTGCCGGAGCGTGCTGTCAAGGTTCCGGGACGAACAAAACCCTTCACTTGTGGAGACTAAAACGTTACCCTATGGGGCGTTCCCCCAAATCCCCGCAATCGATTGGAGTAGGACAGTGTTAAACGGTCGTCTTATTTCTACACTCCTTGTTCTCTTACTGTGTGGAGCCGCGACCTTCGGCTCGGTTGAAGCATCGGACGGGAACGCCCCGCTCATCAGGTTCGGAAGCCTGCCCGTTCTTCAGGCGCTCCCTCTGTACGTTGCCAAGGAAGAAGGCCTCTTCACCAAGGCAGGCGTCAACGTTGACCTTATCACGTTCAACACCGCAGCGGAAAAGGATATAGCCCTTTCGGTGGGAAGTGTGGAAGGATGTTTCGCTGACCTGGTAACATCCATAATTCTCAGAGGGAACGGTAGAGACGTCTCCGTGGTAGCCACCAACTACGACACCCGCAAGGATCGGCGCATGTTCGGAGTGCTCGGCAGGGCGGGGGGAAAGTACAAGACCGTAAAGGATCTCGCGGGAGTCCCCGTGGCCGTGTCGTCGAATACCGTGATAGACTACGTGACCCGGAAGCTCTTGACCAACGGGGGGGTTCCCCTCGACAAAATCGCTTCGGTGGAGACCAAGAACATCGGCATACGCATGCAGATGCTGATGTCGGGCCAGGTGGAAGCGGCGACTCTGCCCGAGCCGCTGGTGACTGCGGCATTGAGCAAAGGAGCGGTTCTCCTGGCGGACGATTCCGGCCTGGGGGCCAGCCAAACGGTTCTGGTATTTGCCGGAACATTCATCAAAAAGCATCCCGAAGAGGTCAGGAAGTTCCTCAAGGCCGTTGAGACGGCAAGCAAGCTCATCAAATCCGCGCCGGATGCCCGACGGAAGATCATGGTGAAACATGTCAGGCTGCCCGAAGCGTTGAAGGACAAGTACCCGATGCCGGTGTTCCCCGATCTCCATGCTCCGGACAAGGAATCGGTGAGCGACATCGGCCAATGGCTTCAGAAACGCGGGGTAATCCGCGAGGCACCGGCGTACCGACAGGTGGTGGATGACCGATTCCTCCCCTGATCTTATTACGTGCAGCGAGTTGGCCAAAACCTACGTGGCCGACGACGTTGAGATCCCTGCTCTCACCGAGGCAAATGTCGTCATCGGCCCCGGGGCGACCATAGCGCTCGTCGGACCGTCGGGGTGCGGAAAATCGACCCTGCTGCTGCTCATGGCGGGATTGGAAAAGCCGACCGCGGGCTCCGTGGAATTCAAGGGTCAACCGCTGGAACGGCCGCATCGGGAGATCGCATTGGTTCTCCAGGATTACGGATTATTTCCGTGGAAGACGGTGCGGCGGAACGTGGAATTGGGCCTGAGGATCAGAGGCGAGAAGATCGAGGAGAGCAGGCTTGAAGAGTCTCTCGCGGAGCTCGACTTGTCCGAGAAGGCGGACGTTTACCCTCAGCAGCTTTCCGGAGGCCAGCGGCAGAGAGTGGCTTTGGCCCGCGCGTTGATCCTCAATCCATCGCTCCTTCTTCTGGACGAGCCCTTTGCCGCGCTGGACACACTTACGCGGGAAAGGCTCCAGGACCTGGTTGCCGCGGAATGGCAAAAACGGCGGTTCGGCATGGCCCTCGTCACCCACAACATTCAGGAGGCCGTCCGCCTCGGACAGCGCATCCTCGTGATGGGGAACCGCCCGGGAGCCATTGTGGCGACCATGGATAACCCACACGCATGCAGTCCCAACTACCGAGGCTCGGAAGAGTTCTATGACCTCTCCCGAGGTTTGCGGGCCCACCTGGAGCAAACCGCGTGAAATCCAAGGTGGGATATGTATGGGGTGTGCTCATCCTGCTGGGGCTGTGGCAAGTCGGGGCCTGGTGGGCTCACGAATCGGTTTTCGTGGGGCCGGCGACGGTCTTCGAAAAGTTGTTTCAGGAATCGCGGACATACGTATTCTGGCAACATGTGGGTGCCTCGTCCCTCCGCATTCTTGCCGCGTTGATCCTGTCGTTCATTGCCGCGGTTCCGTTGGGCCTTTTCCTGGGAACGAGTCCTAGGGCCGACAGGCTGGCGCGACCGCTCATCTATCTCACCTACCCCGTGCCGAAAATCGTATTTCTTCCCCTGGTGCTCCTGGTCTTCGGACTGGGGGATGTCGGGAAGATTGCCATGCTCTCCCTTATCCTCTTCTTTCAGCTTCTCATTACGACCCGGGATGCGGCACGGGGAGTGAGTCGATCGGCCAGGTATTCCTTGCACAGTCTGGGCGGCACACGACGCCATCTCTTCATTCACGTCATCTGGCCGTCGTGTCTGCCCGCGGTCTTTACCGCGCTCCGCATAGCCACCGGAACCGTGGTCGCGGTGCTCTTCTTCGTGGAATCCATTGGAACCCGCTACGGAATGGGCTTCTACATTCTCGACGCGTGGGGCCGCGCGGACATCCCGCAGATTTTTGTCGGCATGGTTGTGTTGGCAATCATGGGAGTGGTTTTGTACGAGACCTTTGACATTCTGGAGAGAGTCTTCTGTCGATGGAATCAACTGTAGAGACCTTACCGAGAGACGGTTCGATGTTGGCGGCGTGGTACCAAGCAGGACGCGCACCCTTCTTCGTTGCCACCCTGATTCCCCTCGGCCTCGGCGGCGTGACGGCCTACGCCGAAGGCGGCTGGAGCACCACCCGTTGGCTCGTCATTCTCGTTGCCTCCTTCTTCGTCCATTTCTGCACCAACATTGCAAACGACTATTTCGACTACGTCTCCGGCGCGGATGCGGGGGATTCCATCGGGGGCAGCCGGGTGCTCCACGAAGGAAAGATAACGCTTTCTCAGCTTCGCAACGCCATGATTCTCCTGTACGGCCTGTCGTTCATCTGCGGACTCTGGATCGTGGTGGACTCGGGGGTATGGTGGCTGTCCGGCATTATGGTCTTCTCTTTCTTCTCCAGTCTCTTCTATACGGCGCCGCCCGCAAGATACGGCTACAGAGGCCTGGGAGAGCTCTTCGTCGCCCTCAACATGGGGGTCGTCATGGTAGCGGGTACGGCGACGGCGTTGGCCGGCCGATTTGTTCCCAGGGCTCTGTGGCTTTCGATCCCGGTGGGCCTTATGGTGGCGATGATTCTCTATTACCAGTCGCTGCCGGACATAGACGCGGACCGGGCTGCAGGAAAGCGCACCATAGCCGTCCGCCTCGGCAAACCCGGAGCGATCTGGGGATTTCGGTTATTCGTCATAACTACGCTGGGCTCCATTATCATGCTGGTAATGACCGGCGTGGTGAGCCCCGTGGCGCTGGTCTCTCTCGTGACCGTAATTCTCGCCTATCGCATCGACCGCATGATAGCGACCACGGCAGATTGGAAAGATTTGCACGATAGAGGGGGGAGCGTGAGGATGCTCTACCTGGTCAACGGTCTTGTCCTTATCGTGGCCACGGCCTTCTTCCGGTAGCAATTGATGCATCATGTTGCTTACAGGGTGCGGGAGGCATGGGAGACATGCTCGTAACGTCGTCGGTTGGCTCGGCGGTGCCGTCATGACAAGGTACGGACGTGTCCGGCTGCTCGTGTGCCTTTTCCTGTTCGTACTCCGGCCGTCCCTTGCCGAGGCGTGGAGCCTGCAAATTGACTCGGCTCTCTTTCGTATGCAGTACACCTACTTCTCGCAGCTTGGCAGTCGGGGGTTTTTCGGACCGTTCAACATAGATAGAGGCTCCACCAGTGGCGATCTGGCCGCGATGAACGGATGGTTCAGAAGGGCCGCGGTTTCGGGGACGACCGCGGAGAATTCCCTGATCCGCTTTGTGATTTTTCCCTCCTTGAAGCTCAATGAGGCAGTGACGATTTACGGAACCTATCGGGTGGGGCCGTACAACACCGCGACCGCGGCGGCTTCGCTGGACCCGGATTCGGAAAGCTCCATATCCGATGACAGGTGGACGAGACTATGGGGGAAGATTGACACTCCACTGGGGAGGGTGACCTACGGGAAGCGCGGCTTCAGGCAAGGATGCGGACTGCAGTTCGGGAGCGGACGAACCGCGGAGGAGCTCTTCGTGAGCGATCGGAGATCCGAAGAAATTTTCCAGTTGGAGACTTTCCACGGTCCTTTGACGATCAGTGCAGGCTTTTAACCCTGGCGAAAGGGGAGCAATCTGTACTGGAACGAGGAAGACCACAATGCGGCCAGGACATTCCATTTGCTTGCCTTTGTCAGATATACGGCAGGCCCCGTGGACATGGGGGCCGGAGGCTTCTACCTCGGATTCAACGAAGGACCGGAAGGGGCCCGAAGCGCGGCCATGCGAGGCTCGACGCCTCCCGCTGTCACGACGGCTACCGAGGGATGGATCTACCTCAAATATTGCGACGGCATGTTCTTCTTCAACGGAGAGGCTGACTGGTACTACCGCTACACGCGGTATCAGGCTTCTCAGGACGGCACCTTCTTCGGGACGTCCGCGGTGACGCCCGGCGGCGGAGGAAGCCTCTTCGCTCCGACATTTATTGAGTCCTGGAGATACATGACCGAGCTCGGCCTTTTCAGCGGCCCATGGAAACTGAGCCTTCTCTTGTCCCACATCCCAGGGCCGGACCGAAGGCACGGTATACGCATTCAGCGGCAACCGTTCGTGCAGGAGCCGGACAAGAGCGCGTACGGGGTATTTTATCCGACTGTCTCCTCATGGCCAAAATATACAGCCGATCCTGTCTTCGGCATTGAGCTTTTCCTGGACGCCAAACTCTAACCCCTTGGTAGTCCTTTTCGGAAACAAGGTTTTGTAAGGCAACCGAACTCACGATTACCCCCAGTGGCCTTAAATCGTCACCCCGAGCGAAAGCCGTGGTCCGGAGAGTCCGAAAGGGCCTGGATTTCTGCACCCGCAGGAATGACGGAGAAAGCGTCCGTTTATGAATAGATACCTTGAGACAACCGCTATAGGTGAAATGAGCGACCGATCTTATGAAATCGAAAATTTGGTCAAGTGTTCCATTTTGACCGGTCATCTGTGCCGGGAAGTATCAGTAATCGGCTCGTCGGCAAGACGGTCCGGGGGAGAGAGAAACTCATGCCCTGAAAGGGCAGACCAACAATAGCCGTAGGTTTCAACCTACGGAAACGAGCATCATCAAACGAATTTGGACCCTGAAGGGGTCCACCGACGGTAGTTCGGGAGAAGCATGTCCGACGACCTCTTTGTTGTAATATTCATTAGTGAAGACAAGGTCTTATGTCCAATGATTTGAAACCCTTGGCTATTCAAGGTGCGCCCCTGCAGGGCGCGGTTGTTGCCTCCGGTCCCGGAGGTCGCCCCTAGGGCAACCGACCCGCGAGACCGGAGAGGTGGGTAAATAATAAGAGACCGTACTTCCGAAAAGGGATGCTATACGCTTCTCAGCGATTCCGAATCCGAGAGCTGAGAGATTGCCCATTCCTGCACGCCGGCGGTTCTCACGAAGCGAGCACCGTTTCACCGGGCCGAACCCCGGCACGTCTCCCTGTTACGCTTTACATTCCTTGACTATCCGATATAATCTTATTCGTGCAGTGTGTCTCACTGACTTTCCCGGTGAAAGAATCATTATCTTGGGAGGTAACTATGCCCGTATCAGGCGAAACCGGCGGCAAGCTGGCGGAGATGATCAAGAAAGCCATTGACGACCACAAGATCACCAATTCCGAATATGAGAAGATACTGGCCCTCGCCGACGCAGACGGGGTGATCGACGCTCAGGAAAAGAGACTGCTCGGCCAACTGCAGGAGATGCTTTCGAGCAAGATGGTAGTCCGAGTCCCCGACTGATCGGTTATGTCATACGACCCCGGTAAGAATACGGATAACAACGTGTCGGAGACATTCACCGCACTCATGACCGCCGGGGTCGTAGAGCCGACATGAGAGCCTGACCGGTCTTCCTGCGTGAGGGCCGGACGGATCTCGTACTATTTCCGAGCCGGAGCGAGAGAGATATCCTTTCGTATAGCCCTCAAGCTCCGAGGATCGATGGCGCGCCGATAAGCGAGGTAGATACGTATGACTTCATCGCCGGGATCGCGGGATCTCCATTGGGAATTGGTCGAAAGCCGGGAAGATAGGGCGTACAGACTCTTTTCAGTGGACATACGCTCCAACCGGTCTCCGAGAACCGGTGAGATCCATGAATTCCAGGTACTGAAATCCCCCGACTGGGTGGCGGTGGTGCCGGTGACGCCCTCAGGCGAGCTGGTCATGGTCCGGCAGTATCGGCACGGGACGGGAGAGCTTTCCCTTGAGCCGCCCGGCGGCCTGGTTAAGGACGGACAAGGCCCGGAGCAGAGCGCGCGTGAAGAGCTCGAAGAAGAGACGGGTTACGTGAGCGAAAAATTGGAGCTGCTCGGCTGGATGCATCCGATGCCCGCGCTCTTCACCAATCGCTTTTATGTTTACCTTGCACGGGACGCCACACCTACGGGGCGCCTCAACCCCGACGAAACCGAGGAGATCGAGACCGTACTCGTACCCATGGAAGAGGTGAGGGACTACATCAGGTCGGGACGGATCACCTGCGGGGTCATGATCGCCGCCCTGCATCTCTTTTTCGATCGATTCCCGGCCCCGTGCGATTCTTGAGGCCGGCCCCGATCGGCGTATCGAAAGACCGGGCATAGGGAGGTTTCCGTAACGGAGACCGCATTCCATGACCCGGGAAGCGATGAACATTGTCTCTGACCCCGGCCGTACCGCGTGACGGGAGCAAGGAGGTTGCTCCCGGTTCGCAGAAGCACGGAAGCCAAACCGTGTCACGGCATGTGGCTCATAGGAACGAATAACAGAGGAGTGGAGGAGAGGATATGGACGTGAAAGTCTTCGGAGTGGTGGGAGCCGGACAGATGGGAAACGGGATTGCCCACGTCGCGGCCGCGGCCGGACTTCAGGTGATAATGAACGACGTGAAACAGGAATTCGTCGATCGAGGGATGCAGAGCATCGAAAAGAACCTCGGTCGGGCGGTCTCCAAGGGAAAGATGTCCGAAGAAGAGAAGTCCGCGATCCTGGGGCGAGTCAAGCCTAGTACCGATCTGGGCGATTTCAAGGAAGCAGACTTCGTCGTAGAGGCTATCCTCGAGAACTTGGATCTCAAGAATCAGGTCTTTCGCACATTGGACGAAGTTGTTCCCCCGGGACGGATACTCGCCAGCAACACATCTTCCATCTCCATCACCAAGCTGGCCTCCGTTACCAAGAGGCCGGAGAAGTTCATCGGCATGCACTTCATGAATCCCGTACCGGTCATGAAACTGGTCGAGATCATCAAGGGACTCGCCACCGATAAGGAGACCACCGCTGTGACCGTGGAGCTCTCCAAGAAATTCGGCAAGATCCCGGTGGAGGCGGAGGATTTTCCGGGATTCATTTCGAACCGCGTCCTCATGCCCATGATAAACGAGGCGATCTTTGCTCTCTTTGAGGGAGTGGGCACTCCGGAAGCCATTGACGAGGTCATGAAGCTCGGCATGAACCATCCCATGGGACCTCTCACTCTGGCCGATTTCATCGGCTTGGACACGTGTCTAGCGATTCTCAATGTGTTGCATGACGGCTTTGGCGATCCCAAGTACCGACCGTGCCCGCTTCTGAGAAAGTACGTTGAAGCAGGCTACCTCGGGAGAAAGAGCGGCCGCGGCTTTTACGACTACAGCGGGAAGTAAGAACTGCAGAAAGGGGGGCTTAGTAGCCGATTTCACAAGTACGGTTACGAATCAGAAGACCCCTCCCCGACCCTCCCCGTTGACGGAGAGGGAGAACTTCCCCCCGTCAACGGGGGGATCAGAGGGGGGTGTTGTGGGGACGACCGATCCGGTCGGTCAAAGCCGGGCATCTGCAATACGTGACAGTATTAAGGAAACGGAACACTTAGGCTGAGGCCCCCTTTCTCTTGTCACCACAGTTGATGTCGATGGAAAAACTCTCGGCTTTCCTGCTCCCCGGGACGGGATGCAGCCCGGCAACACCCCGCTGTAGGCGTACCGGTCCCGGAACGAGTCCGAAATGAACATCTGTCATCCTGACGGGAAGCGATCGTGCGCTGCGTGCTGCGGACTCTACAACGTCCGGGACGGCACGAGATCCGCCCTGTCGCACAAGTTGGAGCAGCACACCCTCCTTTTCGGAACGGTGGAGCGCTCGGCCGCGGCCATCTGTGAATATAAGTCCCAAGTTGCCACGGAAGAGGAGAATCCCCCTCTGGATGAGGAGATTCACGTCTGCGAATTCATCGGTTTCCTCGATCCTCAACAACACCTCGTCGGCTGCATGCTCCACCCCGCGGCAAAGGGGAACGAAGGGATCGATTTTCGAGGCCTGTGCCATTATGGAAGCATGGCATGCAAATCCTTCTTCTGCCCTGCCTGGGATGAGGTCCCTCCCCGATTCCGGGACATTCTTCTCGCTCTCGTCGACGATTGGCACCTCTACGGTCTTGTGATGACAGACGTGGATTTCGTCATGTCACTCTTCGGCCTTGTCGAACAGCGACTCGGTCGCCCCCTCCCCGCAAGGAAGCTGACGAGAACCCCGGCCGGATCAATACTCTCGGAGATGCTGTCGTGGAAAGATTCCTGGCCCCTCGCCGGAAAGTCTCGCCTCCGCCGAAGCCGCTACTATTTCAAAAGCCCCTTTCACCGACTCAATCCGGACTTTGACGCGAACATGACACGGTTCCTCGGGACACTCAATTTCACGTTCGACATTGAGGCGGAGTCAGACGGCGCAGCGAATATCGTGCTCGTCAAATTGGAGAATTTCATAGCGGCTTACGAGAGGACCGAGGAGTAGGCGTGTTGGTAAACAAGTTGATATATTCAATAGTTGCAGATAGTCCCTAAAGTGACACATAAAGAAAAGTCCACCCCGCGGCTGAAAAACCTTGACGTTGCTCTCCCCGTTTAGTATTGTATGTCCACAGTTATTGTCCGAGCATTGCGAACGTCGATTGAACGGAACCCCTGGGACGGTGGTTTCCGTGCGAGGTGTGGTGTGCGTCTGTCGCTGATCGTATCATGTCTTGTGATCGCTTTGGCACTTTGTATGGGTACCCCAGCGGGTGCGTACATGCCGCCGCCTCATCCCTGCGAAATGGTTCCAATGTTGTATGGTCCCCCGGAGCCGCCGACCTGTGCCGGCCCCCCTCCGTTGCTCACCTGTGCTCCCTGTCCTCCCCCGAGGTGTCATCCAAGGAAGATAGTGGGACCGCCGCCCTGCCCGGTGAAACTGTGTGTGAGCATGCCGCCTACCCCGGCTTCTTACAGATGCACTCCTCCGCCGGCTTGTCCCCCTCCGTGTGGGCCTGCGCCTTGCGGACCGCCCCCGTGCATTCCCGTTCGGTAACTCTCCTGTTGAAACAAGCCCGTACGTAGTGCAACTCGATGACGGATCGTCATCAACCCCGGTCGTGTGTCTTGGTTGAGCCTACCCTGGTTGTCGTCGCGAACCGCCTCGCCGGATTGCGTTTCCTTACCTTGACGGCACCTCGGTCGGCCACGCCACTCCTTAGTACAGCATTTCGTATATACGGTTCCGGAAAGCAATGGATTTCAAGATGACTCGGAATTGTCCCACGTCATCACCCCGAGCGAAAGCCGGGGTCCGGAGTATTCGGAAGAGCCCGGATTCCTGCCTCCGCAGAATGACGGAGAGAGCGCTCCATCATGCGCAGATAACTTGGTGGCGCGGCCGGGAGTGAAACGCGCGGCCGAACTTATGAAATCGGATACTTGGTACTCCATGGTGCGGAAATGGTTGCCTATTCTCCATCGCCGAATACTTGGAATAACCAGGGTTCTGTCGTCCATTTTACCCGAGGAGAAAAGAGTCATGTAACCACGCCTAGTTAGGCACCAAAGCCAGAAAAAACATCTGCATCACTCATAACAACCTTGAAAGAGTGGAGGAAAATGTGGTATTATGGTCGTCAATGCACCACTGATATACGTTTCTTCTACGTTCACGAGTGTTTTTCAATCGGACGGGACGAGATCCCGTCAATAACCAGCGTGGGATGAATGCGAGCACACACAGCCAACAGAGAAGCCCCTACTGAAAGCCCGACACACCCGGTTCCGGGCGTGCCCCGATCCAGCACGCGAGAGTACGCGGCGGTTCTGATTCTTTCGTCGGCGGTATTCTTTTTCCTCTGTCTGGCCTCCTACGATCCGCGCGATCCATCGTTCAACGTGGATACCGTCCGGCCCGCATTGAATCTCTGCGGCCTGGTGGGATCGCACATTGCCGATACGCTGGTTCAGTTGGCCGGCATTTCTGCCTTTGTTCTTCCCCTGGCACTCCTCTTCATGGGCGTGAGGGCGCTTATGCCCATGAGACGCGGACTTTCCTGGAGCGGGATGCTCGCAATTCTTGTCATTATTTCCTGTGTCTCGGTGTTGATGGAGCGTTTCGGCGCAGGCCCGTTCGTCAATTTTACCGCAGGACATCCCGGTGGTGCTTTGGGCGGATTTCTCCACGCGTCTTTTTTCAAGTTTCTCGGAAGCGCCGGCGAGATCGTGCTGAGTCTGACCATCCTGGCCATTTGCGTCTTGCACCTTGCTCAAGTTCCGGTCCGCTCGGTGGTGAACTGTTCCCGGAGAGCCGCTCTCACATCCGGTGATCTGATGCAAAGAGGGTGGGAAAGGATCAAAGCCTCGTGGTCGACTTTCCTTGAGAGTCGTGAACACGCCCCGGCAGCTCAATCGGCCCGGGCAAACCTCGAAGCTGAGAGTACCGGTACCGGTGTCGCCCGAAGGATTCGTCCGTTGAACGCCGGACCACGAGAGAGCGCCAATCCAGCGCCGGAATCTATTGACACCCTGGCCTGGGAACCGATGCCCTTGCCGTCACGGGTGAGCCGCACGCCGATGGTGCTCCCCGAGGAGGACCCGCTCCTGGATGATTTTGACGACGAGGAAGACGACCTCCCGGAGATCGCTCCGGTCCCGGTGGCGACCAATGCCCGCCGTAAAGAAGTCAAGCCGCCCGAGCAGCCCCCCAAGGTGACCGCACCCGCTCCGGTTACCGAGCACGAAATGGAAAAGGCCATAGACGAGTACCTGCTACAAAAGACGGTCTCGAAATCTCAACCCCCGGCCGTTCCGAGCCCGGATCGGTCTCCCAAAGCACCGGAGGAGAGTCAGCGCCCCATAAAGGTCACCAAGAGGGCTGACGAAGAGATTGCCCCGGCCCACGTCAGCGTCCCTCATGTCGCCGGCATGGACGACTATCTGTTTCCGCCGCTGGACCTGCTCGACACGCCCCCCCGCGCGGGACGGAGTGTGGATGAGAGAACGCTGGAGGGCAATGCCATGGCCCTCGAGCAGAAGCTCGCGGATCTGGGCATCAAGGGAGAGGTGGTGGAGATTCATCCCGGTCCGGTAATTACCATGTACGAGCTGGTGCTCGCTCCGGGAATCCCGCTGAGAAAGGTGATGAACACCTCCGACGACCTGGCCATGGCGCTGAAATCGGGCTCCACGCGCGTGGTGGCCCCGATTCCCGGAAAAGACACCGTGGGGATCGAAGTGCCGAATCTCGATCGTGAGATCGTCTACTTCAGGGAAATCATGGAGTCTCCGGCCTTCATGGATTCGAAAGCCCCTCTGAAAGTGGCACTGGGGAAAGCCATTGACGGCGAGCCCTTTGCAACGAGCCTGGCCTCAATGCCTCATTTGCTCATCGCCGGAGCCACGGGAACGGGCAAGTCCGTGGGCTTGAATTGTCTGATCTGTTCCTGGCTGATGTCCTGTCACCCGGATGATGTGAAGTTCATCATGGTGGACCCCAAGAAACTTGAGCTTTCGTACTATCAGGACATCCCCCATCTCATCTATCCGGTGGTGACCGAAGCGGAAAAGGTGCCCAAGGTTCTGGGGTGGGCCATACGAGAAATGGAGAGGCGGTACACGCTCCTTAGCAACGCCGGAGCCCGCAACATTGAAGGGTACAACAAAAAGGTTCGCAACGGAGAAGCGGCCCTCCAGCCCGACGGTGAGCCGGCTCAGAAGCTTCCCTATCTCGTCATCATCGTTGACGAGCTCGCCGAGCTCATGATGGTGGCGGCCAAAGACATTGAAATCTCCATCGCCCGGCTGGCCCAAATGGCGAGAGCATCCGGTATTCACCTCATTCTTGCGACCCAGCGTCCGTCGGTGGATGTGATCACCGGCGTCATCAAGGCCAACTTCCCGGCTCGTCTGTCGTTCCAGGTCTCGGCCAAACCGGACTCGCGCACGATACTCGATACCGTAGGAGCGGAGAACCTCCTGGGAATGGGCGACATGCTCTTCCTTCCGCCCGGCACTTCAAAGATGAGACGCCTCCACGGCGCTTTTGTGTCGGAAAAGGAGACCAAAGCCATCGTTGACTATATCAAGGCCCAGAGGGCACCGGTCTACCTGAAGGAGATCGAGAAGCACGTCTCGGAAGGCGAGCCGAAAGCCGGAGGAGCCGATGCCATCGGGGACGAAAAGTATGACGAGGCGGTGGAACTGGTCAGCAGACTGGGACACGCGTCCATTTCCCTTATCCAGCGTCATATGCGCATCGGGTACAACCGTGCCGCCCGCATCATCGAAGCCATGGAATCGGAAGGTCTCATAGGACCTTCGGACGGAACCAGCCGACCCAGAGAGGTCCTCGCTCGATCCCTGGATTCCATTCCCGGCGGTCCTTTCTGAACGACGGCTCCACAGGCCGATTCCCGTATACCGCACAAATCGTTTGCGAGCCCAGCCGTTTTGTTGGAAAATACGCGGGGGTAGTGTGCCTCGTTCGTAGGGAAGGGAGAGATCCCTTGAACCCACTCACCGAATAGGGTATTTCCTTCATTTTTGACGGCAAAGGAACAAACATGGCGGGACCTCTGTATCGGATCAAGCTCTACGGGCATTCAGGTCAGGATGGAGAGTGGTTTGTAAAGAAACTCGCCGTGGTACTCCAACTGAGCGAAGCGGAAGCCGAGGATCTGGTGCACGCGGTGCCGGTAGTGATCAAGGAAGGGATCGAGAAAGATCAGGCAGACCGATTGGGGGAGATTCTGACTTCCATTCAGGCCCTGTTCCTCGTGGAGCCGATGGGAGGGGTCGAGGCAACCGCCGAAGCCCAACCGGCGAAATTCGGCGTGCCGGAAGCGGCGGAGCCGGCCGACAGGGACGATGCCCTGCGTGCCGACATCTGGATGACCGTAGGACTCGTGTGTGCGGGATTGCTTGTCGTGCTCTCGGCGGTCGGGTACATTTCGTCCTGGAAGAGTTTCTTATCGGAACCCTCAAATCCGAAGGCTCGTGAGTCCAAAGAACGTGTCCACCGTCCACCGCAGAACCCCAAAGACGCAGCAGAAAGGATCCGGACTCTGGGAGATGCAATCAGCGCCGCGGAAAAGCGGGAGAGCCTTCTCGATGGACGTTTGAAGCTCATGGTGGATGATAAGCCGCCGGCCTCAGACTTTACGGCTCTGCGGGAGAGAGACAAGAGGCTTATTGATGTCGGACGCAAGCTTGCGGACGCTCGGTATAACATATTGAGGCTGAAGAAGGAGCTGAAGGATCTCGAATCGAAATAGTGACGGACCGTGTTGAGAAGTGCCGCTGGAAGGGGCCGGCCCTTCTGCCGAAAGGCACACTCCGGCCGTACACGAGTCGCCCCAAGGTTATAAAAATTTTCCCCTGCAGTTTCCCGCCCTTATTTCCCTTATCAGGTCGTCCATCGAGCGGATCGTGTTGTCAAATTCCGTAAAGGCTCGACCGACTTGATCCGCATAATGACAATCGCTCCCTCCCACCGACGGAAGCGAGAGCTTCAGGGAGGCTTCCAAAGCAAACTCATTTTGGCTGGGGCCGTTGACGCCATTGTGCGTTTCGATGGCATCGAAGCCGGAAACCGAATAGACCGATTCCCCGATTGACTCCCATCCCCTGAATGGATGCGCGGGAATGCATATCCCTCCCAATTCGTGCACGCTCTCCAGAACCTTTTCCAATTCCAAGTAGTTATTCCTTCCCCATCGGTTCCAGGAGCCGTCCTCGACGCCGTAAACGAGAAGGTGTCCCGAGTCCGTTGAAATCTCCGCTCCCCGCAAAACCAGGAAATTGTCGGGAATTCCAAGCCGTTCCACCGGACGGGAGGCATTCACGGAGTGGTGCTCGGTGAAACAGACCCCGTCCAACCCGAGATCGAACGCTCGACGTATCAGATCCTCCGGTTCCAGGTGATTGTCGTGGGAATACTTGCTGTGACAGTGCAGGTCCAGAATCATACGTTGTCAGCCATCGGTTGCCGGTCTGGAGCCTCCGTCCGAGAAAGGGGATTTGATGCCGATGCTTCGGAGAAGGGTCATCGGTCCGCCTCTCGGCTTGCGGAACGGTCCGCGCGGTCATAATGTGTGTGATGAAAGGGCGTCGGATTCAACGGGAATCGATGCGCAGCCGCTCCCGGCATCGACGACATAGACCGATCCGTGAATCTTGACCTTTTGCATCGCCGGAGCGACGCCCCCCGCCGACGTGGGGAACACTATACTTTACCTTGGAAAAAAGGCAATGAGTGAAGTATTATGACAGTTCGAGCCCGAGACCCCGACTTTGACAGTCGGCGCAACACCTGAAGGTAACGGGTGACTTGATGGATTTCCTTGACGAGACAGCCTTTCCGGTTCCCGCCGGTGGAGCTTCGGCGACGTTGAAGGGCCGGAATGGGGGCTTCTCATCCGCTACCGCACCTATCCGACCACTGAGCGGCATCACTTCGAACGTGCCGAAGACGTTGAGAGTGGCTGCCTCTTGAATTACGGAGAAGAGCATGCCGGTTTACACGATTCATCCCTTGGCCGTCGGTTTCAACGAGACCGATCAGGGCATCATGACCTATCAACGTTTCTACGGAAAACGGATCGTGCTCCCAATCTACACGTTCGCCATCATGGGAGGGGACAAGAAGATCCTGGTCGACACCGGTCTTGAAGAATTTATGGCCCCTCCGGACTTGGAAGAACGGATCGGTTTCCCCGTCATGGAGTTCGAAGAAGCACTGAAGAGTGTGGAATGGACTCCTGAGGAGATCGACATCGTCATTCATACCCATCTCCACAACGACCATTGCGAAAACGACTCGATGTGCACCAACGCCAAGGTGTATGTCCAGAAAGCCGAGCTGGACTTCTTCAATCAACCCCACCCTGTGGATCACCGGTACTATCCGGACGTCCTCGACGGAGTGGACATCGTCACCGTTGAAGGAGACGCCAAAATCGTGGACGGCATCGAGGTCATGTTCACACCCGGTCACACGCCCGGGGGACAGTCCGTAGTTGTGGAAACGGCCCAAGGCAAGGCCATTATCACCGGGCTGTGCTGCAACGCCGAGAACTTCCCTTCGGGAGGCGGCGTCATTTGTCCCGGCGTGCTCCTTGACACCATCAAGGCGTACGAGAGCATGACACGTATCCGAGAAGCGGCCGACATTCTCATTCCCATACACGACCTGCAGATCGGGAAGATGAAGGTCATTCCGGAATAGACGAGCTTTGAGTCGCATCGAGAGAGGCCCGTTTACCGAAGGCGCCTCGTGTTGCAGGTACGGTTTGCGGGGAACAAGGACCAATCCGAGAGGCTCCCTTGGAACGATCGACAGGAGCCTCCCGTTGTCGAGTGAAAGAGAGAAGACGGGGATGACCAAAGAATGCTACCGTCACCCTGACAGGGAAGCGGATTACTACTGTCAAAAGGATGGGACGTACATGTGCGGAGAGTGCGCATGCTGTCACAGTCCCAATGTGTACTGTCAGTACCGAACGGCGTGTGTGATTAACATACTTACCAAGGAAGGGGAGCTCTCCGCGTGCGATGAGAAGGAAGCGGCGATAGGCTCCTCCGGCTGAATCCGGCGTCGGCCGCCTCACCGTGAAGAGTCCGGAGGGCCGCCGACGCAATGAGGACCTATTGTTTCGCTTTCCGGCCTTCGATCCACACCACCTCTCATGACGGGACGGCATTATGTCGAGAGGCTCATTCAGTTCCTTCCTGCTCCATTTGCATCCCCGGGTCATCCCCGAAGCATCGGCCGGAATCCGGTTCACTTGGTGCCTCGGAGGGTTGTCTGTTTGGATGTTCGCACTGGAGCTGCTGACCGGGGCTCTCCTCATGCTCCACTACGTCCCGGGGGTATCGTCGGCCTATCCGGCCGTCCAGCACGTTACCCACGTCGTGCCGTACGGATTCTTCATCCGCAATCTGCACTACTGGTGCGGTCAGGCCATGGTAATTCTGGTGGTGCTTCACGCCTTTCGCGTGCTGCTGACGGGATCGTACGCCCCGCCGCGGCACCTCAACTGGCTCGTCGGGCTGTCGCTGCTGGTTCTAACCCTGCTGGTGGATTTTACCGGCTACTTGCTTGTCTGGGACGACCGGGCCCTCTGGGCGTGGACCATTGCACGAAACCTCACGGAAACAGTACCGGGAATCGGCGGAGCCCTCGCGTCGCTCTTTTTCGGGCCTGCCCGGTTGGGGGATGCCAACATTGTGAGGTTGTACGTGTGGCACATTTTCCTCTTGCCGGGGTTTGTTTTCATGCTCATGGGATGGCATTTCTGGAGGATTCGCAAGGACGGCGGCATTTCTCGGCCCCTCTGACGACCGCGGACCGCCGGACAAACGGGTCCGTACGTGAGCGCCGGCGCCTCTTATACCATTTCGCGGTTCGACAGCTCAATCGGACGGCATGGCTCTTCCGCTTCGAACGGCACGACCTGACTCCGCTTCAGAGGCATGCCGTCCGTGCAGTGAAGTCACCTTGCGAAATGGTATTACGGTAGAGGGTTGCGGATCGAAGCGCGACAACGAAATTGCCCGCACCGCGGAGAGCGTCGAGCCGTAGGCCCGACAGCCCCTTTCTTACGTCCGGGAGGCATGTGGAATGTGGGATTTCCTCGTTAACAGTCTACGAGGACGCATGATACTCTTGTCGCTCATCATCGTGAACGTTCCCATCCTGGTCGGGGGGCACCTCATGAAACGCAGCGCCGAGCAGTCACTCCTTGAGGAGAAGGAGGGCAAACTGGCTGCGATGGCTGCTCTCTTGGATTCCAGACTGGAAAAGGGAGGATACGAAGGCATTCTTGAGAGACGCGGCGCCTTAGGAAAGTCCCGGGAAGAGAAGATCCGTGTGCTCAACAAGGAGTTGGCTGCCGTAACCGATGAAGTGGCCGCTTCATCTCCGGGCTTGGGAGTAGGATACTATGCCGGAGACCTCGATGCGATCCTGACCTACGGTCCTTCTGCTGAGCTCGGTGAGACTGTTGGGCGTTCCATTGACAGTACCCATCCCGGCAGGGAAGTCATGGAACATAATCAGTTCAGGGTCGAATCCGGGGCTCTGGTGCGCGGCAACATCATGAACGCCATGCGTCCCATAGAGCGAAACGGTCGGGTGATCGGGTACATATGGGCCAACGAATTGACGGACAACGTTGAGGCCCAGCTCAAAGCAATGGACAGGGGAATCACTCTTTCCATGTTGGTGGGAGTGGTGCTGAGCTTCCTGCTCATTCTTGCGCTGAGTGAAGGAACCCTCAAGGACGTCCAAAAGATCGTTCAAGGGCTGCGCGAGCTCCGTTTCGATCTGCGAAAGAGAATTGGGGGATTACATGGAGAATTGGGGGAAATAGCAGGCTCCATCAATGAAATGGCCGGCGCTTTGGCCGAAGCGAAAAATCTGAGCGAGCACATCATGGACGGCATGGCCGACGGCATCGTTGCCGTTGATAATTCGGGTAAAATCACCGCGATCAATGCCATGGCCGAGCGTCTCACGGGCTTCACTTCGCGGGAATTGATGGGCGAGCCCTACGAGACGGTGTTCTGCCAGGACCCATCTTTTCACAGTTTTCTTCTGGATACTTTGCGCACGGGGAGGACCCACATCGGGTACGAGTCGGAAATTCCCGTGAAACATCGCATGATTTGGGTCAGCGCCTCCACCTCGCTGTTGAAAGACCACAACGGTGACGTGCTGGGTGCGGTGGCTGTTTTCAGGGATCTGACCGAGCAAAAGCGCCTGGAGGAGCAAGTCAATCGGGCCAACAGGCTCGCGACCCTCGGGGAGCTCATGGCAGGTGTGGCCCACGAGATCCGAAACCCCCTGACCAGCATCAAAGGATTGCTCCAGCACTTCCAGTCGAGCGCCGACAACCTGGAATGGAAGACCTATCTCCCCGTGATGCTGCGGGAGGTGGATCGCATGAATCGAATCATCGAGACGTTGCTGAATTTCTCGCGGCCCGGTCAGACGGATGTGACGCGGACGGATGTCGGAAAGATGCTTCTCGATACGCTGACGCTGGTGAAGAGCAGAAACGACAGCAAGCACGTGGAGTTCGATATCCGTGTGGAAGACGGATTGCCTCCGGTAGAGCTTGACGGAGAACAATTCAAGCAGGTGATCCTGAACCTGGTGATCAACTCCCTGCAGGCCATCGGAGAATCCGGCTCGGTTCGCATTGAGGTCGGGCACTGTCCCGAAGACGATACTGTTCTCTTTTCCTTTACCGATTCGGGACCGGGCATCCCCGATGACATTCGGGAAAAAGTGCTCGATCCCTTTTTCACCACCAAGCCGTCGGGCACCGGGCTGGGGTTGGCGTTCGCCCACCGGATCGTCTCTGCTCGCGGCGGACAAATCGTTGTGGGGAACAGTCCCGCAGGCGGGGCTTCGATAAAGATCGTCATTCCAAGAGCGTACCATGAGGGGCACACATCGGATGACAACAGGCAGGATTCTTATTGTTGACGATGAAGAGAGCGTCCGGATCATGCTCAAGCTGGTCCTGAGCAGCGAAGGACACGAGGTCCTGGAGGCCGCGGACGGGCTTCAGGCTCTTCAGATAGCCCGCAAGGAGGAACCGGATGCCATCATCATGGACATGCGCATGCCGGGGATGGACGGGATCACAGCTCTTCGGACATTGCGCAGTGAGCGCATCAACGCGGCCGTCATCCTCATGACCGCTTTCGCCACCGTAGAGTCTGCCGTGGAAGCGATGAAATCCGGAGCCTACGACTACATCATCAAACCGTTCAACATAGATGAGGTGAAGATTCTGCTGGGCCGGATGCTCGAATCGCGTCAATTGGCTGCCGAGGCGAACTTTCTCCGCAGAGAGCTGTGTGCGGTCTACGGTCTCGGTAAGACCCTGACACGCTCGGACAAGATGCGTGCCGTGTACGACTCCGCGGCAAAGGTGGCTCCCACGCATTCCACGGTCCTGGTTACGGGGGAAAGCGGCACGGGTAAGGAGCTTCTCGTCAACCTTATCCACTATAACAGCCGGAGAGTCGGCGGCCCCTTCGTCAAGGTCAATTGCAGTGCGCTCCCGGAATCGCTCCTGGAGAGCGAGCTCTTCGGCCACGAAAAGGGTGCGTTCACCAATGCAACTCACCGGAGACTGGGGCGCTTCGAATTGGCCCACAAGGGGACGTTATTCCTGGACGAAATCGGGGAAATGCCGGCAGCGGTGCAGGTGAAACTCCTACGCGTGCTGCAGGAGCGGGAATTCGAGAGAGTGGGAGGCAATCAAACGGTCAAGACCGATATCCGGATAATCGCGGCAACCAATCAATCCTTGCCGGAGCTCGTAGAGCAAGGGAAGTTCAGGGAAGACCTCTATTACAGACTTGTCGTGGTGACCCTGGAAATTCCCCCGTTGAGGGAGCGCCGAGAGGACGTGCCGTTGCTTGCCCGTCTGTTTCTGCAACGCTTCGCCCAGGAGACCGGCAGGGAATTGGACGATTTCGATCCTGAAACCCTTGCCGTCCTCAAGAGATACCACTGGCCGGGGAACGTACGGGAGCTGTCCAACGTCGTCGAACGTGCCGTGGTCATGAGCACGGCGCGCATTCTTTTCCCTGATGACCTTCCCCCACACCTTTCAGCAGACTCGACGTCGGTTCGAAAAGATGAGACCGACATCCGGCAGAAAAGGACGTTGCGGGACATCTTGAAGGAAACCGAACGAGAGACCATTCGTCAGGTGCTTACCAAAAATCGCGGAAATCGCATGAAGACGGCGAGGGATCTTGCAATGAGCCGCCGGGCGTTGCAATACAAGATCGAAGAATACGGACTGGCCGCCGAAGAGAGAGGTCAGATGCGCAAAATGTAGGCAAAGTGTGCAAAGAATAGGCGCCCGGAATCGGGTGGCCCGAAACTCGAATGGGAAGATCCATTCCGCTTTGCGCACTGTCTTCTGGATGACGTCAGATAGATAAAGCTCATAATAATCATAGTATATCTCCTGTATTAAGAGTAACCGAAATGTAAGCAAGGTGGCAGGGCCACCATTCCTCAACGTTGGAGCAACAGCGTGCGTCCCATGGGGACGATTTCCCGATAAGGCGGAATCCGGTACCAGGGGGAAAATGAAAACGGCTTGTCGAGCCGTACATACTTCCTCTTGCGCCGATCGTGTCTCTCATCAAAGGGGAGTCGGCACGATGTTTGCAACAGAAACTATCGGCAATAGTGCGGTCTGCCCACGCGCGTTACACAAGGATTTCGCAAACAAGAAAACGCGCTCCTCTTCTCTACAAATTGCGGTTGCAGAAAAGAATAACCGAACCATTGTAAACAAGCGATCCCGGAGGCTTGTACCGGCTGACGCTTGCAGAGTTATTTCCTGCTCGGGCTCGGCGCTGAGCACCGGAAATCCGGCGAACAACCGTCCGAATGGAACCGAGCGCTTTTCGCAAGGCCCCGTCTCAAGAAACTGAAGGAGGAAAGGAACCGCCATGACAAAGCTGCTTTGGGCACCGTCGCCCGAAAAAATCGCCGGTTCGAATATGACCCGTTTCATCGAGTATGTGAACCGAAAGCACGGGAAGTCATTCAACGATTACAACGGGCTGTACGATTGGTCGGTTGAGAGTATTTCCGAATTTTGGGCTGCCATGTGGGATTTCGCGGAGATTAAATTCTCACGAGATTACGAGCAGGTCTTGGACGATGTGACCAAAATGCCCGGAGCAACATGGTTCAAAGGCGCGGAACTGAATTTTGCCGAAAATCTCCTGCGTTTCAGAGATGAGCGGACGGCCATAGTCTCCGCGGGGGAGACTCTGGAACCGGTCAGTATCACCTATTCGGAATTGTACGACAAAGTGGCCCGCCTTGCGAAATCTCTCCGCAAAGCAGGTGTGCGCAAAGGAGACAGGGTCGGCGGGTTTATGCCCAATATCGCCGAGACGGTCATTGCCATGCTCGCTTCAACCAGCATCGGCGCGATCTGGTCTTCCAGCTCGCCCGATTTCGGAATTAAAGGGGTGTTGGATCGTTTCGGCCAAATCGAGCCCAAGGTACTCTTTGCCGCGGATGGGTATTTTTACAACGGCAAGGCATTTGATTCGCTGGAGAGGGTGTCGGGGATCGTGAAGCAGCTCAAGTCAACAGAAAAGGTCATTGTGATTCCGTACGTGAGCCAGAACCCCGATCTGTCGGGTCTGACGCAGGCCCAACTCTGGAACGACTTCATGGCCGATGAGGAGAACCTCTCGATCGATTTCGAGCAGGTGTCGTTCTCACATCCCCTGTACATCATGTACTCCTCGGGCACGACGGGCAAACCCAAGTGTATGGTTCAAAGCCACGGCGGCATCCTTCTCCATCAACTCAAAGAGCATCTTCTCCACTGCGACCTGAAGAGAGAAGACAATATCTTCTACTACACCACCTGCGGATGGATGATGTGGAACTGGTTGGTGTGCGGATTGGGAGTCGGTGCAACCATTCTCCTCTTTGACGGCTCCCCGTTCTATCCGGATCCGTTGGTGCTTTGGCGCTTGGCGGAGTCGCAGAAGGCCACCGTCTTCGGCACCAGCGCCAGGTACATCACCGCTCTGGATCAGGCCAAGGCCCGGCCCGGTTCGGCATGCGACCTCTCCGCACTGCGAGCGGTCCTTTCCACAGGATCTCCTCTCCCGGAAGAAGGATTCGAATACGCCTACCGCGAGATCAAGAAGGACATGCAGTTGGCCTCCATATCCGGGGGAACCGATATCAACGGCTGTTTCGCCCTCGGCAACCCCATCGGCCCTGTCTATTCCGGGCAACTTCAATGCCGGGGACTCGGCATGAAGGTCAAGGCTTACAACGAGCACGGGCAACCCGTCATCGGCGAGACCGGCGAACTGGTCTGCGAAGCCCCCTTTCCCTCCATGCCCGTCCATTTCTGGGACGACGCCTCGGGCGACAAGTACCTGGATGCATACTTCAGGAAGTACCCGGGCATCTGGTGCCACGGCGACTGGATACTCATCACCGAACGAGGAGGGGTTACCATCTACGGTCGATCGGATGCCACTCTCAACCCCGGAGGGGTTCGCATCGGCACTGCCGATATCTACTCCGTGGTGGAAACTCTGCCGGAAATCGCGGACAGCCTTGTTGTGGGACAGGATTGGCAGGACGACGTTCGGGTCATACTGTTTGTCAAACTGGTCGAGGGGGAAGAGTTGACGGAAGATTTGATACGACGGCTCAAAACCGCAATCCGGAACAGCGCAAGCCCGCGACATGTGCCTGCAAAAATCATCCCGGTCGCCGATATACCGTACACGATAAACATGAAGAAAGTCGAGCTGGCGGTCCGAAACGTCATACACGGCAAACCGGTTACCAACCGGGACGCACTGGCAAATCCGGAATCGCTGGATCTCTACGCGGATCTCGATGAGTTGGGCCGATAGCCGGTCAAGAATTGCAGCGAGCCGACTGCATGTCACTCAACAGCCATTCTTTCTCCGTGAGATTGTGCCTCGCGATAATGACGGCACGAGATGCTCCGGCCGTTGTCGCGAGGCCGCAACTTCCCATCTCCGGGTTCTCATAGCGGGAGCCGGGTATTCCGGTTCCCTATTCTCATATCACGGGTGCTGAAAGGAGAGAGTCATGATCAGACGAATGGGCGATTATTTTTCCCGGTGGGCGGGAAAGTACATGCCGGACCCATTTCTTTTTGCGGTCCTTCTTACTTTTCTCACACTCATTTTGGGAGTCTTGTTCACCAAGAGCGGGCCTTTCGACATGCTCAAGCACTGGAACAAAGGGTTCTGGACGCTGCTGGCATTTTCCATGCAAATGTGCTTGATTCTCGTAACCGGCTACGCATTGGCAACAACCAAGGCCGTTCGGTCGATCATCGACGCTCTGGCGGACCTGCCGAAGAACGGCGGCTCCGCAGCGGCGCTCATCTGCTTCGTGGCAATCCTGGCCGCCTACGTTAACTGGGGCCTGGGCCTCATCGTGGGGGCATTGATGGCCCGCGAAGTGGCCGTACGGGGACACCGAAGGGGCATCCCCATGCACTATCCCCTGCTGGGAACGGCAGGATACATTGGGTTGGCCTGCTGGCATGGAGGATTGTCAGGCTCCGCACCGCTCCTCGTGGCCACCGAAAAACATTTCCTCGCGGACAAGATCGGCATCATCCCGGTGTCGGCCACCCTATTCAGCCCCCTCAACATCGTGGTCGGGATCGGCCTTCTCATTCTTTTGCCGTTGCTGCTCAAGATGCTCCATCCCGAATCGGTGAGCTCCATGGTTACCGTGGACAAGGTTCTGCCGGACCTGGAGAGCTCCCTGCAGCAAGAGCAGAAGGACGAGCCGTCGAAGAAGACCGTGGCCTATTGGCTCGAGCACAGCGTGGCGATCAGCATGATCGTCGGTTTCATGGGAATGGCTGTGGTAGTGTACCACTTTGTCCAAAAAGGATTCGATCTGAATCTGAACATTGTTAATTTCACATTCCTCTTCGTCGGCATCATCCTCCACGGCAGACCGATAAACTACGTGAGAGCCGTCTCCGAAGGGGCCAAGGGATGCGCCGGCATCATCCTCCAGTTTCCCTTCTACTCGGGTATCATGGGCATGATGAAGTTTTCCGGGCTCGTATTAGTCATGTCCGACTGGTTTGTTCTCATCTCCAACCAGTACACGTTTCCCATATTTGCATTTTTGTCGGCATCCTTGGTCAACATTTTCGTTCCGTCGGGCGGAGGACAATGGGCCGTTCAGGGGCCGGTTTTGACCGCAGCCGCGAAAACCTTGGGTGTGAGCTATCCCAAGACGGTCATGGCTTTGGCCTATGGAGACCAGTGGACCAACCTCTTCCAACCGTTCTGGGCTCTGGCCCTGTTGGGTATTACAGGTCTGAAAGCAAGCCAAATCATGGGGTATGCCATGGCGGTGATGCTCATGGGATTCGTCTTCTTCGCCGCGGCTCTGGTGTTACTGCCTGCTTAGCGGTTGCCGTCCGAGGAGAAGAGTGATCGGCAGTCGCTGCCGATGAGAAAATGGGGCCGAGCTTATGAAAATGGGGCCTTAGCGTTCTCTTTCATGAGTTCGGTTCTCCACTATTTGTAGGCGATATTCAATTCCACCGATGCCGCAAATCTCAAAGAACCTTCCCTGATGCCTAGCCTCAAGAAATGTCCTGTCTGCTTCGCCGGGACGCCGGTGGTGGACACACCACCTCGCCATCGCGACCTTGACGTCCGGATCCGTTCAAGATAGCCTTCTCCCCGAGCTCGTGGGGTGACCGATAATGAACCCGCCAAGCCCCGAGAAATGCCAAGTACCCGTGTGAAGTCTGATGCAAGCCACAGGTAACGCCCGGTGAGAGAGAAGGAACCCAATGGTGACCGGAGCCGCGCCCCGTCGTGGTTGGAGGGCCTCTCCGCCCGCTTTCCAAAAACTCTGTGGGCGTTGCTCCTTTTCAACACCGTCCTCACGGTCGTCACGATTATAGTCTCAATAGCCCATACCGCAGGAATATACCGGTATGGGTTGCCCCAATTCGTGCCGATGGCGACCGACCCCCAATGGCCATACCTAGTGGGGTCCTTCCTGTTCATTGAGAGCGTTCTGGCATTTGTCCTGTTCGGGGTGAGGACCGTCTACGCTTTGATAGTACTGTATTGTTTCGCTACGGCAATGCTGTCTCCCCTCCCCAGCCCCGTCGATGAGTGGTCCCATCTGGCTTTCATAAAGCACGTGTCACAACATGCCCGGATTCCCTCGATACGCGATCCTGTCACGTGGGATGTGACCGCTGTCAGTCTCGCAACGTACCCTCATCCGGTGTCGGAATTCACCGACGGAAAGCTCCTCCCCGACAATCCTTCGTCCGAAGTTCCCTTCATTTACGTAGCCTTTCACCCTCCTTTGTATTATTTGGTGATGGCAGTACCTTACGCTCTCTTGCCGGACAACCTCGTCCACAAGATGTACGGGCTGCGTCTCCTCGGAGGACTGCTGCTCGTCATTGCGGCTATGTGCCTCCGGAGCACTTTTTCGGAAATCTCGAGCGCTGTATATTCAGCCAAAGATAGGGGCATTACCCCGCTGCTCTCTTTCAGTGTGATCTGTCTGATATGTCTCAACCCGGGCGTCGTTCATAGGATGACCGTCCTCGGAAACATTCAGGTTGGTTTCCTTCTAGCTTCGGCTATCGTCTACATGCTCAGCCGCATGATCTTGAGAGGCTCGTGGAGAATGTCCGACGTGGTGATTCTCGGAGGCCTCAGCGGTCTGTTGGCCGTCTCTTACTACTACTCGGTTGTCTTCTTTCCCATCATAGGATTTTGGCTGCTTTGGCGTGGCGGTCTAAAGCAGATGTCGGTTTACTCCTTCATGGTATGCCTCCCCGCGAGCCCGTGGCTTCTCCACAACTATGTGACGTACGGCACCATAAATGCGGGAGCGGTGGCGAAGCGCATCTGTATGGAGCTTGGCATGGGCATGGGAAAATACGGGTTGCAAGACGCCTGGAACATGCTGAGCATAAACGTATCCCGAACATTTATGGCTCAGGAATCGTACATCTTTAGCGCCGGAGGGCTCTCCGCGGTTCAGACGCCGGCCCATTGGCTCGCTCTCGGCTCTCTGTGTGCCGTTGCGGTATGCATAGCTGCCGCGGTCTTCTCAGCGCGAAAACAAGACGGGAAGGCCAAATCACGGAGCGACTTCCTTTTCATCCAGGCGGGTGTGGTGATTGGTACCCTCGCGATGCTGGTGGAGATTGCTTATTATTCACAACTTGGATTGGCTATCCGTTACGGCTATTTGATGCTTCCGAGCCTGGGGGTGCTGGTCTATGCCTCGTTGAACATGACCCCTCGGTTTCTGCAAGGCCTAGCCGCGTTCGTAATGGTGCTCTTCGTGAGTGTGGCTTCTGTAAATGCCATAGCCATTGATGTCCGGACGGCCGAGCTCATTCCCCGGCTGTTTCAAGAGACGTACAGAACGACTTGGCTTAAGATCGAGCCCGATGACCGGCCCAATATGGTTACCCTCGGCACTGAGAGGTTCTCCCAGAGTTTCCGGGCTGATTACGATCGTCTCTGTGGGATAAGTCTCTACTTGTGCTCGCCACCCAAAGGAGCTCACCATCGGTATATGCTTCGAATTGCCGACGAGTCCGGAACGATACTCCGAGAATCCGAATTCAGCCTGTCGAGGAAGGAGAGATGCTCCTATCAGGACATCGTGTTCGCTCCTATCAGCCGATCTCAAAATCGCACCTTCACCTTCTCGATAACCGGTCTCTCTCTGCAGCAAGAAGAGGCGGTACTGCTCCCGCTGAGCAAACCGGGAGCATATACGTACGGCCATGCAACGATCGGCAAGGAGCGAATCAAAGAGGACGCTGTTTTCGATGCCCTGTTCCGATACGATGTATGGTCGACCGCTGTAGGCAGGCAGGACCGGCAAGGCCCTTCCGTTCCGCCGAGGGTCGCAGGAAATTATGTGCCCGGCGAGCTTGGTTTAAAGCCCTACGCCAATGACAACGTGGGGCCGATATTGAGCGACACGTTTCAGCAGTGGTTTGTGCCGAACGCGAATAACCTGTGCGGAATAAAGTTACTCGTCAACACGTTTCTCACAAGCCCCGTTTCATCGTACAGACTGCAGGTGTTTGACGAGAGCTCTACAATGATGCGGGAAGCTCGGATGCCGGGCGACAAGTTGTACGACTGGCATTATTTCCCCGCGAGGTTCGAGCCGATTCCTGACTCGGCAGGCAAACGCTACTCATTCAAGGTCGTCCCCGACGCTCTACCGGTGGCCAAGGCGATAACTTTGCCTCTGGCAGCACCCGGGACGTATCCACAAGGTCACGTTGTCATTAATAGGCGTTCCATGAATCGCAACGTCGTATTCGATACGGTGTACCAACCACCACTTTTTGAAGCATTCTCTCGTGCTATGAAAGCCCGGTGATGAAGCTCCCGGCACGAATGACGGATATCACATTCCGCATGGGTAGGGCCTGATTTGGCCCGTTTCCCATTGCCACAGGAACCGGGCCGTGCCGGCTCTCATCAGGTACATGGCCAACTCAGGGATCGTATCTTACCCTTCGTCACCTTCCGTGTCCGTGGCAAGAGGTTTTCGAATCAAGCGGCTGAACTTGGCCCTCCGGCCCAGGCGCTCCAGGTCATCCTGATTGACAAAGACGTGCTCTACATTATCTTTCCAGTACACCCCAATCTTCTCGCCGATCAGGTCCCGCGAAGCGTGAGCCTCCGCCACCAGCCTCAGCAAGGGAGCCTTCCCTTCTCTCTCGACTACTTGGAAGTCTGCTATTCCGGGTATTCTGTCGATTACGTCCTGGATGTAGTGGGTCGGATAACTCCTGTTTTGTATGGTTACCATCTCGTGTATTCTACCCACGAGGTTCGTCAGGTACCAGCCGTCTTCTTCTTCATTCAGATCCGCCAGGTCGCCGGTTCGGTAGCGAATGAGTGGCATGGCCATGTTGGTGAGACCGGTGCACACCAGTTCATGTGAGCCATCATCGTTGGCAAGCGTTTCGGGCCATACCATGTAATCCAATACTCGCAAACCTTCGCGGTCCGACATGCGGCGTTCATATGCCATCACGCCGAATTCCGCGTTGCCGTAACGATTCACCACGCGACAATGCAAAACACCCTCGATGAACTTACGTTTCTTTGTATCCAGCAGCTCACCGGTGGACTCGAATACGGCAAAAGGCGGGTCGATCGTGTTTTGCGTTTCAGCCACGTAACGAGCCAGAGCATAGATCGTAGACGGGTGCCCCTGAATGAGGTATGGTCGAGCCTTCGCGATTTCCCGCCACAGCACCTCCAGCCCCGCTTCATCGAGGGAGTCGGTATAGATGTCTTGGCGATTCATCGCCCAACATTTGACTCTTTCCTTCAGACGATCCTTCAGGGGGAATTTCTCGGGAGAGCGGGTGGCCAAATGCACCTCTTTCCAGTGGCGTCGCTTGCCGGTAAGACTCACTGCCAGCAGGTTCGCCGCTGCGGTCCAGTCGAGGGCCTCCCGGGAATAGCGGATCGCCGCCGCGGGTCCGGTCGAGCCGCCGGTTTTGCGTTCGTGAAGAAACCCGTGAGCCGAGCGATCGCTCAGTAAACGCTCCCCCTCCTGACGAACGATCTCCTTGGTGAGGTAGGGAAGTTGCCGGAGATACCCCAGGTCATGCTCTACCTTGGCCGGATCGAATTCCAGGTCGGCGAAGAGGCTCCGGTAGTACGGAACATGCTCTCCCGCATGGCGCAGTACTGCGTGCAATTGCCTCAAAGCGTGGAGCTTGCGATCGTAAAAGGGCAACATGTCATGCTGTTGTATCACCTTCAGTTTGGAACGGATGTTTCGTCCCATCAGGCGCTCCGCGACAGGATACAGAACGTATGCATTGAGCAGTCGGTGTATCATTCGGGTACCCGATGCCCGAGCTTCTGCCGACAGACACGACGATAGGCCGCCAGAAGGGGCCCGACGCTCTTGTCCCACGTGTAATGGGACAGGACGAGTGCCTGGAGGGCACCATCGTTCTCCTTGGCCAATGCAGTTGCAATACCGGCTCGGATGTCGGCCGCATCGTGAGGATTGACGTACGTGGCCATGTCCAGGAAATACTCGCTCGTGCATCCCACTGAGGTAATCACCACCCGGGCTCCCTGAGAAGCGGCCTCCAGTGCGGCCAAGCCGGGAGTCTCCTGCAAGCTGGGCAAGGCGAAGACGTCACAGCCTCGATAGGCTGATTTTTGGAGCGGACCCCCGTGCGACAGCACGCCGACGTACCGAACAATCCCTTCGCCCTCACGCATGCACTGATGGAAGTACTCTTCGTCGCGAACCCTCCCCGCGAGCACAAGGGTCATGTCCAGTTTTCTCACCGCTTGAATAAGAGCGAGCTGGTTTTTTCGCGGCTCCACATTGGCCATGTTGAGTATGTAGGGATGTTCGATCTCAAAATGTTTGGAGAACAAGTCTGAAGAACCGGTCTCGGAAAAGGTATTTCCGATGCCGTTGTATATTACCGCGAATTTTTTTCGGTTCACCTCAAAGGTATCCGCAAGCTGGTCCGCCTCGGCCCCAGAGTTCGGAAGGACAAGATCGCAGACATGGAGAAGGCTTCGGATCTCCTCCATGGGAAACGCCTTAGTATTTTCTTCAGTAAGCCAGATGATGGGGGATATAAGGAGGGGAATTCCACGCTGTTTGACGTGAGCACAGAAAGTAATGGACCCTCCCTGGACGGAAAAGTGGTGAACTGCATCGACCTCATCGAATTGCGGATGCCAGGGATCGTACAGCACGACTTCCACGCCGAGTGCTTCGAGCGCGGATTTATACGCGAGGAGTTGAATCTCGCCACCTCCGGGACAGTCAAAGGCCAACGGGTACGTATTGAAGAGAACACGCATGTTACAATAACACCTCTTCCATGGCCTGCCACACGCAACAACCGTGAACGCCCTGCCGTTCAGGCATCTCCTGTTGTCTTCACGTTCTCGCGTTCTTTCGACAACCAGGCTTGCTCCATCACGTCCAGCATCACATCAAGTCTTGTGTCCCAGGTGTGCTCGCCGGCAAGCCGTACACATGTCTCCGTATCAGGCCCGTCCCCTGCCAGGATTCGTTCGATGGCTTCACAAAACTCTTCGGCAGTGGATGCCGCCACGCAGGCGTCGGTATATTCCATGAGTGCGTCCAATGGGGTGATGACCACCGGTTTACCTGCAGCAAGATATTCGAAGAACTTCATGGGAAACATAGACTTGGTGTACTCGTTGAGCCGGCAGGGAATTGTTGCCACGTCGATTCCTCGGAGATAGTCGGGTAGGGTGGAATAGTCCCGGTGGCCGAGTACGTGCACATTGGCCTTTTCCTTCAGATTTTCAAGCGAGCGCGAGATGCCTGTTCCCGGGAGGCCCACAAGTACCCAATGCCGGTCAGGTCTGCGGTTGGCAACATCCATGATCAAATCCACATCCACCTTGTAACTGCTGATTGTACCAATGAAACCTATTCTGGGCTGCGGGATGGCTTCCAAGTCCCGGGGTAAGGGGCCTGCGGCTCAGGCTTTGGCGAAGTGGGCGAAGTCAGCCACGTTGGTCAGACAATGGATTTTGTTCGGGTGGAGATCGGACAGGCGCCTGCACAGTTCTCTGCTGGTGGTGAATATCGCGTCGGCCTTGCCGACAATGGATTCTTCCGCGGCTCTGACCGAATCTCTCGGCACCCCTGGAACTGCAGCCAGATCGTCCACACAATGATAGACGAACAACGACCCGTCGAGTCCGTCCCAAAAGGAGTGTACCAAGGGGTTGTACGTCCAAACAATGGGATGTTTGAACCGGAGAAACCTCACAATGAGCTTCAACGATCCTCGGATCAATCGCCGGTTGATTGCTCGGGCTGCACGAGAGCCGTGAAAAGGTATCACCAGGGGTGAATATACCCAGATTCTTTCCGAGACGTGACGAACACCGGCCAGGCCTCGGATTAATCTCTTCCCCATCCGCGTGAGATCTCGCGCTGCCGCTGAAGGGCGACGCAGTCCCAAAGACTCCACATAGAGTACCCGGAACCCGCGGAGGGCGAACCGCTCCGCCATGTGCTGACTATTGGTGCGGACACTGTGATCCCAATCCGCGTTGGAAAACACGATGACATCCTGAGGAAACGCCTCGAGATCCGTCCCGCGTCGATTGGCGATCGGTTGAAGCCGACCTGATTCATAGGGGAGCACGAATCTCTCCTTTCCAGACAGCCGAAGGCCTCTGTTCCGAAGGTGAGTCGCCGCACGTGAATCTCAAAGTTCCCCAGTCATCCAGGCACAGGCTGCAGGAATCCCGCGTGACAAGGAAATCCAAGCATTGTTCCAGCGAACACCACCACAACCCGTCTGTGGCAAGGATATGGTCGATGAATGCCTCATGGACTCCGAGACGCTCTTCTTCCGATGCCCACCCGTACTGATACTCCTCACTGAATGGATGGTCCAAGTAACCGAAGAAGGCTCCGGCGGCAAAGTGGAGCGCAAAGCTTTCCTGGTAAGGCCTTATGGTCTCTCCGTACCGGTGATAGCAATCCCCGTGGAGCATGCATTGTTGGCTATGGCTGACGATGGCCCGGCCGACTAAGGGCACCCTGCCCGCCCTGCCCAAGAGAAATTCCGGATCGTTCCGGATCGAACCTCCCACAAATCCCTTGTACCCCGCGTCCGCCAATGCCTGCACGGCATGAATGGGATTCTGGTGGAAGGGCGATACGGCATAGCAACTCCCGTTGAGGTTGTTCTCGATCCACTCTTTGGATGTCAGAGCTTCCCGGAGGGCAGCCTCGTACGATCCTCCCCAATCCGGATAATGCTGCTCCGAGTGGGAGACCACGGAACCTCCTCGATCCACTATCTCCCTCAGGAGCGACAAGTCACGGCTCGTCATGTTCAAGCCCGTAGCAACAGCCATGGAAAGGGGAAGTCCCTTGGAGGAATACAAATCAAAGAGCCGGCTTGCCGAGCCCACGGCCTGGTCACAATCCAAGCGCACGGTCACCGCCCCGCTATAGCCGAAGGGTATTTCTCTGATGTAGGGCAGGTTTGCCAGCTCCGAGACCCGGTATTCCCCCACGAAGAACTCTACCATGGCCCATTCGACGCTGTCCACCGGCCCCACGCCGCGGTTTACCCAGAGAGCGGCCCCGTTGGGTGCGTCGAACAAGACGGCATAAACCGACAGGGGCAGCCCTGTCTGATCCTCGATCGTGGCGATGCACCGAGAATCTTCGGTCATGGCCGAAACAGCAATGCCCCAGGGACTCCCATCGAAAAGAATGCGTCCGTACCCGAGGTTGTTCCACTCGTCGTTAAAGTCGTATCTACACAAGGGACGGGTGCCCACAATTGCCGCCCGGGCCACGGGATGGTCTTGAGCGTAACGAACACGTGCAGGACTCACGTTGAAAGACTCAAAGGGATTCAGCTCCGCTACCGCTAATTCCGGCTTCAGCACGGCCTCTGCCCGGAGCTCAACCTCCAATTGATCCGCTATCCGCGGACCTATGTGACCGAACAAAAGTGCTTTGCCGCCGGAATTCAGTACTGTCGCCAAGATGGGTGCGGCAGTATCCACGGGATTGATAAGGACCGCACATGACGCGGATACATTGCATCGAGAGTACGAGCAGGCCTCGACCTGTGTCTCGGTGAAAGACCTGCAGAGGGCGGCCCGGACAATTTCCGCCTCATACGAGTCTTTCTCATGATGGAGAACCATGATTTTCCCGGCTCTCTTGCTGTTTGCCGTCATATCTTTCCAGATCCGAAAATTGTGTCCTCTCACCAATTGTGGGGGTGTGCGATCTCAAGCCCGCCCGGAGCGCGGGGTGTGTGCCGACGGACACCCAGCACCCGAAGGCCCCCTGACAATCCTCGGTGAGCCCCTGGAGCCGCACGACTACCCTAGTTTTGACAAAAAAACAACTGTTGCCCGATCAAAGAATGTACGTCACGTGGCTCAACCGGTCAACGCTTGGCTCAGTGTCTCACGCTCGGGTACCCCGGACTATTTCCCTGCCGCGGTTCGGGGCATACCTCTTCAAGGCAATGCGATGCGCCATGGTATGTGCCGAGCACGGATGGATCGAGACCACGGGTGTCAGCTTGCCGCTTACGGCAAATCCCGGAGTGGAGGGAGCGCGGCCCATTCGCAGGCTTCCCCATGAGCGAAATGCTCTCCTTCGCTTCCCGCACCTTTATGGCAGGGCTCTGTTATTCACGGCGGTCCTTGACGCCGGGACAGACAGTGAGATATCTTCAAACAGGCCGGAACGGCCCGTGGCAAGAGCAGCCGACCGGGCATTTGAATCTTCCCGGGGACAGAGTTGGATTCTCGGCATTCAACGGAATGGGCCGTGGTATTTGTACTGGAAGCAGAATAGAAGGACCGGACCTGCTCCACAATGCATGAGGCCGCAAACGGATTGCCTGAGGGCCCTTGGGCAGTGATCGACGACCTCTTGGAACCTGTGCAACCGAGGCAGAAAACGTGTTGAATGCAGCGAAATTCGGATTGTATTTCTACCCGTGGTACAATCGACAACGATGGCAGGAAGCCCCCAAGAAGCATGTTCCGATCATTGGGGAATATGACTCGAGAGATCCCGAGGTCATCCGATGGCAAGCGGACCTCATTGCTTCGTGCGGATTCGATTACGTGATCTTTGAGGTCGTTCCCCTTGATGACTGGTGCTTTGACTGTTGCGCAGAGGCCATAGACCGCATGATCCCTGAATTGGCAGACCGAAATGTGGGATGGTCGTTTCTCATTGACGCCGCTGCGCCACCTTCCGGACCGGCACGTGCGCAGAGAATCCTCAGCGTTCCGGACTACATGAGAGATCGGGGGTGGGAGGAGGGCTCTCTAGAGACTTCCACGGGGTGTCGTCGCATGTTTGCTTATGCTCCGCTGCCCGGTGAAGCCGAAATGATTCTTAAAGCCTCGGGTTCCTATGATTGGCGATTTCCCATATGGTTGCCGCACTGGGGGATGGTTGACGAACACCTTGCCTTGAACGTGCATCGTCCGTATAGTGAAACCCCGGAAAAGCAGGGAGCGTCGATCTTCGATTTCATGTGTTCCAGGCGTTTCATCAGTTTCTGGGAGAGCTCTCGCCACACCCTCTGCTTCGACGGATTCTGCTCGGTGATTCCCGGTTACGATGATGCATTGTTGCGTCGCAATCCTCAATTGGCCCCTCAAGTCAAGAGAGACCGAGGAGAAACGCTCAAAGCTCAATTTGAATCGGCCGCCGACAACAATGCTGAACATGTGTTGTTGTACGGGTGGAACGAATACTATGAGACGACCACTATCGAGCCCACCGAGCAGTATGGCATGTTCTATGTGGAACTGGTGAGAAGTCTTATCGCAGAAGCCAAAGCAAGGTGACTGTGACACCCTAAGGAGGGAGTTTTGAAGCCAATCTTCTGCGATTTGATACCGACCTATGGCTACTATTCTATGGAGCACGACGTACACGGCCATTTTGTGTGGGCAAAAGAGAAGTTCGGGCTGAGAGGCATCCCTGGGAAGCGATTCTACTCCGCGGCAATCTGTTATTACGGCGATGTGGGCTCTTTGCTCATCAGGAGCGATGCCGGTTGGAAGACCGAGATTCGTCTCAACAAGGGCTGGAACACCTATGCTCTCGATCTCCCGACATCCCGGGATGAAGAGATACATATTCAGGTAGTTCCTGTGATACCAGTGCCGACCGACAGCAGGGATCTCGGAGTAATGATCAGACGCGTTCGAGATATCCAGGATAGTGAGGCCTATGGGAGACTCAGCGAAGCCCTGGAAAACAAACGGCTTAACGATAAGGAATTTGCTCAGAAACGTGTAGTTTTGGAATCGTACCCATCTCTTCTCAGGTCGGCCACGAGCTCGGAATGCAATATCGTGCCTCGGTGTGTTTACTGTGATTGGGAGCGGGCCAAGCGAGACGAGCACGACTCTGCATTCATCCTCTCACGAGACACGTTCATGGGAATGGGTAATTTTTTCCGGCGTGCGGCAAGCATCGGGGATTCGAGTATTGGAGAACCCATGCTGAACGCCGAGTTTGCGAGCCTTGTGGATCTATTTCACCGATGGAGCAAACCATTTAGTTTAGCGAGCAACGGGCAGGCTATGGGGCCGCGAACAAGGCAAGCGTTGATGGGAAAGAATATAGAGCTATACATTTCGATGGATGCAATTACTGATGAAGGCTATCGGCGATACAGAAATAATAAGTTTGACAAAATGTTCGACAACCTTAAAGCCCTGTGCAGGGAAAGGAAAGAACACTTCAACCTGCCCAATGTTATAGTCACATGTATCCTGATGAAGTCCAACAAGTCTCAGATGGACTCGTTTCTCCGGCGCGTGAAGGATGTTGGCGTAGATGGCGTAAGGATCATGGACCTGCATCCATTCCCCCACCTGCAGGACAGAGCGGAAACACGCAACGGCTCCCCGTTCGTGTACAGAGATGAGGTTTTGAGTAGACAGGAGTTCAAGGAAGTTATTGAAAGCGCTGTGACTTCGGCAAGAAAAATGTCTCTCCCCCTCATTGCGGTCACACAGTTTGAGAGCGACCATGAATCGGGAGAGCTCCCCGTCTGCAGTGAACCATGGAAGACCATCAATCCGCTGAAACAAGGACTCTCCCTCTGCTGCTTCAACAGAGAAATCGCCGTTGCCAAATGGTCTGAAAGACAAGGGAGAACCGTCGAACAATTCCTCCTCGACACCTGGAATGGATTGCAATATCAGGAGATTCGCAATTCATTGGCCTCCGGCAAACTGCACGCGATGTGTAGACGGTCCGGCAGTTGCCCTATTGTGCAAGGGCTGACAAACGGTAGACAGATCTCATTAAGTAATGACGCATGATCGAGGACATAACATGTTTGACCACGTAACCATTCTGGCGGGTTTTCACCTCCCGGAAAAAGACTTGGAAGGACCGTTTATCTGGACTCAACAGCGATTTTCCTTGCGGAGGCAGACCTCCTATTCATATTGGTATCTCAAACTGTGTTACCACGGTGAGGATGGCATCCTCTTCGTGGAATCTGCCGGCAAGCCGGTTAGTGAGATCCGACTCGTGAGCGATTGGAATACCTATGCCTTGGATCTCTCGGGGAGTCCTGGCGAGAGGATCGATTTCAGACTCAACCGGCTGCATCCTGTTGTTGGCGATTCGAGGGAACTGGGCGTGATGATTCGTTCGTTCGAGCCGCTAAAAGACAAATCGAAATATGCTGCAATAGAAAGGGTTCGGGAGAACAAACGACTCAATGAGCTTGAATTTTCGCTGGGGAGAACCAAATTGGAATCGTTCCCGCCTCGGCTGAGAATCGATCTGGAAGACCGGTGTACCGTAAAGCCGCACTGCGTGTACTGCTCATGGGAATGGGTAAAGGAGCAGGAAAGACCGAACAAGTTCCTCTTTACCGAGGAGAGCCTCGCCGACTTCGGCGATTTCTTCCAACTGGCCGAGAATGTGGTGGACTGCAGCTTTGGTGAGCCGATGCTGAACACTGATTTCGGCGCGATCGTGGAGAGAATAACCTCTGCGGACAAATTCTTCGAGCTGACGAGTAACGGGCAGGTCATGAGCGTCGAGAAAAGACGCCACATGCTGGGACGGAAGATGATTTTGTACATCTCCATAGATGCTGCAACCCCCGAAGTCTATGGCTGGTACCGAAACGATGCCTTCGTCAGTGTCATTGAAAATCTTCGGGCCCTGTGCAAGGAGAAGAAACTATACAATAACCTCCCCCGTGTCTATGTCACTTTCATCGTCATGAGATCCAACAGGTCATCCTTTCCGGCCTTTCTCAGCCTCATGCAGGAGATAGGTGTGGACGCTGTGAACGCAAGACACCTCAATAAGCCGGGCTCCTTGTCTGAGAGACGAGTGATGCGCGAGGGACGCTTGTTTGATTACGATGTGGAGGCGCTGCCCTGGAATGAATACGAGACTTTTGTAGAGACTGCCAAACGGTCCACAAAGAAAACGGGAATATCCTTCATTTCAACCTCGGATTTCATCGACAATGAAGTCACTGATGACGGACCCCTGTGCGCGGAGCCGTGGAAGAGCATCTACGTAATGCGAAGAGGTGTCATGCCATGCTGTTCCGCCAGCCGATCCAAGGTGATGGCGAACCTGGGGGAGCGCGGTTCCTTACCGCTTTCCGAGTTTCTGTCCCGCTTCTGGAACTCAGATGCTTATCAAGAGCTCCGGGGATCTCTTGCGGCAGGCCGATTTGGTGAACATTGCAAACAATCTCCCCATTGTATCGTTATGAGACAGAAGAAAACCAAAGGATGCGGTTCTTGAATTCGGTGACGAATTCTTTCTCGACCGGTTGTCGCAAGGTCGGTACATGGAGATTAGAGAGGCGTCGGGAATCGCTGCCGGCAGTCCGTTTCAGGGCGAGGGCCTCCAATTTTGGGAATAGTGACGCCATTTCGGCCTTCAACAGGTAATTCGGGCGGCATGTCGCTTCCGCTGCGAACGATACGACCTGAAGTCGCTTCGGAGACATGCCGTCCGTGTCGTGACGTCACATTCTTAATTGCGAAAAGGCATTATCTCTGCCTTCTCTGCGGTCAACCATTCCGCCTTTTCTTGGTGTCACACCGCTTTCACGTTGCACGGAACGAACCGGTGCAGCGGTGTTGCTGCGATTGGGTCTCTGTTACTGTTCTTGGTGAGACGATTGACGTTCGCCCCATGTTTCCGGCCTGCATGGACCAGCCCGAAGCCATGTGGCATGACCACCTGCCCCTGGCGCGCCGTGTCGGTCACTTGCAGCGGGACGTCCTCCGAGCCGGCTTCGGTTGTTACCCTCACCATTTGTCCGTCCTCCAGACCCAGCCCCACGGCATCCGTAGAATGCATCATCAGCGTGCAGGCCTTACTGTTTCCATCGGTCCAAGTCGGGTCTCTCATGATGGTGTTGGCGTTGAAATCCATGTGGCGTCCTGCCGAGAGAATAAGCGGAAATTCCTCCTGCACACGTAGGCCTATTTCTTCTCTCTGAACGTCAAGGGCATTGACAGCCTCGGCGAGCTCGGGAATCAAGACGTTTATTCGCTTTTCTTCCGTCCGGAGTTGCTCCAACGGCTTCGAGGGATCGCATTTACCGACCCAAAGCCCTTCGGGATGTTCCAGAATCGCGTTGAAGATCTCTTCACCCATGGTCATCCCGGGAGTGAATCCTGCACGAGCGGCGTTCTCTCGGAAAGATCCGGGCGCAACCTGGAGCATCCCCCAGAGTGCGGCCTGATGCACCGATCCAAGAGCCTTACCGAGCGTTTTGCCGAGAATAAACGGCATGAATTTCATCGCTCGAGGCTCGCTCTGGGCAAAGGAAAGCAGTTGCATGCCGAAGTTCATACGGTCGCCTGCCGCGGCGTCGTACAGCTCTTGTGGAATATCCGGGAGCAATCCCAAACGGTCTGCGAGGCCGGTCAGGATTTCCCCCTCTTCGCGGCATTCTCCCTCCGCTTTGACCACGGGACGTCGCATCGAGAAATAGATCTCAGGGAAGCTCCAGGAGAAAAACGTTCCATCCCACTTCTCATAGGCGGACGCGGCCGGGAGCACATAATGAGCCAGGCTTGCGGTTTCGGAGAAGGCGACGTCCACGACCGCGAGGAGATCCAGAGCGCGGAATGCTTTCTCATATGCAGTGGTATCGGCGTAAGATCTCAAGGGATTTGCGCCGCTCACCAAAACCGCACGCAGCCGGTCCGGTCGATCGGACAGTATTTCCTCAGGCATGACATTTGGCGGGAACGTACCCATGATGGCAGGAAAATCCGTAGCCGTGGTGCGCCACGTTTTGGGCCTGCGTTCGTCGGAATGAGCGCCCATGGGCATGATGGAGCCGGGTATGAAGTTCCCTCCCGGTTCGCCGATACGGCCGCAGATCGCGAGCAGGATCAGCTCCAGGTATGACGAGATCGTGCTGTGACGCCCCATGAGGATACCCAGATCGGAATGGCACGACCATTTTCGGGTGGCGAGGAGTTTGCACACTTCCCTGACTTGATCGTAATCCAATCGGCAAAGACCGACGGCCGGACGCGGATCGAAGTCGAGGAACCAGCTCTGAATCGACTCGAAGCCGCTGACGTGCTCCGCGATATAGGCGTGGTTCTGCCAACCTTCCCGGAGTATGATGCTTATCATGGAGCGCAGGAGCAGAGCGTCCGTCCCGGGTCGGACCGGCAGGTGAATATCGGCCTTTTGGGCCGTTTCCGAACGTCTCGGATCGATCGCCACGAGCAGCTTGTCCGGATCGTCTGAAATTCTCTTCAGGTGCCGTCGGGCCTGCGGAATCTGATGGCTCATCCATCCGTTCCAGCCGATGGCCAACAACATGTCGGTGCCGTCGTGATCGGGGACGGTTCCGAGGTACTGTTTCCCGAGACCGCGGCCGTTCACCCAGAAGTAACCGGTCAACTCCTGCGCGAGGGGACTGTAGTGGTAGTGCGATCCCAATCCCCTGAGCAGCCGCACTCCGAAGGCCGCCTCAAAATGGCAGCCCTGCCCGCCTCCACCCATGTACGCGAGAGAGCGGGGTCCATGAGTCTCCACGGTAGTTTTGAGCTTCCCGGCAATTTCGTCGAGAGCCTGGTCCCAGGATACTTCCTTGAACTGATCGCCTACCCGCTTCAGCGGATGTTTCAGTCGATCTGCGTGGTGCTGATAGTGGGCTATTTTCAACCCTTTGCGACAACAATACCCTTCACTACGAGGGTTATCTTTGTCAGGCCGAACCTTGACGATCCGGTTTGCTTCGACCAGCACTTCCAGTCCGCAGTTTTGAGCGCAGCACACACAGCTTGTCTTCTGCCACGATGCCATGTCACCCTCCGCCGGCTCCGACTTGGAGATTTTTCTGGGGGCTGTTTCTCAGCCAATTAGTTTGTTTACGAAATATTTACCGAAAAAAACTTACTCGGTTGTCTCACGCACCTCCGACAGCACTTTTGCGAGTGTGGCCTTGGTCACATCCAGGTCGGCTTCCGGAATGCCTTTGAAGCATTCGTCAAGCACCTTGAGGGTTTCATCGATCACGGGGGCTTCGATCTTTCTGCCTTCGTCGGTCAGGTAGATTCGCAAGGTCCGCCTGTCGTTCATATCTGCTGTTCTCGTAACGAGTCCGTCACGCTCCATGCGATCGAGCAGCCCGGTCATGGTGGAGGTGTCCAGGCCGGACCGACGGGCGATGTCGGTCACTTTCAGGCCGTCCTCGGCCCACAGGCTCAGCAGGGCCCATAAATAGGCGGGTTTGACATGCCCGAGGCCGGCTTCGTTCAATCGCTTCTTCAGAGTGGACGTGATGACCAGACTCAGCCTCGACACCAGGTACAAGGGGCAGTCCATAGGATCGATCATCGCCATATGTCGTTTGCTCCTGCTCGTCCAAGAGGAGATTTCGGTCTTGTCGTTTTCATGCCGTCAAGTTCTCGTGTGCTAGTATTCCGCATGCCAAATACCTTGTCAAGGAAAATCGGCATGCCGGATATGGCCGAGCCGGAACAATCGATTTCAACACTCGGGTTGAGGCCAACATGTTTTTCCGATTCGGGCAGATCGGGCCGCCGGACGGGGTCTCGTTTCCGCACGTTTGCGCAGACGGTTGACCGCTTGCCTGAGGCTTTACGGATCACGACCTATCAGCGGGTAGGATGGGGTGAGTCCTCGATCCCCATCGGTCGAGTAAGTCGGCCACCGATGGGGTTCACTCCGTTCACCCCATCCTACGAGAGCTTCCCGGGATCATGGTGTACGGTTGGACTCGGAAAGAAGCCATTGCACGGGTTCAGACTCTTGCGCTTCGCGTGATCGCAGATCGGCTTGACCACGGTGAAGCCATCCCCTAATTCTCAGAGGTTGATATGCGAAGACAACTCACTGCTATTATCGAACGCGAGGGTGACGGGTATGTGGCCTTGTGTCCGGAGCCGGCCATCGCAAGCCGGGGCAATCCGGTCGGAGAAGCACGGGGCATCCTGCGTGAAGCTCTCGAGCTCTTTTTCGAAACCGCGTCCGAAACGGAAATCGAGCAGCACCGGCGACAATAAGTGTACATTGCCGTTGCCCCTCTTTGCAGCACATGTAATCGGAATCAGATTTCCTCAATTCTTCTTCGGATCATCTCACACACCGTGTCCGTCTTCTCTATGATCAATTCAATATTTTCCTGCGCTTCATGCCAACCAGCAATGACTTCGGCCTCCCTGGGATCAATTCGTCGGTCAATGCTATCTTTGAAAGAGGAGGCTTCTTTCCATATAGTACTGAGCAAGTCATCGAGACAGGAAAAGATTTCCGGAGGCAAAAAGGGCTGATTGGGGTAAAGTACAGCCCAGAAAGCATTGAAGGCTTCACGATATTCATTGAACCGTTTCTTTTTTTCTTCGTCCTTGGTTCTCTCCTCGTTTGCGTAAGATTCGCCCGGTGGACGCAACTTCATCGCTGTATTTCTCAATTTGAGCAGCTTTCCCCAAATTTCTTCAAGTGCCTTGAATTCCTTTTCAAATCTGACCGTATGAGCTGCCAGCTTTTTCGCATGTTCAGTCTTCACCGATTCAACTAGCCGAGTCAGCTCTTCTATGTCTTCACGTGTGGCGAGATTCTTACCTTTTTCTTTGAAGTAAGGCATGAAATACCAAATGATAGGAGTAACAAGGGCTGTTACGATAGCCTGAAAGACCCCCATACAAAGATATTCAGACACTGCTGCCTCCTGTACGAGAAAGGATGGCGCTGGCAGTCTCACCAAGAAATGGACGGCAGCAAGAAGCCAATAATGGTGCCGAACTCATGGTATAGCCCCCACCTTTTTCAAACAGCGAGTCTTAGTCAACTGCTGTTAGGTCTTACCCATACATTCTGGGTCGCTCACTCTTACATCATACGTTCGTTCAGGCGGAAGCCTATCTTCACACCACCTGCCCGGAATGATACTCCTGCAGGGAATTCACCCGGAAGGACTCCCCCCGTTCGATGGCTCGGAGCCCCAAGGAGAGTGCATTCGCCCCGGCAAGGGTGGTGAAGTACGGCACGTTGTGGTTCAAGGCTGCGAGGCGGATGTGATACGCGTCCTTGATGGAGGCTTTGTCGGCAGAGGTATTGATCACCAGGGCCAGCTCGTTCTTGCGGATGAGGTCGAGGACGTCGGATTCCCCCTGCTCGTGAACCTTTCCCACCACATCGGCTTCGATCCCGGCGGCTTCCAGCGCGGCAGCGGTCCCATCCGTGCAGACAAAGGTAAAACCGCACTGCTGTAAGCGGCGGGCAACGATGATCGCCAAAGCCTTGTCACGGGATGCCACGCTCAGGAAGACCTTGCCGCCTTTGGGGATGGGGAAATCCGTGCTGTACTGTGCTTTGAGGAAAGAAGGCCCGAACTCGCGGTCGATCCCCATCACTTCGCCCGTGGATTTCATTTCCGGCCCGAGGAGCACGTCCACCCCGGCGAATTTGATGAACGGGAAGACCGCTTCCTTGACGCTCACGTGATCGGGGATGATCTCCCGGGTGAATCCGAGCTCCTTCAGCTTCCTGCCGGCCATGACACGGGCGCCCACCTTGGCCAGGGGAACCCCGATAGCCTTGGAAACGAAGGGGATGGTTCTCGATGCCCGGGGATTGACCTCGAGTACGAAGATTTCGCCGTCCTTCAAAGCCAGTTGCAGGTTCATCAGCCCTTTGACTTCCAACTCACGCGCAAGGAGCTTGGTTATCCTGCGGATCTCGTCGAGATGATACCGGCCGAGGCTGTACGGAGGAAGCGAGCACGATGAATCGCCCGAGTGAATCCCCGCCTCCTCGATATGCTCCATGATGCCGCCGATGACCACGTCGTCGCCGTCGGCAACCGCGTCTACGTCAATCTCCACCGCACCGGTCAGGTACCCGTCAACGAGGATTGGATGCTCCGGAGAAGCCTGCACCACCACGGTGAGGTACTCTTTGAGGTCATCCTCATTGTGGACGATCTCCATGGCCCGGCCCCCAAGGACGTACGACGGCCGCACCACGAGGGGAAAACCGATCCTGCGTGCTACTTCCATGACCTCGGCGTACGAGTGCGCGATGTCGTTAGGCGGCTGATTCAAGCCGAGCTTGATGAGCATATCCTTGAACCGCTTGCGATCCTCCGCGCGGTCGATCGCGTCCGGAGAGGTTCCGATAATGGGCACTCCTGCGTTCCAAAGCGGCACCGCCAGCTTCAGCGGCGTCTGGCCTCCGAATTGAACGATCACGCCGAAGGGCTTCTCCTTTTCCACGACGGCCAGCACGTCTTCCTGGGTCAGCGGCTCGAAATAGAGGCGATCCGATGTGTCGTAGTCGGTGCTCACCGTCTCCGGGTTGCAGTTGACCATGATGGTCTCGAAGCCGTCCTCCTTCAGCGCAAACGCGCCGTGGACGCAGCAATAGTCGAACTCGATCCCCTGTCCGATCCTGTTGGGTCCGCCGCCGAGGATAACGATTTTCTTCTTGTCGGTGGTGCCGGATTCGTCCTCGTCTTCATAGGTGGAATAGAGATACGGCGTATGGGCTTCAAACTCCGCCGCACAGGTGTCCACCCGCTTGAATACGGGCTTTATGCCGCGGTCCTCTCGCAGCTTACGGATGTACCCCTCCGAGGTGCGGGTAAGCTCGGCAAGCCTGATGTCGGAGAAGCCATACGATTTCAACCTCTTGAGATTGAACTCGCCGTTCTGCCCTTCGATGAAGCCGGGCTCCTCCACCTGCTTCTCCATCTCGACGATCTGCTTGATCTGCCCCAGGAACCACGGGTCGATAGCCGTTACCCGATAGATCTCCTCGATGCTCACCCCGCGGCGCATGGCATCCGCAAGGTACCAGAGGCGATCGGGCGAAGGCCTGCCCAACTCTCGCATCATCTCTTCGTCTGATACCCCTTCTTTCAGCTTGGGCTCCAAACCGTGAACGTCTATCTCCAGGGATCGGATGGCTTTTTGCAGCGATTCCTTGAACGTGCGGCCGATGGCCATGACCTCGCCCACGGATTTCATCTGGGTGGTGAGGGTGGTGTCCGCGCTGGGGAATTTCTCGAAGGTGAATCTCGGTATCTTGGTGACCACGTAGTCGATGGTGGGCTCGAAGGACGCGGGCGTCTTGAGCGTGATGTCGTTGGCAATTTCGTCCAGGGTGTATCCCACCGCGAGCTTTGCCGCTATCTTTGCGATTGGGAATCCGGTTGCCTTGGAGGCCAACGCACTGGACCGGCTTACCCGGGGGTTCATTTCGATCACCACCACTCGACCGGTGTCCGGATGCACGGCGAATTGAATGTTGGAGCCGCCCGTGTCCACGCCGATCTCACGGATGATGGCAACCGACTGATCCCGCAGGATTTGATACTCCTTGTCCGTCAACGTCTGCGCGGGGGCCACGGTAATGGAGTCGCCCGTGTGCACGCCCATGGGATCGAAATTCTCGATGGAGCAGATGATGACGACGTTGTCGCCGCCGTCCCGCATGACCTCGAGCTCGAATTCCTTCCACCCGAGGACCGATTCTTCGATGAGCACTCGGCGAACGGGGGAGACCTCAAGCCCCCATTTTGCCAAGCTTTCGAACTGGTCCTCAGTAAAGGCCACACTTCCCCCGGTTCCGCCCAAGGTGAACGAGGGCCTGATCACGTTGGGAAATCCGAGCTCCCGGGCTATCTTCCAGGCCTGCTCCACGGACTCCGCGTATCCGCTGCGCGGCAGATCCAGGCCGATATTCTTCATGGCTATTTTGAAAAGATCCCTGTCCTCAGCCTTGTTGATGGCATCGATGCCGGCTCCGATCAGCTCCACCCCGTATTTTTCCAGGACTCCCGCCTCGTGCAGCTCCACGGCGCGGTTCAAAGCGGTCTGCCCGCCCAGAGTGGGAAGCAGCGCATCGGGGCGCTCCTTTTCGATGATAGCGGTGAGAACGTCCAACTTGAGGGGCTCAATATAGGTTGCATCGGCAAATTCCGGGTCGGTCATGATGGTTGCGGGATTGGAATTGACCAGGACGACCCGGTAGCCCTCTTCTTTGAGAGCTTTGAGAGCCTGGGTTCCTGAATAGTCGAATTCGCAAGCCTGTCCGATGATGATCGGGCCCGACCCGATGAGAAGAATGGACTTGAGGTCTGTTCTTTTCGGCATTTCGGTCTTCTTTTCTCGCTGGATTACATGAAACCCGTCCGAATGGACTTTCGTCCGTCACCCCACTCGTTCAGGTCACCCGGCACTATAGGGTCGGTGGAGCAAAAATTCAAGGGAAAGTCAGGGAACCGCATTCCACGGATATTTTGGCTCGTTACTCCCAGGGGCAAATAGGGCTGCTCATTCTCGGCCGCCGAGATTGCGTCGCTTCGCCGGCAATGATGGGTTCCGAGGGTCATTTCGGGGAACTGAGCGACGAAGCCTTCCCCGGGGCGGAAGACATCTCCGCATCAGCCGTTCGGAGCTCTCGTGATCCGGAGGTCTACATCCTTAGGAGATCCTTTCCGGAATGCCTCGATCGACGAAATGGTGCGAAATTTCTTGAAGCGTGCCCCGCTGCCTGCTATCGTGGAGCCATTCGTCGGTCCTGAGAAATCCATTGAAGAAACTTCCCGCAATTTCCGACTGAGAATTCGGAGGTTTCAGGGAAAATGAAGAAACAGGGGGCGTGGGCGAATGCTGCTAGAGAAGTCGATAATCCGACAGCAGGGCGTCATGGGACTCGCAACGGCCGTTGTAGCTGCACTTGCAGTGTGTCTTTCCGTGGCACACAGCGGTCAAGTGGAGCCGCTCATTGAAGCCGCTCGCGATGGTGATTTTCTACGGATCCAGGAACTCCTGAGCAAGGGAGCCGATATCAATTCACAAGGTGAATTCGGTTTTACGGCATTGTGTTTTGCCTCTTACTATGGGGACGATCGTACGGCGAAGTTCCTTCTCGCAAGAGGTGCCGACGTCAATATCAGGATGAAACAAGGTGAAACGGCACTGATGTTGGCTTGTATGAATGGCTACACCAAACTCGCGACACTCCTGGTCGAAAAAGGAGCTGAAGTAAATGCACAGGACGTTAGCGGCAGGACTCCCCTGATCTTTGCTTCGCGGGACGGTAACGTTGGTATTGCTCGACTGCTGATTGATAGAGGAGCCGACATTCACGCAACGAGTACGGACGGCGGAACCGCGCTGTTCTGGGCCTCAGAGAAGGGTAACGACGGTAATGCGGCTCTGCTCCTGGACAAAGGAGCCGAGGTCAATACCAAGAACAGCAAGGGCATTACGGCTTTGATGGCGGCATCCATATCGGGATACCCCCTCCCCGTAGAACTGCTGGCGAACCGCGGTGCCGACGTCAACGCGAAGGACCGTGAAGGCATCACGGCTTTGATGATGGCTTGCGGCAACGGTAGCACTATTGTTGTGGAGGTCCTCTTGAAAAAGGGAGCTAGAATCGACGTAATGGACAGTTGGGGTCGTACACCTTTGGTTCACGCTTCGGCGTCGGGCCGCACAGATATTGTGAGGCTGCTTCTGCAGAAAGGTGCCTATGTAAATGTTAAGGATAGACGCCTGCCGGCACCTTTGATGCAGGCTGCTTTAGGAGGTCATTCAGATGTTGTAAGGCTTCTTCTTGAAAAGGGCGCCGACGCAAACTTGAAGGCGTCGTTGGGCGGGACGACGGCATTGTTTGCGGCTACCATCAGGGGACATCTCGGCGTGGTAAAGGTTTTGCTTGAGAGGGGTGCCAATGTCAACGAGGTGAGTGATGGAGGCTACACGGCCCTGATGATGGCAGCTTACCTGGGTCATATTGCTATAGCAAAGCTGCTGTTGGAAAAGGGGGCTGCTGTTGACGTCAAGAACGTTGACGGTCGGACGGCACTGGATATTGCAAACGGTGAGTGCAACAAGGAAATTGTCGAGATCCTCAGAGCCCACGGCGCAAAGTGATACGCTGACGAGCTCCGATCTAACCGGAGTCGGACTCAGGCACCGCCTGCAGGACCGCATTTTCGGCAAGGTCGAGGAAGAGATGCAATGCTCTGCGAGGAGACTTCCGGGATCGGCGGAGCTGTCAACGAGCACTTGTCAGGCTGTTCCGATCAAGGTCGAATTCAATCGCCATCACGAGATCGCGGCTCGGACTCGGTCAAGAACATCTTCCCCCGGGATTTCAGCCACCACTCCCTGCTCCAATTCATCCAGGCGACGCTCGGCCTCTTCAACCCACAGCGCCTCAATCTCGGCATCGGACAGCTCGTCGAGAGTCTCGACTATCCGTTTTGCCAACCTGGCGCGCTCCTTTATATCCAGCTTCCTGATCTCAGCTTCGAGCTCTTCTTCCCCCCGCCGATACGCCGCAATGCGCTCCTGGATTTCCCGCTCCCAAGCTGCCTCGACTTCGGGGTCCCTTTCCTTCGCAAGAGATTCCAGAAGAGACTCGGCCAGACGGGCCCTTTCTTCGGGCGGCAAGGCCTTTGCCTGTTCCTCAATTTCTGCATAGATAGGAGACATGGGCTATTACCTCGGTCGAGCGGCTCGGATCGGGTCTCGATACACAGGATTCTTGCTTTCGTACATCGAGACTGATTAGCGGCACTCGTCTCGTGTCGGCATCACGTTCTCGAAACGAAAGACAGAGATTCCTCTCTCGTGGTCAAAAGGGTACTAGAGTTGCCCCACGCGGTCAAGATCGTATAGTGCCGCTTCTTGAAACTCGCAGCATTCTTCGAGTGGAGTCTTGCAGCGTCATTCCGGGCTTGCCGCTCACTCTCCTCAGCATGTCCGCATGCCGGTCCGGCAAAGTCCAAAATGAGAAGAGGGCAAGCGTCCAAGAATCAGACGACTTGTCCTCCTTGGTTGAGATCACGAACGCTATTTCGTTCCGACTACACTACTCATAAATCTTTGCCTTGGATACGACGGACGCTGGAAACGTCAACCCCAAACTCTTCATTGATCTCCCGTTAATGGCAACCTCAGGATCAGTATCCATCTTTACAGGAACTTGTGAGATCGGCTTACCCTTAACAAGAACCTCGACGACCGATTCGGCCAGCAAGCGTCCAAGATAATCGTCCCTCGCAGCCATACCGGCGACGGCCCCTTGCTTGACCGGAGAGTACGCATAAGCGAATAGCGGTTTTTTGCTCTGGTTGCTCACGGCAAGAAGACTCGTCGTATTGTCCTGGATCACCTTGTTGGAGGCCATGATGAAAAGATCCACGCCGCCCGCCACTTTCTTGGCTCCCTCAACGAGCTCCTTGGCATTCGATACCAGGACCTCCTGATACTTGATGCCGAAGCGATTGCATTGCTCCCGAGTGCCGTCTTGATCTATCTTGGCCGCTGGATGCCCCTTTTCCGCCAGCAATGCCACGCTTTTCACGTTCGGAAAAAGCTGTTTGATCAACTCAAAGCGCTTCGCGTAGGGAATGAAATAGGTGACTCCCGTAACCTTTCCCTCCGGTGCCTGCAGGTTTTTGACGCACCCCAGATCCTGAGGGTTATTGCATGCTCCGATGAAACACGGAACGTTCGGAACTTGTCCGGCTAGGAACTGGCAAGCGTTGGATCTCAAGAAAACGATACCATCCATTGTTTGCTCGTATTCCCGAAAGAGCTTCTCCGCCCCGTTCATACCTTTGATGTCCATGTCGGTCTTCACCTGAATGTCGGGAGCCAACTCCCTCAGTCGACTTCTAAAACCCATCATCACAGTTCGAGGCATGGTCGATCTCCCGGCCCACATCAAGGCAATCTTTTTCTCAGCTGCTAAGGTCGCCCCACCACTCATAAGTAGCGTGGCGAGTGCGACAATTGCGATATTAAACCAAACCAGTTTCTTCACTCTTCTTCTCCTCCTCCTTTTTTTCTCCGGAACCATTCGTCCGCTTATATGGCAGCAAACATAATCGAAACTATGATTGCGTGCGCCTCCGTTCTTAAGTCGGGACCATTTCGCGGTTCAACAGCTCATTCGGACGACAAGTATCTGCCGCTGCGAACGGCACGACCTGACTTCGCTTCAAAGACATGCCGTCCGTGTCGTGAAGTCACATTGTTAATTGCGAAATGGTATAAGCAGTTATAAACCGCTTCATACACACTATTTGTTCGCTGCATTTCAGTAAGGAAATCGGACGACCGGTCGGCAATTCCCTCACATCATCCCTACGGCCTTGGCTCAGCCTTATCCCCTGAAGATCTAAAGTCGTGATCCTGCGATGCGATCCAACATGCCAATCGCGTGCAATATTCCTGCCACACCTTGAATTTTGAGCTCCTTCTCACCTCCTCAGGAAATGCTTCTTGTCGGCCGACCCGGAAAGTCCTCTCCTTCCTTCAGTTTGATCTGAGTTCACTACCCTGTCGGTCAATCACCGGATCCACGTCCGCAATCCGGAGCAACCTCGCTCGACCTATCCTACGGGACATCCCGAGTGTGAAAAGGACACACGGTTTACCATCAGGAGTGTGTCCCGGTAGAGAACGACTTGACTGTGCCGCCTCACTATGGAATCAATCCCGGGAAGCTTCATTGTGCGGAAAGCACACGAGGCGTGTTATTCCGACACCGAGTGGAAAAGGGAAGCCTGCACAATTCTGAGCCGTTCAGGCATCAGACATCCAAGAGGCTGAGAATGTAAATGGCACGCCAAGTCACTCATACGATTCTGCGATCAAATCGACAACAACGACGGCATTGTCCCTTCCGCTGCGCACGGCACGCCTTACTGCACTTCGGAGACAAGCCGTCCTTGCCGTGAAGTCACATCCTTAATTGCGAAATGGTATCAGTAAGGAGCTCTCTTAGAGAAGCATGGGACTCAAAGTCCTTTATCAAGCCTTTGCCTTTACCGGAAAGGTACGTTGTACGGAATTCGATAGAGCTCAAACAACACGTTATTCCGCGTCCAGAACCTCTCTGACGATCTCTAGCACCTGTCGAATGTCGTAGGGCTTGTGGACGAACCCCTTGGCCCCGGCGGAGAGAGCATCCTGGGTGTGACCGTTAACCGAAAAGCCGCTGGCTATGACCACTTTCACATCAGGATTGAGTCTCAAGAGGCCGTCGAGGCACTGTTTGCCGCCCATCACGGGCATCATGAGATCAAGGATGACCAGTGAAATCTCATCTTTTCGCCGTTGGTAAACGTCCAAGGCCTCTTTACCGTTGGATGCGGTAATCACCGTGTAGCCGGCCTTCGTCAGTATCCTGGAGCCAAGGTCGCGAATCATTGCCTCGTCATCCACCAGGCAAATCGTTTCCTCCCCGCCTCGCAGCATTGGCTCGACCTTTATTTGCAACGGTTCCTCATCCGAAGTCAGGGCAGGAAAGTAGATTTTGAACGTCGTCCCGTGACCCGGTTCGCTAAAACACCTGATATGGCCCCCGTGCTGTTTCACGATTCCGTGGACCATCGCAAGGCCCAGCCCCGTTCCTTCACCTACGGCTTTGGTTGTGTAGAAGGGCTCGAAGATGTGGTCCAGGGTCTCTTTGTCCATCCCCGCTCCCGTGTCCGTAACCATCAGGAGCACGTAGCGTCCGGAGTCGGCGTCAAGATGCGTTTTCGCATACTCCTCGTCGAGTATGATGTCGGCAGTTTCGACCGTCAGTCTTCCCCCATCAGGCATAGCGTCCCGTGCATTCACCGCAAGGTTCATGAGTAACTGGTCTACCTGAGTCGGATCGGCATTGATCGTTGCAATTTTTTCCCCCAGAAAGAGTTGTATGTCAATCATCTTTGGGATGGTTCTTTCGACCATTTTCCGTACTTCAGTAATACGATGATTCAGGTTTACCGGCTGAGGTTTGATCTCCGTTTTTCTGCTGAAAGTCAGTAGTCTCTGAACCAGATCGGCCCCACGCCTCGCCGATTCATGTATCTTCCGTAAATCCGCCAAGTAACGTACAGGCAACTGCTCCTCGTCGAGAATCATCTCGGTGTATCCAAGGACCACTTGCAAGATGTTATTGAAATCGTGCGCAACTCCACCAGCGAGCGTTCCTATTGACTCCATTTTCTGGGCTTGGAGAAGCTGCTGCTCAAGCCTTGCCTTATCCTCCTCCCCTTTCTTGCGCGCTGTGATATCCCGAACAATGTGCACCAATCCCGTCAACTGTCCGCTTCTATCAAATCGCGGTATCGCCCTGACTTCCAAAAACATATTCAAATGAGGCTCAAATACCTCGGACACGGCCTGCTCTCTTGTTTGAAGGCATCGGCAGCTCGGACATGCCTCGGGGGGACAATCCTTTCCGTGGTAGTATTGGTAGCATTTTATTCCATCCGCGGTCACGAGATTCGTCAGCCCGAGTGTCTTTTCTGCTGCCGTATTGTAATGCATGATGTTGAAATCCTTGTCATGGATTGTAATCATGTCCTCGATGCTATTGAAAGTGTCCTCCCAGTCGTGCTTGGCTTGGAAAAGAGCCTCTTCGGAACGCTTGCGGTCAGTTATATCAGTGATGATAGCGATTAAGCCTTCCAGAGTCCCGTCTTCCCTCATGATCCGGCGTCCTGAAAGATGACCGAAGAATTCCCGTCCATCTGCAGCCAAGTAGCAGCGCTCCAGGCTGACGTTATCAATTTCACCGGCGATGAGGGCCTTCATCTTCGCGTACCCCCTAGACCGTTGCTCCGGATGGACCAGATCGACGTAAGGGGTGCCGAGCAGGTCCTCGAACGGACGAGAAAACAGATCGCCCATTTTCCGGTTGGCGAATGAGATGCGGCCGTCAGTGCCGACGAGTATTATCCCTGCCGGTGAGGCCTCAAAGATGGTTTGGAGCTTGCCTTGGTTTTCCCGTAGTGCAATCTCCATCTTCTTACGCTCGGTAATGTCCGTGATGAACCCCTCCAGAAACAGGAGGCGACCATCTTCTGCAAAAATACCTTGTCCCCGCTCCCATACCCAGCGATTTTCGCCTCCCTTGGCTATGATCGGGTATTCGTCTGCAAAGACCGCCTTTCTTGACAGCACGTCCTGCCATTTCCGCCAAAGGGGCTCTCGGAAGTCGGGGGCCACGATATCGTTGTACGTAAGCGTCTGATTCCCGATAAAGTCGTCGGGCTCATAGCCCGTTACTTCCCGGCACCCATCACTCACATATTCCATAGTCCAATTCCGGTCATTGGCACAACGGTACACAAAGCCGGGGAGGTTGCTTATCAACGTAGACCACGCTCTTTCCCGTTCCCGAAGCGCCTGCTCGGCCTCTTTCCTCACCGTAACATCACGGGCTATTCCTTCAACCCCTATGGGGTTACCAGCTTGATCTTTGATCAGTCTGGCGTTTGTTGAAACCCAGACTTGGCTGCCATCCTTTCTTACGAGCTCGGCCTCAAAATCGGTCACAGAATCGCCCGCCATGAGCAGTTTCAAAAAGCTATCACTTTCTTCCGGCGCTGCGTAAAACTCAGATAGGTGCCTGCCGAGGGCTTCCTCCGGTGTGTAACCGAGAAGTCCCACACTGCTGGGAGATGAGAAAATGAGGCGACCCTCCATGTCCCCTTGATAAACTAAATCGTTGGTGTTTTCAATTATCCGACGGTATTTCCGTTCACTTTGCCTTAAATCCTCTTCCGCTTCTTTGCGACGCTCGATCTCCCCCTCCAACTTCCGGTTGATCCGAACGAGTTCGCTGGTGCGCTCTTCCACTCTAAATTCCAAATCATTTCGGGCTTTCTCCAGAGACTCGATGAGTTGGCTCCGTTCAAACCTGAGGCTCAGAGAATCCGCATTCGTGCGATGCATGTGAATCCCGGTAAGACTGAGGACAACGGCAAACACGAGAATCACAGACCCGATGGTGATGCCCAACTCGTCCCCTTGATAGAAATAGAGGGCCGAAATGGGTAGCAATTCGGCCAGAACGGTCGGAAGGAAGCACTCAACGGTGGCAGAATAGACCACCGCCGCAGCGGAGCTGATTCCCGCCAAGAAGAGGGCCAACAAGAACTGGTGGGATATGGACTCAACGGGGAACAGAAAGACACCTGCCGAACCCCAGACGAGGCCCGAAGCAATCGTTGACAAAGCAAACCATCTGCCCCATGTGGCAGCATCATGCGCCGACGGTGAAGATCTATGAAACGAGGCGACAAGAAGATACCGGACCACCTGAACACAAAGGTAGCACGACAGCCAGACAAGTAACCTGGCCTGCGAAACCACTTGCCAGAGTGCCACAACCAAGACGAAGGCGCTCAAGAGGGCTCCAAGCAACCCCCACTGCGATTGGGAATATAGCTGAAATACTTGATCCGCCTTGATTCCATCCCGGGGTTCTTGTAGGCCTTCACTCTGTCCTTGATAATTATGAATGGATTCCCGTCGCATTTGAACAACCTCAAATTTCCGGATGATTGCCGGCGAAAGCTACCTACACTCCCCTTGACCACGATTGCCCCTGAGCCGATAATTCCAAACTCCGTTCATCGTGCGAGGCCTTATCCGATAAACGCTCCCCGGGTCCGAAATCATAAGCATTGTGCATCACCGGGTATTCAAAAGTTGCCTCACGGTCTGCACGAACTGCTCCAGCTCATAAGGTTTATTTACAAAACCTTTTGCATAAGCACTAAGGCGGTCTCGTTCCGTCTGAGCCAAAGAATGACCGCTTGAAATCACCACCTTGAGTTTCGGGCTCATCTTTCCGAATTGCCGGGACGGCAAATCCTAGAGCCGTGACGTCGTCCAGTTGGTCTTCATCTCCCTTGTACTCCATGAAACGCTCTCGGTCGAAAAGAAGTCCTTTTTCACCTCCTGTTTGCTGGATCAGACCGTCCGATATCATGTAGAAAGTCATGGACGGAACAAGAGCGATGGTTTGGTTCGTATAATGATAGTCTAATCTGTGAAATAGAGCGGCAATCCGCAGTCAATCGATCCGCCCGTTTGCTTTGCGAGCCTCTTTCAAAAGAGTCAAGTGACCCTTCCGGTCGGCATTGGCCGTCACCGCCCGTTCCCGAGGGAGTCACTCCCATCAAGAACATGCCGGACAGCGCGGAGCAGTTCTCTCATGTTGAAGGGCTTGGGCACAATGCCTTTGGCTTCGGTGTCCAGAAACATCTTTGTATCGCCTTTTACGGCGAAACCGCTTGCGATCAGGGCCTTTACCCGAGGGTTGATCTTAAGGAGCTCCTCAAGGCATTGCTTCCCGCCCATCTCCGGCATGATCAGATCGAGGATGACGAGGGAGATGTCTGATTTGTGCTTCGCGTAGACATCTATCCCTTCTCTTCCACTGCCCGCTGAAAGAACCGAGTATCCTGACTTCTCCAAAATCCTCTTTGCCAGTTCTCTTATCATAGGCTCGTCATCAACCACCAGGATCGTTTCAGTGCCGCCGGCGATGCCGGCGGTCTTCTTCTCCACATCGGCGTCCGGCCATGCCGGCTCGGCTGCCGGGAAGTAGATTCGAAAAGTAGTACCTTTACCGATCTCACTCTCACAATTGATATGTCCCCCATGCATCTTGACAATACCGAACACTGTAGCAAGGCCCAGCCCTGTTCCGTCGGCAAGTCCTTTGGTTGTAAAAAAAGGCTCAAATATGTGCTGTAGGACGTCCGGTTCGATGCCGTGGCCCGTATCGGATACCGTGAGGAGAACATACCGGCCGGGTACGAGGTCCGCATGATTACGGCAATACTCACCGTCAAGAAGCACGTTCCGGGTGTCAATGATAAGTTTGCCTCCATCCGGCATAGCGTCCTGTGCATTGACGGCCAGGTTGATAAGCATTTGCTCTATCTGAGTAGAATCCGCCCGCACTCTCGCTAATCCCTCTTCAAGAGCGAGCTCGATCTCGATCATTTTGGGGATTGTGCGATACAAAAGCCTTTCGGTGCTCTTGACGTCTTCATTGAGATTGATGGATTCGAACTTTGAGTCTATTCTTCTGCTGAACGTGAGGATCTGTTTCACCAGGTCCGCTCCGCGATGAGCCGCCTGACGGATCGCATTCAGTTCTTCAAAGTTGAGTCTTCTCTCTGACAGCTCCATCTCAAGCAGCTCTGCATGGCCGGAGATGATATGCAGAAGATTGTTGAAGTCATGAGCCACTCCCCCTGCCAAGGTTCCCACCGCCTCCATTTTTTGGGCTTCAAGTAGCTGCTTCTGCATGGTCTTACGTTCGGTGATATCCCTAACCAATACCTGTCTGGCTCTTTTGCCCCTATACGAGATAGGAGCACCGGCTGCTTCGGCATCAAATACCGACCCGTCCAGCCTGACAAGCTTCTGCTCCAACAAAGGTGCCGGCTCACCATGTTCGATATTGTCAATCATTCTCTGACTGATTGCTTCGTGATAATCCGGGTGAACGAGATCCAGAGCACGGGTCCCTTGGAGTGCCTCCGGTGACTCGGCGCCCACCATGCGTGACATCGCGGAATTTGCAAATTGTATCTTGTCCCCTACTTGTACGAAGACACCGTCGGGGGAGGCCTCGATCAGAGTCCTGTACTTGGCCTCGCTCTCCCGCAGGGCCTCGGCTGTTTGCTTCCGGTCCGTAACGTCAAACGTGAACCCCTCAATGAGAAACGTTCCATCATCGAGGGTTTCGCTTACTCGGGCGTTCATGGAGAACCACCCGCGGGAACCGTCTATCCGCAAGGCCTCATACTCGAAATCCGTAATCTCTCCTTCCTCTCTGAGAATCCTGATGAAGTCCTCTCGGCGCTGAGGGTCGGCGTAGAGCTGATGGGGAAGTTGCGTGAAATGTGCCGCCGCCGCTTCCGGAGACTCGGCTGCAACCATCTTGGCCATGTGAGGATTTACGAATCTGGTCGCGCCCTGTGAGTCCGTTTGGAAAATACCCACCGGAGCATTTTCGAAGAGAGTCCGGTAGCGTTCTTTGCTAACGGACAGGTCCGCTTCGGCCCGCTTGCGCTCGGTGATGTCCAGTATCACGCCTACCAAACCGGCCACTGCTCCCGAAGCATCGGTGTAGGGGGCTTTGTGAAAGATTACATGGCGTATCGATCCGTCAACGGTCTCGGCGGAGCTTTCATAAATCTGGATACCCGGTTTTTCAAACAGAGCCTCGTCCTGCTCTCTGTAAATTTCCGCAAGTTCTCTTGGGGCTGCATCAAAGACCGATTTGCCGATAATCTCTTCTTTCGGCAGTCCCATGAACCGTGCGAAGGCCTCGTTGCACCCTGTGTAGACATGATTGGCGTCTTTGTAAAAAACCGGTGCGGGTATCGCTTCAAGCAACGACTCCATCAGAGAAGCTTGCTTTTCGATCTGTTCCTCCGCCTTCTTGCGCTCGGTAATGTCCTGATTCACTCCACAGGTTGCGACCGTACGGCCGCGGGCGTCTTTCACGGGAAAATAGCGGACTGAGATATAGCCTACCTCTCCGTCACCGTACAGAATGCGATGTTCCAACCGACCGCTGAAGTCAGGATCGGTGGTTTCCATGGCATTCCGAATTTCCTCTCCGACAATTGGTATGTCGTCAGGATGGACAAAACGACGAGTATAGTCTGCCGAAGACATTGTGTATCCGCCGACCCGGGCAACCGTGGTGCGAAATACTTTGTAGAAATGATCGTTGAATGTAAATAGATCTTTCGCTACGTCGTATTCCCAATGGCCGAGCTTAGCCATTATCAAGGCGTTGGACAGTTGGGTCTCACTTCTGAGCAACGCCTCTTCGGCCCTCTTCTGATCGGTAACGTCCACAAACATGGCGCATGTGCCGATCACCTCTCCCGAAGGATCGGTTTCAGGTGCCGTGTACAACAGAGCCGGTATGATTGTGCGGTCTTGTCTTAGAAGTTGCCGTTCGCCGATGAAGAATTCTCCGGTCAACGCCCGTTCGTACCCGCCGCCATCGAGAAGGTCGGCGCCCGAAGACGGGGAGTAGAACTTGGCCAGAGGTTGTCCAATCACCTCTTCTCTGGTGTGAGCCACCGAATGGAGGAACATATCGTTACAGTCGATGATGAAAGGAGCGCCCTCCTCATTCCGGGTGATAACATACATTAATGGTGCATCCTCAAACAAACGGCGATAGCGGAGCTCCGCCTGACGGATCAGTTGCTCCGCCCGTCCGCCATCGGTGATGCCCGCAATATTGCCCATGAGGGCGGGGCGGCCCTGGTATTCTATGAGCGTTGTCAGGACTTCACATAGGATCTCTTCTCCTGATTTCTTGAGTAAACGCAGCTCGTAGGACTTGGGCGCCGGTTCGCTGTTGAGACAAGCCTGAGCTCTTTCCGATACCATCTCACGGTCTGCCGGATGCACCGCCTCCAGGAACGGTCTGCCGATCATCTCCTCTTTTGTATAGCCGAGCATGACGGCCAATCTCTGGTTGACGTAGACACCGACACCGTCCTGATGAATGAATATTCCCGTCAGAGAGTTTTCCGTTATTTGGCGGTATCTTTCTTCGCTTTCCATCATGGCCGCCACCGCCTGTGACCGGCCGGCAAGCGCGAGTCGAGACTCTCGCCACCTTCGTGTAGAAAATAGAGCTAAGGCCGCCGTCAGGATCAATGCCAACGCGAACAATTCATCAACTTGCCACTCCTCGTGCTTGGCGGCCCAACTTGCGATCGTTTCAAATAGATCAATCCTGGCGGCTGCCAACCAAACAACCACGCTGAGAATAGTGAGGACGATCAAGTCTTTACGGGCTGTTGATTTCTCTATCATAGACTTTCCCCGGAATCATGCGGCGGTTTTGCCATGGCGGGATTCTTGGTCCCCTGAAAAGTCAAGAGATAGCTTCCTGGACTGCCAAAAGCCTCGTTTCTCCTTCAACAGGACCCGACAGATGCAAAACCGTGGTCGGATTTGTAAAAAAACACGTGTATTTTCCCGTTTCTAAGCGTACCTCACTTGGCCTCGCCGAGTCAATCACAATCTCCCGTCCGGCCTACCGGTATCCCCGCCCTTCGACCGGCCGGCGACGCCTCAGGCAATGGAATGAGGGGTGTGTTCCAGGACATGTGTCTGATGGGCCAAACAGGACAAAACCGCAAGGTTGCCACGTTTGTCCGGGATCGACGGAGGCGACCGTCTCATCCTTCAACACACTTATTGAGAGGGCAAACCCTATCGACCCATGTTGTGCGTTTCCATTGTGGCGCATCAATGTCAAGTTTCTTTGCCTGAAACCGGCTTACTAGAGTATAATCAGAGCATCGTGGGGATTTCCGTCAGGCCATTGGTGTAAGGCTTAACGTCTGACGGACCGGGAAAATGAACCCCGTCACAGGATTGACGATGAGGCGATCCACAAGGGCTCTCGTTAGTCCCGGGATGGAGTTTGAGAGTTCTTCCCTTGGAAGGATCGAACAAAAACGGGAGAGCAAAAATGCCGAGGAAAAAATCCGAGGGCGTCCGCAAGGGGCATACGGGGTCCGGGATCACGAGAGCCCATAGACCCGCGATCTCAAAAAAGAGCGATGCCCCGGTCCCGGACTCCAGGGTTGACTTTCCCATAGTGGGTATCGGAGCTTCAGCCGGCGGCTTGGAAGCATTCCAGCAGTTCTTCACCCATATGCCCCCTGATACGGGGATGGCGTTCGTCGTGATTCAGCATCTCGATCCGACACATAAGAGCATACTAACCGAACTGGTCCAGCGTTACACCAGCATGAAGGTGCTTGAAGTCGAAGACGGCGTCACTGTGCAGCCTAACACTATCTACATCATCCCACCCAACCATTACTTGGCTATCTTGCATGGAAAGCTCCATCTCATGGAGCCGACCGCACCGCCCGGTCTGCGGACGCCGATCGATTTCTTCTTCAGGTCTCTGGCCGAGGACCGGAAGGAGAAGGGAATCTGTATCGTCCTCTCGGGGACGGGAACGGAAGGAGCCCTCGGATTGAGAGCCATCAAGGGCGAAGGCGGCATGGGCATGGTCCAGGAACCGGCATCAGCCAAGTATGACGGAATGCCCAGGAGTGCCGTGGCCACCGGATTGGCGGACTACGTGACGCCCGTTGACAAGATTCCGGAGCAATTGATTGCGTACGTCCGCCAGGTGTTCGGCAAGGAGGTTTTGATTCCTGCCCAACCTCCTCCCAAGGAGAAAAGCCTCTTAGAGAAAGTACTCATCATTCTAAGGTCGCACACCGGCCATGATTTCTCCGATTACAAACCCAATACCATACTCCGTCGAATCGAGAGAAGGATGGCGGTCAACCGGATTGCCACCATGTCGGGTTACCTTCGTCACCTCCAAGAGTACCCTACTGAGGCCCAGACACTTTTCAAGGAGCTCCTCATCGGGGTGACCAACTTTTTCCGTGATCCAGATGCGTTCAAGGTCCTGCAGGCTAAGGTCATCCCGAAAATCCTTGAAAACAGGAAACCGGATAACCCCGTACGGATTTGGGTTGCCGGTTGCTCTACCGGGGAAGAAGCCTATTCCATGGCCATATTGGTAAGGGAGTGTATGGACGGACTAAGAAAGGAGCTCACCGTCCAGGTCTTTGCCACGGACATCGACAGCGGAGCGATCGAGACGGCTCGTACCGGCCTCTACCCGAAGAGCATAGCGGTGGACGTTCCTGCGGAGATTCTGACCCGTTACTTTCAACAGGAACAGGGCTCATACCGGGTCAAAAAGAACATCCGCGATATGGTTGTATTTGCATTGCAAAACGTCATAGCAGACCCTCCATTCTCAAAGACCGATCTCATAAGTTGCCGCAACTTGCTGATCTACCTGGGGCCGGAAGTCCAGAAGAAGCTGCTCTCACTTTTCCATTACTCGCTGAAAAATGACGGTATTCTCTTTCTGGGGTCCTCGGAGACGATCGGTGAATTCACGGACCTCTTCTCAGCCCTGGAAAGAAAGTGGAAAATCTACAGTCGGAAGGATGCGATCCTAAGGCCCGGCTTGACGAGGGCGACGAACGCTCGCGGCTTGGCACCCTACATGATGACCGCACAGGACCCCGGACAGACCAAAATGAACCGTGGGGTCGGTTACCGCGATGTATCCGAAAAGGTCCTTTTAGAGAGATACGGCCCCGCGGGAGTCCTGATAAACGAGAAGGGAGCGATCCTCTACGTTCACGGAAGGACCGGCAAGTACCTGGAGATGCGGTCCGGGGAGTTCAGTGGGAATATTGTGGGTATGGCCCGGCAGGGTCTAAAGCTCGAACTGGCTGCCGCCTTACGAGACGCGGTTACCAAGAAAGAGGAAGTCCGCCACGACAAATTGCGTGTAAAGACCAACGGTGAGGCCCAGCTCGTAAATCTGATCGTGAGCCCTATTACGGAGCCGTCTTCCATGAAGGGGCTGTTCATGGTGATCTTTGAGGATGTTCCCGAGGAAGAGAAACCACGTACCAAGAGGAAGAAATCCGTGATCGAGCAGCAGGAACAAGATCCCCGTATCCGAGAACTGGAGCAGGAGCTCAGGTCAAGTAAGGAATACCTCCAGACGACCATCGAGGAGCTTGAAACCGCCAATGAAGAGCTGAAATCGACGAACGAAGAGCTGCAAAGTACCAACGAAGAACTGGAGACATCCAAGGAAGAGCTGCAATCGGTGAACGAGGAGTTGGTCACCGTCAATTCGGAATTGGAGCAGAAGATGCATGAATTCTCCAAGGCGAGCAACGACATGGAAAATCTGCTCTCCAGTACGGATGTCGGCACCATCTTCTTGGATACCGGGCTTAATATCCAGCGATTCACCCCGGCCATGACCAAATTCATCAATCTGTTACCGACCGATGTCGGACGTCCCGTAAGTCATATAGCTCCTAAAATGGATTATTTACGTCTTCCCGAGGACGCCCTGCAGGTTCTTAAGACGCTGATTCCGAAGCAGGAGGAGGTTTGGACCAGAGACCGGCGTTGCTTCACCATGCGGATACTACCGTACAGGACGGTCGAGAACGTGATCGATGGTGTTGTCGTTACCTTCATGGATATTACGGAGCGGAAGATCATGGAGACAAAGGTCAGAGAGGCCCTTCGGTACTCCGAGACCATGGTAAACACGGTACGGGAAGCCTTGGTGGTTCTCGATGAGGACCTGAGAGTTACGTCTACCAACCGGTCCTTCCATCGTACATTCAACCTGACGCAGGAGCAGACTGAGGGGAAGCTGTTGTATGACCTTGACGGCGGAAAGTGGGACATCCCGGAGCTGCGGGAACTGCTGGAAGTGACTCTGCCTGAGTGCAAGGTAATCGAGGGCTTCGATTTGACATATACGTCAGCGGGGTCGGGAGAGTGTCGGATCATCGTAAACGCCCGAAGGTCGCAAGGAGAGCCTGTATCCAATTCCAGGACTTTTCTCGCAATTGAGGTTGTGGGTAAGGATAAGAAGGAATCGTGAAGACCCGGTTACACTCTTTTACCGTTTGCGCGGCCTAGGAAGCGAGCCTCGCCGGGTTCGGCCGTCCATAAGTCATTGATTTTGAAACTTGGTGTCGGGACATTCCGAACCTTCCTAAATACGTTTGGGGGTGGGTGATGACAGATCACAAAGAAGAGCCTTCCGATCTCCGAAGCCTGGCGGAAGCAACACTGGACGCAAAATCCTCCGACGCCCTCGAAGTCTCCACCATGTCGGCTGAAGAAATCCGTCAGGTGATCCACGAGCTGCGGGTTCACCAGATCGAGCTGGAAATGCAAAACGAGGAGCTTCGTACGGCTCAGGTTGCTCTCGAAGATTCAAGGAGCAGGTATCAAGACTTGTACGACTACGCTCCCGTGGGTTATGTGACGTTGAATGACCAAGGTCTTCTTCTGGAAGCCAATCTCACAACGGTCCGCATTCTGGGCGTAGAGAGACAGCGTTTGACGAAGATGTTCTTCTCTCAATTTGTCTGCCCGGAGTTCGCGGATGCCCATTACTTGCACCTTAGGCAGGTTTTTGAGACCCTTTCCACGCAGACCTGCGAAATCAAGCTGACGAGGAAAGACGGCACCCTCTTTTTTGCTCAACTGGAGTCCGTTGCGGTCCAAGACGAAAGCGGGCAATTCAACCGGTGCAGAACCATGTTGTCGGACATTACGGACCGCAGGAAGGCCGAGGCGGCCCTCAAGATAAGCGAAGAGAAATATCGAACAGTGGTGGAGGAGAGCTTCGACGGTGTTTTTGTTCAGAACGGCACCGCTATCACCTTCGCCAATGCTCGCTTGCATGAGATGCTCGGCTACGATCGGGGAGAATTGGAGGGAATGGATCATTGGTTGGTCTACCACCCGGATTACCACGATATAACTCGCTCAAGGGCTCAATCACGTTTGAGAGGAGAAGCGGTTCCCCGTCGGTACGAGGTGAATTTGATTCGAGAAGACGGGGCTTCTTTCCCGGGAGAAATTAACGCAAAGGTCATTCGTTTTGACGACGAGCCCGGAATACAGGTCTGGATCAGGGACCTCACGGAACAGAAATTCTTGGAGAAGCGACTCGTTGAAGCCCGGAAGATGGAAGCGATAGGTACCCTGGCCGGCGGCATCGCCCACGACTTCAACAATCTTCTGCACATCATCAGCGGTCACGCGGAGCTACTGGATATGGAGCTGGCAGAGAGAAACCTGAACTTTGGGGAGCTCAAAGCGATCCGCCAGGCAGCTCATCGCGGAGCGGACCTCGTCAAACAAATCCTCACGTTCAGCAGAAAAATCGAAGCGAAGTTCGAATCAATCAACCTCAATGAAGAAGTGAGAAGCACCATAGGATTCCTGTATTGCACGATACCAAAGATGATCGACATCGATACCCGCCTTGATGAGGGCTTAAGCAGAGCTCGAGCAGATTCCAATCAGATAGAGCAAATGCTCATAAACCTTGCCGTCAACGCGAAGGACGCTATGCCGGATGGCGGCAAACTAACCATTGAGACCCGGAACGTGCACGTGAAAGACCAGTATTGCAGAGGATGTGGCGGACAGTTCACCGGCCGATACGTGCTCCTGCAAGTTTCGGATACGGGGCACGGTATGAGCGATGACGTTATGCAGCATATCTTCGAGCCCTTCTTCACGACCAAGGGACTTGCCGAGGGAACCGGCCTGGGTCTCGCCACGGTGTTCGGCATCGTGAAGATGCATGGAGGCCATATCGCTTGTGAGAGCCGGGTCGGTAAAGGGACGACCTTCAATATTTACTTCCCCGTTACCGAAGCAGCCAGGCGGGTCCCTGACTTAGACTCTGAAGCAGTGCCGGTTGCAGGGGGCACCGAGACGATTCTCGTGGTCGATGACGAGCCCATGATAAGGGAACTGGCCAAGAGGATTTTGGAGAAGTCGGGATACTCGGTCCTCACAGCGGCCGGCGGGAAAGAGGGAATAGAGGTCTACCTGGAGCATAAGTCGGCCGTCTCCCTCGTCATCCTCGATCTGATCATGCCGGAGATGGGTGGGAAGCAGTGCCTCGAGGAGCTCCTTAAGATCGACCCGCAAGTAAAGGCTCTCATCGCCGGAGGCTTCGCCGCGAAAGGCGATACAAAGACGTTTCTGGACACCGCGGCCAAAGGCATTCTGCCCAAGCCCTTCAACATGAGGGAACTGCTCCGCTCGGTGCATCACGCTCTGGATGGGTCGTGATACCGCCACAACGAGAGAGCTTACGAGCATGCGCGTCATTCATCGAAACCTGCAGAAACTCACCTCTTCGCTCGGCCCACGATTCGCACGACCCTTGGAGGATATCCAACTCCGATACCTCAAACTGCTCGGATTGATACCGGATATCCTCGTCACGCCCTATCCCCGTCGAGGGCGCACCAGGAAACGTCTATGAAAAATGCCCGAAAGTCATCCCGACTCCCATAACTGATACCATTTCGCGGTTTAACAGGTAATAGGGACGGCATGTCTCTTCCGCTGCGAATGGCCCGGCCTGATTTCGCTTCAGAGACATGCCGTCCGTCTGATGAAGTCACATCTTTTGTTGCGAAATGGTATCAGCAACTCCTCCATGAACGGTGCTTCAACGGCAATCCACGACTCATTTCAGGATAACCAAACGCCGTGCACCGTCCTGTGCGGTACGAAGAGAATCTTTCACCCCTGCTTTAAGGTCCGCATGCTGCTTGGTTTCTTTGATGTGTCTGCCTCAGCCTCCCCTCGTCCCACAGGTAGTGCAGTGGTCCCCCCCCCCCCTTTCCTCATC
>JBGSJS010000008.1:0-164338 GCA_041741735.1 Desulfomonilaceae bacterium | reverse complement strand
ACCGACCGGATCGGTCGTCCCCACAATACCCCCTCTAATCCCCCCGTTGACGGGGGGAACCTTTCCCTCTCCGTCAACGGGGAGGGTCGGGGAGGGGTCTTCTGATTCGTAACCGTACTTGTGAAATCGACTACTAAGTGTTCGATTTCATAAGTTCGGTCGGGCATTTCACCCGTGGCGGCGCTACCAAGGTATTTGCTCAGGATCGAACCCTCTCTCCGTCATTCCTGCGGAGACAGGAATCCAGGCTCTTCCGAACACCCTGGACCCCGGCTTTCGCTCGGGGTGACGACTTGGGACTATAGCGGAGCGTCTTGAAAACTGCGGGAACCGAAGAAAGCCTTGGGGTTATGAAGGAGCCCACGGATAGCATGCGGCGCTCCGCCATCGGGTCTGCCATAAAATCGGAGCAGGCGCTGCTACTCTTGAAAGAACCGTGCCTGTCTCCGGCGACAATATCGTCGAAGGCTCATTGGCCTGCAACGCGAAGAATGCCGCAAATTTGAATGAACGGCACCATGTCGGGGGTCATCCTGAAATCGATTGCATTCCGGTACCGTATTGAGGACATGAGGTACTACGTGTTCGGGGCAATACTGAGGCCCTGAGAAAAAAGCGCCCATTTTTTCTCACTCATCGCACAGCGTGGCGAGGACTGCGGGAAGCTCGTCAATGATGTCCGTGGCGAGCACAGGTGCGGGGCCGATGCGATGGACGATGTTATCCGCCGCGAGGCCGTGGAGGAAGACCCCCAGAGGGAGAGCCTCTTCCGGGGGAACGCCTTGAACCAACAGACCCCCTAGAATTCCGCTGAGGACGTCTCCTTGCCCTCCTGATGCCATCCAGGGATTCCCGGTGGTATTGATGACTACTGTCCCCTCCGGCGAGACCGTGAGCGTGCGTGCCCCCTTGAGTACAACCCAGGCGTTGGATTCCGAGGCCAGTTTCCGCGCACAACCGATGCGATCCTCCTGGACCTCCCGGCTCGTCATGCCGAGAAGGCGACCCATTTCTCCGGGATGGGGCGTCATCACCACCCGTGCCGGGGTTTCTTCCAGAATGGCCATGTTGGGAGCCACGCAATTGAGGCCGTCCGCGTCGATGACCACCCATCCGTTGAACACGGAAAGAAGTTTCTTGATGAGGTTGACGGCCCCTTCCCGGGTGGAGAGCCCGGGGCCGAGCACGATGCAGCGTTTGCCCTCGGCCAGGGACATCATGCGCTCCGCCGAGGCCTCGCCCAGAAACCCGGGAACGATCTCGGGGAGGGGCTCCGTCATCTCCTCGGTGAGCTTGGCCTCCAGAATAGGGTTGAGAGAAGCCGGGACTCCGGCGGTCACCAGTCCCGCGCCGACTCGGGATGCCGCCCGAGCGGCCATGGCCGGGGCTCCGGTCTTGCCCGGGGAACCGCCCACGATGAGCAGGTGTCCGAAAGTCCCTTTGTGCACCTCCAGGTCCGATCGGAGCCGGAAGTAGTCATCCGCAGAAGGTTCGTCGTAGAGGATTGCCTGCGGAGGATTCTTCTCTATCGCCTTCAAAGGAATGGAGATGTCCACCACCTCTACGCGGCCGCAGTACTCGATACCCGGGTAAACGGCCATTCCTATCTTTGCAAATCCGTACGTCACGGTCAGATCGGCACGCACCGCAACGCCGAGAACCCTGCCGGTATCTGCATCCAAGCCTGACGGTAAATCGACAGCGAGCCTGAAACCGCCCGTGAGGTTGATCTCCTGGATGGCCTCACGGTAAGGAGTGCGAACCTCCGAGGTCAATCCCGTCCCCAAGACGGCATCCACGACCACGTCACTGTCTCGCCAGATTGCGGACGCCTTCTCCCGCGATGCGGTGTCGGTGACGAGGGCGATCTCCTCGCTGATCCTGCTCAGGATCTCTAGATTGATGAGCGCGTCGCCTCCGATCTTTTCCCGCGGGCTGAGCAGAAACGTGTGGACCTGAGCACCGTGATTGATCAGGTACCGGGCGATAACGTACCCGTCCCCGCCATTGTTGCCCGGGCCGGCCACCACGGAGACTTTCAGGCCTCGGACATCTCCCCCGTAATGCGCCCGCAGGATCTGGAATGTGGATCGACCCGCATTCTCCATCAGAACCGCGCCCGGTATGCCGTAGTAATTGATGGCCTGAGCGTCAAAGGCTCTCATTTCGGACGCCGTTACAAGATATTTCGGCCGTTTCATCTCGGACCTCCTTCCCCCCGGCACCTGACGCACGGTCGGGGTGGCGTCAGGCCGGGCTTTTCGAAACGAAATCGCACGAATAGCCCGAGCAGACCATATTGTATCGACCGAGCTGCTCGAGGGTGATCAGGCCCACAAGTTGTCCCGACTTGAGCACCGGTATCGCCTTGCTCCCGCTTTCCTGAATTTTGCCGAGAACGTCGATGAGTGAAGTTTCCTCGGTGACCGTGGGAAAGTCTCGGGTCATGACACGTGATACGGGGGCCGACGGTCCTATCTTGTGGAGGGCTTCAACAAGGATGTCCTTGGTGACGAGTCCCACGAGCCGGCGATCGTCGATAACGGGGAAATCTCCCTGGAAGCTGTGGAAGTAAACTCCGGCAGCCTCACCGACGGTTCGATCGGGGGTGAGCGTGGTCAGACCGGTGATCATGGCGTCTCGAGCCTTGGCCCCTCCCAGGGCGAGCATGATGCCCATCTGTCGCTCTTCGGATTCTGCACCGATGTAGACGAAGAGGGCGATGAGGATCATGAAGAAATTCATAGCCATGAGCCCGACAAAGAACAGAAGGATGGCGAAGACCTGACCTATTCCCACCGCTATGCGAGTCGCCTTGTACTGGCTGAGATACAGGCCGAGCACTCCCCTCAGAACGCGGCCGCCATCCATGGGAAACGCAGGGAGCAGATTGAACAGTGCCAGCACCACGTTGACGGCGGTAAGCTCGGCCAGAAGCCCCCCCTTCACCGACATGTCGCTGATGGAGACCCCCGTGCCCACCATGTCTGCCAGGACCCAGAGGCAGAAGGCAAGCACCAGGCTTGCCGCAGGCCCGGCCATAGCAATAAATATCTCCTGCTTGGGATTATCCGGGGGTGTGGCCATTCGGGCCACCCCACCGATGGGGAGCAGGGTGATGTCTACCACGTTGATGCCGTAATGTCGCGCCACCGTCGCGTGGCTGAGCTCGTGGAAGACCACCGATGCGAAGACCAATACAACGAATATCACGCCGTCGAGTCCGCCGGTCCCGATGACCGATTGGCCGGCAAAGAATACGAGAAGCAACAGCAGCAGGAACGTAATGTGTACTGTTACGGGAATGCCGAAAATGGATCCGATCCTGAAAGACCACTTCATGGGTCGTGCCTCCTCGGTTGAGCTCTCATTCAGCACCGCTCCCCGGGCCACCCCCGAGACCCGCCGATCCGCTCTGAATCGAGGCGCGGATGAATTGCTCACCCGGCAATGGCAACGGGGAGCCGCCTTCAACGGGGAACGGGCGTTGAATATTAATATTTATCACATCTCTCCCCTATGGTCAGCATTCTTCACAATCGCCCGGCTCGCAATCAAAAGAAGAGGTGGTGCGCACCCTCCCTTGTTCCGTTGTATCTTCACGTCCCGGCGGAAAATCGGGATTTTGCAAAGCGAGGCGTTCTGTAGTAAATATGAGTCTCTTACTTCAGCTCATAGAAGTCCCGGGGGGTGCTCGAGGGGGCTCCGACCTGTCTGAGAGAGTCCGGCTCCGGGAGAAGACTTCAACGGGAGATATAACGGTGATTTCCATCGGCGAAGCCCAACAAAAAGTATTGGAAGAAATTCCCGTGTTGGGACGGGAACGGATTCATATTCTCGAAGCACTGGGGCGTGTTCTGGCTCAAGACGTTCAGGCGACCCGCGATGTCCCTTCCGCGGACAACTCGGCCATGGACGGATACTGCTGCCGGCACGAAGACATGGCAGGGGCCGGGGCGCATAACCCGGTGAAGTTGAAGATCGTGGGCGATTCGCCCGCGGGTCATCCGTTCCGGAATACCGTCGGGCCCGGCGAGGCGGTTCGCATCATGACCGGGGGCTTGGTACCCCCCGGAGCCGACACGGTGATCATGATCGAGGACACCGAAACCGACGGTGATTACGTCGTCTGTCTGAACGACCCGGGAGCGGGGGCCCATATCCGCCCGCGGGGAGAAGACGTGAAAGCGAGTGAGACGGTACTTTCGGCCGGCGACATCGTTCGTCCTCCGGAAGTGGGGATGTTGGCTACACTCGGCCACGCGTACGTATACGTGCGTCAGCGCCCCTTGGTGGCGATCCTTTCCACGGGCGACGAACTGGTGGATTTGGACGAGCCCTTTGTGGACGGCAAGGTCGTCTGCTCCAATACGTACTCACTCGCCGCCCAGGTTCAGGAGTGCGGAGGCCTTCCGCTCTCCTTGGGAATAGCCACCGACGACGAAGACGATCAGCGCTCACGAATTTCCGATGGGCTGCGAGCGGACGCAATTCTGACTTCCGGAGGGGTCTCGGTGGGGAAATACGACCTCGTCAAAGACACCCTGCACCAGTTGGGCATGCAAGTGAAGTTCTGGAAAGTGGCAATGAAACCGGGAAAACCGCTTGTCTTTGGGACCGTTGCCAACAAACCCGTTTTCGGCCTGCCGGGGAATCCCACCGCGGCCATGATCTCGTTCGAGCAATTCGTCCGTCCCGCGCTGTTAAAGATGATGGGTCGCAAGAATCTCTTTCGGCCGCTCGTGGAAGCGACCCTGGCCGAGGACGTGAAGATCTCCGCCGGTCGCCTGAACCTGGTGCGCTGCAAGCTCTTCGAGAGAGACGGGGTCATGGTGGCGGCCACCACGGGCAATCAGAGCTCCGGTGCTCTCAGGTCCATGATTCTGGCCGACGGGCTCCTGGTTCTGCCGCCCGAGGGAGTACCGTTCAAGGCAGGGGACCGCGTACGGGTCCAATTAATGCACGGCAACAGCCCTTTGAATCCGACGTCACCCTACCAATGAGGGGACCACGCTAGAGGATACCGTAATCTTTGATTTTCTGTAGTAATGACGGGTAGCTGATTTCCAGGAGGGCACAGGCTTGCGATCGATTGCCTCCGGTCCGGTTGAGGGCTTTGGCAATAAGTGTCCTTTCCAATTCCCTGGAAGCTCTTTTCAGTGATAGCGAATCCCCCTCATCCTGAAACGGCACCATGCCCACGTCGACCTTCCGGATATCGTCGGGCAGCGCCTCCAGGGAGATCGCGTCATCGGGACTGAGAATCATGGCCCGTTCCACCACGTTTTGGAGCTCTCGGACATTTCCGCGCCAGCCGTAAGCGAGCAGGGCGTTTCGTGCCTCCCTGGTGATTCTCGTAACTTTCAGCCCCATCTTTCGGTTGAACATGCCGACAAAATGCTCGACGAGGGGAATGACGTCTTCTTTCCTGTCCCGGAGCGGCGGTACGTGGATGTTGACCACGTTGAGCCGGAAGAAGAGGTCATGCCTGAACTTCCCCGATTTCATGGCTGCTTCAAGATCTTCATTGGTGGCTGCCAGAATCCGGACCGATACCGTACGGGACGCGTTTTCTCCCACTCGTCTGATTTCTCCGTTATCGAGAAACCTCAGAATCTTGGTTTGAAGCAAGGGGTCCATGCATCCGATCTCATCAAGGAGCAGCGTCCCCCCTTCCGCTTCCTCGAAAATCCCGGCCTTGTCCTCGTCCGCACCCGTAAAAGCTCCTCGAACGTGCCCGAAGAGCTCCGACTCCAACAGACCCTCTGCTATGGCGCTGCAATTCACTGCCAGGAAGGGTCCTTCGGACCGCTGGGAGCGGGCGTGAATCTCCCTCGCCATCAATTCCTTTCCCGTACCCGATTCCCCGGTAATGAGAACGGACGAGTCAAACGGCGCCACGTGATGGGCAGTCTGAAGGACCGCTTTCATGGCCGTGCTCACTGCCACGATGGGAGGGCCTCCCTCCAGTCTGAGGAGGCGTCGCTTCAAGCGGATCACCTCTCGACGCAGCCGTTCCCTTTCCGCGGCCTTGCGCAAGGTGAGTACCACCTCATCGGTTTTGAACGGTTTCGAGATGTAGTCGTATGCACCTTTGCGCATTCCTTCCAACGCCAGATCGATGGAGCCGTACGCGCTCATGAGAATGACCATCGCTTCGATTCCCCGTTGGCGCAGGGCTTCCAGAAGCTGGATTCCGTCCATTCCCGGCATGCGCACGTCGGATAGAATGAAGTCGAACGGCTCGCTCGCCGCAATGTCGAGCGCTTCCAACGCGTTCCTCGCGCACTGGGGGAGAAAGCCGTCCTCTCGAAGAACGGTGCTCAACATGTGGAGCATGTTGGGCTCGTCATCGACAATGAGTATTTTGGAGAATTGGTCGGGCATGGTACATTCGTTTTTCGGGCCGATTCACGGCGGAATCGCCCTCAGCACTCCCGTGTGCACATAGGGTAACCGAGAGGATCGACCCGAGCGGCCGAGCGGATGCAACAAAAGGGGGCTTGCTTCGCCGAGCTCACAAACGCAAATCCGAGGAATATCATGACGCGGGACGGGGCGACGAAGCGATCTCCGAAAAACAATACCACATCAAGTCAGCGAGAAGGTCCCAAGAGACCGTAGCCGGGTTTACACGCCACATTCGTCCCCTGTGTCAGTTTCCTATCCGAGGTCGCCCTGATTGTTCCCGCCCGCGTAATCCGTGCTGATCGCCCTGGAGAGCTCCTGAGCGGTCCGAACCGCGAGTCTCTTGGTGATATCCATCTTTCCCGGTACCAAGTGCCAATCCAGGCCCACAACCCAGAAGCCTGCCACCATCCTCTTGCGGCTCTTCTTTCCATAGAAAATAGGGGCAGCTACGGCTCCCACATTCTGGATGTACTCCCCTTTGTCCGCCGCGACACCCTCTCTCCGTATGTTCTCGAGCTGCGAAAGATAGACGCTCGGGTCGGTAACGCTGATGGAGGTGAATCTGGGTAAAGGGTTGGTGCGGAGGATTGTCTGGACCTCCTCCGGGTCGAGATGAGCCAAGAAGATCTTGCCTGCCGCCCCGGCAAACATCGATATCCGCGTTCCCAGTCTGGTGGTCACCTTGAGCTCTTTGGATGACTCTATGTGGTCCAGGATGAGCAGGTGAGACCCTGTGAACATCCCGAGAAAAATGTCGTCGTCGAGCTCCGCACTGAGCTGCTCCAGCAATTTGCGAGCTCGCTCGACGAGCGGAATCCTCACCACGGCACGACCGGCAAGGTCCTTGATGGCGTGTCCGCAGGTGTACTTTCTCGTGATGGGGTCCCTCAAAACCCACCCGGATTCTTCAAGAGCAGCAAGAATGCCGTGCGTCGTGGACTTGGCGAGGGAGAGTTTGGATGCTATTTCGCTTATTCCCGGATTCCGGGGACTGCTGACAATCATTTTGAGGACGCGCATCGCCTTGGAAACGATGGGCGCCGAGTACGCTATTGGTCCTGATTTCGGTCTTACAGACATGTACTTCACCCTGACCCCTTGGTCGGGACTCGGGAACAGGTCGGGAAGGCCTTTCCGATCCCACCCAGGCGGCGACGTGGTCGTGATGATTGTTTGGTGTTCCCACAAACTTGCGGCTGTTTCGCGGGATCGAGACAACCTATATCTCGGAATGAATCAAGCGCGGACGCATGAGACCGAGCATTTGAAGGATCACCCCCGGATGTCGGTTCATCATGATGAACCTCTCTAGTTATTAACCGGTTCGCGCCTCCTTGTCAACGGTTTTCCACGAAGCCCGGATAGAGCTTGACAGAGACTCGGCCGGCGGATATGCTAAGATCCAAAGTCCGGGAAACAAAAGCTCATCTGGCCGAACAAATGCTCCGAATCAAGATCCGTGACATCCGCCGGGCCACATTGCCCCTCCGATCTGGAAATGAAGGTTGGATAGGAGTTTCTCCCCGGGGAGACGAATATCACGTCGTCGTGCCCGTGGACGTGCAGATTGCGCGGGGAGTCATGGCGTGCAACAGGCCCACGGACGGCACCCCTTTCGGCGGTTATAGCAGACATCTTTACTTCAGGTGTCCTCCCTTCTCGGACGAAGGGGAAGACGAAGAGCGTTCCCGTGAGCTGCAGATAGCCAAGACAGCCGGAGACCTGGTGCATTGGCTGACTTCGTACGGTATAGAGGCAACCATAGCGGATGAGACCGAGACTGAGAATGAGGCGGAAGCGCCCGCCCCATGCGCTGGGGAGACCGTACCCGGCCGAGGGGTCTCGATCGGCAAGGAGTCGATCGCCTGTCCTCGTTGCACCGGGAGATGGAAAGGCCTTTCGAACTTCCTCGGGAATCCTCACATACGGCTGGCGGGTTATAGGGCATGTCCCGAGGACTTTCGCCGGGGCCGGTACCTCTTCGTTCACAATTGTGGCGGCACCATTGAAGTCTCGGTTTCCCTATTCATTCGACCCCGTCACGCCGGCAGAAACCTGGCCGGGTCTCATGCTTGCCCGGGAATGTGCTTATACGAAATGAATTTGTCACCGTGTACGGCTGTCTGCGAAGGCTCCTGTTACCGGCGGGTCGCCGGGAGACTGAAGTCGCGAGGGAGTCGAACGGGGAACAATGGCCGGAGATCTTCGTGATCTCGTTTTCTTTCGCAAGCGGCCGCTTCTGAAGCCCGGAACGAGTCGGTTCCAAGGGAGAGTCCGCACAAACCATATGTGTTTTCTTAGGGTCAAAACGGAGGCTTGATGCCGCAAGGGCATCGTCTTCCGAGCCCTGATATCCATTTCTGTTCACAGGAGGAAAAGAGGATGCTCCTGCCGAAATTCGACTATCACGAGCCCTCGACACTTGAGGAGGCGCTTCAGTTGCTCTCGGAATTAGGGGGCAACGCGAAGGTGCTGGCGGGCGGCACGGATCTTCTGGTCAGGATGAAACAGAAGGTCGACAAGCCGTCACACATCATCTCCATTGCGAGGGTTCCCGGCCTGGATGCGGTCGTTCCGCGGGACAGCCACGGCGTGACTGTGGGACCCGCTGCCACTGCTGCGGCTCTCTCCCGCCACGAGCTTCTCCGGGACCGGTTTACTCCCGTGGCACTGGCTGCGGGACGACTGGGCGCACCCATGATAAGGAACAGGGCCACCATCGGGGGTAACCTCGTGAATGCCCGACCTGCTGCGGATTTGTCGCCCGCCTGTATGGTGCTCAATGCAACGTTGAAGCTCAAGAGCGCCTCACGGGAGAGAGAGGTCTCCGTCAACGAATTCTTCCGCGGTCCCGGCGATGCTGCCATCGAGCCCAACGAATTGATGACGGCAATCAATATGGAGACCCCTCCGCCCTGGAGTGGGGGTGGCTACATCAAACTGGGCGCCCGCAAGACCCTCGAGATCTCCATGGTCAACGTAGCGGCACTCATTACCCTTGTCTCACCCGACGGGCCGATATCCGACGCCCGCATAGCCCTGGGCGCGGTCGCCCCCACGCCGGTGCGCGCTTATGCTGCCGAGGAATTTCTCATTGGCGTACAGCCCTCCGAGGAGCTGTTCCAGAAAGCAGGAGAAGTGGGAGTGGGCATGTGCAGTCCCATAACGGATCATCGCGGCACCATGGAATACCGGTGCCTGATGATCGAGGTGCTCATCAAGCGATGTCTGAAACAGGCCTTCGACCGGGCTCGCGCGTGGAAACCATAAGCGGCGGACGACCAACTCACGCCCGCGGCCCATTAAGCCCGAGGCGCCGGCCCCGAACAGACCGGGGCACGGTCGATGCCGAGCACACAGAACTTTGACTCCTGGGGAGAAGAAAATATGAAGACCATCATTCAATTGATCGTCAATGGTGAGACCGTTGAAGCTGCAGTAGAGCCGAACCGGACGCTCCTGCAGTTCTTGAGGGACGACTTGGGACTGACCGGTACCAAGCACGGCTGCGGATTGGGCGATTGCGGGGCTTGCACGGTTATTATGGACGGCAAGCCTGTGAACTCGTGTCTCGTCTTGGCAGTGCAGGCCAAAGGGAGAGAAGTGCTTACCATAGAGGGGTTGGCAGAGAACGGCGTTCTGCACCCCATTCAGCAGGCCTTCGTGGACAAAGGGGCCATTCAATGCGGCTTCTGCACCCCCGGTATGATCCTCTCCGCCAAGGCTCTCTTGGACGAGAATCCCAAAGCCGACGAGAAAGAAATCCGTACGGCGATCTCCGGCAACCTCTGTCGGTGCACCGGCTATCAGAAGATCGTCGAAGCCGTTCAGGAAGCTGCCAAAGCCATCACCGGAACGGAGGTGTCGTAACATGAGCGAGTATCAGGTCCTCAATACGAGAGCTCCCAGGCTCGACGGGCCGATCAAAGCTACGGGCAAGGCCAAGTACGCGGACGATCTGAGTATGCCGGGGATGCTGTACGGTGCGATACTCCAGAGCCCCTTGGCTCATGCCAAGATCCTTCACATAGACACGTCCAAGGCTTTGAAGCTGCCCGGCGTCAAGGCCGTTGTGACGGCCAAGGAGGCCGGACTGGTGAAGTATGGGGTTTCTCCTGCGCGGTATGACGAGACCCTCTACGCGTTCGACAAGGTGCGCTACGTCGGCGATGAAATCGCCGCGGTGGCAGCCGTGGATCCCGCAATAGCCCAGGAAGCCCTCGAGCTGATCAAGGTGGATTATGAGGAGCTCCCCGCGGTCTTCGATATGTTCGAAGCCATGAAGGAAGGAGCTCCCCAGATACATGCGGAGTTTCCGGGAAACCTCACGGCGGAAGTTCACCAGGAATTCGGGGACACGGAAGCCGCTCTCGCTTCCTGCGACTTGGTCGTGGACCACACTTTCCTGAATAAGCGTCAGGACGCGGCTTTCATAGAACCGCACTCCTGTTTGGCCGTCTTCGACATGGACGGACGACTCACTCTGCACACATCGACCCAGGTGCCCCATTACGTGATGCGGACCGTGGCAATGGTGCTGCAGATACCTGTGGGTAACGTGCGGGTTATGAAGCCGTACGTGGGCGGCGGATTCGGCCCCAAGTGCGAGGCAACCCCGCTGGAGATGAGCGCGGCCCTGCTTGCCCGTCAGACCGGAAAGCCGGTTAAAATAACCTATTCCAGGGAGCAGGTGTTCCTTCACAGTCGCGCCCGCCATCAGTTTTTTGCGGAAATGAGCCTGGGAGTCATGAAAGACGGCACCATGGTGGCTCTCAAGAACAAGGCGGTACTGGAGGGTGGAGCCTACACGAGCTTCGGAATTGCTACGGTCTACTATTCGGGCTCGCTCCTGGGCGGTCCGTACAAGCTCAAGGCCATGAAGTACGACGGATACAGGACCTACACCAACAGGCCCGCGTGTGGAGCCCAACGCGGACACGGCGGCGTGGCCCATCGCGCAGCCTTCGAGCAGCTCCTCGACAAAACCGCCGAGAAGCTGGGGATAGACCCGGTGGAGATGCGGCTCAAGAACATCATGACCACAGGTGACATGACCGTCAATGAGCTGGACATGTCGAGCCTCGGTATGAAGGAATGTATTGAGGCGGTCCGCGACGGTGCCGATTGGAAAAACAAGAAGGGCAAGCTGCCCAAAGGGAAAGGAATCGGCTCGGCCTGCGGATTCTTCGTTTCCGGAGCGGGATATCCCATATACCGGTCCGACACGTACCATTCCACTGTGGTCATCAAGATGAGTGAGGACGGCGGCGTTGCCACGGTTCTTACCGGATCCGCGGAGATCGGCCAGGGCTCCGACACCACCATGGCCATGATAGCGGCCGAGACCCTGGGCATCCCCCTCTCGAACGTAAGGGTGGTGTCGGGGGACACGGATCTCAGTGTCGATCTCGGGGCATATTCGAGCCGTCAGACGTTGATGACCGGTCATGCCACCAAGGAGGCGGCAGAGCAGGTCAGGGCGCGGATCGCCGAGTTCCTTGCGGAAGAGATGGCATGCGATACGTCGTCAATCACATTCTCGGACGGTAAGGTGCTCTTCGACGGCCAGGCCGGGGATTTCCAGAAGATCCGTACGATGTATATCAAAGAGCATCGCGGGTGGACCGATCCTCCCGGCGGGGATTACCTCACTTTTCGAGAGGCTGCCAGGGTGGCGTTTCTCAAGGGCGGTACTCTCGTGGGGACGGGCAAGTACAAACCCCCGAGACTCGGCGGCTCTTACAAGGGAGCCGCGGTGGGGACATCACCGGCATACGGTTGCTCCGCACAGGTGGTGGAGGTCACCGTGGATCTGGAAACCGGTGAGATCACCGTCGATAACATGACCGATGCCCATGACTGCGGTTTGGCCATCAACCGCACCCTGGTCGAAGGGCAAATGCAGGGATCTCTCTCCATGGGACTGGGCGAATGCCTCTTCGAGGAGGTCAAGTTCGACTCAAGGGGTCGTGTTCTCAATCCCTCCCTCGGCGAGTACCGAATCCCCACGGCGCTGGACATGCCCAAGGTCAAGTCCATCATCGTGGAATCGAACGAGCCCAACGGCCCGTACGGGGCCAAAGAAGTGGGAGAGGGCGCCATCATGCCGACCATTCCTGCAATTCTCAATGCCATTTACGATGCCACCGGCGTGAGAATCAACGAGCTGCCGGTTTCCTCCGAAAGGCTATTTATGGCACTCAAGCAGAAGCGGGAGGAAGAGGGTAAGTAATAGGCTTTGCTAACCGAGAGTGCCTTTTCGCTGGACCCGGCTGAAGAGGCACCGACGCTCCCCGGCACAATCAGAGGACAAGGGCCGCGCCGTCCTGATGCCGGACCGCTTCTCAGCGGCGAACCGGCCGAAGAACCAAAAAGAATAGATTGAGCTTTTCTTTATGAGACCCCGATGCATGACGTCGGGGTCGTCCGTTCTGGCAGGTAATCAATGAAATCGGTACTTTTTTGACATCGTACGGTTGAGGTGGCGGGGTGCTGTGGCGATCTCTCCGGATACCCTTTCGCGGTCAAAGCGATGACATGGATTGCACGTCTCATGCCCATTGAGCTCTCTGTCTTGCTTCGGTCATGAGGGCGACTCATATTGTGTACTGGAGACGGTCCGGAACAAACACCGAATGCTGGGGGACGGATGTGAAATGTATATTTAATGGGTTTCCCGAAGAATTCGACGGGAGCGATCTTACGATACGTGAGCTGTTGGACCGAACCAGGGAAGACGACCCCGCGGTGATCGTCGAGCTCAACGGTCGATATGTGTACCGCAAAGATTTCGACTCGACAAGCATCAAAGAGGGAGACCGGGTGGAGTTTATTCATCCATCCTTCGGCGGCTAGGAGCCGGCGTCAGCTTGCCGACGTCTTGGGACGGCGCCTCCGAGACGGTTTCCGCTTCCATTTCCGTTGCAGCCAAAACCCCTGTTCGGGATGCATCCGGAGCCACTGTTCGAACAAATTGTGAAACTCCTGACTGACTGCAGTCAAATCCTTGTGTCGGTCGCCCGTGAGCTCAAGGTGGATGACATCCCCAAACACGCTCTCGTACCGGCCGTCATCAAGGCGGTACGTACAGAGAGGCAGAATGTGGGCCTCTCCGTCGATGGCCATCCGAGCGAAAACCTCGTTGGCCGGTGCAGGAACTCCGAAGAAATCTACGAAAATACCCCGTTCGGGGTCTCCTCGCTGATCGGCCAGACAAGCCAGCATCTCTCCCTGCAACAGCCTGGCGATCAATTCCTTTACCGATCCCTTGTGGGGAAAGAACGTGATCCCCGTATCTTTCCCTGCGCGGGTGGCGAAATAGCGGGAAAGAAAAGGATTCTTGAGTCCTGTTGCGATGAGATTGAGTCGTATTCCCAGGAACTTGATGGTGGCCGCGCTCACCTCAAAACACCCGAAATGGGAATTCAGCAGAACGATGCCGTGGTTTCCCGGCATCATGGCCAGGTTGAAGGGGAGGCTTCCCTTGATGAGAATCTTCTCCGCCATCTTTTCTTCCGGCCAGCGGCGTATGCACATGAACTCCACGGCCAACTGCCCAACATGCTCAAAGCTTTTCAGTGCCGTGCGTTTGATCCATTCCGGGGTCTTTTCCCTGCCGAAAGCGAAGGTGAGATTTTCCATGGCGGCTTCCCTGCGGTCGGGAACAAGCAGGTAGATGAGTCTTCCCACGAAACGGCCGAAGGCAAAGGACATCTTGTCGGGGAGTAGGTTGACCACCTCTTCCAGGAACCGGACCAGCAGGAAGAGAGCGTAATCGAGGAATCTTCGGTAGCTCACAGTTGTTTTCATAATGCCGCGTCTTGTTCTCCTGGGCATCCATCGCGTACTGTCCGTAATCCGGGGCGATCGTCAAGATTGGCGCAAGAAGCCTCTCACTTCGTAGAGTTTCTTCTTTCCTTTAATCCCTCTCAGCGATCTTTGCCCTACTTTTTCCAAGTCGAAGAGATTTGCGTCGATGGTCTGATCGTAGGTATCGGACCCTATGAGGATCTGGTCAGGCTCTGCGCTCTGACAGATTCGGGAGGCGAGATTCACCGAATGGCCGAGAATGGTATAATCCAATCGTTCGTCCGAGCCGAAATTCCCCACGATGGCTTGGCCGGTATTGATCCCGTAACGGACCTGGAATCTCAAATTCGGCGGGAGGGATTTACAGGCCTTGATAAGCGCTTCGCGTATTTGCAGGGCTGATCGGACGGCTCTGACTGGGTGGTCTTTTTGGGGTAGGGGGGCGCCGAAGATGGCCATGGCTCCGTCCCCGATGAACTTGTCCAGGGTGCCCTGTTCGCGGAACACGATCTCGTTGACGACCTTACAGAAGAGGTTGAGCACTTTCTGGAGCTGCTTGGGAGTGCCGGACTCGCACAGGGACGTGAAGCTCACCATGTCGCAGAAGAATACCGTCGCTTCGGTCTCCTTGACTTCTATGTCGGCATGTCCCTGAAGGATGAGATCGACGACCTGGGGGGAGTGAAACCGCCCGAGACTTTGCCGAATAACCGCATTCTTCACCGCTTCTTCACGGAGTTTCTCCGTCAGCTTCCAGCGCTGTATGGCAAGAGCCGCCTGGTGTCCGATAGCGGTGAGGAGGTCCAGATCTTCTGACTGGTAACCAGCGATCAAATCGAGACTGTCCACGTATATGACCCCGAGAATGGTCCGATCCTCCCAGATGGGAGCGGCCATTACCGACCGAATGCCGTCAATGATGACACTCTCTCCCATTTCGAATCGAGGGTCTTCCAGGGCATTGTCCGTAAGCACGGCGACTCGATCGTTGAGAATGCGATTGATGATCGTATTGCTGATGGGACGGAGCATCCCCTTGGCTTGGGCGGATCGCTGCTTGTGTGGAATCGGCACCCCGTCCTGGTCCTTGAGGAGGATGGTTGCCTGAGAAGGGGCGAATATCTCGAATATCTGATCCATGATGTAATCAAGAGTCTCGCCCAGATCCTTGGTCGCCACCAGCTCCTCGGTGATTCGATAGAGGGTGAGCAGGTTCCTGTTGAGCCGTTCTCTCCTCACCTTTGTGGGAACCCGATGGACTGCCCCGACGGTTTCCGAAAGGTAGTTGCTGATCATGCCGAGCGGTTTGACGACGCGTTCCGTCTCGTTTCGGTGCACGAACGGCTGCTCGTCCATGCGACCCATTTCCACGGTCTGCGTATGCAAAGGCACCTGCGAGGAGGTTTCGGGCTGAAAGATGAGCCGAAAGGGACCGACCTGGATCACGTCGTTGAGCTTGACGTGCCGCCGATTCTTTATTCTACGGCCATTGATCCACGTCCCGTTTCGGCTTTCCAGGTCTTTGACGAGGAAGCGCTTGCCTTCCTGCAGAATGATGCAATGGTTCCGAGAAACCATGTTGTCCACCAGACACAGCTCACACTTTTCATGACGGCCCACCATGGTTTGCTGGCCGCTAAACTCCTGGTTCACTTCTTGGCCGTCGGGTCTGATGATAGTCAAGTGAAACATGGCTGGTCTCGGCGAATGGAGTTAAGATTCTCTCGGGGTGGGATTGTCCGCCCTCGGGGGCGTACACGTTTCGCTGCGCGTTGGCTGTGGTCTGATATCATGGTGTTCTCGGATCGGGAGCCCCGGAGGACCGAAGCGATCTCCGGCCGCCCTGCGTCAACCGATCGCCACGAAGTCCATCAATTTGGCTAAATTCTTCTTCGCCTCGTCTGATATGGTGACTATTTCGAATCCCGACACGTAATAACCATGGGGATTTTCCCTGCTGGCCCACCGGCAGATCGCCTCGAAATGCAGCGGCGAGGTTTTGAGGTAATCGGATGCCTGAATAATAATCGTCATGGTGGAACCGGATTCCACTTTGACGCCGAACAGTTGAACGCCGCCTTCGGTAATATCCTGAACCAATCCGAGAAATCGCCTCGTTCTCGCGTCGTACGCCGGAATCTTGAACAGCATATATTTTCTTCTGAATTTGCGGCGGTTTTCCCATGAATCCATCTCAGTATCTCCGTTCGTCGCGTTTCATTGAGGTCTGCTGCTTCCGTACCAACGAACACCCCTCACGCGATTCCGGCTCATGCGAAAAGCGTTCTCTCGACAAAGCCCTAATCCTGCTTTGTACACCATGAGAAAGGGTCTTATGAGGTTTCGAGCCCGTCAAGCCTTACCACCGACCTTGGCTTTCTTGACCCTTTTCGCCTGGGTCTTCTGCGTACTCTCAAGTATCCGATTGACCGAACGATTCACCAGGAATCTGAATGACCTGATGAGATGCTCCGGCTCTTTGGTCGTGCCCAATCTCTTGGCCAGCGATTTGCCTGCTCGCATCAGCGTGGTGGTCTGCGCCTGCACCGTGCTGACGAAGACTTGAGGATCTTTGATTCCGAGGTCGTTGAGAATCGGCGGTTTTCGATCGACGAGACCTTCCGCCCTCCGTACCACCGACTTATAGGTCTCATATCTCATCAAAATGTGATGGAACGACCTTAGCGGATCTTCCATGGACGTTGCCAGGCTCCGGTCGAGAAAATCCGTCACGTCCAGGAGAAAGCGAATCGATTCGGGATGGGCTCGGGACATTCTCTTGACCACATAATCCAGGACCAACCGCATGGACATGACGGCGAAATCTACGGTGGCATTGTCCTGAAACTTTTGACGAACACGATGAAGCTCGGTGTTGAGTACCGTGACCGACCTCTTGGATATCTCCCATTCCAGGGTGAGGATGGCCTCCTGCAACTTCCTGAGAGGATACGTCTCCCCCGTCGATGAGATCGCCTTCTTGGGGGCCGCCGGAGCTTCGACGGCCGGAGCTGTTGTGGGGGGCGGAGTGCTCTCGGGAACTGCAATGTCCTGGAACAGAGTGTGCATATGGCGTTCGACTTCCAACGCCATGGCATCGTCGTACGTGGGGGTTTCTTCCGCGGCGGTCTCTTCGCTGCCGGCAAACTCCTCGACCGTTTCCACGGCACTTTCATAGGCCTCGACCGTTTCCACGGCAGCTTCATAGGCCTCGGCCGGTTCTTCCTCCACGATCATGAAGTCGTCTGCCGCTTCTTCGCCCTCAACGGAAATAATCTCCTCCACCTCGATCTGAGCGGTCTCCGGAGCCGCTGTCTCGGGCTCCTCGATGAAGAGGGTGTCCACAGCCAGGTCGATGGCCCGGTCGGTCTCCACATCGCCGGATGTCATTCGGGTGGAAGCGGCTTGTGATGGAGGTTCTTCGAAGCTGCTCATGAAGAGCGTATCGACGACGTCGTCCAAAGACGGACCGCCGGAAGCAGCCGGGGCGGGCGGGCTTTTCGGCTCTTCTCGTTCCGGAGGCGGTGGGGGAGAAGCATCGAGCTCCGCTTGAAACGCTAGTTCGTCCGGCCCCGGACCTTCCACGAAAAAGGTATCGACGGCTCTGTCGATGAGCTCGTCCAGATCGTCTATTTCGCGTGGCTTGGCCATGAACTTTCCCGTCACCGTCGTTAAGCTCGTAGCTTATGATGAACCGACTTGATGGTTATCTTGCTTATCTCTCGCAGCGTCTCGAACACCCCCGGCCCCTGGAGAGCGCTCGCCAGCGTTGTCGGCGCGGGACTCTTGAGCATGGAGTTCAGATCCTCATCCATTTGTTCCGAGGAGAGGACAGGAATGACGCTTCCCTCGAGGTCTCTCTTGTTAAATTGAATCACCAGGGGCAGCTCATCCATATCGAGATTGTCCTCGGCCAAGTTCTCTCTGAGGTTCTGGAGGCTCTCTTTGTTGGATTGCTGCTGGACTTCCATGGAGTCCGCAACAAAGACCACCCCGTCCACTCCTTTGAGCACCATCTTTCTGCTCTCGTTATAGAGCACCTGTCCGGGGACGGTATAGAGCTGGACCCGGATATTGAACCCCCGGATCTTGCCCAGGGACAGGGGGAGGAAATCGAAGAACAGCGTCTTGTCACCCCGGGTGTCGATGGAAATCATTTTTCCCATGAACTTGGAATTCATCTTCTGGTTCACATAGAGCAGGTTGGTTGTCTTACCGCACCTCCCCGGTCCGTAGTAAACCACCTTTACCTGAATTTCCTTGGCACTCTTGTTGATAAACGCCATATTTAGGCCTCCCGTTTCGGGAGCTTTGTCTCCAAAACCTGCGCCACTTCAGCCATTTTCAATCGAAGGAGTCCTAGAGAGAGGGCGTTGTTGAAAATGGTCACGATGATGTACTCGCTTCCTACCCGGCTAAAATGAAACGATTCTTTGTGTCCTTTGTAAAAAAGGAGCACGAAGTCCGCCTCACCTATCAGACGAGCAATCTGTTCCGTGGCTGCAAAGTTTGCGGCGGCAACAGCAGCCAACGAGATAGCGTCCAGGTCGATATTGCTGCCGATGTTGACGATAAGGGTGCCGGCGTTGTCGATGACGAGGAGAGAAGAAATCCCTTCCGTCATCGCCTCCTTGGCCAAGTAGTTTCTGACATCGTCGAGGATGTCCACGCTTACAACTATATCTGCACTTCGACCGGTCTTGACCTTCTCGGCCTTCTCCAGCTCGCGGTCTATCATACGGCTCATGGAGTCCACGCTCACCCCTTCGGGTCGCGGTCCCGCAACTTCTTCCAGTTTGGCAAGTCCGGGATTGATCGACTCGATGAAAGTTTCGGAGGAGAGGTTGCCGCTCTTGAGGGAATGAAGCATTTCAGCGTGAAGGTCGAGACGATCTTTGAGGTCCTTATTTTCCAGGTGGTCCGCAGCAGAATTGAGTAAGCCGAGGATTTTGACCATCTCCGATACCGCGGCACTGGGGTCGTTTGTGTGAGCCCCGAGGTCACCAATCAGCTTTCGCACCGTTTCAATGTAGGCCCAAAGGTACATCGGCAATTTGCCGAGCGTCTCCACCTTTTCGGCGCCGTCGAAAATATCCTTGTAACCTGCCTTGTGTGCCGCCATATCGTTTCAGTCCTTTAGCGAAAGAGAGCTCATATCCACAGGCCCGGTCCGCCCCTTGTACTTAACCGGAAACGATAGTGCTCGTTTCCCCTGAAATCGCACTGTGCTGCTTCGCAGATTCCCGACCTTTCATGGATTGAAGGTTGCCTCCCCGGTTGAATTGCCCGGAAAGGTTTTCCACAACGGACATTAGCACAGAAAGATTTTTTTTTGGAGGGGTCGCCGCCCCTTTTTCATCCATATCTTGGAAGCCATGTGAGAAAAAGCCGACACCCCGGCATCAGCCGGCTGGACGACCCTGCTTTCAGATGCCGGTTCCGCTGTTAGCTATCTCCTTTGACTTCGGCCAGTCTTCTGGCGTGACGAGCGATGACCTGCGGAATGTTCTTGTCCTTGGCAAGCTTGCGCAATTCCAGACCCCGCAGGTGAGGTAGGAATTTCATAGCTATGGGTACCGGCGTTTTCGGGTTACTCGCAAGGTTAAGTTTGATCTGATACGATTTGGCCCATTCTTTGGTCTGGGCTATTTGTCTCAGCACATCATCGGATACCTGCCGCGATTTGCTGATTGCTTCTATCTCCGCCTCCTGGATCTTGGGAGATTTGACAACCGCCACGGCAACCAATTTGATCGGGTCCCGAACGAGAATGTCTCTGGCATCCTTGCCGCCGAGGAAGGCCAGTTTCACCTTTTCCGCTACACCCATTTCGAGGATTCTTCGATAGAGGCTTTCGTATTCGGCTTCAGACAGCTCCCACTCGGGGAGCTCACCGGGCCTGGTGATCTGCCTCATTTCTTCGGGAATCTGTTTCATGGACTCCGTAAAGAATTCCGACAAAGGCCTGTCAACGGTAGTGGGAAACGCTCCCACGGCCGGGCGGATAATCATGCGGCTGGCCGTCCAGGTCACCATGGCGGCCATGGCGTGATAAGGTCCTTCCTTTCCTGCCACCTGTGCGTGCAATATACGGCTGCGATCTCGGTAAATCTCTCCCGAGCCCTCCTCGCAAACCACGTTCATGGACATGGGAACGGGTGCATCCTCCAGTGCGGTAAGGGCCTCGTACACATCCAGGACATCCAAACTCCCCGAGATGATTCGCATGCCCGTCAAACCCTCCGACAACTCAACGGGCCGAGCCGCTGGGCTTGCCAGGAGCTCGTCCGCTCGCGAGGATTCGAGGTTCTCCACGTGGAAGTACGTGCGGAGCGTGAATCGGAATCTCGTCCTCTTCCGGTTCAACATTTCTTCCAACGCCGGCGAACCTTCGAGGGATTCTGTTAAGGCTCCGATAACCTTGCCTTTCCTGATGAAAATTCGGCCCAACTTGCCTTCCGAGTCCAGAACGATCGTTCCCGATCGCGACCCCACATGTGCAGCGCGTACCAGCCCACTCAAGCCGCAGAGATCGAGAGGCCCCTCAACTTTCCTGTCGGTCTGGCCCTGGAGCACCGATTCTTCAAAAATCTCGATCTTCTTTTTCAGCGCCGAATCATCGGCCAACAACGCCGCAGCTTTGGTCGTCAAGGCCGGGCTGCGCTCCAGCAGCTTCACATTTTCGATGAGTGCCTTGACAATTTCGGGGTCTTGCCAGTGGTCCAATACGTAGAGGGCCGTCTCTTCCATGAGGCTTTCGCTGGAGACTGCCACGCGAATCAGGGTGGGCTCCCTGATTGTCTCTTTGACGAGAAAATCCACTACCGAGGGATGGAGATCGGCGCCAAATCCCTTGCGGTACGTAGTGGTGTCCAAGGACTCGAGGGTCTGCCTTGCAGCTTCTTTGATTTCCTGGGCCTCGTCGTGGGACAGGTAGCTGAGCAAGACCAGTTTTTCGGTGGTGGACATGGGGACTTGGCCCCGAGCGGCTTTCAGCCGCAATTCGTGCTCGGTCCCCAGGCTCAGGTATTTGTGAACGGTTTTGGAAATCTTTACCTTGACGGCTTTGCGCACCAGCGGATTCTCGTCCGTTGCGAGCGTGTCCCGAACCTCTTCATGGTCGGCAAAGACCATACGGACCTTATCCAGGACCGGCATGGTCATGACGTCCTTGCCTTCGAAGAGCTCGTCGATCAGGGCAAGCTCCGAGGCGATCTTGTCGGTGACGGTGACTCCTTCGTCGAGAAGACGCATGGCCTCGATGATGAGGTTTTGCATACCGACGTGAATGACTTCCTCCACGCCTTCTCCGCCGCGGGTGATAACGAACTCGGCATTCGGCCATGCAAGCAAATGGCAGGCCGCATCCATTCCGGTCATGGCTCCCAGTGCCGCATTTACTATCCGTCCGTTATTGAAAAAAAGCTTACCTTCGTCACTCTCCCGTTTGAGCAGGCACATGGCCTGCCTTGAATTCATCTCAAAGACCTCGGCGATCTCGAAGAGGTTCATCACCTTGAGGTGCCCCGTTACTTTCCAACCGTAACTGACGTCCGAATCGAACGGGTCTTCGTCCGGTGAATACTCCAGTGCATCCATAACAAGAGTTAGAGTGTTTGCCTTAATGGGGTTTTGAAATCCCTCCGGCTCCGCGTGGAGATAGTCAAACGTGGCGTCGAGCCACCCGAAGGCCTTGTACAGAGCTTCCAATCCGTCATCACTGCCCAGCACGGCTCCAATGACCTTACCCGCCCGAGTGAACACCCGAGCTGTGTCGCCATCGCGTCTCAGCGTTATGCGAACCGTCCTGTTATTGTGGTCCACGGCTTGGATGATCTCCCCCAAACCAAGGAGCCCGATATGGCCGTTCACGGATTCCAGTAACCCCTCGGAGTCTCCTTTAACTTCCCCCAAGCCGACTTTTTCAATGACCTTCATAACGATTTCATGAATCGGCTGGGGAAGCTCCGGTCTGTCAGGTCGGGTGTACCAGCTCCGTGCTGCGGGAATGAGATTCTTGCGGGCTTGCGAAGATATTTCGGCGTCTGGATCTCGCCCCAAATAGCACAAAATGATGAGTGTATCGTGCAGAGTAAATTCGGCCATCATGGACGCGGCTTGCAATTTCTTGTCCCGTGTTGCCTTGGAACCGATATATTTGGCCAGCCGCGCTCCAACGCTGACTACTTTTTTATCGCCATCTGCCATTCGGGTGATTCACTGCCATTGATTCTGATGCCATCTCACCATTTGATCAGAGTATTTTAGAGGGTAGAGCCTAATTTGTCAAGATTGCAGAACATCCTGACGCTTGCCGGAATCGGAATGATTGAGTAAGGTGATGGTCGGGTTTCTTGGAAAGGGGTGTGAATAGGTGTGCCCGGCGTGATATACACGCGGTCGTTTTCTTCGTGACTGATTTTATGGAGCATTGGGGCTGCTTCTAAGGCTGGGGGTCCTGCGACAACGCACCGGGTTTCGGTCGCGAGGTTCGGTGAGCACGGTTTGACTGTCGCCCCTCCGCAGCCGGGACGAACATGCCCCCTCCGGGGCGACGGCAAAAAGGGGGGCGGATGGTGGCATCGGAATTCCACTATTCGCGACGTTTCCCGCGCCGTCGCACCTGACGCGTTCCCGCTCCGTGACGATGAAGAGCCTGCGAGGATGTTCGCTGGAAACGGCTCCAGGATGTCGCCCGTCGCCTTTGACATTCGCCTGCGTACCGTTCAATCCGCGTCGGCGGTACCTGAAGGCACTCTCAAGCTGAAGAGGTCGTAGGACATGCCAACGTCTTCTTGCTCACGGCACGCGCCTGTCCCGGCAATCCTCCGCGTACCGGCGAGGCGAGAATCGTTTAGCGGCCCACGGCGGCGGTCGGTCGAGGCCGACATAACGCCGCTCGATTCCCGGCATTCGCGGCGGAGACGTCGCTCGGTTGACGCACACGATAGAGCCGACCCTCACCACGGGGCTCTTGTCATTGGAGCCATGGCGGTCCTTGTCTGTTGGGCAGTGCTGGTAGGGGGGTGCTCGAAGAAAATCGTCAAACCGGGAGTTCCCTTCGACCTGGACAAAATTTTTGCCACTCAAACGTCGTCCGGGAAGGAGTTGAGCAAGAAGGGTCGAGGAGTCCGTCTGGCCAAGGAGAAATTGTACTCCCAGGCCCTGAAAGAGTTCAAGGCCCACATTCTTGAGCAGCCCGAAGACTTCTCGGGGTTCAATGCCATTGCAGTCTGCTACAAAAATCTGGGGGACCAGGCCAGTGCAATCCGGAATTATGAGAGGGCATTGGAATTTGCCGTTTCTCCGGCGGATAGGGCCAAGGTGCTCGCCAACATCGGATATCTCTACTTCGGGGAGAAGAGGTATCAAAGCGCACTCGGTTACTACCGGGAGGCTCATTCGGAATTCGAGCAAAACCCGCTCTATCTGATCTTCATCGCCCGCACCCTGATTCGACTTGGCGACGACGATCGTGCGCGCAAAGTACTGCGCGAGGCCGAGAAGATGAAAGAGGATCTTGATAGATACGATCCGGACGACAGCAGGGGGTTGAGCTCCTATCTCATGGCCGATTGCTATCTGTCTCTCAAGGATTATTCTAAATTCCTGGACTATTTCGATCGGGCGATCCGGGCGAATCCGGGGAAGTACTCGGACTGGCTGTCGGAAAACCTTTCCAGGGAAGACAGTCCCCTCCGGGAGATCAAGAACGGTCCCAGGCTCAAAAAGATTCTGGAGAAGTACGGAATAACGGTAATCCGCTCGCCAAAACGTTCATGAAGACAGATCCCCTCAAATGACGCTATGAACGAGCACGGGTCGCAAAACAGATCGACGGTACCGGTGTCGGGAATCAGTATTCGGGGACCCGTTGCTCCATTCCCGGAAACTGCGCATCGAGGCTTGGACAAGCGATCTGCCGGGTCACGAGGAGAATCTGCCGAGAAATCCTCTGGACAAAGGACTCCACAGGGATGATAATTTATCATGTGCGAATTGGTGCAACCGATTAGAAAGAGTCGGGAGGCGTTTCCGGTGCTCAACTATTCCCTCAAACAACGATTCGGCAGCTTGCTTTCCAGCGCCGGCCAGATGTTTTGGGAGATGGACAAAGATTTCATCGTCGTCTTCGCAAACGATCTTCTCAAGACCACATTCGGAGATCCGACAGGGAAGACTTGCCACGAGTTCATGAGCGGAAGCGAGGACGTCTGTCAAGGCTGTCCGGTGAAAGACATTTTTGACGGAGCCGAGAGGGCTATTTCCGAACGGCTTCGTTTCGACAAGGATGGCAGCCCGATCTGGCTGCAGCATACCGCCACGCCCATCAGGAATCACGATGGTGAAGTGATCGGCGCGAGCGAGCTCATCACCGATATCACTCATCGCAAACAGACGGAGCAGTGGCTCAAGGATTCCGAGCGACTCTATCGTAACCTGGTGGAGCAGGTGCCGGATATCATTTTTTCCTTGGACGGCACCGGAAGATTCACTTTTGTGAACACTCAGGCAGAGAAGTTTCTCGGGCGTCCCGTCGGGCAAATACTCGACACGCTCCTGGAACAGTACGTTGCGCCCTGGGATCGTCATCGGCTTGGAGACATCTTCAAGCTCGGTCCCGATGAGGTCTGGGATGAAGAGGTGGGAATAACCGATTCCGACGAGAACCGGAAGTTCGCCAGGATACGGTGCAAGGCATCGTTCAGCAACTCGGATACGGCCGTGGGGTTCGAAGGGGTTATGCGCGATCGAACCATCCGGCGCAAGCTGGAAGAGGACCTCAGGGCATCAAAGGAAGCCCTGGTGGAGAAGATTCGAATTATTGACGAGCTGTACGAGCATATTGTGCAATCCGGCAAGTGTAAAGCCATTGAAGAGCACACTGCCGAGGTGGCCCATGAGCTTCGGCAACCCCTGGCAATCGTGGGCGGGTTTGCGCGCAGATTGGCCAAGCAACTCCGCTCGGCCGACATCCCCGACAAACAAAAACAGCAGCAGTACGTGGACATTATTATCAGCGAGATTCAGAGGTTGGAGAAAATCCTCGACCGGCTGATCGATTTCACGAGAAGGGACAGTATCTCTCGTCTCGGCGTCAACCCCAACCTGCTCGTCGAGTACATTCTGGGCATCACACAAGGCCGAATGAAGGAGAAACGACTGGAGCTCCGGGCCAATCTCGGGCCGGAGATCGGAGAGATTCCCCTGGATCCGGGAAGGTTCCAGCAATTGGTGCTCAACCTGTTGTCCAACGCTATTGAGGCATCGCCGGCCGGTGGGGTGATCGAGCTCGAGACGGGGGTTTCCATTCCTAGCGACAAGGCGGTGAAAGCGGGAGCACTGGGGTCTGAAACCTTCTTCGAGATGAAGATAAGAAACGACGGGCCGGAGATTCCCGTCGAAGCCCTGCAGAAAGTGTTCAACCCGTTCTTCACCACCAAAGAGCATGGTACCGGGCTGGGGTTGACCGTCACGAAAAAGATCGTCGAGGATCACGCCGGTTCCATTTCAGTGAAATCCGACCCAAAGGGGACGATTTTCACCATCTGGCTGCCGATTGTGGAGCTCATCCCGACGGGAAGCACTGTTTCTTACGCCGAAGATTCCGTTAAGTGTCTCTTCTGACGCACCGGGGGGGGGGCTGCGGAGCGGGTCAATCCACGAGGAGATCCCTGAGGGCTCGGTCTATCGTGGGAAACGTAAATGAAAAGCCGTTCTCCAGCAGCACCTTGGGAATGACGCGTTGCCCCTTGAGGATTACATCCCCGAATTCTCCCATCACCAATTTGATCATGAACCCCGGCGCGGGTAAGAATGACGGCCGTCCCATCACCTTCCCTATGGAACGGGAAAGCTCCCGGTTGGTGACCGAGCCGGGTGCCGTGAAGTTGACCGGACCCTTCACGCTGTCATGGGTCGCCGCAAAGAGGGTCGCACGGCACAAGTCGTCAATATGAATCCATGAAATCCACTGGCGACCGTCTCCCAAGGGACCGCCTACCAAGAAGCGAAACGGGAGGGTCATCTGAGCCAGGGCACCGCCGTCTCGACCCAGCACCACGCCGAAGCGCGTGATGACCACCCGCACCCCTTTTGATTGCGCCTTCAAGGCCTCCAGTTCCCAGTCAGTCGCGAGCCGTGCAAGGAAATCCGTTCCCGGAGGGGACGTCTCGTCCAGCTCTTCATCATCGCGGAAGCCATAGTAGCCCACCGCGGATGTGCTCAGCAGCGTCGCCGTCGATCCCTGGGGAATGGCCTCCACAAGATTGCGGGTGGTAAGTATTCGGCTGTCCCGGAGCAATTGTTTGTAAGCCGAATCCCATCTCTTGAAAATGCCGGCACCTGCAAGATTGACCAGCAGGTCGTGTTCGGCTACCGCCTCCTGCCAACCCCCCGGCTTGACCGAGTCTCCGACCACCAATGAGACCTGACGGGGAAGGTGAAGTCCCTTCTTCTCGTCACGAAGGAGCACCGTCACATCGTGGCCGCCATTGAGAAGATGCCGGATCAGGTTGGTACCGACAAATCCGTTGCCGCCCGTGAGAAATGCCCTCATCGTTGCCTCCCCTTTCTTGGCTCCCGGTCGGGAGACCCAAGGTGGTGTGTCTAAGAGGTCTTGAAAAAATGCCCCTCAATGAAATCGCAGAGTCCCGTCGAGTCGTCCAGACCGAAGACAGGTACTCCTTCGGGCGGCTGCGGAGGGTCTCCCGCTATTGCCACCAGATTCGAGTCGTCGGTGCAGAGCATTTCCCGGTGAAGCTCGCTGCGGAACACTTCGATTTTCGGATGGGTTTCCCGCTTGTATCCCTCGGAGACAATAATGTCCACCCCTCGAACAAACCGATCCCTGATTTCCGCCAACGTGTGGTCGTGATCCGTGTCGGCAACCATGGCAAGCTTGGCCGGCGACGAGATGATCGTAACATCCGCGCCGGCCTTCTTGTGCCTCCACGAATCCTTCCCCTCATGATCTATCTCGAAAGTGTGGGCATCGTGCTTGATGGTCGCTACCCTATATCCCCGCACCTTCAATTCCTTCACGACTTTTTCCAGAAGGGTGGTTTTCCCTGCGTCTGATTTGCCAACGATGGACAGGATCGGAATCATCCCCCAAAACCTCCTCATCGCATTGTACGATAGCCATGATAGATTTCATCGGCAACAGCGAAGAACAAAAACCCCCGGAAACTGCAACCATGAGGGACCGGCAAAGCCGCTGCAACGATCCGAGAAGGGACGGAGGTCTTTATTTTTGCTCCGTGCCAGTATACCATAACCGGATCGGCTCATGATTGCCGGAGTGAACGGAGAAGCTGGGAGAAACAGATGTCGTTACAGGAAGATGTTCTGCGGGTAGCAAAGCTCACCCATGAAGCGGCCCGCGAAGCGGCGGTTCTTTCGATGAAGACCAAGGAGAAGATTCTAATTGAGGCCGCTCGCAAGTTACGGGACCGTCGCTCCTTCCTCCAGGAGGAAAACCGCAAGGACCTGGAAGCTGCACGGGAGAAGGGTTTGTCTGCAGCCATGCTCGATAGGCTCACCCTTTCCGACAAGGTCATCGATCAGACCGCTGACGGAATGGAGGAGATCGCCGCCTTTCCCGATCCTGTAGGTGAAATAGTCCGAATGTGGATTCGCCCGAACGGAATGCGTGTCGGAAGGATGCGGATACCGCTGGGCGTGGTGGGCATCATCTACGAATCCCGTCCCAATGTTACCGCAGACGCCGGGGCGCTTTGTTTGAAGGCCGGCAATGCAGTGATCCTTCGCGGAGGGTCGGAGGCGGCACATTCCAACGCCGCGATCGTCTCCCTTTTCAAGGAAACGCTGCGAGAAAACGGCGTGAGCGAAGAGATCGTCAACCTTCTCCCCACAACCGAGCGGGAAGCCATCCTCCACATGCTCAAACTGGAAGAGTTGATCGACCTGATCATTCCCAGGGGCGGTGAGGAGCTGATCCGGTTTGTGTCGGAGAATTCCAGGATTCCGGTCATAAAACACTACAAGGGGGTGTGTCACCTCTATGTGGATGAAGCTGCGGATGTGGATATGGCCGTGAAGCTCGCGTTCAACTCAAAGGTTCAGCGGCCCGGCGTATGCAACGCGATGGAGACGCTGCTCGTGCACGAAAAGATTGCAGGGAAGTTTCTTCCCGCCGCTGCGGCGGAGTATGAAGCGGCAGGCGTTGAGCTGCGAGGGTGTGACAAGTCCCGGGCGATCGTAAAATCGATGAAGCCGGCCACTGAGGATGACTGGTACGCAGAGTATCTAGATCTTATCCTGGCCGTGAAGGTGGTGAGCGACATGGATGAGGCCATAGGGCACATCGCACGTTACGGCTCACTCCACACGGAGTCCATTGTCACGGAGAATTATGCGGCATCGCAGAAGTTCCTGAAAGAGGTCAATTCCTCGGCGGTTATCGTCAATGCGTCTACCCGGATGAGCGACGGGTACGTCTTCGGCCTCGGCGCGGAGATCGGGATCAGTACCACCAAGATACACGCGTACGGTCCCATGGGTGTCGAAGATCTCACCACGACAAAGTTCATCGTCCTCGGGGAGGGTCAGATTCGGGAGTAGTGAGAGACCCTAGGGTGCCCGCCGGAAAGGACGATCTATCATAAGGCTCCCCTTGTGCGTCGAGAGCAGACCGTCGCAAGGTGTGGAGCCGCATCGGATTTTGCGGAGAAGGAGCAGGCAATTGGGTGAAATACGTAGTACGCTGGATCTCATTATGGAGCGCACCAGCGGCATGGCCCTTTCCGAGGACGAGAAGAAGGGCATTCGGGAGGAGAGCCTCCGGAAGAGGGCCAAAGGGTTCCGCATGCGGCTGATGGAGTCACCGGACACCGTGGAAGAGATTTTCCAATCTCTCGGGGAGGAGACTGAGGAAGATCGCAAAGATCTTGAGTCACTCATATGGAGGGGGCTGGTGGAGTCCCTCACACCGGATAAGGAGATCTTCGGAGCCCTCACCCTTCTGGAAAAACTCCCTCAGGCCGGTCTCAAAGGGCCGGTCCTCCGAGAATTGAGGGCTCGTTTCACCGATGAGCTGAAAGACAAATCCAAGGACAGGAAGAAAATCCTCGTCAAGGAGCAAAAGAAGCTCGCAACTCTGGGCATCTCCGGAACGGCCGTGGTGGCCAAGATGCCTAAGGAATCCTCTACGGACGGGGGGCCGGCCTCTCTTTTGGAGGGGTTCAAGAACCGTTTGCTGGACGCTGCCTGACCGCAACCTTCAGCCGGCTTTGCGATCAAACCGATAACACGGACGGCACGACCCAACTTCGCTTCAGAGACATGCCGTCCGTGTCGTGAAGTCACATTCGTCATTGCGAAATAGTGCCGATACCGAACCGGCACGCAGGGGCGTGCCCGAACGTACAGCCTATGTTGGAGAAAGGGTTACTGCCGGGAAAAGAACGGCCTGAACAGGGACAATCGCGCGGGGTTAAGGCAAAGAGCAGGGCTCGTTGATGACCTCAGCGTCCACCGGTCGGAGCCAGGGGAACCAGACGGGGACCGGTTTCAACGAAAGGCTCGGCGCGGGAAATTCTATGCTCTTGCAGGTTCCCGGTATACAAACCGAGGCCTTGCCGAAGCTTATCCAGGGCAGGATATGGAACTCGGTCTTCACGATGGTGGGCCAGATCGGAACGTCAAAGGGAAGGCCGATCGAGCCGACGCTTTCCGCGGGAATGGGAGGATCTTGCAGGCAAGGCCGCGGTCCCGGCGCCCCGGCTGAAGCGACAGCCGCTGCGCCCATCACGAGTGCACTCACGAGAATAACCACAACCAAGCTCGATACCCTCATCGTAAACCTCGGAACAGTTTTGGAATTCCCGCGACCGGGTCATGAAAACACGGATTACCGTGGTGAGCCTATCACTGCTGAAGCGGGCCTGTCAAGCACGTTGTCCAAACCGGCACATCCCCTCGAGATGAGGAGATATGCCGGACGATGCGCGAGGTGGAGCATCCTTCCTCCTCTATCAGGGAAGGATGCTCGGGATTACACGTCGTAGTTCTTTTCCAGCATCGTGGCGTGAGCCGCCGCGAGCCTTGCGATGGGCACCCTGGGACCCGAACAGGAGACGTAATCCAGTCCCACATGGTTGCAGAACCGTATGGACGCGGGGTGTCCTCCGTGCTCGCCGCAGATACCTATCTTAAGATTGGGCCGTGCGCTGCGACCTTTTTCAACGGCCATCTTCATCAGTGGCCCAACCCCCTCCACATCCAGTGCCTCAAAGGGGTTGTCTGCAATGATTCCTGCTTCATGGTAGAAGGGGAGGAATTTGTTTTCCGCGTCTTCTCGGCTGAACGAAAATGTAGCCTGAGTCAGGTCGTTGGTGCCGAAGGAGAAGAATTCGGCGACTTCGGTCAATACATCCGCGGTCACGCATGCCCGCACCACTTCGATCATGGTGCCGAACTTGAATGCCAACTTGACACCGTATTGGGCTTCGACTTCTTCCCGGATTTCATCCACGTACTTCTTGACGGCCCTCAACTCAGAGACGGAGCAGACCTGTGGAACCATGATTTCGGGATACGATTCGATCCCTTCTTTGACGCATTCGGCTGCGGCCTGCAGAATCGCCCGTATCTGCATGTTGTAAATCTCGGGATTGGTCAGCCCCAAGCGTACCCCGCGATGGCCCAGCATGGGATTGACCTCGCGTAGATTGCGCGCCCTCTGGAGCATGAGGCCTCTTTTGGAAATGGCTTCCTCCACGGCGCCCGGGTCGAGGGATGCGAAGTTGACGGGCAGCTTCTCCATTCCCTCGAGGAAACCTGAGTGAAGGTCCTGATCCACGAATTTCACCGAATCGATGAACTGCTGGGCAAGGCCCACGGTTTTGCGCAACGCACGCAGATCCGAGAGCTGCTTTTCCAGCTCGTGCTCAAAGGGAAGAAATTCGTGTATCGGGGGGTCCAACAGCCTGATCGTGACCGGGAATGGAGACATGGCTACAAAAATGCCCTTGAAGTCCGAACGCTGGATGGGCAAGAGCTTGTCCAGGGCTTTGTGCCGGTCTTCCAGTGTGTCCGCAAGGATCATCTCCACGACTATGGGAAGGCGATCCGCTGCATTGAACATCCGCTCCGTTCGGCACAGTCCGATACCCATGGCACCGTATGTCCTGGCTTTGGAGGCATCATCGGGAGTGTCCGCATTGGCAAAGACTTTCAGCCTCGCCAATTCGTCCGCCCAAGCAAGGAGGGTCTGCAGGTACTCGTTGAATTCCGGCTCCACAGTGGGGATCTCACCGAGGTACACGTTGCCCGTTGCTCCGTCTATGGTGATCACGTCACCTTCGTGAACGATCCGCTCCCCGACCTGGGCCTGTCGGTGATTTGTGTCCACCACGATCCCCTCTGCGCCGGCAACGCACGGCTTACCCATACCGCGGGCGACCACCGCAGCGTGGGAAGTCTTGCCTCCGCGACTTGTGAGAATGCCCTGAGAAGCGAAGAATCCGTGAATGTCTTCCGGCTTGGTCTCCTCCCGTACGAGGATGACTTTTTCGCCGGCTCTGCCCCTCTCCTCGGCGCGGTCCGCGTCGAATACGCATGCCCCCGAAGCGGCTCCCGGTGATGCAGGGAGGCCCGTCGCCAAGGGGTCTCCTTTGAAGCTGGGATCGAGGCCCGGATAGAGCAGTTGCTCCAGATGCTCGGGATTGATCCTGAGGAGTCCTTCCTCCTTGGTGAGGAGTCCTTCCTCGACCATTCGTACCGAAGACCGGACCATGGCAGCGGCGTTCATCTTGCCGTTTCGTGTTTGCAGGCAGTAGAGAATGCCTTTTTCAATGGTGAACTCAAAGTCTTGGACTTCTCGATAGTGCCGCTCCAGTTTTTGCCGGAGATCCTCCAACTGTGCGTAGAGCTCGGGCATCTCTTCGCCCATGGCCTGAATGGGTTTCGGGGTTCGTATGCCGGCCACCACATCTTCGCCCTGCGCGTTGACCAGGTACTCGCCGAACATCGTGTTCTCACCGTTGGCCGGGTCGCGGGTGAAGCCCACCCCCGTGCCGCTATCGTTGCCCATGTTGCCGAATACCATGGCCACAATGCTGCAAGCCGTTCCGTTGGCCAAGTCCGGAGTGATGCGGAACTCCCGACGATAGTCTACGGCGCGCTTACCCATCCAGGACCCGAAAACCGCCTTGATGGCTAACTTGAGCTGATCGTACGGGTCCTCGGGAAACGCCTTGAGGCGCTGCTCGGCGACTATTTGACGGAAGAGCTCGCAGACCTCGTGAAGGTCGTCCACGGTCATGTCCACATCCGAAAGGGCGCCCGATCTCACCTTGATGGCCTGGAGGGCCCTGTCGAACTCCTCGTCTGCGATGCCCATGGCCACTTTGCCGAAGAGTTGGATGAATCTCCGATATGCGTCATAGGCAAAGCGCTCGTTACCGGTTTGCTTGATGAGGCCCAGGACGGTCTGGGAGTTCAGGCCAAGATTGAGGATTGTGTCCATCATGCCCGGCATGGAGAGAGCCGATCCGGAACGTACCGAAACCAGCAAGGGATTGCTCGAATCTCCAAAGACCCTGCCCGTTGCCTTTTCAACGGCTTGAAGATGCTCTCTCACCTGGTCCATGAGTCCTCCGGGAAGCCTATCCTTCTCCAAATAGGCAAGACAGGCTTCCGTCGAAATCACGAAACCGGGGGGGACGCGCAATCCGATCTGGGTCATCTCGCATAACCCGGCGCCTTTGCCTCCAAGCAGTTTCTTGTTCTTTCCATCCCCCTCGTGAAACGAATAGACAAATTTTCGGCTCATGACACTCTCCGTGGCAGTTTTTTGTTGGACTTCATCCAACATTAGAGAAATTCCTGCACCTCGCTGGAAGGACTGTAGGTGGCTTCAGGACTGTCGGAACGTGGATCGGCTCCCGGTCGAGCGCGCTGCTCGGTCGGCCGTCACCAGTGCGGGGTTGGTCGGCAATGTCCCGGAATTGTCTGTGCGGACCGATCACGGGATATCGAAAAACCGCGTTTTGTAAGGTCATCGGACCGGGCTTGCCGGAATTCCCCCGATCTCCTCCGAGTTTCGCAATAGACCCCCCGATTCCCTTATGAGGATGTGTCGAGGGGATTTCCGGGCATGCCGACCGGCAATCGTGACTGAGATTCCGGTCGTTAATCCGGGCACTCTGAGAAGTGCGGAAGGCATCATTTGTCAAAGGACCATTCCCGAACAATCTATCGACCGTTGACGTCCGTTCGGATGCCGGTGGCAACGTTCTCCTCGACGAGTCCTGAAAGTCCGCTTCCCATCGAGCTCCGGGCAGGTTCTCGACGATGGGTTCAGATTTCAGTAACCTGAAATTATACACAAACGATCTCCCTTTTGCAACATTAATGAAGTGAACAGCGCCGAATGCCTCTCCAGGCGCCGTAAAGATCATCTCCAACGCTTCCGTGACCGGAAGGCCCGTCCGCTTGGTCCGTCTCTTCTTGACAACTCACCGAACCCGCTGCTAACCTAGTGTTTCGCCACTTCTACGTCTTACGGTCAAGGGACGCCGACGGGTGCGGCTCGTCGCGGCAGCCCCGCTGTGCAGGCCTCTTTCGGCCGGCCCAAGGAGGAGCGCCCGCGGCCAAGCGCCGCGTCATCACATCCGGTCCCGGGAATGGTAGCACATGCCCCGTCACCACATCTCAGAGCAGAGAATCGAATTCATCAAGCAGGATTACCAGCGAGGCTTCATAAAGTTTTGCAGGTTTGAGGCGGTCTCCGCTTCGTGGGGAGTATTCGACTCACGGGTAGAGATCCAAGAGGATCATCGGCAGCAGGACGGCTTCATCCACGCCGGAGTCATGGCCACCATGGCCGACCACACCGCGGGATACTCGGCGTTCACCACGGTCCCCGAAGGATTTCAAATTCTTACCATCGAGTTCAAGATCAACTTCCTCCGGCCGGCATTCGGTGAGGCGCTGCGGTGCGCTAGTCGAGTGATTCGTGAGGGGAGGAGGGTCATCGTCGCCGAATCTGAGGTCTTCGACGTGCGGGAGAACGGAGAGACGCCGGTAGCCAAAGCAATGATAACTCTTATGGCAGTACCGCAGAAAGATCTCGACCGGCCCGCGCCGTAGGGGATGCAGCCGCACGAAGACCTGTGCGACGTTGAGACTCAGAGGCCCGCTCCGGGACATACGACGGACGTGTGGTCGAAACTGCAAAGGCCTCCGCTCAGTTCAGGGCTTGCCGTTCTTTTCCCCGCACTTTTTAATGCGCCCCGTCGGAGCCATAGCTCTGCAAAGTCACCGACGGAAACAGCTCGAGCCTGGTGTGGGGAAGGAAGAGGGCAGCCATGAAGTTGTCCATGTACGAGGGATCTTCCGACAGCTCCACATTGGTCATTGCTTGAGCTATTTCTCCGGCCTTGTCGAAAAGGCTACGGTCGAGGACGGCCAAGCGTGCCCCCTTCAGCGATGAATTGCCGATAAAGTGGAACTTGTCGCGGGCCAGATCCGGCAACAGCCCGATGGTGATGGCGTGGTCGATGTTGATGAAACTCCCGAAAGCTCCCGCTATGATCACGCGATCCAGGGCCTCCACACTCAGCCCCACCTTCTCCAACAGGCAGGAATAGCCTGAAAACATGGCGCCCTTGGCTCGGAGGATATTGTCAAGGTCCACTTCCGTCAAAACGATATCTTCCCCAAGCCCGGTTTCCGGCGCCCGACAAATCACGTACTCGTACCCGCTCCGCCCCTTTCGAATACGCTTGGTATCCAAATCGTGGGCGTAACTGGCGTTCTGATTGAGCAGGCCGATCTTGACGAACTGCGAGATAATGTTGATGATACCCGACCCGCATATCCCCATGGCCGGCTTTGCGTCAATGGTCTTGATCATCGGCTCGAAAGAGTCCGGATCGATGAGGATCTCCTCAATGGCTCCGGGAGCAGCCCTCATTCCGTACTCCAGTCCTCCTCCCTCGAACGCGGGACCGGCCGAGCACGATGCCGTCATCAGGAGGTCCCGGCTTCCCGCAACGATCTCTCCATTGGTTCCGATGTCGATGAAGAGGGTCATCTCATCCGAATCCCACATGCCGTTGGCCAGCACTCCGCTGACGATGTCGCCGCCTACGTAGGAGGCGACTCCCGGGAAGACCCTCACAAAGGATTCCCGAGGCATGTTCAGCCCCAGGGTCTGAGCGGATACGGGATCGACGTTCTGGGCTGCGGGGACGTACGGGGCTTCCCGGAGGAACCTGGGATACAAACCGAGGAACAGGTGAGTCATCACCGTGTTGCCCGCGGCAACCATATAGTTGATGGACTCCCTGGGCAAGCCGCTCACCTGGAGTGTTTCGTCAATGATCTCGTTGAGGCCGTTGGCCACATGCTGCTGAAGTTTGGCCAATCCGTCTTTTTTCAAACCGAAGACGATTCGGCTGATCACGTCATCGCCCATGGAGATCTGCGGATTGTACCGAGAGGCCCGGGCAAGCACTTTGCCCGTGTCGAGATTGACAAGCTCTCCCCAGAGCGATGTGGTGCCGATGTCCACGGCTAATGCGGTGGGGGGCGCCTGAAGGTGACCCGGTGTCACGGTGCGGAGACGGTAGGTACTCGTTTCAGCATCGGCACACTTTTCCAGCTCCATGGACGCGGTAATCTTCCAGTCGTCTTTTCGAACGTCGGAGGGAAGGTCCCTCAGTACTTCCAAGCCGGCGCGCACGGGATATATATCGTGTTCCACTTTGAGCGTGCGAACAATTCGCTCGTAGTCACTTACGTTGTCGTCGGCCGAGGGTCGTTGGGGCTCCATGAGCACACGAACCGTCATCGGATTGATCTCCGGTTTGATGGCCGCTTCCATAGGCTTGGCCGTCACCCGCATACGACGGGCCTCATCCCGGGGAATCACCTTTCGTCCGACTTTGGCTTGGGGAATCTCGATGGTCACATCTCCGGTGAGTCTCGATTGACAAGCCAGGACATATCCTTTAGCCCGTGCCGCAGCATGGATCTTCTCGATCACCTGCGTTTCCACGGCCCCTTCCGATATCCTCACCTTGCACTGCCCACAAGCTCCGGATCCCCCGCAGGAAGCCGGGATAAAGACCCCCGCCTCCAGGGCCACGTCCAGGATCAAGTCCCCCACACTGGCTTCCATGGTAATGTCGTCCGGAAGGAACCGAACCAGCACCTTTTCCACTCTTATCCTCCAGACCGGCAGCGACCGGCCGATGATTTTATCAATGCGCCCTTGGGTCGAACCGGAGCCACGGGCGGTTCCGATCTAAATCACCGTGTTTCCGCTTTCTTGCTGAGTGCGAGCGTTCAAAATGAAGCTAAAGAAACGCGACACGGAAAACGGTCTTGCCCCAAAAGTGCGTTAAGTGTCGAAGTATGGTATCTTATCACCAAGGAAGCTTTTTTCACAATGTTCTGGTACTCGATTGTTGAACGCACCGGACCCCACTGAAGGGAATTCCTCACGACGAGACAAGGTCGGACGAATCCGCCGGGTCCGCTCGACAGCCTTGGCGAACGCGCCTGTAGGAGACCGCGATGGATTTCATAGTAACGGAGATCTTCAGGAGTTTACAGGGAGAATCCTCCTTCGCAGGGCTTCCGTGTGTTTTTGTACGACTGGCCGGCTGCAATCTCCACTGTCGATATTGTGACAGTCGGCACGCTATGACCGGGGGAGAGTCGATGTCTCTCTTCGATATTATGGATGCGGTTTCGTCGTACGAGTTTAATCTTGTGGAAATTACCGGTGGGGAACCGCTCTTCCAAGAAGGAACGCCCTCCCTCATAGCGTCTCTCCTCGAACGAGGAAATCAGGTGCTGGTCGAGACAAACGGCTCACTGGACATTGGCGTCATTCCGGATGGGGCGATCCGAATCGTGGACATCAAATGTCCCTCCAGCGGAGAATGTGACAGGGTGTTGTGGGAAAACATTTGGAAGCTGAGATCGGACGACGAGGTCAAATTCGTCATCTCGGACCGGCACGACTATGAATGGGCCAGGGGCATCGTGATGGAACGTTTTGGCCGCTCGAAAATCAAGGTGCTCTTTTCTACGGTTTTTGGCGAAATTCCCCCCCGCAATGTTGTGAAGTGGATTCTGGAAGACAGGCTGAACGTACGCTTTCAACTACAATTGCATAAGTACATCTGGCCCCACGATATGCAGGGAGTGTGAAGCAACGGTAAATCTCCTGGTTTGAGCCCCCCGCCTCGATCTATCCAAACCGGCCGGTAACATATTCCATTGTCTTCTCCACCTTTGGATTGGTGAAGACTCTTGAGGTCTCTCCATATTCGATAAGCTTTCCCAGGTACATGAAGGCCGTATTGTCCGATACCCTGGCGGCCTGCTGCATGTTGTGGGTGACAATCACAATGGTGTAGCGTCCTTTGAGCTCGTCGATGAGGTCTTCGATCTTGGCGGTGGCAACGGGATCCAACGCGGAGCAGGGCTCGTCCATGAGGAGCACGTCAGGTTCTCCCGCGATAGCGCGAGCAATGCACAGGCGCTGCTGTTGGCCGCCGGACAACCCCAGGGCATTCTCGTTGAGGCGGTCCTTTACCTCGTCCCAGAGCGCGGACCCCTTGAGGGCCTTGACAACGGTTTCTTCCAGTGTCCTCTTGTCTCGGATTCCGTCCACCCGCAGAGGATAGGCAACATTGTCGGAGATGGACATGGGGAACGGATTCGGCTTCTGAAAAACCATCCCCATGGTCTTGCGCAGTCCTATCACGTCCACCGTCGGGCTGTAGATATCGATGCCGTCGAGGCTCATGCTCCCTTTGGTAGTGAGGCCGTCAATAAGGTCGTTCATGCGGTTGATGGCTCTCAACAAGGTTGATTTTCCGCATCCGGAAGGGCCGATGAGAGCCGTCACCAATCCTTTTTCCACGGTCATGCTCACGTCGAAGAGCGCCTGACTCGCGCCGTACCACAGGCTGAACCCTTCTATGGAGAGCAAGGTGCCGTGCGGCCCGGCTTTTGTATGGTAGACAGTTTCGTTGGGGTTGTCCTGATATCGGGACATTCAGCGGCCTCCTAGAAATGACCGGCGAAGAATTTTCGTTTCAGGCGGTTTCTCACGACAATGGAAACCGCGTTCATGATGAACACGAGGCTGATAAGGAGAAGAGTCGTCACGTAGACCATCGGTTTGGCAGCCTCGGAATTGCGGGACTGAAACCCCACGTCGAAAATGTGGAATCCGAGATGCATGAAGCTCCGGTCCAAATGAATGTACGGGAAGAAGTGATCGATCGGCAATTCCGGAGCTAGTTTCACCACACCCACCAACATGAGGGGCGCCACTTCACCTGCTCCTCGCGCCATGGCCAGTATCAATCCCGTCATAATTCCCGGCATGGCCCGGGGGAGCACGATGTACTTGATGGTCTGCCACTTGGACGCCCCGCAGGCCAGCGAGCCTTCACGCATCGATGTGGGAACCGCTGCAAGAGCCTCTTCCGTGGCCACGATCACAACGGGGACGGTCAAAAGGGCCAGTGTCAAAGATGCCCACAGGAGTCCGCCCGTGCCGTACGTGGGATTGGGCAGTCGCTCGGGGTAGAAGATACTGTCGATGCTCCCCCCCAACACATAGGCAAAAAAGCCCAGTCCGAAGACTCCATACACGATGGAGGGGACGCCGGCCAGATTGTTGACGCAAATCCGAACCAGGGAGACCATTCGTCCTTGCTTGGCATACTCTCTGAGGTAAAGCGCGGCCATGATACCGAACGGAGCTACGGCCAACGCCATGAGCATCGTCATGCACAGAGTCCCGAAGATGGCCGGCATGACGCCGCCCTCCGTATTGGCCTCACGGGGATCCTGGCTCAAGAACTCCCACCACCTGGAGAAGTAGATCTCCACCTTCTGCAGGAAAGTTAGATCGTTTGCCGGAAAGAGGCGAACAACATCGGAAAGCTTTATCAGTTTCTCCTTGCCGTTCACATCGGCCAGGGCAATAGTGTATTTCGCATCTTTTTCTTTGAGGGCGGCAGCTTCCTTCGCCAGCTCATGGTGCCTGGCCTCAAGTGTCGCGGAGCGGGGCTCGAAATCTCGTTGCGCCTTGAGGTACTCGGCGCTGTGCTTCCCGTTGGCGAGCATGATCTTCCGGAGCTTCAACCGGCCCCGTTCCAGCTCATAATTAACGCCGGCTATTTGATTTCGCTCTATGGACCGAATCCGCCCGCGGCGTTTGACGGCCTGAGCATGTTTGGTATGCAATTCATCCAGGGTCAGTGTCTTGCCCGACACCACGCGGCCGTTAAGATCCAGCGATTTAATGGTACCTATGAACGGTCCCCATTCAAGGCGCTCCACATGGAACAGATCTTTGGGCCTTGTTGTGCCCGTGATATCGTAGTCGGGAATCCACTGAAAATCCTCATTGTAGAGGTCATAGTTGCCGATTCGATAGAGTCTCCGGTGGGCAAAGTCGTGGTTCTCGGATATACGCTTCCGAATTTCCGCCGGGAGCTCCGCCAGAACCTCCGGCCCCGGCTTGTACTGCTCACTCCTCGAGAGCTCTCCGGCTGCAACGCTTCCGGATCGAAGCGCCACGCGCTCAATGGGAGCGGGAAAGAAGGTGAGCAGACCGTTATAGAGGATCAAGACGACGAATCCCACGATCATGAGGATTCCCACGACGAGGCATCCGCCGAGACCCCACAGGAAGGGCTCTCCCCGTGCCTTGAAGTCCCACACGGATGACTTGCCCGGACGTACTCCTTCATGTCCGGAGGTGGTAGTCGGTCCGGCTGTTGTTTCGGAATCTCCCTCCTCTACGGCTGCACCAACTTCGGTGGGAGGCTCCTCCGTTTCTCCGTACTGAGTTTCGACCTGCTCCGAGTTTTCCGTATGTTTATCCAAAGGCTGCGCACCTATCTTCATTGCCGCCCACCTCTCACAGTTGCATGGCGCGCTTGCGGAATCGCAGGCGCACCAACTCCGCTACGGTGTTGATGACGAAGGTCATGCCGAAAAGGACCAGCCCCGTCAAGAAGAGAACACGATACAGGGTCCCGTCCTTGGGCGCCTCCGGCAGCTCCACGGCTATGTTGGCCGACAATGCCCTGAGGCCGTTGAAGACGTTGAGATCCAGCAGGGGTGTGTTACCCGCCGACATCACAACGATCATGGTTTCGCCGACCGCTCGGCCCATTCCTATCATGACTGCCGAAAAAACGCCGCTCAAGGCGGTGGGGATAACTATCCAAAGGGCAGTCTGCCAAGGGGTCGCACCGCAGCCGAGACTGGCGGAGCGCAGATGCTCGGGGACGGCGCTCAGGGCATCGTCCGCCAGGGTGTAGATGATGGGAATGACGGCAAAGCCCATGGCAAACCCGACCACGAGGGTGTTGCGCTGTACGTAGGTTCCCACCAGACCGTCGCGGGGATCGACTCCGAGGAGATTCAGCACCACCGCGGCCGCGTACGAAAAGCCGACGGCCACCATGGTCACGCCGACCCATCGGAGGAGATCTACGATAGCAGCATAGGGCATTTCCAGTTCACGAAGGTACCGGCCGAATTTGAATCCGAACATGCGGGAAGCGGAGAATCCCACCACGATCGCGCTCACGGGAAGGAGAAGCAGGAACAGGAACGGCACGGAGCTGCCGGTTCCGCTGCTCACCCAGACTTTGAAATTGCCGTTGAAGAAGAGCCTCTCGAACAGGGGGCCCAACCGGTACGCAACGAACATTCCTCCGCCTACCACGAGGAACATCAGCAAGAATTTGGGGAGGCCTTGAAGGCGCAAGGCCAGGTAAGGGGGCAAGAGCTGCCACAAGTACGCCGCAGCAACCAATGTCACCGGGAGCACCACGAACACGAGAATGAATGAGGCAATCCAGGTTTCCACCACGGGAGCCAGCACCAGTGCCGCCACAAAGCCCAGAACCACCGACGGGAGAGAAGCCATGATCTCCATGATCGGCTTCACCTTTCCGCTCACTTTGGCGGGCAAGAACTCGGACGTATAAATGGCGGCCAGCAGGGCTATGGGGATGGCAAAGAGAAGTGAGTAAAAGGTTGCTTTCAGGGTCCCGAAGATAAGGGGTGTCAGAGACAGCTTCGGCTCGAACGCGTCGGTGGCTCCGGTGGACTGCCACGTATAGGACGGCTCGGGATATCCCTCGTACCAGACCTTTCCGAACAGCGAGCGCAGGGAGGTCTCCGGATGGGGGATGCTCAAACCCCAGTAATTGGTTCGTCCCCCGCTTCCCACCGCGAGCAATCCGTCAAGACGAGGAGCCATGACAAAAGCCTCAAGCGGCTTATTGGTTCCGCTGTTGAGGCGAATGAGGGTCGCCTGGGAAGTTCCGTGGCGTATCCAGATCCTGCCCTGGGAATCGGAGGTCGCAAAGGTCTTCCCTCTCTGGCTCGGGCTGAATCCTGTTATAGGCGCCCCTTGAGGCTCCAGTTTCCTTGCAAGGACAAATGTGAGCCCGTCGGACGAGTGAGCATCATTCCGGGCCAAGAGGAAATAGATGTTCAGCGATCCGTCGGACCCTCCCACCACAAGAGAGCGGTCTCCGAGCAGAAAGCCGAAAACGGTCAATTCCACGCCTTTGGGGAGAAGCTCAACAGTCTCGGCAAGCACCGGCTTTTGAGGGTCCTTCAGGCTGTATCGGTAGACTTTGCCGTTACGCTCGGCGAAAAAAACCGCATCCGCCACATCGTTCACCAGGGCGTACGTGGCGGGCACTCCCGGCGGCAGAGGGGGGAGCAGCGTCTTTTCCACGGATGTTTTTATCTTCCGAGTGAAGAGGTTGAGCTTTGATTCGGCCAAGCTCAGAGTGGTAACTCCCTGTGCATCCAAGGTGGCCAGCGTGCTGCGAGGTCTTTCTCCAAAACTGGAAAATTGGTATCCCAGGGCGACGATGGGACTCTTGTCCTCGGAAACTTGAATCTCGTCGGCCAATTGGACCTTTACCGTGATTTTGCGGATCTGATCTCCGGGAACAACCGAAAAGACTGATTGTCCGTCTGTCCGGTCTTTGTCGCTGACCTTCTTAAGGTCAGGAGGAAGTTGATCGCTCGGCAGGATCTCCGACTCGAAAGTCACTCTTCCAAGCCGCACCGTCCCGTCCGAAAATCCGAAAGCCACATGGTCTCCGTCGATGGCTTTGGAAAATGCGGTGAGCTTTTTCCCTCCGAAATCCAACTCGGAGCTCTGAAGCGTGACACCGGTCTTAACATGGCGGACCGTCACCTTGCCGGTCTTGGAGAGCGAAGCGGAGACGGTCTTGTAATCGTCCATGCTCAGGGCAACAACGGCCGGTTCCTTCTTGGGCAGGTCATATTCGACGTGGGATGTCACCTTGCCGTCTCGGAACAGGGGCACGACCTCATAGACGAGAAAGACCATCATCCCCAGAACAGCGGCAATCACGAGTGTTCCGCCGATGGAGATGGTGTGGTCGGCAATTCGGTCTGCGATGAGAACCCAGCGCCTGGTCTTTTTCGGGCCACTCGGTTCGGAGTTGGTCATAGAGCCTGCTCCCTTTCCACTCCCTATCCTCGGTGGGGCTCCACCTCCCGGTAAGCCTCACAGCGGGGGCTACCCGGTCTTGTACGCGCAACGGGCGGAGCGACTTATCCGGCCACCCCGCCCAGCACTGAACTTGGGGTCTAATGAGTTACAACACTACTTGATACCGGCCTTCTTCATGTCTTCATCGGCGAGGGCCTTGGACACCGGATAGAAACCGTCCTTGATGACCGCTTGTTGGCCCGCTTTGGAGTACACGAACTTGATGAACTCCGCCATGAGGGGATTGAGGGCCTGGTTCGGTTTCTTATTAAAATATATGTAGAGGAATCTGGCAAGGGGATAGTCACCGCTGTACGCGTTCTCCGCATTGGCTTCAAAGCATTTGCCTGCCTTGGCGGCAAGGGGAACGACCCTCACGTCGGCGGTCTTGTAGCCGACGCCGGAGTAACCGATGCCGTACTTGTCGGACGCCACTCCCTGAACTACTGCCGAGGACCCGGGCTGCTCCTTGACGCTGTCTTTGTAATCGCCTTTGAAGAGCGCCACATCCTTAAAATAGCCGTAGGTTCCCGAAGCAGAGTTACGACCGTACAGAGAGATGGGTTTATCGGCCCATTCACCCGTCAGGCCCAATTCCCCCCACGTCTTGATCTCTTTCTCTCCGCCCTTCCGGGTCTTGGAAAAAATGGCGTCGACCTGTTTGAGGCTCAGGCACTTGATGGGATTGTCTTTGTTGACGAAGACGGCCAGGGAGTCCACCGCCGTCCGTGCAACGGTCGGCTTGTATCCGAATTTCTTCTCGAAAGCGTCGACCTCTTTGGACTTCATTGCCCGGGACATGGGCCCGAATTGGGCCGTTCCTTCGATCAGTGCAGGGGGGGCCGTCGAAGATCCCTTACCTTCAACGGAAATCTTCACCCCGGGATAGCTTGCCCTGAATCCTTCCGACCACAGGGTCATGAGATTGTTCAAGGTATCCGAGCCGATTGATTTCACATTGCCGGACACGCCGCTCACCGCTTTGTACGCGGGCAAACCGGGGTCCACTTCCATAGCCGCGTGAGCCGCCACCGCGAACGAAAGGAGCAGCACACTGATCATGAGGAGCGTCCTCTTAAACATCATTCACCTCCAATGGTATTCTTCAACGGAATGAATCTCCTGCATCAATGAGATTCACATCCAGGATGGGGCCAGATTGTTAGCAAACTGTTAATGAAGAAATAAAAAAACGTGAACCGACAGTGGCGGCTGCCGGAGCAATCACGCTTTCCCGGCGGAAGAGACGCGGGGGCCGTGTCGTCGAGCTCGTATGGGGGTGGGGTCAGGAGGATTCCCGCCATGGAACCTGCGGGCTTTCAGAGAAGTCGCGATCGCTTCGGGATTCTCGATGTCAAAAGAGGTACGGACCACCGTGAAAAAAGGGTACCAGCCGAGGGGAAGCAAAGACGAAGAGCACTGCGGCACTGGTAAGAAAAGGACCGAACGGTATGGGCGTCGTTGAACGCGTCCCCTTGAGAGCCATGCCGATAAGGGCAAACAGGGTTCCTGCCAATGACGCGAAGAACAGGACGAAGATCACCCCGAAGGGGCCGGTGAAAGCTCCAATCATAGCCAGGAGCTTGATGTCTCCTCCTCCCAGGCCTTCTATGCCCCTGATCTTTTCATAAATCACCGCGGGAAAATAGAGGATCGCTCCGCCCATGATTGCTCCGCCGACGGAGAGCTTCCAGTTCATTCCCTCCACGAGACCGGCCGAAGCCGCAACCATCCCGACGGCAAGACCGTTGAGGGAGATGATGTCGGGGATAATCATGTGATCCAGATCGATCCAGAAGACCACGACCATAGCTGCGCAGAAGAGAAAGAATACAAAGAGCTCTGACGAGAGGCCGAATCTCCGGAACAAGGCCAACGACAGACATGCGAAGAGGAATTCAACCACCGGGTATCTGGACGAAAACCCGGCTCCACAATGCCGACACCGGCCCAGGAGAAAGAAGTAACTCAGGATCGGTATGTTGTCGTAAAATCGTATCTCGTGCTGACAGTTTGGGCACCTGGACGACGGGAAGACGACGGATCTCCCTTCAGGGAGCCGCACGATGACCACGTTCAGGAAACTTCCCACAATAGCCCCAAACATGAAGGACCAGACTGCCCAGACATAGTAAATCTCATGGTGCATAAGCGATCCTCTTGCCGGAGCGTTCGAAGAGTTTTGCCACTGTTCCGGTAACCCCGTACCCTCGTCCCGTAGTAACCTGTCTCGGGCTTTCGCATCGGCTCGAATGCGTCCTGGGAGCTACTCCGTGGCACGAGCCCCGAGGAAGCTCGCAGCTTCGTTGGAATTCTCGCACCTCGAGCAACGTTCATGATTACGGTCTACCACATTATCGAAGGGATGTGGATATCTACGACAATACTTATTTCCCGGCACCGCCGGTCTCGGCCGGAAGTCCCGCAGGGCTCGTCCCTAATCCTCCGCAAAGATGCACCGGAACATCAAACTCCCGCAGGAGAATAGCTGCTTCAGCTTCCGTCTGTACCATGACGAGCACATCGCCCCTTCCGAAATCGTCCAGATGCAGATTTCCCTTGAGTCTCCATTCCCGCTCGGCGGACCAATCCTTTCCCGAAGGTATGAAAAGCTGGAACAGGTGTTTCTTTTCCGGTGACATTGCCCCATAAACCGACTCGTCCCCGTACACTACTCTCTCCACTCCCAACCTCAACAATGGTTCTCTCCGGATGCCTATTCCGTACGGCTCGAACCAGGTGCGAACCAGTCCGGTCCGCCATCGCGGAAGCTTGGCAAGCTCTTCGGGCATGCAGTCGGTGAATGAAACAACGAGTGTGCTCCCGCGAGTCAGTCTGTTGCTCCCGCGAATCAATCGCTCTCCAAGGATTCGGCGAAGGGTGTCGAAGGCGGTGTGCGCACCATCGGGTGCGCCATCAACGAGGGATTTGCAGTACTTGCCCGGAGTCTGCCCCGGCCAGGGCCCCGGACACCCGCGGGTATAATGAACGAGGAACGATACGCCGGCGGGAACCTCCCTGACCGCGGAACGGCTATCGGCAGGAAGCTCTTCGGCCGCTGAGGGGCGTTGTCGCGAGTAGCCGTCGGCGCATGCACACAACTGCTCGGGTTTGGTTGCCGAACCCCCTAAGACTTGCCCATCCGGGGATCGGGATGCCGACTCGCCGGGAGTGCCTCCGGGCGGCCGGCCCGGTGGATGCGGCCTCCATGGCAAGGCCCTGTTTTCGGGAACAGCTTTGATAGTCTCGTCTCCTCGGACGATGCGCTTTCCTTTCTTTCGAGCCTGCTCCAGTACTGCCTCCATGTTGCCGCCCGATCTGACGTCCGCGACCAGGAGGACCTCGGCCAACACTCCTACCAGCCGATCCCTTTCGGCGAGCCGTGTCGGTCGGGAGACAGGTTGTCCGGGCAGGAAGGGAGACAAGAACAGGGTGCTCCTTGTCAGAAAGAGCCCGGCATTCTCCTGAAAAAACCGGTTCCGAGAACCACGGGGACGCATGAACGGGAGGACTTCCGGGCAGACCGCTATGAGAGGGAAGCCTCTGCTGAGGAAAGTCACGAGGGCATACGGAACTGTTCCGTAGCTGGAAATCAAGGGGAAGCGCTCGCCGAGCGCGTACCGCGCAAGCCTTACCGTGTTGCGAAGCCAGGCGTCATGCGGGGTTATCTTCTTGGGTTTTCTTGAATTCAGGATGGAAGCGGCCGGGCGCTCAAGGAAGGATAGATCCCCGCGGAAAAAGAGAATCGGAGGAAAGTCGTCGCTCCGGTCGCCCAGCGAGCCGATCTCTCCCTTTGTCACGAGGCGTACGCCCTGTCGGATCCACTCGTCCGCCCGCCGGGCCGCCGTCGTCAATGCGCTCTCGCGAGGAGGGCGGGACAAGCGCACTTCCGTCCCGGAGCGACGGAGAGCTTCGGTCAGACCGTCCGCAGCTTCCCCCACCGAGTGAATGTCAAAGGGCTGAACGCCGGCGACGATGCGAGCCCACTCAGAGTGAGCCGTCCCGGATCTGGAAGCAAGAAAGGCCGCGACAAACAGAGCGGCCGAATGCGGGAAGAGATTCACGTCTTTCAGCCAAGCCGGATGTTTACCCACGTACGACGATCGGAGAGATCACCGGATCTACGGACTGATGTGGCGCCCATCATCCGTCATCGGAACCAGCCGCTGCCTAGCGGGCAGGATCGTCTTCTTCCCGGCGGGTTCTCAGCCTGAAGGCAAAGGGATCCTTCTTCTTAAAGAAGAGCAAGGAATCCGAAGGGAGGTCCCCCATGCGCTTGTAAGGTTTTCTGCGGCGTCTGAGGCTCCCGATCCTTATTCTCATCCTCACCTGTGACGTATTGTTTCTCACTTGATCGTCCCGCGCCGTTGCTATGGGACAGGCGTACCCATCCCACTTCATGGGACAATCGCCTGCCCGGTCGTTCGTCGGCACCGGCCGAGGTCCGGGATTGCCCGAATTCGGCCTCTCATTTGTCATTCAGGGCCGAATCCGTCTCCAAGGCGCTTGGCTCGACTCGGGCACATTCGAGCCCCTGCCGTTGCCGGGTTGCGAGAAAAAGAATTTGCCGCCGTTAATCTCATCTAATCGAAAAAACCCCCCAGGTCCCCTTCACGAACGTACACCGACCCGTCAGAATCGGCATAGAGATTAAGACTCTCGGAAATGTTGTAGGTCGCTCCCGACAGAACCACCACTCGGCCCGTAATCTGGGCCAGCGAATTCAGTTCCTCTTGAGAGGCCTTCCAGGGAATCTCATCCTGATCCACCACGTAGTTTCCGTTCCAATGGGTATTGTAAGAGGTGCCCGTCTTCTTGAACAGGTCTATGACCGTGTACCATCCCTCGGACTCTACTACGGGAAGAAGGTCGTCCTGTTCGCGGATAGGGATCACCAAGAGTAATGTCGTTTCGGGTGCGCTCATCCTGGCTCCTGGGTCAAGTTGGTGCTCTCCGTAGAGCTCAGCACTACAACCAAATTTATTGTCTCAAATTGAACGAATCTTGAAAAGAGCTTACTCTCTCGCTTCCGGAAGTCGCTGTCAAGGCACCGTGAGAGAAAGAGTCTGATTTACTTTTCCCAACGTGGGGTACTGGCGACCGTCATACCACAACCGTATTCCGCCGGCATTTCCGGTCTGCAAGTGGAACGTCTCTCTTGCCGTGAATTCCTGAACGTCTCCCGGCGCCATCATCGACTCTCGTGCGGGACCGGTGTCGGGCTCGACCCTAATCCACGCGTTGGCGACGGCCTTTATCCTGAGAACCTTTCTCCCGGACTGAACGGGTGCCGCTGAGGTTCCCGCCACGGGACCCTGCGTCTTGTTCTCCTCGCTTCCCGAGGTATCCTCGATAGCTCCGGGAGTCGAGGGCTGAACGGTGCTCACTCTCGGTGTAACGGTCCCCGGTCTATTGTCCGGAAAAAAGATGCGCGTGATGCCCGTCAGCAGAAGGATGCACAGAGACAGGACTCCGGCCGCGGAGAGTATTACCGTGAACCACTTGCTGGTGATAAAGGAGACTGATGGAGTCTGGTGCTGGAAAACGGGATGTTCTTCCTCCGCGTAGTCCGGGAGCTCACCTTCCCGGGTGAACTGATCGAATTTCCTGAGTGCTTCATCAGGACTCAGGCCGAGCTCCTGCACATACGAGCGGATGAAGCCCTTTACGAACACACGCGGTGGGAGCAGGTCAAAGCGATCTCCTTCGAGAAATTCCAGATTGGAAACGGCGATTTTGGTGCTATCGGCGATCTCGTGGAGAGTCTTACCCTTCTCCTCCCGCAAGCTCTTTAAGTATGCTCCAAAGGATTCCATCCGTGCAGCTCAACCTTCCTCGAGAAAAAAGACTTTGCTATTGTGCATGGGGAACACTACTGTGAATTTTGTGAACGTTCGGCTTCCCGATCGAATCCACAGGCATTCATTGAGGCCCATGCCTTTTTCACCACACGCTGCGAACGCGGAACTCTGAACTTCGCTTACCACTCCCGCGAGGGATGATCAAGAGTTTATTACACGAGGAAGCTCTTCATCCATGATGACGGCCTTCTCAAAGTGGCTCGCAGTCAATGTTATCGTAGTGGCGTCGCTTTGTCTTTGCGCGGGGATTGTGGTGGCTCGGGTGCTTGGGGTACACGATGATGCCCCGTCTCTGCTCGTTCCGGTTCCTGCCCTGTTGGCGGCGGCGGTCCTCCCAAAACGGGGAGGAGGATACATCGTCGTGGCTCTCTGCCTCTTGTTTCTTGCGCTCGGCTTCCGTCTGGCCACGATGGAGATCGTCCGGACCGACAGCTTCAGCCCTCCGGTTACGCCACAGATAGTCCACGCCGCCGTTTCCAAAACCCTGGGCTCCGGACCCGGCTTCCGGATCCTCCTTGTGGAGTCGGGCGCCGGAGATGCTGGACGCACACCGCTTCCGGGTTACGGGAGGGTTTTTCTGCGGGATAACAATCTGCCGCTCTGTGCAGGAGACAGGGTTGCTTTTCGTTCTCGCGTGAGAAAGCCGACCGGTCGCGGCAACCCTGGAGAATACAATTGGGAAATTCACTGCAAGAGCGAGCGCATCGGTTGGCAGGCCTCGGTGAGGGGTGAGCAATCGGTGCTGTTGATTCGTAGGGGGAGTCGGTGGGCTCCGGGAGCCGTGCTTTTCAGAGTGCGCCGGGCCATGGGCATCTTTCTGGAGCTCCACGCAGGTCGGATCTTCGACGAGAGCTCACGAAGGGAAGTGCGGGCCATACTCAAGGGGATAGTCCTCGGGGATCGCGGGGAAATCGACCATTCGTTGAGTAAGAGCTTCGCCCATTCCGGGCTTGCCCACATGCTCTCGGCATCAGGACTCCACGTGGGGATCGTCGTGATGCTGGCTTTTGTATCCGTAAAAGGGATCTCGTACACCGTACCCCGGATGCTGTTACGCGTTCCCTTCCCACGCGCGGTCGCTTTGGTGTCGATCCCGGCCATGATCCTCTACTGCTTGCTTGTGGGCTCACGGGTACCGGCAATGCGGGCTACGATCATGGGAGTGGTTTTCGCCGCGGCGATACTCCTGGACCGTCGATGGAGCTCCTTCAATTCTCTTGCTCTCGCTGCCATACTCATACTGATTGTCCAGCCGCTTTCTCTCTTCACGCCCGGTTTTCAACTCTCCTTTGTTGCTGTGGCAGGCATTCTCATGGTGGCCGACGCGATGACGAAGAGGTTTCGGTCCGGCGTCCCGGTCGAAGGTGAAGACGAGGGGAGGGGAGGGCAACAGGCCTCGGGCAACCTGCGCGGGAAAATGTTCCTGACTCTGTCTCGTTGGGCGTTTGGACTCACGCTCACGTCCGTTGCCGCAACTGTTGCCGTCGCTCCGTTGCTCCTGGAGACGTTTCATGCTTTCCCCGTGTACACTTTGGCCGCCAATCTTTCGGCCGGCTTCTTCCTGACTGTGGGCCTGTGTTTCGGCTTGACGGCAGCAGCGGTGGGGGCGGCGTGGCCGTGGCTGGGAAGTCTGATCCTTATCCCTGCCGACATAACGGTCCGTCTCATCATCGGGATCGCCAAATTCTTCCAAGGCCTTCCCTGGAGTACCGTTCACGTATCCCACATGACTTTTGCCGAGCTCGGTCTTGTCTCTACAGTCGCGTTCGCTCTTCTGATGCTCGTGCGAAAGCCTTCGCGCAGGGCCGCGGCCATTCTTTGCGCATCCCTCGCCGGGCTGATCGTTGCCTCGGGAGCCTCTCACTTGCATCGGTCATCGGCCAAGGACCTCACCATGGTCTTCCTTAACGTGGGAAACGGCGATTCCATTTTTGTCCGGCCGCCGGGATCAAAGGGGCTTCTTGTGGACGGAGGGATAAGGACTCCATATTTCGACACCGGCGTCAGCGTGGTCATCCCCTTTCTCAACCGGACGGGAGCGCGAGCGCTCGACGGGCTGTTGGTGACTCACCCTCAGATGGATCACATGGGCGGGCTGCTCTCCGTCCTGGATGAAATACCGGCGAAGCAACTGTGGTGGAACCCGGTAGGCGTGAGCAACAACCATTGGGACCGGATCGTCGTTTCGGCACGGGCGAAGGGAGTGCCTTTGCGTTCTGCGAATCGAAGAGGTCCGACAGTGAAAATGGGCGAGGCGACTCTACGATTTCTGAACGAACCGGCTCCTTCCGCTGAGGCGGGCGCCATATCGCAGGACTTGAACGACCGGTCGGTGGTCTTCAGGCTAGACTACGGAGCTGTCTCCGCCCTCTTCACGGGAGACTTGGAGCGCAAGGGGGAAGAGGAGCTCCTCCAATGCGGAGTTCCTCTCCAGGCGACGATCCTCAAGGTCGGGCATCATGGGGGGAGAACGTCCTCCACCTGGAGCTTCCTCCAGGCGGTGCGTCCTCAGATCGCAATTATTTCGGCAGAGTATCCTGCCTGGGGAGGCCGTCCCAGGCAGGAAGTGATCGACCGTCTCAAATCAGTGGGTGCTGAAGTCTACTGGACCGGGAGAGACGGAGCCATCACCGTCAGCACGGACGGGAGGAGCTCCGTCAGGGTGACCGCCGGCAAGAGCGGGGCACCGAGGGTCTTCCCACTCAACCCTCATCAAGAGCACTGATCGCCGACATTCCCAGTCCCTCATCCGACGGTTCAGGTGCTGCTCTTCCCGATGAAAGAGATCAGGAGCCGGCGCCGAATGTAAGGTGATCTCCTTCGCACCTCACGTGAATGGTCTCACCGGGAGGGAACTTCCCGGCCAATATCTCCTTTGCCAACGGGTTCTCGATGAAGCGCTGGATGGCCCTTTTCAGAGGTCGGGCACCGTACACCGGATCGAAGCCCTCGCCGGCCAGCATGTCCCGCGCTTCCGGATCGAGCACCAGTGACAGCTTGCTCTGGTCCAGTCTCTTGTTCACCCGGCTTATCTGAATATCCACAATCTGTTCGATCTGATCCCTGTCCAAAGAATGGAAGATGATCACATCGTCGAGCCGGTTGAGAAATTCGGGTTTGAAGTGATACCTGAGGGCCTCCATGACGCCGGCCCTCATTGCCTCTTCGTCCTTACCTGCGAGCTCCCGAATTTCCTGCGAGCCGATATTTGACGTCATGATGATAATGGTGTTCTTAAAATCGACCGTGCGACCCTTGCCGTCGGTCAACCTCCCATCGTCCAGGATCTGAAGCAGGGCATTGAAGACTTCGGGGTGCGCCTTCTCGATCTCGTCGAAGAGCACAACCGAATAAGGTTTCCGTCTCACGGCTTCCGTCAGGTAACCGCCCTCCTCGTATCCTACGTACCCCGGTGGAGCCCCAATGAGCCGTGCCACTGAATGGCGCTCCATGTACTCGGACATGTCGACGCGAACCATGGCCTGTTCGTCGTCAAAGAGGAATTCCGCCAACGCACGCGCCAGCTCGGTCTTGCCCACACCGGTGGGGCCCATGAAAATGAACGATCCGATGGGACGATTCGGGTCCTGCAAACCCGATCGGGCTCGCCGCACGGCGTCTGCGACAGCGACCACCGCCTCCTGTTGTCCGATCACTCGCTTGCTAATACGGTCTTCCATCTTGAGGAGCTTTTCGACCTCGCCTTCGAGCATCCTGGATACGGGGATTCTCGTCCACTTTGCAACCACTTCCGCCACATCCTCCGGTCCCACTTCCTCTTTCAGGAGTCCTCCATCCTTCTGGATCTCGGCCAGTTCCTCATTCTTCGCCTTGATATCGTTTTCCAGCGAAATGAGGATTCCGTATTTCAGCTCGGCCGCCCGGTTGAGGTCGCCCTCCCGCTCTGCTTTGGCGGCGTCGATCTTGGCCCGCTCGAATCTTTCTTTAAGCTGCCGTATGGCCATGATCACTTCCTTTTCCTCGTGCCATACCCGCTTCAGCGCTTCCGACTCCGCGGTGAGACGCTCGATTTCGCTGCCTACTTTCTCCAGACGTTCGGTGCTTGCGGCATCGGACTCCTTGGTGAGCGCCTGGCGCTCGATCTGTAACTGAATAATCCGTCGCTCGATCTCGTCAATCTCCGTGGGCATGGAATCGATCTCAATCCGGAGCTTGGATGACGCTTCGTCAATGAGGTCGATGGCCTTGTCGGGGAGGAATCGGTCCGTAATGTACCGATGGGAGAGCATGACCGCGCTGATGATGGCTCCATCCTGAATGCGGACTCCGTGGTGCAGTTCATACCGCTCCTTGAGACCTCGCAAGATCGCGATGGAGTCCTCCACGGAGGGCTCGGCGACGTAGATGGGTTGGAATCGGCGCTCCAGAGCAGCGTCTTTTTCGATGTATTTCCGATACTCGTTAACAGTGGTGGCTCCCACGCAGCGAAGCTCACCCCTCGCAAGAGCCGGTTTGAGCATGTTGGAAGCATCGACGGCTCCCTCGGCCGCACCCGCTCCAACCAGAGTGTGCATCTCGTCGATGAACAGGACGATCTCGCCCGCGGCCGTACCGATTTCCTTGAGCACTGCTTTGAGCCTGTCCTCAAATTCTCCCCGGTACTTGGCGCCGGCCACAAGCTGGCCGATGTCCAGGGACAGGACGCGCTTCCCCTTCAGGGTCTCGGGAATGTCTCCGGAAACGATTCGACCTGCCAATCCCTCTACGATGGCGGTTTTTCCCACGCCCGGATCGCCGATGAGGACGGGGTTGTTCTTTGTCCTCCTCGAGAGAACCTGGATGATTCGTCGTATTTCGTCGTCACGACCGATGACGGGATCGAGTTTTCCTTTGCGCGCCAGTTCAGTCAGATCCTTGGTGAACCTTTTCAGGGCCTGGTATTTTTCTTCCGGCGATTGGTCGGTGACTCGCTGGGTTCCGCGTATGTCTGTAAGGACCTGGAAGATTTTGTCCTTCGTCACCCCGCGTTCGTTCAGGATGCGCGCTGCAGTGCTTCCGGATGCCTGGGCCAAGGCAATCAGGATGTGCTCCACAGAGACGTACTCGTCCTTGAGCTGCTCCATCTCTTTGAATGAGGCTTCCAGTACGGACCGCAGCTCATTTGAATGGTAACGGTCGGCAATGCCTCCCCCGTCCTGCCGAGGCAGACGCTCGACGGCTTTGAGGGCCTCGTTGCGAATTCGGGCGGGATCTGCTCCGAGCTTCTTCAGAATCTCCAGGCAGATCCCCTCTTCATCGGAGAGGAGGGCGAGGAGCAAGTGCTCGGTATCCATTTGGGGATTGCCGCGTTGCGCAGCCATGTTCTGGGCTTTTTCAAGGGCTTCCTGAGATTTTATGGTGAATCTGTCCATGCGCATGATGTATTCCTCCAACCGCACAGATAAGCTCGACCCCACACCGGAGCACATGGTCTCCGAATTCTTTGCCGCCGGGAAAAAGGGGAGGGCGGCCTTCCAGGTCAGGGGGGTGCAGCGAGTGTCTCCCAAAATCAGATGCAGTCCTCCATTGCCCCAAGGCCGGAGACGAAAAACTCAGACGCCTTCTTTCCGAGACGGCAATTGCTTTGACGGGCGACAAGCTCTTTGATTTCGGTCATGTATTCCGGCAACGGCCCCGTTCACGTCGTTTCCGCAATGACGGAGCCGGATCGGACGAGCATGCTTTACCTTTCAGGTAAACCTCGAACCCCTGTCTGTCAACTCCTCGGTGGTGCAACTTCTTGCCGTTGCGGTCTCGCCAAAGTCGCCCTTGGTGACGGGGACAGGGCGAGACGGCTGGGGAACTGTGCGATATCGGGCTTAGGTTTTGCTCTGTTGGTGGGCTGCTATTTTGACGGTGCCGGTGACGTGGAGGGGATTGTCGGTGAGGCGCCGGGCAGAAACGCGTTGTGTATCCAGGTTGCGGTTCCGAGCTCCGAAGCTTCGAAAAAAGAAACGGGGCGACCCGATCCATGTCGGGCCGCCCCTGTTTGGAGCCGAAACTCTTAGGAGGCGGGCGGAGGGCGCCGCACGATTGTCGGGGTGATGAACACGAGGAGCTCGGTGATGGCCTTAGATCTGTTCTTATTGGAGAAGAGATAGTTGACCACCGGGATGTTCATGAGACCCGGGAAGCCCTGTCTCTGCGAATTGTCCGTCTTCCGCACGATGCCGCCGATTACAGCCGTGTCACCGTCTTTTACCACCATGACCGTCGAGGCTTCTCTGGTGAGGAGCGATGCCTGGCCGTTGACGATATCACCCACGTCGTTGTCGGTAACATTCACGGTCATCTTGATGCGACCGTCGCTGAACACCTCGGGCTTGACGTTGAGCTTCAGGTCAGCGTTGACCAACTGTGTCTGGGTTCCTGAAGCGGAGACTGTTGAGAAGGCTATTGTTCTACCATTCTTGATCGTAGCGTTCTCTTTGTTCATGACCGTGACTTTGGGCCGGGCGATGGTCTTGGTCTGGCCAGTGGCCTCACCGAGCTGCAGTCTAAGGTCCAACTCAGTGATCATGTCTGCCGCGGGGAGGTTCAGGAGCCCGAACTGGACACCCATACCTATCAAGTTGGCCATTCCGGAGATCGACGAAGGAGGCAGGTTCACAGCAAAGGATGAAGGAATGTTACCGGCTGCCGTGGTCCCTGTCGGGGTGTTGGCCGTGGGACCGGCCTGGTTGCCGCCGATGCCCCAATAAGCCTGCTGCCATCCGGTTTCTGCTGCGACGGAGTTGAGGACGCCCCACTGGTTGTTGCGACCGCCCCAGATGATGCCCAAGCCACGGCCCCAGTTTCTCGTTGCCTGCACGAGGCGGCTTTCGATCTGAACCTGAGGTGAGGGGGTGTCGAGGGTGAATATCAGTTTCTTCATCTGGGCAATACGCTCGGGCGTGTCTTTGATGAAGATCATGCGGTTGTCTTCGTCCGGCCAAATCATGCCGTAGCCGATGATTCGAGCGAGGACGGGATCGGTACCGAAGGGGAGGCTTATCTGTACCCCGCCTCCGCGTCGTGATGCCATGGTATCGGCGGCTGAGGTCAACGCATCCGCGCTTTGTACCCGAGCTCTGGTCTCGTCGTATTGCTGGAGTCGAGCCTGACCACCGGGACTGTCGGAGGTAAATCCCTGGTCGGCCAATTGCTGAGCATAGGCTCCCCGATTCGCTTGAGCCGCCGCCGTTCCTGATGTTCCTGCAACCTCTGAGACGGTCGTGGTGCTGGTTCCGCCCGTGGTGCCTCCCTTACACTGCAACCTGAAGATGCAGTCGAGGACTCTTACCACCATCCTGGGCGATGCGTACGTCAGTCTTACCGTGGTGTAGGCGAAGCATACCTTTTCGCCTCGGATGAAGATGCAGCCCGCTTCGCCGAAGTCTTCGGCGTTGGAGCGCTCCACAGGGGTTTCCTGCAGTTTCTTCAATTCGCTGAGATGATCTTCGATGGTCTTCTGATACTTTGTCGCTCTTTGAGAGTTTTCCTCAAGCCTCTGGTCCACTTCTTTGATGCGGGTGGTGTATTCCTTCTGCTTCTCGTCTTCCCATTTCTTGATCTCTTCGGCCTTGCCCACTCGCATCACGTTGCCGACCATAATTCGGCGCAGCCCGTATGACGTGGTGAGGGTGTCGATGACCTGGCCGAGAGGAACATCGACCAGTCTCAAAGTGGTAGACCCTTCCGCCGCACCACCCACGATGATGTTGATGCCGGCCTGTTCGGCAAGAAGCCTGAAGGCGTTCTTCAGCGATATGCCCTGAAAGTCCAGCGTGACGGGTTTGTTGAAGACTTCGGGATCCGGAGTTGCCTGGTACATCTTCAGGATCTCGGCACGCTGTTTTTGCAGTTGCTCCTGCTCCTTCTGCACGTTCTCAATGCTCTTGTTGAGATTCTGCATGTTCTTGCGAATCTGCTCTTCCTGGATGATCCTCGTGGCGGCTCCGCCGGTGTCTCGCTCGTTCGAGCCGGCGCCGAGCATGTTGAAACGAGGAGGAGGAAAGTCAACCATCAAGACGCCCTTCTTCTTCTGGACCTGATAGGGCACCGAGTCCTTGAGCTGTATGAAGATCGATTGTGAGCCGGGAACGATCATCTCAACCGACGTTGAGAAGAGATCGGTCCTCAGAGCCTTCTGGTGAGCCTTGGGAATTTCCGCATTGATAAGATCGATGCGAACCTTGGTCGGAGAGACCTTGTTCAGGCGATAGTCCAGCTTGTCTCCGCCGCGGATGACCAGCCGAGCATTGTGACCCACCTGGACAAACTTCAATTCGGTGATTTCCTGAACGAGGAGTCGGGGGTCCGGTGTGGGCGGGGTCACCGGAGGCCTGACCTCTCTCACCATGCGACGAGGAGCGCCATTGGAACCCGGGATAGGTCCGTTGGAACGAGCGGGAAGGACACCCCTGGATTCTTTTCTGTTGGGCTCACTCTTCACTGCCTGGGACGACGGAGGCCGATTCAAGTCCATCCGCTGCGCGAGCTTGACCGTTTTCAGATCGAGCTTTCTCCCGTCCGAGAGAGAAGCCTCACCCTTGGCTCCCCTTTGGGTCATCCGCGGGAGATTGGTCGCCACGGGAATCTGTCGGTGTTCGCGTCCAAGCCGGGGGCTGTGCATGTCGACGTTTCTCGAAGCCGCTGCAGAAGCCTTGACCAGTTGGGGAGCAAGCGGTGAAGACGGAGCGGCTTTCCTCGAGAGCTCGTCCCCGGTTGGAGCCTGTGGTGCGGAAAGCCGGCCTGCCAGTGATTTTCCCAGCACGACCAGTATCTCGCCGTTCTGACGTCTTACCGTGAACGGAGGCACCGGACTATTCTGGAAATCCACCACCACACGGGCACGCGATTTGGATGCTCCGACACGAATTTCCCGGATGTCGAACGTGCCGCCTGCAATCTTGGCCGGTACGTTGGACACTCCCGTATCCGAGAAGTCCATAACGAGCCTGTTGGGCTTTCCTATGACACGCGCAAAATGCTTGCCCACGTTTCCTTTGGCCAGAATGACGATCCTTCCCTTTTCCGGGTCCAGCCTGACCCCAGTGATCTGTCCGGAGACATCGGCCATTGCAAGACCGGAGATCATGGTAAGAACCAGGCAGATGAGCCAGAGGGATTTGTGTTTTTTAACAGGTGACCTCATTTTTATCCTCTCCCGAAGACCGCGTGGAAACGATCCAAACTGTGCTTATGTCACGGTGCCCTGGGTGATCAGCTCGAAGCGGCGCCCCGTCTCATGAGTTGTTGAGGAATTCAATCCTCTGCCGGATGTTAGGCTGGAGAGGATGATACCAGAAGCGCAAGTATCGTGTCAACCAAAAAAAAGATTGAAAACACTGCGATAGATAATAAAACTCATGTGACACATGATTGTAAGCCCGAAAAAGTTTTGCTATTTGATCAGAGTCAATTAATATCATTGATAAAAAAGTCCTATCAATTTTCCGCTTCTCAAAAATCCCCGTCCTCCTGTATCATCTCCCCATGGAAACCGCGCTCATCATCAAATTCGTCGTCGTCGGCACTCTTGGCTTGGCTATAGGACTCTACTGTTTTCTCTACCGCTGACCGGGCAATGGGGTGCATGCGCGGCGGAGAGGGGAGGGGCTCCTCTGAATGAGAAGATAGCCGACAACTGCATCAGTCGGGTCCGCAGCACGGGCCTGAGTCCTTGATGCCGCGCATTGTGGCGGAGCGCTTTGAGAGTTGCGGCAAACGAAGAGGAGCCTTGGGTTCATCGGAAGCCTACGGCCGGCCTCCAAGGTTCCACATATAGCGGCACAAAGGACACCATCGTCCTGCCCGGTCCTCGGGCACGAGCCCCCCGGCTCATAGGCATTCAACTCGAACAGTGCAGCGAATTTCAAGGATCGGCACTGGAAGACCGGGCCCTTTGCGTGGAGAGTCTGCGGAGAAGGAATCGACGGCGGTAGGCTTAGGGGAGCTCGCAGAAGAGGTCCGGGCCGTGTGATCCGGTAATACGGACGTCGTAGATTTCCCCGGCATCGGCACGGCCGGCGGTAACGTACAGCACGCCGTCAACCTCGGGGGCTTGATCCCACATCCTGCCCTGGAGCAGCAAATCGGATTCTGCGGAGACACCTTCCACGATGGCAGGCTCAACACCGCCGATCCTCTCACGGTTGCGATTACTCAAGAACCGGGCATGGACGCTGTGGATCTCCTCTGCTCGCGCTTCTTTGACGTCCTGCGGTACGGGGTCCCCGAGATCGAGAGCGGGGGTACCTTCCTCGGGCGAGTACGTGAACACGCCGACGCGGTCTATTTGATAGGACTCGACGAACTCGAGCAGCTCGCCGTACTCCTCATCGCCTTCTCCGGGGAATCCCACCATGAAGGTGGTTCGGAGTACGAGTCCGGGAATCGCCGCCCGGAGACCGTCCACCAGCTTCCTTGTCGCGTCTCCTTTCCAGGGCCGCCCCATGCCTCTGAGCACAGCCGGCGAAACGTGCTGGAAAGGGATGTCGAGGTACGGGAGGATTTTCGGAGACTCGTTGATCGCTGCGGCCAGTCCCTTGGGTATACCGTTGGGGTGCAGGTACATGAGGCGAATCCACCGGATGCCGTCAATCGTCGTGAGACGGTCCAGGAGTGCCGGCAGACCGTTTCTCTCCTTTCGATCCAGACCGTAGCTCGTCAAATCCTGCGCGACCAGCACAAGCTCCCTGACCCCCATTGACGCCAGCCATCTCGCCTCACCCTCAAGCTCAGAGACCTCGGAGCTGTGCAACGCCCCCCGAATCGAGGGAATGGTGCAGTAACTGCAATGCCGTGAGCATCCTTCGGCGATTTTCAGGTACGCGTACCCCGGAGTGGTGAGGATTCGTCGTCTCTCTGCGGAAGTTTCGCCGCCGAGAGAATACCCGTCGGCAGCATCCGCGGCCAGGATCGCGGGGAGCCGGTCTATCTGATCCGGTCGCAGGAAGAGGTCCACTTCCGGGAGAGGCTCCTCAAGGCTGTTTCCATAGCGTGAGGGAAGGCATCCTGCCACCACGAGGAATGCTTCTCTGTTGTCCTCCCGGTGATCGAGGATGGTATCGATGGATTCCTCGACCGCGGATTCGATGAATGCGCAGGTATTGATAACAATGACGCCTGCCTGTCCGGGGTCGTCGATATGGAGGAATCCGGCTTGAGCCATTGTCGACAGGATGCGCTCCGAATCGACCCTATTTTTCGGACAACCCAGACTGACGAGGTGAAAGGTGTTACTGGTTCTCACTTTGCCTTCGGCGCGGAATCGGTGATGGAGGGGTTGATGAGGCTGCCGGGTTTCGGAGCAATCTGAAACCGTGAATCGGGAATTGACTTTAAGAATTGTATGTCGGTCAGATCGAACCGGTTGTAGTTGCCGAGAGCGTCGTAAATGATGGCCCTCCTGATGGTGAACCGGTCGCTGTCAATACCCAGAAGAATACGATACGTGCTGGTCGGGTTCTTCTTGTCCGAGAGCTCGAGAAAGAAGAGCTTCTCTGTTTCGTCAAATGCTCTCGGCGGGAATTGCACGGAAAAGTTCACGTCGAGTTTGCCCACATTGGCGAAAAAACCGAAAAAGTGGTCCAGGCTGATCTCCGGTGGAACTTCTCCCCTTGCTGCGTTTCCGTCGTTCGGAAAGTAGACTTCATAGTGCCTGCCGCGAATGACCACTTTTTGTCGCTCGGGGGCTGCCACATCCAGGACTATTGAGCCGGGCTTCTTGACATACATGACGCCCTTGAATCGATCCTTCATGTCCATGGCCACATTGACCGTCAACTGATCGAAGTTGGCCTGGAAGCAACAGTGATGCGCGTACACGTCCTGGACTTTGCGGACCAGCGCGTCGGGGGTGGCGGGCAGGCTCGGCTGCTGCTGGGCACCCGCGGGGGAAGCGAAAAGAAGAAGGAGGAACAGGAAACAAGAGACGAACATATTCAACCGGCACCTCCATCTCGATCCAGGAGATTTGTCAATTGCTCGGCCATAGTTGTAATCTCGAAGTTGTCGACCGCCAACGGATGCCCCGCCTTGTCCAAATCGTACACCAGCATCGCAAGACGGGGAAGGAGGCATCTCAGCCCGGCATTGTCCCCAAGGGACTCGCACACATCCATGACCGAGCCGTAGGCAGCCTGCCTCCCTTTGTCCAGCACGAGCAAGAGGTCCAGCAGGGGGAGGAAGTCGTCCACGTCATGGGAGACGATCACCAGCGTTCTGTCCCCGGCCTTCTTCAACGTCGTCAGGACGTCTACCAGTTCCCTGATAGAGGGAGGATCCAAGCCCACAAGGGGTTCGTCGAGAACGAGCATCTCCGGTTCGTTGACGAGAATCCCTGCGATGGCTGCTTTTCTCCTCTCCCCTTCCGAAAGAGCTGTCGGGGAACGATCGGCCATCTCGGAGATATTCAATCCGACTCTCTCGCAGGCTGCGCCGACTCTCCCGCGAATCTCCCCCTCGTCGAGACCCGAAAAGCGTCTCATGACGAACGATATGTCCCCGTAGACCGTCTCTTCAAAGAGCTGCCGTTCGGGCCGCTGGAAGACCAGCCCTACTTTGCGCCTCAGTTGAGGCCCGGAGGAGCGGGTATCCGTATCGCCGACGAGCACGCGTCCCTCAGTGGGAGTGAGCAGCCCGTTGAAATGACGAATGAGAGTGGTCTTCCCCGAACCGGTTCCCCCCAGTATTCCCAACACCCGCGCACTAGGGAGGCTGAAGTGGATGCCTTCCAAGGCGCGTTTTTCCAGCGGGGTCCCCCCGTTATAGACGTAGTCGAGATTCTCCACCCTCAGGTCCAATATACCTCGCCTTTCCGATTACGTCGAACGGATCGAGCTTCGTTCCCAATGAGAGGTTCCACCTGTCATCGCCGGGAACAGAGCCACAAAGCAGTCTCCACGGAAAAATGCATCACCGAATTATGCCGCCCGGTACCAAGGATTCGGCCGATTCCACACAAGCCGTTCACTTCTTGATTTCCCAGGTTGTACCCTCCGGACCGTCCTTCAGAAGGACTCCTCTTTCAGCCAACCAGTCTCGAATCTCGTCCGCGCGGGCAAAGTCTTTGGACTTTCTGGCTTCAGACCGTTCAACGATCTTGGCTTCTATATCCTCCCGTTTAACCGCGGCCTCTTCGACGAGCTGCTCGCCCTGTTGAAGACCCCTGAGTCCGATCTCCTTCACTTCTTCCTCGAAGGCGTGCGAATCCATGGTAAGTATTCCCAACACTTCCCCGGCAAAGCCCACCATCTCCTCACGCACCACGGCCAGTCTCTCCGGCGAGGGGATGAAATCTCCTCTCCCGTCAGCCTCAGCGGCAATCCTGTTGAGCGTTCGCGCCGCGTCGAAAAGGATGGCCAGGCACCGGGGGGTGTTGAAGTCATCGTCCATTGCTTCCATGAAGCGATCTTTGATGCCGACCAATTCGTCGGGGAGTCGATCCCCCGTTCCGCGAGCGTCGAGGAGGCTTCCGAGAGTCGTCACGGCTCCATAAAGCCTTTCCAAACCTACCGAGGCTTCACGGATGGACGTCTCGTTGTAGTCCAAGGGGCTGCGGTAATGGCTGGAAAGCAGAAAGAGACGCAGCGCCTCGGGATGAACCCTCCGGAGTATGTCCCTGATGTTGAGGACATTTCCGAGGGACTTTGACATCTTCTCCGAGCGAATGTTCACAAACCCGTTGTGAATCCAGTACCTGGCGAATTGTCCGCCTCCGGCGGCTTCCGACTGGGCGATCTCGTTCTCGTGATGGGGGAAGGTAAGATCCGCACCCCCGCCATGAATGTCCAGATTGGAGCCGAGGTACTTCATGCTCATGGCCGAGCACTCGATATGCCATCCCGGACGTCCCGGTCCCCACGGGCTTTCCCAGTAAGGCTCACCCGGCTTGGCCGCTTTCCAGAGGGCAAAATCGAGCGGGTTTCTCTTCTTGTCGTCCACGTCGACCCGCGCACCGGAAATGAGGTCTTCGGTTCGTTTCCCGGAAAGCTTCCCGTACCCCTGAAAGCTGTTCACCGAGAACATCACGTCTCCTTCCACTTCATACGCGTGGCCTGAGGCGATGAGTCGGGCGATGAGCTCCCGGATTTGACCGATGTGATCGGTGGCCCTGGGCTCCACGGTGGGACGGCGTACCCCGAGGGCGTCCATGTCGACGTAGAATTCTCCTATGAATCGCTCGGCCAGGCTCTTCCAGTCTTCCCCCACTTGATTGGCCCGGTTGATGATTTTGTCGTCCACATCGGTGAAGTTTCTCACATAGGTGACTTCGTGGCCTCGTTTGGTCAGGTACCGAAAGATCACGTCAAAAAGTACGATCGACCGGGCGTGACCGATATGACACATGTCATAAACCGTGACCCCGCAGACGTACATCCCCACTTTTCCGGGACGGACGGTTTCAAACTCTTCCTTCTTGCGGGTGAGAGAGTTGTAAATTCTAAGACCCATCAATTTCTCCCAACGTGAAATTCTTGGCCTGCGACAACCTGGCGCACCTTGCCGCCGGCTCCGGAACCTGTTTCTGCTGGTCCGGGACAGGGTGAAGAGCGAACAGACACCCGGCAATCGTTCTTAGGGTCGAACCGAGAGGTCTTCCGGCGTACGGCGTCCCCACGAGACGGACGGTCGGTCACAGGGAAGCACCTTCTTCCAACAGGACGACGGCAGATGCTGCAATCCCCTCGCTGCGCCCAAGGAAGCCGAGCCCTTCGGTGGTGGTGGCTTTGACGTTGACCCGCTCCGGTTCGATCCCCGTCACCGCTGCCAGATTCCCGACAATCGAGCCTCTGAACGGGCCGATTCTCGGAGTCTGCAAAATGAGGGTGACGTCGATGTTCGATATACGGAAGCCCATTGCATCGATTGCGCCGCAGACGACTTCCAGCATGCGCATGCTGGAAATCCCTTGATAGGCCGGGTCCGTGTCGGGGAAATGCATGCCTATGTCGCCAAGGCCTGCTGCTCCCAGCAATGCGTCGATGAGCGCGTGGACGAGTACGTCCGCATCGGAGTGGCCTTCCAGTCCCATCGGGTGGTCGACGGTCTCGCCTCCCAGGATTAGCTTTCGGCCCTCCGCAAATCTGTGAGCATCAAAACCTTGACCTATCCTCACTGCAATCTCCTGCCCGAACCGGATAGGCCGAGCTTAATTCATCAGTGGGTGTTCGTCAAGAAAGGCCATTCGCTGAAATCCGGGATCGGCACTTTGATCCGTTGATTAAGCACCGAACCGGTTCGTGGATGCGGCAGCGTGTCCGCCGAAACATCTTCGGCCGCGTCAGGCGGCCTTGGGGTCGGACTCTCCGACCCACATTCTCATGAGGAACGCGTTCGCCGGTCGCGTTCCCCTCACCTCCTTGCTCTGCACGTGTCGCACGCCCCCGTGACCGGGCGAGAAGGAGATGGTCGCCGAGCTTGGGAGTCATGTCACTTGGCTTCGAAGCAACGTGGAGGCTCGGGTCTTCGGGTTCGGGAAACGATCGCGTCAAAAGTGTGCCGGGAAAAGAAACTTTGACTCGCCCTGCGGACGCGGCTATTGTGATACTGGGGAAATGCGCCGGTGGGGGACGATCTCACTACTTCGGCGCAACAACTGAGGCGTTTGTGGCATCTGAACCTAAGACCAAGCGGCTGGAATTTCTACCCCTCAGAGCGCAACCTCCTCAGGAAGAACACGGCCTGGATTGAGGGGAGCTGCCGGCATGATACGACGAAAATACCGTAGTTCCGACCGGCATTCGGTTCGGGAGGTTCGAGCCCGATGAACGAGCGATCATTCCGTTTCTCAGCCGATGAAGTTGCCGGAAAGAGGCCGGTCGCCCTATTCGGAGCGTCTTGTCTCATTCTCGTTGTGGCAGCCGCAGTCGTACTCTTTGCACACGCCGGGTCGTCACATGCGGAATCGGTCATCAGGGTGGGTGTTTACGATTTTGCTCCCCTCGTTTTCGTTGACGAAGCGGGGAAGCCCGGAGGCCTATTTATTGACGTGCTTGAACGTGTCGCACATTCAGCGGGATGGCACATCGAATATGTTCCGGGCACGTGGGAGCAATGTCTGGAGCGTGTCAAGACCGGAGAAATAGACCTCATTACCTGTATCGGATATTCAAAAGAACGTAAAGCAAGCCTGGATTTCACGAAGCAGTTCCTGTTTCTTGATTGGGGGAGGGTTTACGAGAGGATCGGAACAGATTCGGAATCGATTTTCGATCTTGAGGGCAAGAGAGTCGCCGTCCTGAAGGGAAGCATCTACACTGCAGGTTTCAGAAGCCTCCTGAAACAATTCGAGATTCAGTCTGAGCTCGTAGAGAAGGACAACTACCGGCAAGTGTTCCGCGCCATTGAGGATGGTAAGGTGAATGCGGGCATCAACGGACGTGTGGCAGGTATACTCCTTGGATCGGAATACAAGATCAAGCCGACGGAGATACTATTTTCTCCAGTGAAGCTCGGCTTTGCCACACCCAAAGGCAAGGGAAGTCACCTCCTCACAACGTTGGACACCTCCATTGCTCAACTCAAGGCCGACAAGAGCTCTCTTTACTATCAGCGACTGAAGTATTGGACGGAATTCTATACGAAGAGGTCTCATGCTTCGCCGTGGTTGTTTAGGGGCCTTCTTGCGGCCGCCTTGGTATGCGTTCTCTCATTGGGGTTCGTCTACCTCCTGAGACGGCAGGTTGGAATCAGGACATCCCAACTGACCTTGTCCAATGAAGCCCTCCAGGAGAGTGAGGCCAAATTTCGTATGCTCGTGGAGCGGATGCCGGTCATAACCTACACTGCCGCTTTGGATACGCAAAGCTCTACCACCTATGTGAGTCCGCAAATAGAAAGCCTGCTCGGATTAACCCAGGCAGACTATCTTGCAAACTCGGACTTGTGGCGAAACAGGTTGCATCACGATGACCGAGACCGGGTCCTTGCCGAAGTTGCTCGGTCACACAGTACGGGCGAGCCGTTTATCTGTGAATACCGCATGACGGCACAGGACGGCCAAGTCCGTTGGTTCCGTGATGAAGCACGCGTGGTGCATGATGAAGAGGGTCGGCCTCTCCACTTGCTGGGAGTCATGGCGGACATCACCGAGTCCAAACGCGCGGAAAAGGAGCTTGAGAAAAGCGAGGCTCTCCTGTCTGAAGCAGAGCGGGTCGCGAGAATCGGGAACTGGGAATGGGATGCTCGGACCGGCAAAGTGTACTGGTCTGCGGGGATGTACAGAATCTTCGGCGTAAACCCCGAGGAATTCCGTCCCGACCATCGGAGCTATCTCAAGTTCATACCGGACGAAGAGCGGGAGGCGCACGAGCGAAAGATCGAGGAAAGCCTGTCACGAAAGGGGCAGTTCGAAGATGAGAACCGGCTGGTTACGCCTTCCGGCGAAACCAAGACTGTGTGGGTCCATGGTTATGTGAAGCTCGATAATGAAGGCAAGGCGATAGGTTTACGGGGAACCACTCAGGACATCACCGAGCGTATGCGGGTACAGGCGCAGCTCGAGGAGAGTGAAGCCCGTGTTCGGATGAAACTGGATTCGATTGTCTCTCCTGATGGCGACATCGGTAACCTGGAGCTCGACGACGTGATCGATACCGGCGAGATCCAGGAGCTCATGGACGATTTCCACGGGCTTACCAACATCGGGATAGGTATCGTTGATTTGAAAGGCAAGGTATTGGTTTCCACCGGTTGGCAGGATATCTGCACCAAGTTTCACCGCGTGCATCCCGAGACCTGCAGAAACTGCACCGCGAGCGATACGGAGCTCAGCAGCGGTTTGAAGGAGGGGGAGTATAAACTGTATCGTTGCTTGAACAACATGTGGGACATTGCCACTCCCGTTATGGTTGGCGGGAATCATCTCGGCAACCTCTTTTTGGGCCAATTCCTCTTCGACGGCGAGGACCCGGACTACGAGATCTTCCGGGCCCAGGCGCGGCAACACGGTTTCAACGAACAAGATTACCTCGAGGCACTCGACCGGGTGCCTCGCTGGAGCAGAGAGACGGTAGACACGGTGATGAGGTTTTACGCCCGTCTGACGCGCATACTCTCCCGGCTCAGCTTCAGCAACATCAATTTGGCGCGAAGTATCGCCGAGCGCGAGCATCTGTTGAGCTCCTTGCGAGAAAGCGAGCAGAGGTATAGGCTTCTGGCCGACAACACGTTGGACGTGATCTGGCAAATGGATCTTGACATGCGTTTCACCTACGTCAACCCGGCCATCTTTCGGATGACGGGATACACCCCGGACGAATGGATCGGGACCAGGCTCTCGGACCACTGTGACGAAGAGAACTTCATGAAGATGGCTCGAAAGGCACTGGGAGAGATAGAGAAGGGGGTCGATAGCTCCGGGGTGGTCATCGAGGCCGAGATGTTGAAGAAGGACAAGGCGCGATTCTCGGTGGAAATTCACGGGAAGGTCATTCTTGACGAGAATGGCATGCCGATCGCCTGGCAGGGAGTGACCCGAGACATTACCGACCGCAAAAAAGCGGAAGAGGCGCTCAAGACAAGCGAGGAGAGATACCGAACAGTTGTGGAAGAAAGCTTCGATGGGGTCTTTGTTCAGAAAGGAACGGTCATTACGTTCGCCAATTCTCGATTACACGAGATGCTCGGTTACGAACCCGGCGAATTGGAGGGGCTGGATCATTGGCTGATCTACCACCCGGATTACCGGGAAATGACTCGCTCAAGGGCCCAAGCACGCCTTCGCGGAGAATCGGCTCCCTCTCGGTACGAGGTCGATTTGCTCCGTAAGGACGGCATCTCTATCCCGGGAGAAGTCAACGCAAAGGTCATCCGTTTTGACAACGAACCGGGGATACAGGTCTGGATTCGCGACCTTACGGAAGAAAAGCTCCTGGAGAAGCGACTCGTCGAAGCTCAAAAGATGGAAGCCATCGGCACCCTGGCAGGGGGAATCGCTCACGACTTCAACAATCTCCTCCACATCATCGCAGGTCACGCGGAGCTGCTTGAAATGGACCTTGCCGACCGAGACATGAGGTTCGAGGAAATAAGCGCGATTCGTCAGGCAGCCCGTCGCGGTGCGGACCTCGTGAAACAGATTCTCACGTTCAGCAGGAGAGTGGACAGGAAACTCAAATCGGTCAACCTCAATGAAGACGTGAGAAATACCGAAAGGCTCCTTTATCGTACGATCCCAAAGATGATAGACATAGAGCTGCAACTTGAGGATGGATTGAAGCCGGTCTCCGCGGATTCGACGCAAATTGAGCAAATGCTGATAAACCTTGCCGTCAACGCGAAAGACGCTATGCCCGAGGGAGGCAAACTGACCGTAGAGACTCGGAACGTGTTGCTTGACGAAGGCTATTGCCGAAGGCATGCGGAATTGACCCCCGGTCCTCACGTACTCCTCAAGATTTCAGATACCGGACACGGCATAGATCAGGAAGTGTTGCAGCATATTTTCGAGCCGTTTTTCACCACCAAGGGCCTTGCAGACGGAACCGGCCTGGGGCTGGCCACGGTCTTCGGAATTGTAAAGATGCACGGAGGCCACATTATCTGTGAGAGCGAAGTCGGGAAAGGGACGAGCTTCAGCGTTTTCTTTCCCGTTGCCCGGGCAGCCGTGCTCGAAGCGGACCGAGGAGAGGAGCCGGCACCCATTGCAGGGGGATCGGAGACGATTCTCGTGGTGGACGATGAGTCCATGATAAGGGACTTGGCAAAAAGGATTTTGGAGAAATCGGGATATTCGGTTCTCACCGCCGGAAGTGGAGTTGAGGCGCTCGATGTCTATGCCGAGGAGCGATCGAGAATCTCACTTGTCATCCTCGATCTGATCATGCCGGAAATGGGAGGGAAGCAATGTCTTGAAAAGCTCCTCGAGATCGATCCTCAGGTCAAGGCACTCGTCGCGAGCGGCTTTGCCGTCACGGGAGATACGAAAATCTTTCTCGATGCCGAAGCCAAAGGCATCGTGCCGAAGCCCTTCAACATGAGGGAGCTGCTCCGCGCCGTGCGTCACGTTCTTGATGGAATTTGATGCTGAAGCGGATGCGCGGCTCCCGATCCGTCACGCTCATTGAATTATGGATAAATACCCCGGATCATAATGGCGTCGGAAATCCTCTGAATTGCGAGGATTTGTGCGGCCTCACGGGTGGACACGTTGTATTCCCGCGCGCAATCCATGACGCTCTTGAAAGCGTGAAGCATAAGATTCTGGAGCTTTTCGTTGATCTCCTCCACCGGCCAGAAGAACGATTGGAGATCCTGGACCCACTCCAGGTAGCTCACCGTGACGCCACCCGCGTTGCAGAGGATGTCGGGGATGATGAACGTCCCATTCAATTTCAGGATCTCGTCGGCTTCCGGTGTGGTGGGGCCGTTAGCCCCTTCCGCGATCACCTTTGCTCTAACTCGGTCGGCATTCTTGCCCGTGATCTGATTTTCCGCAGCGGCAGCCACGAGCACGTCACAGTCCATCGAGAGCAGCTCGTCATTGGTGATACGATCCGCGTCGGGAAAGTCGATGACGCATCCCCCTTCGGCAAGATGCCTGCTCAATCGGTCCGGCACCAAACCGTCTCCACAGTGAATTCCGCCCTGTGAGGAGGTGATCGCCACCACCTTCATGCCCATTTCATGCGCCAGCCGGGCCGCAACCGATCCGACGTTGCCGTATCCCTGAACGGCCACCGTAGCCCCGTCGGCACGGATGCCCTTCATTCGCAGGGCTTCGAGCATGGTGAATGCCACCCCTCGTCCCGTAGCCTCGGTCCGCCCCAGTGAGCCGCCTATTTCCACCGGTTTTCCGGTGACCACGGCGGGCACGGAAAACCCCCTGTGCATGGAGTAAGTATCCATGATCCACGCCATTACCTGGGCGTTGGTGCCCATGTCGGGTGCGGGGATGTCGCTTTCGGGTCCCATGAGAATGCTGATCTCGGTTGCATAACGCCTGGTAAGACGCTCCAGCTCTCTGAGGGAAAGCTCCTTGGGGTCTACCACCACGCCGCCTTTGGCCCCGCCGTATGGAAGGTTCATCAGCGCGCATTTCCAGGTCATCCACATGGCCAGGGCCCGCACCTCGTCAAGGCTGACGTTGGGAGAATACCTGATGCCGCCCTTGGTGGGGCCTTTCACCACGGAGTGATGGACCCGGTATCCTCTGAAGATCCGAATCTCGTTGTCGTCCATCATCACCGGGAACGACACCGACAGCTCTCGTTTGGGATATCTGAGCGTCTCGATGACGCCCCGCTTTATCTTGAGGTGAGAGACCGCTTTGTCGAATTGGACCAAGGCGTTGACGTACGGGTTCTCTCCGCCTACATGCAGGTTGTTTGAGAGCACGGAAGAAGTGGAGAAAGTACAACGAGCGGCGGGCTCGGGCAGATTCTTTTCTTGGTCGGGCATGTCGGAGCCCCTTGGATGGGATAAAACGTCGCGAGAAAGAGCTCGCGTACGGCAAACGGTCGCGACGCGACCGATACAATCAACAGATGCGGGGAAGCAGTTCCCCCGAAGGTTCCGCGAGAACTCGGGACCCGCCGATCCGGGTGGTCATGACAACCCGCGAGGGTCCGTTGGAGGTCACCTCCCCAATGATCGCGGCTCCATTGCCCAGGGGATTGTCGGCCAGTAGCTCCAGGGCTCTATCGGCAAGGTTTCTCCCCACCACGGCCACGATCTTTCCCTCATTGGCCGCCTGAAGCGGATCGATTCCCAGCATCTCGGAGGCTGCTACCACCGACCGGTCCAAGGGTATGGAGGACTCATCCACGACAACTCCCTTGCCGGTCATTGAAGCGATCTCGTTGAGCGTGGCGGCGAGACCTCCCCGAGTAGGATCTCTCAGGAACTTCAAGCCGTCTCCCAGAGTCAACAGCTTCTCCACAAGAGGCCATACGGAGGCGGAGTCGGATTTAAGGTCGAAGTCGAAGGAAAATTCCGCCCGACTCAACATGACGGCCATTCCGTGATTGCCGACAGGCCCGCTTACGAGGACGCGGTCACCGTCTGCAATGCGTTCCGGCGAAGGAACGGCAGCCGCTTCAACCCGGCCGATGCCCGAGGTATTAATGAAGATGCCGTCCGCACTCCCTTTGGGCACCACCTTTGTGTCTCCGGTTACAATCTTGACGCCCGCCTCGTCCGCGGCTTCGGCCATGCTCTTGAGAATGGCTTCAAGGTCCTCCATGGGCAGCCCCTCTTCGAGGATAAGTCCCAGAGAGAGAAAGAGCGGTCGGGCGCCTGAACAAGAGAGGTCGTTGCAAGTTCCGTGAATGGCAAGCGAGCCGATATTGCCGCCGGGAAAGAAGATTGGTGAAACGGTAAAAGAATCGGTGGTATAGGCGATTCGACCGTCAAAATGGGGGAGGACCACCGAATCCGGCAATGCGGCAAGCTCGCCACGATCCAACCTGGGAAGAATGATGTCCCGGATGAGCCGGCCGGTCATCCGGCCTCCTCCTCCGTGTCCCAGGAGTACCCGTTTGTCCGAGGTTTTGCTCATCCTGTCAGGCGACTCCGTATTTGAAATAGGCGGCACAGGTACCCTCGGAGGAGACCATGCACGGTCCCACCGGGGTTTCCGGCGTACACTCCCTCCCAAAAAGCCCGCATTTGTCAGGTGTACGGGACCCGGTCAGGATGGCCGCACATTGACATCGAGGATCGTCCTGCGCGGGCGGCACGTCCACCGGGAGTTGTTCCTTTGCATCGAATCGTGCGTAAGGCCCCTTCAATTTCAGGCCGCTGCCGGGAATCACGCCCAGACCGCGCCATGCCGCGTCCCGAGGATCGAAGACCTCGTCAATGATCGCACGCGCGACGGGGTTTCCGTCGCTCCGGACCACCCGCTTGTAGTCGTTCAAGATCTCCGGCGTATTCGTTACCGTCATGCGCGCAAGATCCCTCACCGCCAGGAGTATGTCGAGGGGCTCGAAGCCGGCTACTACTCCGGGCTTCCGGAAATCCTTCACGAGGTAATGGTAGCAATCGGAGCCGACGATGGCCGATACGTGTCCGGGCAAAAGGAATCCGTGGAGGTCCTCCTTGGCGGCCAGTATCTTCAACGGCTGGTGGATCGTCTTGAAAGCGGTCAGCACATAGAGGTTGCGGCTGCCCGAATCGAGGGCCCGTTTGAGGGTTGCGGCGATGGTGGGGATAGTGGTCTCGAATCCCACCCCGAGAAAGACCGTCGGCCGGGACGTATCCCGGGCTGCCACGCCGATCATGTCCATGGGGGAGTAGACTACGCGAACTCGCCCGCCCTCCGAACGGAACGTGGCCAGAGACCCGAAGGAGCCCGGCACTCTCACCAGATCTCCGAAGGTCACGAGGCAGGCATCGTATTTCTTGCCGATGAGAATGGCTCGATCGATAAACGCCGTTTCCGTCACGCACACCGGACATCCGGGACCTGAAACGAGCTTCAGTGCTTCAGGGAAAAAACTCTTCAGCCCTCCTTCATGGATGGCCATGGTATGGGTACCGCACACCTCCATGAACCGCAAGGGGCCGGGTGCCTTTGCCACATATTCCCGGATGTCCGCGGCCAGGGCTCCGGCTGCGCGGCTGTCATGGCCCGACGTCACAAATCCTCCAGATGCGCGGTGGCAGCGGCGAGCTCTCTAAAGATATCCAGCCGAATCTCAGCCTCTTCGTTATTGAGGACCTCGATACCGAAACCCGCGTGCACGATCAGATAGTCGCCCACCTGAGCGTGGGGGATCATCATCAGATTGACGTCGGTCACGATCCCGCCGGCGTTCACCTTACCCGTTCCTTCACCCGTTAATTCAACCAGTTTCATGGGGATGGCCAGGCACATGCTTACCGTCCTTAATGGCTTCTCTTGCTCGGGGAGCAGTGCTCCGCTCCGCGTCCGCTCTCAAACATGGGGTCAACTCGGGAGCGGTTTACCGAATTTATGAACTATACCACACTACCCGACGATTCCTGAGGGCAGCCCCCACTTCGGAGCCAAAAAAACGCTCCCCTCCCGCCCGTCAAGCCATCCGGCTCGACGCAGCTCCCGTCAGTCGACCCGCGCTGTTTGTCTTCGGGCATATCTCGCTCGGGCCGCAACCACCTGCCCCAGGGCTATTCCGCCATCATTGGGGGGGATTGTTTCGTGCAGCAAGACGTGGAATCCACCCTCGCGCAGGAGAGCGGCTGCTCGTTCCGTGAGGAATCGGTTTTGGAAGCATCCTCCGGTCAGTCCCACCACCGAGCCTCCGGTTCGGGCCGACATCCGCGTCGCCACTTCAACGATCAAAGCGGCCATGGTGTTGTGGAAACGGGCGGCCACGATATCTTTTCTCGTTCCGGAAAGAATATCTCGGGCGAGATCCCGCGTCAGGTCCGCCACATCAGCCACAAGGGGGCTTCCCTGAGAGAAACGGACCTTATAGGTGCCGGACTCGGCCTTATCTGCGATGTTTTCCAGCCACATGGCAGCCTGTCCCTCGAACGTGACCGGACGGGTGAACCCCACTGCCGCGGCAACGGCATCAAAAAGCCTCCCAGCGGAAGACGTCAGCGGGGAATTGAGGCCCTTCTTTACCATCTCCAGCCAGAACGGCGCTTTCTCTCCATGTTCGCCCATGAGAGAAATAAACTCATCCAGCCGGCCCTGAGACTGTCCGAGAAGAGCCGCGAGAATCCGCACGGGCTCACGAATTGCGGCCTCACCACCGGGAAGGGGAAAAAGACCCAAGTGGCCGAGACGGCTGAACTGCTCCCGGTCCGCGAGGAGAAATTCGCCGCCCCAGATCGTGCCGTCCGTACCGTACCCTGTGCCGTCGAATACCGCAAAAAGAGTCGCCTCAGTCCGGTGGTGCTGAAAGAGAAGGCTCACCGCGTGGGCATGATGATGAAAGACTTCTTCAACCCGGGCGGTCATATCGCGGCCAAGACCGGTGCTGAAATATTGGGGGTGAGGGTCCACCGCAACGATGGTGGGGTCGGCTTCCAGGTACGCGGTCAGGAGATCCGCGGACAGTTTGAAATACTCCTGAGCCACGGGTGAGGCCAAATCCCCAACGTGCGGCCCCGGGACGAGTTGATCCCCCTTGATGACTGCCAACGAATTCTTGAGATCGCCTCCGGTTCCCAGCACAACCGGGTCGGATTGCTCAGCACCGCCGCAGAGTCGATCCTCGTGGGAGCCGATATCCGTCGATTCCACCTTGAATCCTCCCGGCACCAGGCCTCGGGATCTGCGGAAGACCGTGGGCAGTCCCAGCATGACGCGGAAGATCGAATCATCGGCCCTCAGGACTATTTCCCGGTCGTGGAACAGGAAGGCATCCACCAGATCCCCGAGACGCTGCAAAGCTTCCTCGTTGTCGCGCGCTATGGGCTCTTCCGACCGGTTACCCGACGTCATCACCAGAGCCGTCAAGCGCTCCGCTTGCGGCACCTCCGGGTGCTTGAAGAAGAGATGATGCACCGGGGAATAGGGGAGCATAACTCCCAGCGTGCCCATCATGGGGGCCACATTGTCCGCGAGCTTCTCTCCGGATGCGTCGAGGAGCACAATAGGGGCAATGGGCGAGGCAAGGATGCGCTCTTCCACCGCATTGACCAGGCAGTACCGGCGCACGATCTCCAGGTTCGGCATCATTACGGCAAAAGGTTTTTCCGCACGCCCCTTGCGCTCCCTCAGCAGTGCAACCGCTCCTCGGTTCCGCGCGTCGCAGGCCAGGTGAAAGCCGCCAATCCCTTTGACGGCAAGGATCTTCCCGGAGGCGAACATTGCGGTTGCTTGGAGCAACGGATTGCCGTCGATGGGGGTTCCCTTCGCATCGGTAAGCTCGAGCTTCGGGCCGCATTGCGGGCAGGAGTTGGTCTGCGAGTGAAATCGCCTGTCGTGGGGAGTCTCGTACTCCTCCCGACACCTCGGACACATGGTGAAATCCGCCATGCTCGTTCGCTCGCGATCGTAGGGAAACGAGCGAACCACGGTGAATCTCGGGCCGCACAGCGTGCAAGTGGTGAAAGGATAGAGGTACCGGGGATTTTTCGGGTCAAGGAGCTCTTCGACACATTCGTCACAGACCGCCACGTCCGGAGGTATGGGAGTCACGGAGCGCTTCCCCTCCAAGCTGGCATCGATGCGGAAATCCGATTCTCCCAGCGGCGAAATCTCTTCTTCGCTGAGACTGTCTATACGCCCGGGAAAGGGGATGGCTTCGGGAAGCTCTCGTGTGAAGCGCTCGCACCGGTCGAGAGAACCTTCGACCTCAATGATGACACCACTGGTGGTATTGATCACCCACCCGCCGAGGTCCAGTTTGGTGGCAAGGCGGTACACGGTGGGGCGGCATCCTATTCCCTGGAGAATGCCTGTGAGGACGATATGTTTGCGGATTGTGCCGTCCGATCTGCGGACACCGCTCTCCGATTGAATGTTCAGGTTAGGCACGATTCTATCCGGTGCTGTGGAGCCGCTCCTTTAAATTCGCCCGGTCCGCTATTGAGGGTACTTGGGAAACGCCCGTAATGTCAAGGTGGAGCAGATTGCGGCGTCGTCGCGATTTGGAAGACGGGTCACAAGGATCGCGCCGATGGGGCATGAAGGAACCCGTTACTGTAGGGGCGAATCTTGTATTCGCCCGCTTTCCGGATTTCCGCATCAGCCGAAAAGAAATTCGGCACAGCCGCAGTCCATGCGGTACGGCTGTGCCGGGAGGCCTGCCAAGGGTGGACAGGAAATCGTCGTTTGGATGGAGGGGGCAGTAATAAGTCCGACAAGTCGTGAGTACCAGTCTCGTTCTGCTCAATTGAAAGCACTTGTCGGAATAGACGGAGTCAGATCATTATTCTTGGCTTCAGCCTCAACACTGTGGGCATCCTCGTGTCAAGATACCGGGGAACTCGGTAGATCGTCTCACATCTTCTCCGTGGCATCCGCATCGCCGACCGGCGCAATTTTCAGAATCCTCATGTGCGGCCGGTACAGGCTTGTCCGGAAGGAGACTGCCAACCGCCGTACGCGTAGTACTGATTTCCGTACGACGATGGCGCCGCGGGTTGCTGATAGGTAGTGCCGTATCCGTATCCATTGGAGTAGGTCGCCTGGGGTGCTTGGCCGTACGATGGTGCCGCCCCATAGGCCTGGCCGCGGTACTGTGGGTACGCAGATTGAACCGCCGCGGGACTCGGTGTCGGATAGGCAGGCGCAGCACTTCGGGCCGCGGTCCGGTACTGCGGCGACTTCTTGCCGGTTACCCTGACCGGCCGTTGCGCGGTAATTCGTTGGGGTGCAGCGTTTGGGTACCTCACATTGGCCGGCGGGGCCGCGTACCGAGCATTGGAGCGGGCCTGGGGAACGGTGTTGACTTGATTGACCGGCTGCATCGGCCTGCCTTGCTGATAGGTGACCGCACCCCGGGGGCCGTGATAGGTGACCGTGTACCGGTAATTCATATTTGGGTCGCTCTGCGGCGCTTGTGCGTACGAGCCGTAATTGCCGGAACCGTACCCGAGCAGGTCGTCAAGAATGCCCGCCGAAGCCTCATGTCCCGTGAGCATCGACACAATTAAGCAAGCGGCGCCGAGCGTAGCGGCAGTAGTAATTTTCACGGCCAATCCTCCTTGTAGGGGTGCAGCCCTATATGTGGTCAGAAGGCTATATAAATATATGGATATTGTCAAGACTTTTTTTAATCGCGATCCAACGGGAAGGCTACAAGCGACCCTCATGCCTGGCGTTCTCTCCCGAGTCGGTGCAAGGCCTTGGGCTCAGGCACGGCACCGTATGTACGAAATGCTGTATTTGGAAAGACAATCGGGTGTGATGACAAGTGGTTACGGTCTAATTGCTCGTCGGTCTGGGGTTCGCGGCTTTGGTGTACATGAACTTGCGGACTCAATCCGTTCGGATCAGCACCCGCGCTGGGGCGCCGTCGGCCGACCGGATCTTCAGGGGGAGGCAATAGACGTCGCATGGGCCGGGAGGGATGTCGAGAAGGTCCACTCCTTCCACGATCAGCACGCCGGCGGAGAGGAGTATCTTGTGGACGGCACCGTCGAGGCCTTGGTAGGCTTCTATGGAGAGAGCATCGATGCCCGCCAATCGGACACCTCGTTCCACCAAATAGAAGGCCCCGTCCTCTGTAAGATATACGCCGTTCTCGTCGAACAAGCCCTTCCGTAAACCTGATCCGTTGTCCGTCTTGAAGAGTATCCGCGTACTGTCCGCGAGGGCTGATGCGGTGAGGGCCGCTCGGTCGATGAAAGGTCGGCCCCGCATGTCGAGAATCAGGCCGGGACCGATCATCACGTCAATGGGGAGCTCGTCGGCTGCAGCGCCCCCTTTGAGATAGTGAAGGGGCGGGTCCACATGGGTTCCGCAATGGGTGCCGAGGGAGAGGAGTGCCAGATTGCACGCGTCGCCCTTTTCCAGACGAGCCAACGGCTCCATGCGGAACACCGGATCGCCGGGGAAGGTAATCATCCCCTCCCTCAAGGCGAGAGTGGCGTCGTACAGGGGCAAAGTGCCATCTCCAAACCATCGGTCTGCAATAGTGCGTAATCAGTTGTTCTGGATACGCGGGTCGGCCACCGTTGTCAGGTCAACGGTGAACTCTTGCTTCCCACGCAACACTTTGAGCTGCACCTTCGCTCCCACAGCTTTTTGAAGAAGCTGGTTTCGATAATCGTCGACCGTGGGCGTCGGCACTCCGTCCAAAGCGATGATCACATCACCTCCCATGAGGAGGGGTCTCCCGTGGTAGAATACTTGTTGTCCTCCCACAACGGCCCAACTGGTTCCTCCCCGAAGACCGGCCTGCGCTGCGGGGCTGCCGGCGGCAACCTGGTAGATGAGGACTCCCCGAACCGGGGAAAGCCCCATTCGTTCTGCCACCTCCGGTGCCAGATCGACGGAGAATTTGATGCCGAGCCACGGATAGATTGCCCGGCCCCATTTCATGATCTGCGCGGCAACTTTCTTGACCCGGTTGGCGGGGAGGGCAAGTCCGATGCCCATGAAACCGCCGGTTTGACTGTAAATCGCCGTGTTGATGCCGATGACCTCACCCCGGGAATCGATGAGAGGCCCTCCGCTGTTTCCCGGATTGATTGCGGCATCGGTCTGGATCATGCCCATCATCTCCCGGCGGTCGATCATGAGATCCCTGTTCAAAGCGCTGATGAAGCCTGTTGTGGCCGTGTTCTGGAAGCCGAACGGATTTCCGATGGCTATCACGCGCTGTCCCACGGCCAGCCTGTCGGAATCGCCCAACGGGGCTACCGCCATGCCGGAAAAAGGTTCAACCTTGATGACTGCCAGGTCGCTCTGGGGATCTCTGCCCACGAGCTTTGCATTGACTTTTTTGCCGCTTGAAAAGGTCACTTCCAGGGTTTGAGCGTTCGCCACCACATGGTTGTTGGTGACGATGTACCCCTGGGGATCGACGACGAATCCGCTCCCCTGACCTTGTTGCGGAACGGGCCTCATCCAGAAATTCATGGCGAGACTCTTGGCCACAATGTTGACCACCGATGGGCTCAAGTCCCGGTAGACCTTCATGACGATGGCTTCGGAGGTGTCAAGTGGCTTGTACGGCTCGCTTTGCTCTGGGGCCTTGGCGACGTGCAGGGTTGGCGGCTGACGGTTGAGCCACAAGCCCACGACTATCCCGGAACCGAATATCACTGAGAGTGTGACCGCTATGGACCACGTGCGCAATCGGCTCATTATCGCCATCCGCCCTGCACGTAAGGAGCCAGGTACTCGGGCAGATTCTGCAGAAATCGGCCGACCATGGGCACGATTGAGCCCGCGGAAAGCCGTTGCGGATCGGTCCGTTCAGCCTCCTTGTCCGAAGGCCGGGAGCGCTCGTCTTCTTCCGCTCTCTCCGTCGCAGCACCGTACGGCGGGGCTTGCCTCTGTCCGTAGGAGGGATACGGTTCGAAGTCATTCCGGTAAAGCGTTATCTTGCCTCTCTTATCCACTGAATAGGATGCCTGACCAAGCGTTTGCCCGGTTGGAGAAAGAACCCGAATGCTCCCCGGATACATGGGGGACTCATAGCCATAGCCCCCGGCCTGCCCGCTCATGGGATCGTAACCATAGGGGCCGGGGAAGGACCGCGTCCCCGGTCCGTACCGGGAGTTGGGAGTGGGGCCGCTCTGCCAGGCCGGCGCCGCGGCATAGGCGGACGGAGGAAACAGGCCGCTGCCCGAAAAATCCCCTTGAGACGCTGCGGGGATGAAGGCCAGATCCACCGCACAGACCGGTTTGGTCTCCTGTCCCGGATATATGGCCGGATTGATTTCAAGAAGTCGAGAAGGGTCTTTGGGCAATGGGCTGCCATCCGCTGTCCAGAATACCACCCCGGGGGGAATAGGATAGCCTACCGTGCGGTGACCTCCGAGTGCCTCTTTCATGAAAGCTTTCCACACGGGTAGAGCCGCCGTGTTTCCGTATTCTCTCCTTCCCAAAGAAGTTTTCGTATCGAACCCAAGCCAAACGCCGGTGGTGTACTCAGGGCTGAAGCCTACAAACCATGCATCGGAGCAATCGTCGGTGGTCCCGGTCTTGCCCGCCAAATCCCGGCGACCCATGCGGGCTACCGAAGCTGCCGTACCCGACACACAGGTTTCGTGGAGGAGGCTGGTCATGAGGTAGGCCGTCTGAGGACTCAGTACCGCGCGCTCCGGAGGGAGACCTGACGCCGAGTACATCAGGGCATCGATGGTCCGGCCCGAATCCGCAGGTGACGACGCTATGGGGATCGCTTCGGGGATCTGCTCCCGTGGCAACCCAGGCTGTTCCTGCGAAGGGAAGGGCTGCCGGAATTCTTGTTCCTCAAATGGCCGTGGAGCTTGTCCTCCAGGATTCACGAAATCCATCGGAGTGGAGGCCAGGGCAACCTCGGCAACGTTCAAGGGGTTAACCGTATTGTCCTCGAGTACGTTCCCGAAGCGGTCCACCACCTTTTTCACGAGCACCGGTGTCAACCGGACCCCCAGGTTGGGGAACACCGTGTACGCTGCGGTCAGCTCCAGGGGAGTCACCTCGGATGCTCCAAGACAGAGAGACAGATTCTTTCTCAGCGGAGACCGAATCCCCATGTTCTGTGCCATCCGAACCGTGGTATCGATGCCCACGTCCATCATCACCTTCACGGCGGCAATGTTTCTGGACAGTGCCAAAGCCTGACGAACGCTCACCGCCCCCATGAACCTCCCATCCGAATTCATGGGTATCCACTCCGCTTCCCGGGGGGAAAGGGCCACGGCTATGGGCTCGTCGAGGATGACCGTCTCCGGTCCGTAGCCTCCCCATTGCAGGGCAGCAGCGTACACGAAAGGTTTGAAGGCACTGCCGGGCTGTCTCATGGCCTGGGTGGCCCTGTTGAAGCTCGATCGCTCGAAACTGAGGCCTCCCACCAGCGTGCGAACGTACCCGGTCCGGTTCTCTATCGAGACAAGAGCCCCCTCAATGGGCGGAAGCGTTCGCTGTTCCAGGGTCAGGTTTCCACCGTCGATTGCCACGACGCGAAACAGGACGACATCGTGAGGTCGGTACGGTATCCGGCTGCGGAGCTCCATCCGAAATTCCACATCTCCCTGCAGAGCCAGGGTGCAGTCCTGTGTGGCGCTTCTCGTCCTTTTCTTCTTATTTCCTTTGCGGTCCGTGTGGTTCCGTATTACCAGGGCCTGCACCACGTCGCCTACCCTATACTCGTGGTCCGCCGGGTCTCTGAGGAAGATCCCGGCCTCGGCCGCCCTGAGCCGTCCCATCAGGCCCGCGGGTCTCCCCTGCCTCCGCTCCCATGATTCCGCCCCTTGCAGCAGGACTTCCTCGGCTGTTTTCTGGAGGGATAGGTCGCAGGTGGTCCACACTTGAAGCCCCTCGTTATAGAGACGCTTTTCTCCGTACTTTTCCGCAATGTACTTCCTGACAGCCTCTGTGAAGTACGGTGCCCGCTGGTAAGGGTTCGGCAAGTTCTCCCGGAACTTGGGAGGGTGAGCGCTTGCCTCCCGGCGATCTTCCTCGGTGATGAAACCGTTCACCACCATTCTATCGAGCACGAATTCCTGGCGCCGAAACGCATAGGCGAGGGAACCGTTGGAGGAGCCCTTGTTCGGGTTGGCAACCAGTCCCGCGAGAAAGGCCGCTTCCCCGATGCTCAGTCCATCCGTGGTCTTTCCGAAATAGGTGCGGGCCGCTGCCTCCACTCCGTAAGCTCCCCGACCCAGATAGATCTCATTGAGATAAAGCCAGAGTATTTCTTTCTTGGAAAGAGTTTTCTCGAGCCTGAACGCGAGAATGGCCTCACGGATTTTCCGGCCGATCGTCTTTTCCTTGGTCAGCATGAAGTTCCGGGTGACCTGCTGGGTAATGGTGCTTCCGCCCTGGGAAAAATTGCCCGCGCCCACGTTTTTGACTCCGGCACGTATTATGCCGACCCAATCCACCCCCGGGTGGCTGAAGAAACGAGCGTCCTCAGCGGCCAGAAAGGCTTCGATGACGTGACGGGGCATGGAATCGATGGGAATGGGAAATCGCTTTTCTTTGTAGAATACGCCGATGACCGTTCCGTCCTCCGCATAGAATGTGGAGACGGTTTTGGGTCGGTACGCTCTCAGGTCAGGGATTGCAGGAAGATCGGCCGAGAACGACAGATAGGCGCCGATGGCGCCGCCCAGCGCTCCGGAAACACAAGCACAAACCGCCAGGACGGGAATACCCGCCCCGAGCCAGGCAAGGAGGCCGCTAGTCGTCAGACCTCTTTTCCCGACACTTTTCTGCAAGCTCAGATCCCCCTTTGAACGGCAAACAGCCTCTTCCACCGGTGAGGCGGAGCGGCTATTCCACCGCGAAAAATGGGCTCATCCCCGGTGAGATGCCAAGATACTACATGGCCACAGAGTCTATGACAGAAGGGTGTCGCGCGTCAAGAATGGATAGGAACGGCCGGGAGTCAAGAGCGTCGATCAGAACAACGTGCAGGGGGGTCACCTCCCGCCGGGGTCGCCTGAAACAATTCTCCACAATCTGTGACGTTCGTGTTCATATTTCCATATCTTAAGTCTGAGACGGGAAGTCATTTGGGAGCGGAGCTTCTGCGACGACTTGCGAAATAGTCTTCGATACCCTGCCGGACGGCTTGGGCGATGACTTTCTGGTGTGCAGGAGATGCAAGGAGTTTTTCCTCCTCGGGGTTGGCTATGCATCCGCATTCCACGATGACGGTCGGAATCGTTGAAGTCCTGGGCAGGTGCAGGTTCGGGCGCTTGTACACGGCTTTGGTGCCGGGAACGAGCTCCATTCGCTCCCCCGGAATGTCCTCCTGATGGTAAAGGCTGAATCCTATGCCCGCATCGATCAAACGCTCCTCAATGGCCGCTGCCGGAGCTATGGAGCTCTCGTTGGGATACACGTGGAGTGAGAATCCCCGGTAGCGATCGATCAGGGGGTCGGGCTCGTGAGCCATGACGAGCTTCTCATAGATTCGGGGTTGCACCGAGTCGTGATGAATTTCAATGATGAGGTCGGCTTTCAAACGTCTTGCCAACGCGACTCGCCGTTTCAGGGGAACGTTTCTCGTCGCCGGGATAGTCACGAAAGTGATGCCCGGGGTCCTCTCTCTCCCCAGCAACTCAGTGACCGCATCGTTGAACCGGAATTCGTACACACCCGACGCGCTCTTGGCGCCTCTCCCCTCCTCATTCCTCCCGGGTCGCGACGTGTGGCCCGAAAAAATTACCACACGGGCATCGGCAGAGGCGCCCAAGCATGAGGCCGAACAGGGAACGAGATCCAAGAGCAATAGGAAGCCGATGAGGGCGGCAGACAGGATAAGGGAGGGCAATCGTGAGGATATGGGCCGCAACCTTTCCGGGCGCTGCGGTTCATTCGGACGATGCTGCTCACGGCACCGATTCACGGCTTGCCCCATGGTGCTCGTCCCCGCGGCTACAGTGTTATTCAAAGGCATTCTTCCTCACCGTGGGTGAAGGCAAGGGAAAGGAGAGAAAAATCAGTCAAAGCCTAATTTTCGGAGCCGATCGGCGTCAGAGATCTTACCGGACCGATGACACCGGCCAAGTACGGGGATTGGCGGAGGTGCATGGGAATCGAACCCACCCAGAACGGTACTAGCGCCCTGCTTACGGTTTTGAAGACCGCGGAGCCCACCAGGACTCTACCACCTCCATCGGTTCGGCGAGTTTCCGAAACGCGCTGGTCGTATTATACGCTTTCATGCGCCGGAGGGGAAGATGCATCGGAAAAAACTATCCGACTCCTTTTCCGGCACAATTGCAGACGGATACTCTCCATACAAGCGGAAACCGACACGGGCCGCAAGAAAATTTGACGAGGGAAGCCACCCGTCCTCTTCCGTGAGGAAGTGAGGCTCTGCGGCTTGCCGGTTTGACGACCGAAGGGTGACGGGTGTTGCACATCACGGACGCAGCTCGGGCCCTGAACCGGAAAAAAAGACTTTCAATCCCACCGCTATTGACTCCGGATGCCCTTTGAATGCCAGCGACATCTCATTGTGAGCCGAGAATCCGCAATGGGCACAAACCGACGGACCTCTATTTTTCAGGTAGCATCCGTGGAGAATGGTACCGTCGGGCTCCGCGTTGGCCAGCAATCGGTCTTCGCACGTCCAACGGGCCTTCTTCAGTTCCGTGAGGCTGTCGAACGAGTTGGCCACGGGATAACCCTCCCGTTTGAGGCGGATCAACTGATCCAGGATGGGGGCTCGGTCGGGAGGAGCGATGAACAACGGGTCCGGGAGCCCGTTGTACGGATAATGGAATTGGATGGTTACGCCCTCCACCGTGCCCTTGAGCAACGACATCATCTCGTGCACCCCGCCCGCGTTATGTCTCCCGATGGAGGTGGAGATGAACGATCTGCCGCGGCCTTGAGATTCCAGGTTTGCCCAGACCCGGTCGAAGACCCCTTCACCCCGCGTTTCATCGTGGAGCGCCGGGGGGCCGTCCAGGCTTATCCAGACCCGATCGAAGGGGAGGTTGCCCCAGGGAAGAATGCCGTTCGTTGTCATGCACACACAGGGGAAGCGCTTGCGCGCCTCTTCGACGACATGGCCGATCTCCTTGAGGCCGTCCCGCCAGAGCATGGGCTCTCCCCCCTCAAGGATCAGTATTCTAACTCCCATCGAGGCCAGGCGGTCCAGGGTGGAGACCACCGTGGAGAAATCAGACTCCGGACCCGACCGCTTCCAATAGGGACAGTGTCGGCATCGGAGGTTGCAGCGGTGTGTGATTTTGTACCCCGCAAGAACGGGGGGCACACTGCGTCCCAGGTGGTACTTGAGAAAGGGAGGGACGAAAGAAAGCATGCCCCGCGCCATGCGGTATCGCCCTCGCAAGAGCTGTAGTATGTCCGTATTATTCATGGAGTCCGGTCGCCTTCCGATCTTCTGCAATGATTATGGTATAATTGACGAAAGTTCAACGGAAAGGGGACTGACCGTGAGGGAAGAACTTTGCGTCCACCATTACCTTGCACGGCACGTCGGATGGCTGAAATTGATCGTAACCGACTCAGGGGTGCGCTCCATAAGATTTACAAGCCCCCCCGATCAGGCCGAAGAGCGTCCCGACCATCCTGTCATGAGGCAGCTCGTCGGAGAGCTGGATCGGTATTTTGCAGGCCGACCCACCACATTCTCCGTTCCGCTGGACCCTCAAGTCGGCACTCCGTTCCAGAGACGTGTTTGGGAAGAACTTACCCGTATTCCCTACGGGGAAACACGATCCTATGGGGAAGTCGCCGCGGCCTTGGGCTCTCCACGGGCCGCGCGAGCTGTGGGCTCGGCCAACGGCTCCAATACTATTCCCATCGTGGTTCCGTGTCACCGGGTAATCAAAGCCGACGGCGGACTGGGCGGATATGGTTCCGGGGTCGAGATTAAACGGAAGTTGCTTAAGTTGGAGCAAATAAATCGTTCCGTAGCCTGAGGGTATACCATCCCCCGAGCGCGACGACGCTCCGGCGGGGAAGGCACCCAAGCTCATCTCGTGGCCGCGAGGATCAGATGCCCGCCGAAATCGAAGCCACCGCAGTGATCTGCGATGAAGATCCGGAACGGATCGCTGCTGGAATCGAGGGGCTACGCGTCTTGGGACCATACCTGCTTGACCCGACCATCCGGATCAACATCCAAGACGTTTATTTCGACACTCCGGACAGGCTTCTCAAAACCTGCGCATGGGCCCTCCGCATCAGGAGGACCGACGAGGGCTGTTTCATCACGGCCAAGGGTCCCGTACACAGGTCCGCGGACGGTGTTGCCGTGCGCAGTGAGCTGGAATTCCCCTGGTCCCGGGAAGGGCTCCTGCGGGTGTGGGAACAATTGTCCTCCCTTGGTGAACCTGAGTCGGCGCTGGAATCCTTTTCACCGGACCCCATATCGAGCTTTGAAAAAGCCGGATTGACACCCATACACCGCCGGACCACCCGAAGGCATGCAAGAGCGGTCAGAGACGATCGATCGGGTGACGCTGTTGCGGAGCTTGAGGTGGATCGGGTGACGTATCGCTTCTCCTTCGGTGAGATCGTCCATTGGGAAGTGGAGATAGAAGCAAAGGCCGAAGGAGGGGGCCGAGCCGTCTCTGACTCTCTGCAATGCCTTCTGGATCTCTACGGTCGGTCTCTGCGCAACTGGGGTTTCGGGAAACTGGCAACCGGCTCGGCCATAGAGCGATTGATGGAGAAGGGGTTGATCGGGCCCTTGATTCGCCCGAACCGAGGTCTCTGTCCCGAAGCGTACGACTTGATAGAACAATATTTCAGATGGCGAAAGCGTCCCGAAAAGGGCTAGGCCGCGAGAAAGAAATCGTTTCCCGCCGAGCAGTAGTGAGATGAAATGAACCCATCAGGATGCGGGTCAATTCGCGAACGAGACCACAACGTCGAGGGCCTTTTCGTCAAGGAAGTGTCTCCCGCCTCAACCGGTGAAGCGGGCTTGCCCATTGTGATGGTACACGGCGGTTCCCACGGATGGTGGGCCTTCGAGCAATGGCAGCCGTTCTTCGCTGCAAGAGGGCGGAGCACGTTCGCCCTGTCCCTCCGCAATCACACGCATTCGTATTCCGTCCCGCTTCACGACTACCTCCGTCTTCAGGTATCCGACTATGTGGAGGACTTCCTGGCGGTGATCGAGTGGATAGGAGAAGCTCCCATTTTCATGGGACATAGTATGGGCGGAATAATCGTGCAGAAGGCTGCGGAGAGATCGAACCCTGCGGCACTGGTGCTCGTTGCTCCGGTCCCCCCGGGCTCCATGGGGGCTTTAAGGGCTCCTCTCCCATCGGACAGGACCGTCTTGCCGGATTGTGAGACCGTGAGACGGTTGTGGTTCCACGTGATAGATGATAAGACCCTGCTGTCGGTATGCGAACGACTTGTGCCCGAATCTCCGTCGGTGATGAACGATTACGGAAACGGCGGACTCGCTGTTGACGTGGCGGCGTTCCATTGCCCCATCCTTGTCATGGGTGGCGACCGCGACCGCTCGGGCCTCCCGTCGGCTCGGTCCGTCGCAGAGTTCCTGGGGGCTGAGTCGGTTCTTCTCCCGAACTGCGGTCACGAGGTTATGCTGGAGCCCAACTCGCTCCAGGCGGCTGCAGCGATAGAGGACTGGCTTGGGAAAGTCATGCCGGCCCCGAGCTCACGGCCAAATCCGTGAGCCGTGGGCAAGCCCCAAACGGACATGCCGGATTTCCGCAGGAAAAGGGGCACAATCGTAATAAAGAGGAGGGAAGGTGCTCGAGCACACCTTTTGCCACATACCCGGAATAGGGCCGAAAAGCGAACAGAATCTCTGGACCATGGGCGTGCGTTGCTGGAATGACGTGCTCTCCATGCCGCCGCTGCACCCCACAAAGAAAAAATACGCATTCCTGAAGAGTCGGGTCGTAGAATCCGTCGCGGCCCTGCAACAAAGGGACCCCAACTTTTTCGCGGATTCTCTCCCGATAAGCGGACACTGGCGGATCTTCTCGGATTTCCGTGATTCAACGGCGTATCTGGATATTGAAACCAACGGTCTTGCGGGCTCTGCCGGCAAAATTACGACCATTGCCATGTATGACGGCCACAAGGTCTTCTCCTATGTGAAGGATAGGAACCTCGGCCGGTTCGTTGAAGACATTCAGCGATACAAGGTGCTGGTCACCTACAACGGGAGGTGCTTCGACGTTCCGGTCATCGAGAGCTATTTTGGTATCAGACTCCGTCAGGCCCATATCGATCTGAGATTTGTCTTGAAAAGCCTCGGTTACACGGGAGGGCTCAAAGGCTGCGAGAAGAAGCTGGGCCTCCACCGTGACGACCTGGACGGAGTCGACGGGTATTTCGCCGTACTGCTCTGGCAAGATTTCATAGCCAACAAGAACGAGAAAGCTCTGCACACTCTCCAAGCGTACAACATCCTCGATGCGGTGAACCTGGAGCACCTCATGATCGAAGCCTACAACATGAAGCTCGACAAAACCCCCTTCGCCGACACCCATAGGCTACCGCCGGCCCCCACTGTGGAGAATCCCTTCAAGTCCGACGCTGAAACGGTTAACAGGCTGATGTCCATTCGTTGGGAATACGGGCACTGAGAATCGGGAAGGACGACAATCGTCGAGGAAGGTCTGCCGGTGAGGTTCCCTCAGCCGTTCAGCGGTACCTCTAAAGCGAGCTCACTCCGTGCCGTCGGCACGAAGAGGGACGTTGCCGCACAGGCACCTCGCGTCTTTTTTGCGTACCGGTCATTTGAATGCGCAGCGTCTTCGCGTAAGGCTCATCTCAGAGCGAGCAGCCTCTTCGCCCCTTTTTTATAATAGGGATTGGGAGTCTTGTAGTATGGATTGGGAGCCCGGGGGCTTTTTTTTGCCGCCGAGGGCACGGGCACCCGTGAGGCGAGCCTGGTATCCCCCGGTCCGATTACCGACACTCGGACAGGCATGGTTCCGGGTTCTACGATGCCCAGCTCTCGGGCTGCCGCCAACGAGAGATCGATCACCCGTTCACCGACGAAGGGACCGCGATCGTTCACCCTGACCACGATCTCTTTGCCGGTCTTCAGATTCGCGACCTTCACGACAGTGTTGAGGGGAAGGACACTGTGCGCGGCGGTCATCCCGTGCATGTCGTACACTTCGCCTGAGGCTGTCTTTTTCCCGTGAAATCCCGGGCCGTACCACGAGGCGATGCCGTCCTGGAAGAAACCCGGCCGTACCTGCTTCAACGGAGAGTACGTCTTGCCCTTAATGGTGTACGATCCCGGGGGGGCCTTCTTGTGCAGGGCCGTAGTGTGGCCGCATCCGGATAGGATGGCAATAAGAACAATAAAAATAATATATTGCAACAGTTTCATAATCAAGCAGGTTGTGATTATCCGTAAAAACCTATAATTGCAGATAATTTTATACCATATTGAGGTGCTGTGTGTCAACGTGTCGATGAGACAACTCGATCGGGAGCCTTCACGGCTCAGCCTGTCGATTAGAGATAGAACGGCATGGAACGAGGAGCGACCCAAGGGAATCGCCTCGTTCCCGAGGTCACTGCTTCTGCTGCCGGCACGTGCCCGGACGGTCTTTTGCTCAGAGATTCCTTGACGCACCGCTGAAAACCGATGTAATCTCAAGGCGTGCGACCGTCGGCCTGACCGTCGTCCGGCGAACGGCGTGCAAGGCTGTCCGCCGGGGATCGTGGGCAGGATTCGGGCGTTCGATCCCGAAGATGGCTCGCCGGTGGGTCGGTAACCGCACGAGCACCGGAATGTAACGCGAGGGGGGTGTCTATCCCGCGCGATTGGGAGATTGCAGTGGGATGCCGAGGCCCGGCCGTACGCCGGATTGTTCTCATCCGATTCAGAATGGACACAGCGTAAGCAATCGGAATCGGGACGCCCTATTGGTCCGTGTCTGTTTCACCACGTGAGGCCAGGAGATGGGTTCGATTACTGGAAGATCCGTTGCGGCGATATGCCTGATTGGTTGCCTGGCGATTCTTGTAGGATGCGATCCGCAGGAATTGATTGAGCAAAAAGTCCCCCAACCCGTCCAAGAGCTCTTGGGAGGCACGGGGGGAAAACGGCCTGGAGGAAAGCCCGGTCTGCCGGCCAAGGCGGTAGTCGATATCGTATCACCAAAGAACGGTGTCATGGTGTCCGTTGACCAGGACGTTGTTTTTCGGGCTCAAGTGAAGGTTCCCGGCGCCAAGAGGGGAAAAGAGCCCCTGAAGCCGGAACTGGTCTGGAAGCTTTTCAGTGCCGCGGACAAGAAAGGCGCCGTCATAGGCAAGAGTGAAACGGTAAAGAAGAAGCTGACTCCGGGGGACTACAAGGTTGATTTGAGCATTACCACCGGAGAGGGAGCGTCCGTGAAAAAGGCCTCGTTCAAAGTGGCTTATACCATGGACGGCCGCATAACGGGAATGGACGGCAAAGGTATGCCGGAAGCCGAAATCCTGGTAACCGGCGGGGACGGAGTCAAGGAGTTTTTCAAGGCCCGGACAAACAACGACGGATCGTTCACTATTGCCGTTCCCGAAAAAGGGACGTTCAGGGTTACGCCCAAAAGGCCGGGATTCAGTTTCATGCCGCTCCACAATACGCTCAGCTTCAGCAAAACAGCTCCTGTATTGGCTTTTGAAGGAGTTAAGGGCGAGATCAAGAACATCAGATTGCTCGCGGCCGACGGTCAACGGGAGTTGGATTCCGTCTGCCCGCTCCAGAAGGTGTGTGTGGCATTTAAGATGGAATCGGAGGTCAAGGCGGAATACACCGAGGCAATTCTGGTTCGCTCTGAAAAGGGTGAGGAGCGCATAATACGCCTGGATCGATCAGATGGCGATTCAACGAAGCCGGAGCAGCCCGAGTCCGGAGCGACGGTGCTGAGATTGCAGGTTCCTTTGCAAATGGCCCAAGAGCCCACTACGGAAACATTGAATCTTCGCATAAAAGTCCATGATAAGCATAAGCATTCATTCGTGGCGGAAGCCCCGTTCATCGTGAAATACGACATGAACCGGTGTTTCACGGACTGCCTGGCTGAAGCCGTGGCCAAACAGGAGCAAGGGCAATTCGAAGAGGCCATCAAGAAGTACCGCTTGCTGGAAGAGTTTTACAAGAAGGTTGACAATCCTGGGCTCTTCTCCAAATACATGAGAAAAGCCGAATTCAATAAAGGTTTGGCCTCGCTGGCCCTCGTGCTGGCGATGAAGCCCGAAGATCGTCGACAGCTTGCACTGTTGGGACAGGCCATCGGCGAGTTCAAGACCGTTTTGAAACACAACAAAGCGGACGTGGATGCCCTTTTTCTCACCGGCCTGATTAAACAACTGGCCGGGAATCCCGACGCCGCGGTGTCCGATTACGACGAAGTCCTCAAGACAGAGCCCGGAATGCAGGGGGTCCATGAGCTCAGAGCCCTGGCCCGCCTGAAGACCCAGCAGAAAAAGAACCTTTTGCCGGCTGTTGATGATTTAACAGAGGCGATCTCGCGCAACCCCGATGCCTCCGAACTTCGCAAGGCGAGGAGCGAGGCCCTGCAGCTCTCCCTCAAATCCCTCAAGGAGGCGAGAAACAAGAAGAATTCCGACGAGAAAAGGGACCGGGGAGAACGGGGTGTCGGTAAGAAGGGCGAGGTGGACACCTCACATATACCGTCGAGAGACGTCGGCAAGTGGCTTGATACTGCCAAACTGATAAGAAAATAGACAAATCCGACGCGGAATCGAGACTGACATGCCGGTATCCAACAGATGAGTGGAATTATCGGCTTCATTGTCAGGTCATGACAATGCCATGGGGTTTACCGAGAGTGCCGGACAAAAACCGCTGCAGTCAGTGATCCCGGGAGACGAAGCTTCTCACGTCTTTCGCGGATTCCGACATCCGGTCAGCCGGATCGTAGAGTTCCCGAATACGTCGTATAAGGGCGTGCCGGGAGTAGCGGACACGGCCCGACGAAAGGACCCCGAAGGATGCCAATGCGGCCCGTGGGCTCCCGCGAGAGGTTGTACTATCGTTCATGGTGAAAGGCCATGCTCAGGCGTTACTTATTCGTACGCGGTCACCTCATCCTGTGGGCCATCGTGCTGTGCTCGCTGGCGGGGTGTTTTTCCTCTCGGGGAATCAGCGAGATCAGTTTCCACCCCTATCCTCTGATTTACGAAGACGATTCCACCGCCAAATTCGGAGATCCGGAAGACAATGTATTCATCGAGGTGCGGAGAACCCCGGTGTCCAAGTCGGTGGACAACCTTGTCATCCACTATCCCTCACTTTTTCCGGGGGGAGAAGGTGTAAGGCCCGGAGATAAGGAAGAATATGTCGATCTCAACGGCAAACGGGCATACAAGGTAGTCTTCAGAACCAAATACCTCCGCAAGAGAAAACGAGTAGAAGAGAAATCCGAAGGGAATGACAAAAAGGTCCCGCCGGGGTGGGGAGTGTCGATCATGGAAGATCCTTTCACGGGGAAGCCCATCGACGTGCTCCAAGGCCCGGTCATACCTTCGCAAAAGATCCTGTACCTTGTGCAGGGCGATTCTTACATCTATTATATCCTGATGAGGGCCGACGGGAAGTACATTGAGCCCGCGCGCGAGAAGCTCGAGAAATTCGTGCGCGATGAGATCAAATACCTCTGACGGGTGCAACGTTTGAGGCGGGCATAGACCATATTACGTATCGCCCCTCCGTTGTCCCCGGGTGCTTGGCAATATTGATGAAAGAAGGGATACCACTGTGGTGAAATACGTGGGAGCCGTGTACCGACCTCCGAGTGAGGCTCACAGTTTGATCATTCAAGCTACGCTCGGTTGCAATCACAACAAATGCACTTTTTGCGGGAGCTATCTGGGGAAGAAGTTCACCATCCGAAGCCTCGAGGATATTCGAGCGGATTTGGCGGACGCAGCCGGACACATGGGGTCTGTTAGAAAAATCTTTCTCGCGGATGGGGACGCTCTCTGCATTCCCCAGCGGAGGCTGGTGGAGGTCCTCAAGTCGGTGAATGAGCTCTTTCCCACCGTGGAAAGGATCGGCATCTATGCCAATGCCGTCAACATCCTCAAGAAGTCGGTTGAAGAGCTGGAGCTGCTTGGATCCCTGAAATTGGGCATTATTTACCTCGGAGTGGAAACCGGTGACGAGGCGCTTCTGGAGAAGATTCGCAAGGGAGCCACATACGACCGGATGGTGGAAGCCGGACGGCGGGTCAAGCAAGCCGGGATACCATTATCCGTGACGGTGCTGTTGGGCATAGGGGGAGTCGAGAGGAGTGAGGCCCACGCGCATGGGACAGCCCGCATCCTCACCGACATGGACCCGGACTATGTAGGGGCTCTCAGCGTGATGCTCGTGCCGGGCACGGCCTTGCACGAAGAGTATGCACGGGGGGCGTTCAAGCTTCCGGGTCCGTTCGGCCTTATCGAGGAGTTACGGATCATGATAGCCGAATCCTCGTTTACGCATTGCGTGTTCCGGTCCAACCACGCATCGAACTATCTGCCGGTCAAGGCACTCCTTCCCAACGACAAGGAGGCTATCCTGGAGGCCATAGACAAAGTGCTCCAGGGTCGTGACGAGACAATGCTGAGGCCGGAATTTCTCCGAGCTTTGTGATACGAATTCGAGCCCCCTCGGGTGATGTCTGGGAAAAAGCTTTGCAATGAGGGGACGGTTCCTCCGGATTGTGACGATCGGGAGGAGCCGGCTCACCAATGTCGGTCATCCGCTCTTGCCGGACAATCGTGGCGGGATAGCGGAGCCGGGCGGCTTGGTAAGGAGTCTCCGACATGAAAGCGACTCTGGGCATTGATTGCGGGTCGGTAAGTCTCAATCTGGTGCTGTTGACGGACGGGAGCTCCGAGCCTGTCTCCGTATATCGCCGAACCGGGGGCAGGCCCGTAGAAGCCCTTATACCAGCCGTGGATCAGCTGCTTGATGCTTGTGGGGGAAGCTGTTCCCTCCAATCGGTTCTCGTCACCGGCAGCGGCCGAGAGCTCCTTTCGGCGATACTCGATATCCCCGCGGTCAATGAAATCAGTGCCCATTCGGCGGGCATCTATCGGATAGATCCCCGGGTAAGGACTGTTATCGAAATCGGGGGGCAGGATTCCAAGTTCATCAAGATCGAGCCCCCTACGACGGGAAGTGCCCCGATAATAGGCACGTTCCGCATGAACGAGATATGCGCGGCCGGAACGGGTGCCTTTATCGACGAACAGGCCGAGCGACTCGGCATAAAGGTAGAGGAGTTCGGTAAGATCGCCCGACGGAGTAGTCGGCCGGCGCCCATTGCGGGGCGGTGCGCGGTTTTTGCCAAGACGGACATGATTCATCAGGCCCAGGAGGGGACGTCGCTTCCTGACATTCTCATGGGGCTGGCATTCGCGCTCGTGCGTAATTACGTAGCCACCTTGATTCGAGGGGACGATCTCGAACATCTCGTCTCACTCCAGGGCGGCGTCATGAGCAATGAGGCGGTGGTCCACGCCTTCCGGAAACTCCTTCCCGTCCCTGAGGACCGCATCGTTATTCCGCCCTATCACACGGTCATGGGGGCCATCGGTTGTGCGGTACTGGCCGGCCGTGGCGACCCCGTAACGGGCATGACCCTGGAACGGGTCAGAGAGAAGGCCCGCGAAGCCTTTGGCACGAGGGTGGCACGTTCATCCTTTCCGCGGCTCAATGACCGACTCAACCGGCCCGTGGATACTTCCTGTGAAGCGGTGAGCGAAGCCGAGTCCGTTACTCCCCTGGTGATGGGGCTGGATGTGGGATCGGTTTCCGTCAAGGGAGTGATCATAGACGGAGCATCCCGGATCTTGCGTGAAGACTACCGGCTTTCCCGTTCTCGCACTATTGAGGCCTTGGAAGAAGTCATCACATCACTTTGTGAGGGAGGAGCGGTACCCGACGCCGTGGCCGTTACGGGCAGCGGCAGGTACTTGGCCGGCCGGCTTCTCAACGCGGACCTCATCGTCAACGAGATCACCGCCCAGGCGGAAGCCGCTCTCAGCTTCGAGCCCGACGCAGACACGGTGGTGGAGATCGGGGGCCAGGATTCCAAGTGGATCGTCCTGGAGCAGGGGAGAGTGAAAGACTTCGAGATGAACAGGGTCTGCGCCGCGGGCACGGGGAGTTTTCTCATGGCCCAGGCCAAGCGGCTGGATCTCCCCATGGGGCCCGGATTCTCCGACGCGGCCTTCTCTGCGGAATTTCCGGCGGATCTGGGTAACCGATGCACGGTATTCATGGAATCCGACCTGATTCACCACCAGAATAACGGCGCCTCGTCCCAAGACTTGGCCGCAGGGGTATGCATCAGCGTCGTGCACAACTATCTGGAGCGAGTGGCGAACAGTAAGCCCCTTGGTGAGAAGGTCTTGTTCCTGGGAGGAGTTGCCGCCAACCCCGCTGTGGCAGCCGCATTCGAGCAACGGACCGGACGACGGTTCAAGACGCCGCCGTTCTTCAGGGTCTCCGGAGCCCTCGGAGCGGCTCTAAAGGCTTTGGAACAATACAGGAGCGCCTCCGTCATCCCGGCTAAGAGAGCTTCCGTCTCGCTGAAGGCCGATGAGATTCGGAGAGAAGAGTTTACGTGCAAGGGCTGTGTTAACCGTTGTCGTGTCTCGAAGTACCGTTCCTCAGACCGAGTTGTCTTTAACGGAGGGCTCTGCGAAAAGTGGGAGGTCGATGAACGGACGCCGGTACGCCCGACAGGACCGGACCTCTTTTCCGCGCGAGTGCGACTCCTGGAAGAGTCGGCAGCGCCTCCGACCAAGGACCCGCGCGAGCGGTGGGGCGTCGCCAGATCTCCTCAGTTTTACGAGTGGTTCCCTTTCTGGAAAGGTTATTGCGAGGAGTTGGGGATCGACCTGCAGGTGGCTCCGCGGCCGGACAGGAGGCAGTTTGAGAGTGGTACGCGTTTCCTGAGGGTCGAGACCTGTCTCCCCATAAAGGTGATGGCCGGCCAAATAGAATCTCTGGCCGAGGCGGGAATTCGGACGCTCTTTCACCCCGCGATCCTCAGCAATCAACCTCCTCCGGGCGATACCAGGCTTTCGGATTATTGCCCCTACATTCAAGCCTCGTCCCAATTCTTTAAAGGGGCATTCGACCTGGAGTGGAAAGAGCCTGTGGTGAGCTTTCAGGTGGACCCCGATGCCTTTCGGAGAGAGCATCTGAGATTTGCAGGGGATCACGGTTTTACGCGACGACAGGGCTTGGCGGCACTGGAGAACGGACTGGAGCGCCTGGGGGAGTTCAAAGAAGAGCTCCATTCACTCGGCGATGATTTTCTCAACGATCTGCGGAGCGATGAAGCAGGGTTGGTGGTTCTCGGGAAACCCTATCACACGGCCGACAGCTTTCTCAACATGAACCTGGGCGGCCTCTTGCAGCGACTCGGGGTGAAGGCGATCCCTTCTGATATCTTCCCTGTGAGGAGGGAGCCGAAACGGTCGGGGGTCACGTGGACATACCAGGCCGACATGGTGAGAGCCGCGGGGGCCCTGGCGCGGTATCCCAATCTCTTTCCGGTCTTCGTCACCTTTTTCGGATGCGGGCCTGACCCTTTCACGTTGCGACACATCAGAGACGCACTGGGCGAAAAACCTCTCTTGATTCTGGAGATGGACGAGCATTCCTCCCGTGCGGGAATGATCACCAGGATCGAGGCGTTTCTCGACCGGATTAATCGGATGCGTCGTGCCCAGGGGGCCGCTGTTGTACGACAGAGAGAGGCCCGCATGCGGTGGGCCCCCGCGGAGAGACCGCCTTCAGATCGAGTCGAGGTCGAACGGGCAGTGAAGGCGCCGCTGCTGTCGAGAGTCTGGTCTCTGGAGGATGTCCGCGGCCTGCCGGAAAGACTGTCGCGGTCTTTGGCCGAAATAAGAATCCCCAAAGTGCGCAAGACCCACGGTCTTTACATCCCCTATTGGTCGGAGCACGCCTACGGATTTGCTGCGGCTGCACGATCCGTGGACGTTGAGGCTACGGTACTCCCACCCCCCGATGAGGAATCGGAACGACTCGGACGTCCCCACGTGGTGGGCGGAGAATGCCATCCGTACGTGCTCCTCTTGGGCGATTATCTCAAACTTGCCGGCTCGCTGCCCGGTCCCACGGCCGAACGCTCCTTCTTCTTCATGTTCGGGCCCGACGCGTGCCGTATCGGACAATTCCCGGTGTACATGAATAAGGTTCGTCGAGAGCTTGGCCTGTCTCTCCGCGTGATCGGGGGACTCGACGAATCCCTGGAAGCCCTGGAGCTGTCCGGGACGGCGCGACAACGGATATTGATGAAGGCATGGGAGGGGTTGAACTCTTTCGATCTGTTGCTGCGCCTGTTTCTTTACATCCGGCCGGTTGCGAGAGACCGGGAGATGTTGGATCGAGTCTACCTGAAGGCTTGCCAAAAGCTTGCCGACGCCATTGTCGACGGTCACGCCCGGCAAGGGGTCGAAGACGTGCTCAACGACTTCTCGGGGGTGACTCTGGAAGATCCGGAGGATAGGCCGATGGTGGCCGTCACCGGCGATTATTATACCCGAGTCGTGACATTCGCCAATAACGACGTGTTCCGGGAAATTGAGGCGCTGGGTGGGACGCTGTGGGCTCCTCCCACCATATCGGACAGCATGAAGATGGCTGCGTTGAGGGATTTCGCCTGGAGTCTCATGGGCAGCCGATCCAGGGAGGCGGTGCACCACGGTTTCGTTTACATGATGCAAGCCTTCTACGAATTTCGCATCAAGAGTGCCCGGGGTACCAGGGAGGCCGTCGGAGGACGACTCGTCATGCCCGCGTGGGATATGTGGAGGACTGCTTCCCGATATGCCCATACACGCCTTCCCGCCGGCATCACGGCTCCCCTGGCGACCACACTGCAATATCTCGATCAGGGTGCCGACGGGGTTTTGAACCTCATGGCCCTGAACTGCTCGTACGGGACCGTCGTCACCGCAGCGTTGACTCGGGCCTTGAAGGACAGACCCGGTACCCCGATGCTCACCCTCATATTCGACGGGCTGAAGAAGACCAACGAGAAGACGCGCTTGGAAGCCTTTATGGATCAGGTCAGAGATCGCTTTTATATCAGGCGGGCGGCCGAAAAACACAGTCCGGGTATCCTGCCGCACTTCGGAGAGCGCAGATGGGGAGGTTTTCTCTCCTGATCGCGGTAAACCCCGAGTCCGCGAGACCCGACTGCATTTGGCGAAGACGGCCGAGGTGAGCCGTTTCATTTTTCGACTGTTGACAATTTGGGGCAAGGGAAATATCCTTTTTCCTTCAATGCTGTCGAAACCGTACAGAGCCCGGACAGGGGCACGAGAATCACCATCGCTGAGATCCGGGTGGGACAAATCGTCACGGCCGTTTGACCGGTGGGGATAACACCCTGAGATCACACCGCCCCTTGGCCTCCTCGAAGCGCGATGACTGCGGGTTCCTCGATCGATCCGCTCCGGTGCATATCACCCAACAGAATAGAGGAGATCGTACGGTTGGCCCATCATCCTTCGATGGGTACGGCACAGACCGCCGGGAAACCGCGGCGGAAAGCCGGGAAAATTGTGGAGACCGATACACAGGTCTTGCGTCTCCAGTCCGATTGATTCAGGAATACCATCAGTCGATTCATGCGGTTGCGCTTTCACGCGGTGAGTGTTGTGCCACCCTGGGCAAATCGCCCAAGGGTAGACCGATTCCCCATCGAAGCGGGAGAGACGGCTTATCGCTGACCGGTTTGAAAGCGAAACGAAATGAATCATCCGATGCTGCCGGAGGAGAGGGGACCGTTCGGAGGTCCCGGTCCGGGGACGCACGGCATCACTATCAGGTGTGATCAGGAAAGGAGTTCGCAGCGATGCGAGTTATCACCGTGTGCGTGGGAAGCGCCTGCCATCTCAAAGGATCCCACGAGATCATCAACTATTTCAAGAGTGCCATCGCGGAGTCCGGTCTCGAAGGGGAGGTCGAGCTCAAAGGAACCTTTTGCATGGACAAGTGTACCGACGGTGCGAACCTCCTGGTTGACGACACACTTTATCATGCCGGTTCCGTGGATGATGCCAAGCGAATCTTTGAAACCGAGATACTCCAAAAAAAACAATAGCGGGACTCACAAGAGATTGAGGAAACATGAAGCTGAAGCGTTGGATTATACAGGAGACTTCCTGTCGGCCGTCGGCGCTCCACTCTCGTTTCACCCGTAGACCCCGTGCAGACGCCGCACCTTTCGGAACGATCGGGACCATTTCAACTACACCATGATGGAAAGCCCAACGGCTTTCAACTCGAACAGTGCAGCGAGATTCAACAAGCGGCACGATGAAAAAGGTTGAGGAAACCATGGACACGGGACGAACGAGAAGAAGACCGTGGAAAAGTTGGGAAGATTTCACCGGATGGGCTCAGGATTTTTCCCTGATGCAGAAGGTGCTGGGAGGATTTCTGGGCGTTGTGGTCCTGGTGGGTTTGGCCACCAGTTTTATCGGCACGCTGGCCGCCAGAGATACGATCATGGACAGGGCCCGGGCCAAGTTGTTCAGCGATTTGGCCACCGCCGGGTTCGTTCTCAAGAGCTCTCAGGAGATACTGGAGCTGAAAGTCCGGTTTACAGCAAGCTCCGAACAGGTCATCGCCGCACTGACCAAGGGCTCCGGTGACGTGCTCCGAAACAGCCTTGCCATGCGCGCGCTGGAAAATGACATGGACTTCCTTTCCGTCACCGACGAAAAAGGCCGTGTCGTGGCCCGGGCATTCGACCCCAAAGGAAAGATGGACCAGGATGTCTCCAAAGATGCCGTGGTCGCTTCCGCTCTCAATGGAAAGGGAGCAGTCGGCATGCGCCTGGCGAGCATCCAAAGACTCGCACTGGAGAATCCCGCCCTCCTGCACCGTGTCGGCAAGAAACAGGAAAAGGCCGGTCTCGTCATGGAGGCGGCTTACCCTATTCAGGTCGATTCAAAGGTCGTGGGAGTCATTTATGGCGGCATCGTGCTCAACGGCAACGAGCTTATTGTTGAGCGTATTTCCCACCAGCTTTTTCGAAGCGAGAAATACAACGGCATACCTATCGGATACGTCGCTGTTTACCAGGGTGTCAAAGCCGTCGCCACGACATTGAAGGGTCCCGATGGCCTGCCGGTAGTCGGGTTTGAAGCGAACAGCCAAGTTCGCAATACCGTGCTCGAAAAGGGAAAGCCGGAAGTCACGTGGGAAACGCAGGGCAACATCCAGTACCTCGCAGCCACCGAAGGGCTCAGGGACAACGAAGGGGCCATCGTGGGCGCCATTCAGGTGGCGACTCAAGAGCAGCCCGTTTCCTCGGTGATCCACAAGCTCGTGGGGACGTTCCTGGTTATAGGAATGTTCGGCGTTATTCTCATGGGCGGCATAACATACTTCATTGTGACGTGGATAAACAGGCCTCTCGAACAGATGCTCAATTCGGCTCGCAGAGCGGCAGAAGGGGACCTCAGCCACGAAGTGCCCGTGGTGGCAAGAGACGAAGTGGGTGAGCTCGCGGCGAGCTTCAATTTGATGATCCGTAACCTGGCGGAATCCAGGAACAAGCTTGAGGAATGGGGCAAGCAGTTGGCATCAAAGGTTGCCGAACAGACGGGTCAGCTCGATCAAGCCCGCGAGCAGGTCGAGAGGGTCAAAAAGTTGGCGTCTTTGGAAAAGATGGCTGACGGCATGGCCCACATTATGGCCCACATCTCCGACCCCATGCTTGGACTCCATGGAACCGACGCAGAGGGCGGCGCGACAGTGAGAGTGCTTGTCTTGGATACCGAGGAGAACGTGCTCGAAGTATGCCAGAGGATCCTCGACGACGAGGGTTTCGAGGTGAAGCTGGCCCGGACTACCCGTGAAGCGTTCGCTGAATTGGAGGCCGATTTCTTCGACGTGGTGGTGGCGGACATCGACGTCCCGGATATGGACGGAAAGGAGCTTCTCCAGGAGATCAAGTATCGCCAGCCGGAGGTGCAGGTGATACTCACCGCTCCGTTCAAGGCCACGGAAGAAGCGGTGGAAGCGGTCAAAATGGGAGCGTACGATTACATTCCCAAGCCGTTCGGTCCTCACCAGATACTGTTGATGGTGTACACGGCTCTCCAGGCAAGTAAGATGCTGGACAAGACCCGTCGGGAGCACGCTCAACAACGTGCGGAAAAGATATTCCAAAGACTTCCTGTGGCCATTGCATTGGCCGACAAGGCTCACCGGGTCGTCTATCACAACCGCGCGTTCATCGAGCTGGCCTCCGCGGACAGCGGGGAATCCGTCACCGGAAAGAGCTTCGAGGAGCTCTTGGGCGTTGATCCGCTGGTAACCAAAGACGAATCGGGCGGCTCTCGATGGATGCGACTCGACAAGGTAGGACGCACGGCCAAACTCTACAACTTCAAGCTTCCTGAAGAGGATCTCCGGGTTCTGATGCTCCTGGACGTCACCGAAACGGTGTTGAAAGATCGTCAGGCCGACGTCTTCAAGGCCGAAACGATCAACAAGGCGCATCAGGTGATCCATCAGCAGATGCGGGTTGCCCAGGAAATCGCCGGACTGTTGGGCGAGACCACGGCGGAGACCAAAGCCGCACTGTTTGAGCTGATCAAACTGGCGGGAGAAGGGGGAGATTCCCGATGAGCGAGGGCCTGTTCATCGAGTCGGGAGGCGCCAATATTTGCAAGCACGGTGAGATCCTCTGCGGTGATTCCCTCTCCGTGGTGCCGATTGCAGGCGGCAAGCTCATGGTCCTTTCAGACGGCCTGGGAAGCGGCGTAAAAGCCAACATTCTTGCCACGTTGACGACCAAAATTGCCACACGCCTTATGGAACGAGGACTTCCTTTGGAAGAGGTGGTGGAGACACTGACCGATACCCTTCCCACGTGCAAGGTCCGACAAATAGCCTACAGCACGTTCACCCTGCTCAAGGTGCAAGAGGACGGCAGAGCCTATTTGGCCGAATTCGATAATCCGCCCACGTTTTTTCTCAAGAGAGGATATGTCAGCGAGCTGAAATACCGCGATCGCGTCATCGGGACCCGCAAAATCCGTGAGGCGCACGTTCATGTGGAAGCCGGCGACTGGTTTGTGACGGTGAGCGACGGGGAGATTCACGCGGGGATAGGCGGGCTCCTGAATCTGGGATGGGATTGGGAAAAGATTGCCAAGTTTCTGGAGACGCAGGTTTATGAAGACGTGTCGGCCGAGAAGGTTGCACGAATCCTCGTGGACCAGGCGCGGCAGCTCTACGAGGATAAGCCCGGTGACGATACCACCGCAGGCGTTCTCAAAATCCGGAACAAGCGGTACGCCGCTTTCATGATCGGTCCCCCGGTCAAACGTGATGACGATGATACGCTGGTCAAGCGCTATCTGGAGATGCCGGGGCGAAAAATCCTGAGTGGAGGAACCACCGCGGGAATACTGTGCAAGCGATTGGGAAAGGACGTAGTGGTGGATCTCACCACCATGACGGAAAAGATTCCTCCTACGGGTAAGCTGGAAGGGATTGACCTGGTGACCGAAGGAGTGCATACGGTCAACCATACCCTGGAGCTACTCCACCAGATCAACGCTTCGGAGGAGATTGGCAGCGCGAGAGACGGAGCAAGCCGCCTGGCCTGGGAGCTCCTTTACGCCGACAGCATCCACATCTTCCTTGGGCAGGCGATCAATCCCGCGCATTTGAATCCGAACCTCCCGCAGGAGATGGGATTCAAGAGCAGAAGCGTTCATCAGATTGCGGCCCTTCTCAAAGAAAAGGGCAAAGAGGTGACTCTGGAGATCCATTAGGAGATGTGCCGCGAACGGCAAGACCCGACTTCGCTTGAGAGCCGGGACGTACGTTGCGTAAAGTCACATTCTCAATTGGGCAACCGCTTCAAACAGCACATGCGGTTGTACTCGAAAAAGCCGGGGGGGCCGTTCCGTCAACGCCGTCCTCGATCGAGGGAAGGCTGCCGGCGGTCGCCGTCCCCGGTTTCACGGTATCCGCGAAGGCATGGGATTCCCCCCGTGTAAGCCTATGACGTTATCTTCACTATGGCCCTGCCCGTATGCTTCCCCTTCAAGATCAGCTCCATCCGTTGCTCCACCTCTTCAAGGGTTACTTCGTTGGTGATGCGATCGAGTCTCTCCAGTTTCCATTCGTCGGCTATCTTTCGCCAGATTTAAGCCCTCAGACCGCTGGGGCAGTTTACGGAGTCGATCCCCAAAAGGCTGACCCCTCTGAGAATGAAAGGATAGACGGACAGAGGAAGATCCGGTGAAGCCGCATTGCCGCAACTTGTCACGGTGCCGCCGTACTGGACGGACTTGATGGCCGTGGCCAGGATCTCCCCTCCCACCGTGTCGATGGCGCCGGCCCATCGCCCTTTGAGAAGGGGTCTCCCCGATGTGTCCACGGACTCCTCCGGGCTGATGACCTCTTTTGCTCCGAGTTCGAGAAGATAGTCCTTCGCGTCCACAACACCGTTCACCGCAACGACCTGATAGCCCGACTTGACCAATATCGACAGAGCGACACTGCCCACGCCGCCCGGAGCTCCGGTCACCAGGACGTCCCCCTGGTCGGCGGTCACGCCGTTGCCGATGAGCTTGTAAACGGACAGGGATGCGGTAAAACCCGCGGTACCGTATATCATGGCCTCGCGCAGAGAAAGATTGTCCGGCCGCTTCACCACCCAATCCGCGGGGACCCTGATGTATTCGCCATACCCGCCTGAAGTGTTCATTCCCAGGTCGTAGCCGGTGACGATGACCTCATCACCGGGACTGAAATCTGATTTGGAGCTCTCCTCGATCACTCCCGCCGCATCGACTCCGGGGGTATGCGGGTAGTTCTTGGTGACCCCTCTGTTTCCGTGTGCGGAAAGAGCGTCCTTGTAATTGAGGGATGAGTAATGGACACGGATCAGAACATCTCCCGGCGGAAGATCGTCGATCGATCTCTCGGCAATGTTTCGCGAGAAGGTTTTGTCCGGGGATTCACTCACCACCATTGCCCTGAAGGTCTTCTGACTCATGGAACCGTTCCTCCTTCCATAAAGCGGTTTTTGTAGTAGAGCGCTTCGATAGTTACCGGAAAAAGAAGCTCCGCGTGTCGATCGTACCGGCGCCCGTTTCCGGCAGCTCACTCTCCACTATCGGATGTGCCATAAAGCTCAAGAACGCGCCGCAGCTCTCAAAACAGCCGGCTCCCACCTCGGGGATAACATGAACAAAGCCCCGACCTCGTCAAACCGAACCGCTTAACCCAAGTCCTCAAAAAGAATCCCCTTGAAAGACATTTGCTTCGGGTAGTGCTTTGCCCTCAAGTTTCTAGAAAGGGACCAGCCGCTGTTACAAGGTCTGCGATCAATCCGAGGCCAGATTCACCATGTCCACGGCCATCTTAACCGACACCGCCACAGCGAGTCTCGCATCGAGCTCCCGGTTTGCGTCCAATGAGAGATCCATATCTATGGAGCGGCCGGTAATGATGTTGCGGGACTTCACCTGACAGACGGGGCGCTCGCCTACGTACCCCGAGTGGTTGAATTTTGCTCCCCACGTAGTGCTGGGAATAGGTTCGAGGTGCCCGAAATCCCTATCCTCCGCATCCATGAATATCCATTTCTGATCCTTGGGAATCCGGGTATCGTAATCCAGTCGCAAAGCCCCTACCTTGTTTCCTGTCCGGGGATCTATCACGTCGTGATGAGACGGACCCGAAATGAAATGCTTCACCTTGGCCAGCCATCCTTTACCCCGCTCGCGGTACACGGGTCGGACGGTCAACAAAGAGTCCTTGGATTTTTTGTCCGGAAACAGGTTAATCTCAGAGACGTGACCGAGATTCTTGATGGGGATAAAAAGTATTTCCACACCGTGTCGGTCGGTTACGGTCAGTTTCGATCCCAGGAGATTGGGTCGCACCGAATAAAATCGACGCCCGAATCGCTCGATCATGTGCGCTTTGCTCCTTGTACCGTCGCGTTGCGCCGCAGCAATCCGACGGGACCGGGGCTCTTTGCGAGCCGGTCTTTCAAGATCAGAGCCGGTCATCACGTGTTTCGCCGGGTGGTGGAAAAGTGCTCGAGGAGCCGCTCAGGGGTTAGGACGGACTCCTGAACCGGCCTTTCATGACGAAGCCCCCATTCAGCGTGACTCAGTATACGGGTCCGCACTCGGAAAGTCACGGCCGACGAAGGCCCGGACGCGAGTCGGCTCCTCTCACGGTAAACAACCGGACGACCTATTTCCTGCATCAGCCGATTGCCGTCTCTGATGATTTGCAATGCAAAGAGAGAGTGCATAGAATGGAGACCGATTCGTCGTGGGGCTCGACCGGGAATACCCTTCACGGGGGAACACCCTTCACGGGGGTCGCCGGAGAGATATTCTGCATATTCCGGAGGAAGGCTGTCCCTGAGGCAAGGGATTGTTGACTTCCCGGCGGTGTAGCGGCTATGTTGCGCCGGCACGGGGTCGGCATCAAATCTATGGGACCGGAAGGTTCACTCTCCATTCAGGAGGAGAAAATGGACGTGGAATCATTTGTCAAGCAGAAGATCAAATGGTTGGGACACGCAAGCTTCCGAATTGACGGGTCAAAATCGACGGTCTACATTGACCCGTGGAAACTGCAGAGTGCCAAGCCGGCAGATCTGGTTTGTATCACGCACAGCCATTTCGACCATCTTTCCGAGGACGATGTGGCTAAAGTCCGGACCGCGTCAACGATTATCGTAGGCCCTGCAGATTGTAAGGCCGGGTTTGGAGAAGCCTTCAAGGTCATCTCTGCCGGTGAAAGTCTTGCCGTGGGGGATGTCACCGTGGAAGCCGTACCGGCTTACAACACGGACAAAGACTTTCATCCCGGCTCCAACGGTTGGGTAGGCTATGTGGTCACGGTTGACGGAGTGCGGGTTTATCACACCGGCGATACGGACCAAATCCGGGAAATGAAGGACGTTAAGACAGACGTGGCCCTCGTGCCCGTCGGCGGAACGTACACCATGACCGTGGAACAGGCGGCAGCGGCGGTGAACGACATCAACCCGAAGGTTGCGGTTCCCATGCATTGCGGAGACATCGTGGGGAGCCTCAGAGATCGCGAAAAATTTCAAAATGCGTGTAAGGTTCCGGTGGTGATCCTGGATCCCACGGACCGGGGGTAATTTCAGCACATCATGAACAACGATTCACAGAGTAGGCAAGATCAAGTCCGGGTGCGCTTCGCTCCTTCGCCCACCGGGTATCTGCATCTCGGCGGAGCGCGAACGGCCTTGTACAACTGGCTTTGGGCCCGAAAAACAGGCGGTGTTTTCCTATTGAGGATCGAAGATACCGACACGGAACGCTCCACCCAGGAATCGCTCCAGGAAATACTGGACGGCTTGACATGGCTCGGCCTGGATTGGGACGAAGGCCCATCCTTGCAAACCGAGAACGTCCCCAGGCATGTGGAGGCTGCCGAGAAGCTTCTCAAAAGCGGCCACGCTTACCGATGTTTCTGCACCAAAGAAGAGCTTGAGTCGCAACGAGCCGCTGCCGTGGAAAACAAGGTGGCGTTTATGTACGACGGTCGCTGCAGAAACCTTTCGGACGGGGAAGTGCAAGAGAAGCTCGCGCTCGGCATGCCGTACGTGGTACGGTTCGGAGTTCCGCGCGATCCGTCGTTTTCCGTGGCTTTCGAAGACGCTGTGTACGGTCGCGTGGAAAAGAAAGGCCAAGACATAGAGGACTTCGTAATCCTCAGGTCCGACGGACGGCCTTTGTACATCCTCAGCAACGCGGTGGACGACGCGTCGGACCGTATCACCCACGTGATCAGGGGAGCCGACGGGATCGCAAACACACCCAAACAGGTGCTCGTTTACCGGGCCCTCGGAATCACGCCGCCGACCTTCGCCCACATGCCCTTGACCCTGGATAACAAGAAGGCCAAGCTTTCCAAGCGCAAACACGGGGAAGTAGTCACCATAGCCTATTACCGGAGCCACGGGTTTATCCCCTGGGCTCTGTGCAACTTCCTGGCGTTGCTGGGATGGTCCTCCGCGGACGGGAAGGAATTCTTCACCCGTGAAGAGCTCGTGGAGGCCTTCGATCTCCAGCGGATCAACAGGTCCAATTCCATTTTCAACTATGTCCCGGGAGATGCAAAGAACTGGACCGATCCCAAAGCCATCCATTTCAATGCCACGTACATTCGCACCATGCCTCTGGAAGAGCTTGTCCCCTACGTCGAGGAGGAGTTGAAGGCCGAGGGGCTGTGGCAGGATTCCTATGCCGCCGATGAACGGGATTGGTTCTTCAAAACGCTGGATCTGATTCGCGCGCGGTTCCACACGCTGAAGGATTTCTCCACGAGGGGACGTTGCTATTTCTCCGACGCGTACGAATTCGAGGAGAAAGCAGTCAAGAAGAATCTCTCGGACCCCATTCTGGGAGATCTCCTGCCGGAGCTTGCGGACAGACTTGAGGCTCTTCCCCAATTCGTCCACGACCCCATAGAGGATGTATTTCGCTCCTACGCCGACCGGAAGGGCGTCAAGGCTGGGCTGCTCATCAACGCGGTGCGTACCGCCGTGTCGGGAACCTCCGTGGGACCGGGCCTCTTCGAGATGCTCGAGACGTTGGGAAAGGGTAGGGTGGTCTCACGATTGAGAGGGATCGGGGATCGCTTGACCCCTGCCAAGTTGGAAAACGAGGAGGCCGTCACAGGATAATTGTTGCCGGCGGATTCAGGTCCATGTCGGCGGATTTCAAACCCGCCCCTATCCTCAGGATTTCTCGGTTGACACGGAATCCTCCGTAGGGGCAGGTTTGAAATCTGCACCTACTCATTTCCCCAAAGGCATTTCCATGATCGCCCTCACCACGTTGTCCGCGTGGGAGATGAATCCTGTTCCGTTTCGCAGGCAGTTGGCGATGCAGGCGAAGGCAAAGAGTTTTCCGTCCGGGGAGACGCCGTACCCCGTGAGTGCGTTGACTCCTCTGAGCGTTCCGGTCTTGCCGCGAATCCTCCTCTTGAGAGAGGGGTCGGTGAATTTCTCCCGCAAGGTGCCGTCAACCCCCGCCACCCCAAGTGAAGCCATAAATTCGACATTGTAGCCAAAGTCTCTCGCCGCGGCGAGCAGCACCTTGACCAGAGCGGAAGCACTGAGACGATTGTTGCGAGACAGGCCGCTGGCTTCGCTGAGCTGGAAGTCTCCTTCATCCACCCCGCATGAGAGGAGATGCTTCCGGATCACCGCGAGTCCCTTTTCCCGTGTCCCCGGAGCTCCATGCACGTACGCGCCCAGCGCGAGACCGATCTGCTCGGCCATGAAGTTGTTGCTGAACTTGTCGAGCCAGTAGACAATCACTCCCAAAGGCCTCGAGCTGAATTCCAGATAGGCCTCGGCCTGCGGAGGCGTCTTGCCGCGTACGACACTCCCCGCGACCTTGATCCCCTCCCGCAAGAGAAACTCCTTGAAGACTTCGCCTGTGTAGAGAGCGGGTTCGGCAACGTTCACATACCGGCTCTTGATCGGCGCATCCTTCCCAATAGTGCCGGTCACGACAATTCGTTCCCTGTCGCCGGCCACCGGGTGCTTGGTGATGGTAACCTGAGCCGGCGATTTACCCTTGACCGTGGTCACGCTCCCTTTGGCCGTAATGTATTCGGAAACCGGATCTACCAGGATGCGCGCGGGCTTCCCCGCAGCGGTGCCCGGGATCACGGTAACCTTGACGGAATTGAAATTGAGAGAAAGAGCGCTGTACGGTGCGTGGTAGGACCGATAGCCCAGCTTCTCGTTTTCGTCCAGGGGCTCGCTGGGGATAAAGAGGGAATCGTCCACCACGATGTTTCCCCGGATCTCCTTCAAGCCTTTGTCTCTCAAAGACTTCGTCAACGCGAAGAGCTGCTCGCTCACCAGATAGGGATCCCCGCCTCCGCGTAAATAAAGAGTCCCCACCGACCAACCCCGCACGTCTTCAGCCAGAACCTCCGTTACGAAGGTGAAATCCGGATTCATAAACCGTAAAGCCGCCGACGCTGTGACCACTTTCATGGTTGACGCGGGGACGAGCGGCAGATGCGCGTTCTTTTCCATGAGCACGCGGCCGGATTGAAGATCTGCCACTTGTACCGAAATGGAGCAATCATGTGGCACTTCTCTCTTTACCACGGCTTCAAGTCGTCTGTTGAGGGATTGCGCATCCGCAGAAAAAGAAAAGGACGTGGCAAAGACGAGGAGCGCGACGGCGACCGCCAGTCGGTGAATAATACCCGGTCGCGGGTGGGCGGGCCCTGAGGGGAGTCCTGTGACGGTCGGGTTTGCAGGATGGATGGGGGCCTTTTCTAAAGTCGGTGTGAGCATATGTCCCTTCTTACTGGAAATTACAGAAGATTTAACCAGAATTTTCTCCCGGGGACGCGAGCATTTCCCGGACCGCCCGTCCGGCGGGGGCGGTAAAATTATTCTGGTTTATTGGAGGGATAGCGTTATCTGAATCGGAGACGAGTGTCAAGACCGGCGAAGGGGCGCGCGGGGAAAAGTGGAAAAAAGGGGGAGGAGGAAGTCTGTTGGGGCCGAAATTAAAAGTCGTAATATTAAATGGTTACAAGCACCCATCTACTTAATTCTCGAAAATCCTGTCAACCAACTGAAAAACAGTGTCATTTTTTTCTTGACACGGATTTAGGTTACATATTAATGCAAAATCCAACATTTCGAGCTGGGAGGAAGGGTATGTTGAGAAGAATACCTGTTACGTCATTGGTATGCCTTGCCTTTTTTCTGTCAACAATCGTCTTGAACGCAGCCTGGGCCGCGGGACCCGACGAATCCTTGGAGATACTCCTCAGGCCTAATCAGCCGGGAGCCGCTCCTGTCCCCGCGTCTCATAAAGCCAAATCCCGTGCTAAGGTCATCGCTCCGCGCGCTATGGCTTCGGTGGTCTATCCCTGCGTTCCTCCGCCTCTAAGGGGAATAACCAAGGTGAAACCCGCCGCATGCACTCCTTTGCCGTACGGCGTCCGGCCGATGTGCTTCTTGCCCGCTCCACGGGCACGGCAATGGGACATAAGCGCTCAAGCGCTATTCGCCCGAGTCAAAGGGACCATTGCATGGCCGCGCTACTCTATGTATTACACGACCTACAGCGGCTATGACAACCAGGTGGACCTCAATGACGACCTGGGCTTGCCTGCCCATCAGGTGATCCCCGAGCTCAGCGCGCGCTATCAGTTCAGGCCGCATTGGGGAATTCAGTACTCGATCCTCGGGTACGAGCTCAACGGAGGGGGATGGCCGAACCGGCAGTTCGTATTCGGACCGGGTAACACCGGGTACATCTATTACGGGCAGGATGTGCAGACCAAGTGGCAGCATACATATCAACGCGTGAGCCTGGTGTATGACGCCTTGAGGAATTGTCAGGCATCGGTCAGCGTGTCGGGCGGATGGGTTCACGTGGACGACAAGATAGCGATAAGCTGCCAAAACTGCGGCAACTACACGAGCACCTTCAGCAAGGGGATCGACGCCGCCACGGTCGGCATTCAGTTCCAGCGCTGCCTCAAAACGGCACCGAACGGTGGTACCCTGTCGCTGGACAACAAGGTGAGCGCCATGTTCATCGACGATGTCGAGGGCTGGGACGTGCAGGCCGGTGCACGCTACTCCGTGCCGCTGGGTTGCGGCAGATGGGGATACGTCAAGGGTGGCTATCGGTTCGTTCAACTCAAAAAAGGACAGTATGACTACCTGCTGAACAACACCCTCGAGGGCGGGTTCGTCGAAGGCGGGTTCATATTCTGATTGCGGAATGTCCGTTGGCCGGTGAGTGCCGAGGTAAAACGGTCTCGTCCGGGGTTGGCCGAGAGATCGGCTCCTAGGAGACCCTGGAGCACAACGAGAACAAGAACGGGAACCTCGCATTCTCTCACCGGCCATTATGTGTAATGAGCCCGACCGCTAGACGGTGTCTCCCAGCTCGACCCCTCAGGTCGGGCTTTTTTTTCTTACCAATCTCCTGCCGACATCCCTCCGCCGCACCTCAAGCCGCTCTCTCCACAACGATCTTGATTTTTTATACGATTTCAGTATAATAGAATCACACTTTTTCTAACCAGGAGAACCGAGATGCGATCGCTTATCGTCGCCCTAGCCGTGTGCACTATGTTTCTCTCGGCCTTGGCCGGACGTGCCCAAGCCGTGGGTTTTAACGTAGTGGGTAAGGAAGACTGCAAATGCTCTCCTTTGGTGGCCCGTGGAATTGTACCCGACACTCTTAACAACTTGAAGGAGGCTTTCGTCTTCCCCTCTCTCTTCGTTGTGGTGGAACGGATGGCCGGAGAGATCAAGGCTATCGTGAGCCAGTTCGGGGTAAAACCGATGGCCGCGGTAGAGCCCCCGATTGCTGCTCCGTCAGTGGAGAAGAAGACGGAGGTCAAGGAAGAACCCATAGAGTTAAAGCCGTTGAAGGAGAAGCACAAGAAGAAGAAAAAGAGCGCCAAGAAGAAACCCGCCGGCAAGAAGGGGCGGATTAAACAACCGCCCCGTGCCATGTAACATCACTTCTTCTCGCCATCTTTCTTTTCGCCCTGTGTGGAGCCGGTTTCTTCTCGAAGCTGCTTCACCCAGGGACGAACCATCACCGCGTACCGACTGTCCCCTGCCTTTTCCAGGAAGGCTTCCCAGGCCTTGAGGGCTCCGACTTTGTCCTTGAGGTCGTCTTTGAGGATAATTCCCATATTAAACAGGGCCATGGCATGACCCGGGTCGATGGCCACAGCCTTGCGAAACGCCTCAATAGCCTCGTTGGGCCGGCCGAGCCTGCGGTAGCTGATTCCCATGTCGGTCAGCACATCCGCGTTGCGAGGCTCCATTTCGAGGGCTTTCTTATATGTCTCCACCGCCTTGTCGTACTTGCTGAGGTCGAAATAGTCGTTGGCCAGTTGGACAAGGGCTTCGGCGTTCTTGGGATTGACGGCGAGCATCCGTTCAATACCGTCAATTCGTTGTTGAATTTGGTCTTGCGCGCTGGACTGGGCGGTTTCGGGAGCCGCGGATGCGGGGGGACCGGCAACGTTTCCCAGTTTCCAGGAGGAGAAGAGTACGCCGGTGATGAACCCTGCCAGGAACACGCCGAGCAAGACGAAAAAGGATTGCGACTTTTTCACAGGGAGCACTCCACGTTTTTTTCCAGACTACCACAGCCTCCCCGCTCAAGGGAAGCCGGCCTGCTCCCATGGCGCCCTTGAATGAGGCTACCGACATCTCCCGCCTCGGAGCTCATTCGCCCCGGGAAGAAGACCGTGTCAGGCGGCCCATCGCCCCCGATGCGGAAGAGTGTCCGCGGATGGAGAAACCTCCCCGCGACCCATCGATTCCATGATAGATTTTGCCGAGATTCCGGCCGCGCTGAAGTTCCGACGGTAACGGAGAGAAAAGAGGGGGATCGGTCCTGCGGAGAGAATATCAACGCGTGTCCGACGTCTATTGGTACGCGCCCCCGACCGGTGTTATAGTGGAGCGCCTTGAAAACTGCGGGAAACGAAGAGAGCCTTGGGGTTATCGGGAGGCCTACGGATAGCATGCTGCGCTTCGCTACAACATGGGAAGAATGGGGGCCCAATGCATTCCGTCGCATTTCCTCGACCTGCCGTCGAACGACCCGAACAGACCGAACAGTGGCGACATCGGGTCCCGCGAGCCGATCCGTGTGATTGAAACACTAGCTTTGGAGGGAGGCCGGCTGAATGGAGGATCTCAAAAAAAAATACAAGACCGTGATGGACGACCATTTCCCTGAGACCATGACGATCACCTTTGGGGATCAGAAGCTCACCTATCGGAAAAGAACCTGGAAAATCCCCGACTCTTCAGGGAACCTTATCGAGAAGGGGCTTCGCTACGGAGAGAATCCGGGTCAGGAGGCGGCGCTGTACGAGTTGGTGCAGGGGAGCCTCACCCTGGGGGGATGCGCGTTCATATCTCCCGGGAACGGGTTGGTTAGCAGCCTCACCGAGGAAGAGATGATTCAGGCCGGCAAGCATCCGGGCAAGACGAATCTCACCGACGTTGACAATGCACTGAATATATTGAAGTTCCTCACAAAATCCCCCGCATGCTCCATCATGAAGCATAACAATCCCTGCGGCGCGGCGGTGCACGAAAGCCTCGAAGAGGCGTACAAGAGGGCCAATATGGCCGATCGTATCGCAGCGTTCGGCGGGGCTGCGGTCTTCAATCGACCGCTGGACAAGGCCACTGCCTCGGCTGTCGCGGAGAATTACCTGGAAGTGGTGGCGGCACCCGATTATGAGGAGGGCGCAGTGGCAATCCTCATGAAAAGAAAGAATCTCCGTATACTTGCCGTCCCGGGAATCAACAAGCTCGAGCAGTACTGCGCTCTGCGTTTTGTCGATTTCAAGTCCCTGGCGGACGGAGGGATTATCGTGCAGCAGTCGCCGGTGAACGCCATTCGCACCGCATCGGATCTGGCTCCGGCCCGGGCCGTTTACCAGGGCAAGGAATACTCCATCGAACGGAATCCCACCGATCGAGAGCTCGATGACATGATATTCGGGTGGGCCGTGGAGCAGGGTGTTACTTCCAATTCGGTCATTTACGTCAAGGATGGATGCACCGTGGGGATCGGCACCGGCGAGCAGGATCGGGTGGGAGTGGCGGAGCTGGCGGTTATCAAGGCTTACGTCAAGTACAGGGATAGGATCTGCTTCGAGAGATACGGCAAGCCGTTCAACGAAATGAAAGACGAAGAGGTTTGCCGGGCTCTGGATGACGAGGTCCGGCAGTGCAAGGCGGGGTTGCCCGGATCGGTGATGGTGTCCGACGCGTTCTTCCCGTTCCGGGACGGGGTTGACGTGGGAATCAAAGAGGGAATTTCCGCCATTGTTCATCCGGGAGGCTCCGATCGGGACTTTGAATCCATTGTCGCCTGCAACGAGACCAAACCGCAGGTCACCATGATGTTCACGAACCAACGGGCTTTCAAACACTGACCGTCGGAACGGCGTGACGCCTCCTTAGACAGCATGGGGTGAGGGGTATGCGTTCATCACTGTTTGCGTACGCGTTTGTCCTCATGGCTTTCGTCCTCTCAGGACGGACGGTCCACGCGGCCATGACTCTGGACGAGCTGGACAAGCGAATTCTCGCCTGTGACGTTGTGTTGAAAAACGTCCTGGCCATGCCGGACGCGGGAATTCCCTCAGATCTTCTACGAAGATGTCGAGGACTGGCGATCTTCCCCGGAGTGCTCAAGGTGGGGGCCGTCATCGGAGTGACCTTCGGAAGCGGTATTGTTCTGAGAAGAGACGAGACCACCGGAAAATGGAGCAAACCGGTCTTTTTCACCATCCGGGGGGGAAGCTTGGGTGTGCAGGTAGGCGCCCAATCCATCGACCTGATCCTCCTCATTATGAGCGAACAGGGGGTTCAGCGTCTCCTTGAGGAACAGATAACCCTGGGAGCGGACGCTTCGGTCGCGGCCGGACCGGTGGGTCGTGAGGCGTCGGCCGAGACCAACCCCAAATTTGACGCGGGAATCCTGTCGTACTCCCGGTCAAAGGGACTTTTCGCAGGCATTTCCCTTACCGGGGCCTCTTTGCAGCCCGATAAGGCGGCCAATGACGTGTACCACGGTAAAGGGGTTACCGTTCAGGACGTATTTTACGGAGGAGAGGGGTCGATGACGGAAGCAGCTCAGACGCTTCTCAAAGAGCTCGACTCGAGAACACCCTGACCTCGTAGGGTGGCGGCCGGCACGAGGATGTGCATCCCAAGATATGGCATCCGGCAACCATTCACTCTTTCGGTATGAACTGACTTGTAATTTGTCATTGCGAGCCTGCCGCGCGTAAGTGGTGGGATACGACATCTGTATGTTTGTCGTTGACTTTATCCAACTATTACGATATGTTAGGGTGTCGATCCGCTTGGATCGGTTACGAAAGGGCAGCGGGATCTTTATGGGTGTTTCATGGTGCCGCGTCTGATGCGCTTGGGGGTCTTGCCCGGTCTCTCGGAGAGAGCTTGGGTTGTGCTGCTGGGAGTGCTCGTTCTCGGGACGATCTCTCCGACGGCGATAGCGGCAGCCTCGTCCGACGACTTTACCTTCAACGTTACTTCTATTGTTGTACGCAAGGCGGAGCAATTACTAGAGTTGTTTCGTAACGGCAGCCGGATCAAGGCCTATCGGATCTGTCTGGGAAGTAACCCGATTGGAGCCAAGACGTGCGTTGGGGATCGCAAGACCCCTGAGGGTGACTATTTTGTTTGTTATAAGTCAACGGGAAGTCGTTTCTGGCGATTCCTCGGTTTGAGCTATCCCGGCGAGGAAGATGCCCGCCGGGCATTCGAACAAGGAGCCATATCGCTGGACAAGCGCAATCTCATCATCGATTCGATTCGGGAAGGAAAGAGGCCTCCGTGGGATACGGAGCTGGGGGGCTGGGTCGGGATACACGGGTACCCTACGGACGAGTATCTCCGACGGTGGTGTGCGATTCTTCTCCCCAAGCCCGACAATTGGACCGATGGATGTATTGCGATGTGGAATTCCGAGATTGAGGAGCTGTATTCGCTCGTGCCTGTTGGGACCCCTGTTCTCATCGTGCCTTAGCGAGGGAGCTCTCTCCCCCGGCCTCAAGTCTTGCGCCGGAGGGCAGAGGGATTGCCCGGGCAATCCCCCTCTGGGTCCGTCAAGCAGGCTACCGATCGGGTTCGCGAACCTTCTTCAAATCGGCTTCATTCTTCCGCACAAGACCTTCCGCCTGGTGAACCAGGTTCTTCAGATCGGGGGACGGGAGGCTGTGCAGGTAATCAATTTCGCTTTGCATTTCCTTGAGCAGTGCCACAAGCTTTGTCTGACGCTCTTCAACGAGCAGCAATGTTGCGGCCATCTCGGAAGAAAGGCCCGAGAGACCGAGTATGCGTCTTCTGCTCAGGAACCAGATCGTAAGGGGAAAAATCGCCGCAATAATGACGAGGACCACCACGGTGATCTTCGCATATCCCAACATCTCGCGGCTTGCCATCTTATTATAAAAAGATCTGTCCTCCGCCTTCTTCACCGTCTCCTCAACCAACAGGAGCTTTTTCTCAATGCGGGCGAGACGCTCCTCTATGGGAACGTGACCTCCCGCGACGGTGCCCGAGGCGGTCCCGACTTTCTCGGCTTCGATCGTCGCCGTCGCAACGGCAAACACGGTCTTTCCCGTCAATCCTATTACGGCCGTGAAAATCAATGCACACAGCATTCCCTTTGCGATTAAGCTCGGCGGCCATTTAGCTGCGCCGCGGGGAAAGCCGGCTCCCCTCTTGTTCTCTGAATTCTCGTAACTCATCTGCCGTCTCCCCTATGAAATTATTCCTATTTCCTTGCCCACTCTTCCGCAGATTTCGACGACCTTCTCCAGGTCTTCCATGGTGTGGGTGGCCATGAGACACATCCTGATTCTTTGGGAGCCTTCCTGGACGCCCGGGGCCAACACGCAGTTCGTGAACAATCCCTCTTCGAACAAACGCTTCCAGAAATACGCGGTCCGGATATCGTCCCCTACGATCAAAGGTACGATGGGAGTCTCTGTGGGGCCGGTGTCGAACCCCAGCCCGACCACCGCATCCATGAGGAAACGGGTGTTTCTCCACAGGTTTTCTCGAATTTCGGGTTCGGACTTTATAACGTCCAGGGCTGCCTGAGCCGCGGCTATTGCCGAAGGAGGCATGGCTGCCGAAAAGATGAGAGCCCGGGAGTGATGCTTGATGTACGAAATCACCCGTGCGTCGCCTGCCACGAATCCTCCGAGGGATGCGAAGGATTTGCTGAACGTGCCCATCACCAAATCCACGTCGTCAATCAATCCGAAATGCTCGAGAGTTCCCCTCCCGCCGGCTCCCAGGACGCCGAGTCCGTGGGCATCGTCCACCATGATCCGGGCACCGAACTCCTTGCAGGCTTCAACGATCCGGGGCAGGGGGGCTATATCCCCTTCCATGCTGTACACACCGTCCACGACAACGAGAATTCCTTTGGAATCCGAGCTGACTTCCAGATTCTTCCGGAGGGATTCGATGTCGTTGTGCCTGAACCGTCTCACTTTACCGAAGGCCAGCCGTACCCCTTCCACGACGCTCGCATGGACCAGCCTGTCGATCACCACGGTGTCGGACCTTGCGATCAGGGGAGAGATCACCCCCTGGTTGGTGAGAAAACCTGTGGAGAAGACCTGTGCAGCCTCCTTGCCCGTGAATTCGGCAAGGGAGGCCTCCAGCTTCTCGTGCATATCGAGCGTGCCGTTGAGGAATCTCGAGCCCGAACAACTCGTTCCAAAGATCTGCAGAGCTTCAAGCGCTGCTGCCTTTACTTTGGGATGCGTGGTGAGCCCCAGATAATTGTTGGAGCCGACCATGATCATGTCCCTGCCGTCGACGGTCACATGGGGCCCTTCCAGCCGGGAAATAGCCTTGAAGTAGGGATAGAGTCCCATCTCCACCGCTTCTCGGTCACGGCTGAACGCATAACATTTGTCGAAGAGATCGGTCATGGGGGAATGGTTCCCATAGATTTGCTGATTTTGACGTCGATTGGTCTGCCGGAACGTGCCTTACAGACCGAAACACGGCTCGTTCTTTCACACCCGGGGACCGCAGAGCGCCCCTTCCGATAGCCGCAGGCCGATGCAGCGTATTCTATGCCCTATCGTTGCGGCTTCGTCAAGCTTGCGGCGTCCGCACACCCGTACCTGCAAGCCATTTCGGGCCGTTGCAGCCGAAGACTCGCGGACCCGACACAACGGTCCGTAAAAGAAAGAAAGAGGGCTGTATAGCCCTCTTTCTCATCAATCCACCGCACGGTGCGATGACTATCTCGTGTTAGTAAGCGCTGAGGAACTCACCGAGAATATCCATGGACTGTCTTTCGACGCACTTGTCGAAAATCTTGTCCTTCACTTCCTTGGGAAGAAGCTCGATGCTCTTGGTCGTGGCGCTGTCGAATTTCGCGGTCGGGAACACCTTCAAGATCTTGTCTCTCTCTGCGTCGTTGGCATAGACCCGGAAGACCTTGAGACCTGCCAACATTTCCTGGCACATGTCGGCCAGGCCGGCTTTTTCCAGCTTGGCATATCGGTCTTCGTTAATCCAAATGTTGATGGGATATTTTTCTTCGGCCATAGTTGTATTACCTCCTCGTATTACATGGGGGGAATTTCGAAAACGGGAATTCTCTTCTCCAGATACTCGTCTGTGACGAACGGCGAGCCGAACCCGTACTTGTCCGCGCATTCCATAACCAGATCGAAGACCTCGGGGCGGAAAATGAGGCGCGGCGGCTTGACACCATCCTGGACGATGCTTCGGATGACGGTGCCGCTGAACTTCTGCCACTCTTTCTTGTGGTCGCAGAGTCCTTCGGAGGTCACTTCGCCGCAGTGCGGGCAATAGAGCCAGTTCATGGAATAAACGGGGACGATGCTGAGGTCTTTCTGTACCGATGCGAGCATGTGGTGAGCGTCATAGGCTCCGTAATAGGTGCCCACTCCGGCGTGATCTCTACCGTACATGTGATGGGTCAGACCGAGGTTGGCCCTCAGCGCTGCATGGAACACCGCCTCTCTGGGGCCGGCGTACCGCATATCCCAGAAGGTGAGGGAGGTGAGATGGCAGTGATCGCCGAAGTACCCGGACTTGCGCAGCTCGTCCTGGGTCAGAATGATGGCCTCGTCGATGTAGTCACCCTTGCGTTTGGCGCCGATGATCGCGTTGACGAGCACGCCGACAATGGGCTTCTCGATTGAGAGCTCGGCATAGGTCTGGAACCATGCACCCTTCATGAGCCACTCGTGTCCCGTGTGAGGAACGTTTCTGGTCTGATGGGCGACGACTCTCTCCCAGCCTTTCTCCTTGAATTTCTTTCGCATCACCAGCGGCGGGAGGAAGTAGGGATCGTAGGGAGCATTGATTTTGGGCTTGTTGACCAGGGTGATCTTGCCTCCGACAAACTTGTCCTTGTAACTATACGTGCGGGCGCAGCCGGGGTGTTTGTCCTCGTCCGTGCCGTACACGTCTTTGCACATGGATTTCTTGTCGTAGTCGAATACTTCCGCCACTTCGAAAATTGCCATCGGGTTGCCGCCGAAGGTGAGAAGGACGCTCACGCCCGGCTTTACACCGTATTTCTCGATCTCTTCGCTGGAAAGGTCAAAAAGGATGGGAATGCTCCAAACCACTCCGTTGGTCAGTCTCATGTTTTTGCAAACGGACTCCACGTCGGCCTTCCCCATGAAACCCTCCAACGGGGAGAAAAAGCCGTAGGAAATCCCGATCACTTCGTTTGCAATCTGACTGCGGATCGGAATCTGGGTCAGACCCTTGATTTTTCCAGCAGCCTCTGCGGGAGCCATAATGCGCTCGACGATTTCTTTTCCGCCGTGTCCTATTTCGGCCATATACCTCTCTCCTTTCTCTCTACCTTGCAGTCTCCGGTGATTTCAATAACCTTCCACTTGTCCGGGAAGCCCGCCTCCACCACAGAGGGCGGACCCATCAAGTGACCTCGCGGTCACGCACGTGATCGATTGACAATCTTAAGGAATCGGGAAGTAGTGGGATGTCTTCGATTCGTTTCTGCATCGATGGATCGACCGAGCCGGCCGAAGCCTCTCCACCGGGACTGCCTTGCGACGACAAACAGGCCGTCCGTAAACAGCCAATTCGGCCACCCTCCGGCCTTGACCCGGCATCCTCGGCATAAAAATCCATGAAGCGTAACACGGAAAAGCGCGAATCCAAGACTTAAAGTCCGAATGTTAATGATATCCTTACTTTTTGTCAAGAACAAAAGGGACGAATATCGGAAAACCCGTCGAATCAGACCTCCCCCAAATACCTGCCCAGCAGTGACTTCACATGCTCCGCCATCTCCTCCACGATCATCTCGCGATCGTTGCTCTTGACGATCTCGGTTTCGACGAGGTCTTGCCAGGCCGTCACCGCCCAGGTTTCCAACGATTCGCCCAGCAGAGAGTCGTGTCGCCTCAGTATTTTGGAGACTGAATGTTTCGTCTGCTCCTCCGCGGAGAGGTACTGCACGAGGTGCCCCATCTCGGAGGGCCACTCTTCGGGATCCGGCTCCCTCATGAAGATCTTGAGCAGGCGGTCCTCCAGGGCCTCCAATACCTCGCCGGGTATCTGCCCCTCGCCGATGAGCATCACTCTGGACGGAATAAGCGTTTCTTTCGGACGATCAGCCACGTTCATCCTCCCCTCGGTCGTTTGGGGTACTTCCAATCACCCTGTCACGACCCGCGGTTACGGCACGATGTCTCCAACGAGCTGCCGGTTCGGGCGCGCAGGTCCCCACGGATACGGTCCCGGGTTTCTTCCCGTTACGGAGCGTCTTTGAGCTCTGCAAATGGTTCGTCTCTTCCCCTCGTGCCCGGTCACGGGACGGCGCGGTTGGGCTTGCACGGATTGTATACCAGCAATTGTTCCCAAATGGCACTTCGACGGAAAATTTTCTCTCGAGGTCGCCGTGGCATCGTCATCCGGGTATCGCTCCACGAATTCGCCCTTTAACCGAGAAGCACCCGTATATAGGGCTCATCTCCGCTCGATACCTGCACATGCCTTGGGAAAGCCGGGAAGAGTCGGCTGGATGAGGCTCTCTGCCGTGACGCCAAAAAGGTCCCTACGCGGTTGACTGTGTCGAGTTGTTTCGATCGGATTGGGGGTCGGAGCAAACCCGAACCGTTGGTCGGTCGCGCAGCCGAAGCGACCGCTTGTAGAGGTGATCGGGCGAGCCCACGGGGTCTCAATTCTTCGCCGCCAGGAGGTCCGGAATGCGCCACCGCGCCCGAATGGGTCCCATGGGGGACGACATGAACCGTTTGGCCACGAGGACTCCCTTCAGCTCAGGGGATTTGAAGTAGGCGAGGGGATTGTAAATCTTGTTGGTCACCCGCACCTCCAGATGCAGGTGGGGCCCTGTAGATCGTCCTGTATTGCCCACCTCGGCTATGCGCTGCCCGCGTCGAACACGCTGATTCTTCTTGATGGTAATTTTGCTGAGGTGAGCGTAATAGGTGTAAACCCCTTTTCCATGGTCTATCAGCACTGTGTTGCCGTACCGTCTGAATCGCTTTCGAGTCCCCGTAAAAATGACCCTTCCATCGGCGCATGCCAAAACCGATCTACCAATCGGAGCGGCGATGTCCAGGCCGGTATGGAACTTTCCCCATCGGTAACCGAACGGAGAAGTGAGCGTACCGCTAGGCACGGGAAACTTCAGATTTGGGACGGAAGGGTTCTTGTCTCCTCGAATTCCCAGGGTTCGTTTTTTGGAACGACCATGGCCCGACGAGCATAGCCAGCCTTTGGCTTTGCCTCCGGAGGGAGACTCCGTTTCCGGGAGCAGCGCGGCCGCGGGAAGAAAGACGGTGTCACCCGATTTCAAAGAATAGGGAGCCTTGAAGTTGTTGATCTTCGCGACCTTGGCGAAATCGAGTCCGTAGACTTCGCAGATGTGCCGAAGGGATTCGCTCTTTCCCACGATGTGGAAAGCCCCTTCGTCCTGCTTCGGGGAGACCGGGGTTTTCTTGTCGGTATGAGATGAAACTTTAGGTGAAGAGTCTAGTGGGCTGGTTTTTTTTGTTATACCAAGGGTAGACGAGCACGAGGCGCAGAGTGGCAGAAGGATAACCGCCAACCATTTCAACGTGCTGCCCATGAGCTCTCCTAGAGGGTATGAATCCGTTGGGAAGAGATACTAAAGTAAATTAACTATAAAGTCAATAATAAAAACATGTAATGAGGAAAATCTAGACATCACTTGATGGATTGCGCAGCGGTTCGGTCACGAAACCTTTCTTTGTCCTCCGAACCCAATCTCACCCCCCGGAAAAACAGAAGGACGCTGCGTTCTAGGGAATCGCAGCGTCCCATGTATCGCAAGAAAAGATGCGAAGACTTGACCCTGAAACGCCGGCCTTGTCGGTCAACCCGGTTCCGACATGCATGCAATTTCTCGAAAGGGCATCCACACTGTCTCCGGGCTACCGGGCGGAGCGGGCGGAGACAGGCATGAACTTGAACTTGTTCACTTGGTCCCGGAAGTCTCTATGTAACTAACGATCCGTCGCCCATCGGGGATAGGTTCCCCGCGAGGTTTCCGTTCCGGGACCGTCTCATAACCGAGCGATCCTATTTCCCGGCGGGGGCGGGCTGCGTCTTCGGGCATACGGGGCATTTCGAGTTTGTCTCGGTTGCCGATGCAATAGGAGCGGCCACTGCGGCAGTAGGAGCCGGCTTAACTGCCTGAACGGGCTTCGCCGGTGCCTTGGGAGCCACGGCCGGTTTGGGCGGCTGCATCGCGGCGGCTGCCTTCTTGGCGGTGAGACCGGCGATCTGCTGCTTCAGAGCGGACAGCTCCTTGTTATAAGACTTGATCTGTCTGTCGAGTGTCGCCTGAGAGGCCACTTTGGCTTCTTGCATCTGATTCTCGAGTTGCGCAATCTGTGAGTCCAGGCGGACCCTCTGCTGAACCAAGGTGTCGACGGAGGCTTTCAGGGCCATGATCCGCTGGTCCAGGGAGGCTTTATGCTGTTGCTTCGCCTGATCGATCTGAACCTGAACACGCTGCGCCTTCTGCTCGAGACCGGTGATCTGCCCTGCAACATTAGCTGCAAAGACGTTCAAGCCAAAAGTGAAAATCAGGATCGAAATCATTGTCGTCAGGATGGCGGCCTTCTTCATCGTTTAACTCCTCTTTCCGGTGATTGGAGACCCGATGGTCTCTGTCTCTGGGAGGCCTTTCATATCACACCAAGAAATAATTGCAAATGTTTTTTACTGTAATTTTGGTCTGTTCAATAAATAAGCTCATGTAATACCTTATATAACCGGGGCGACGATTACCGCACGCGGCGAAAAGCCTCTCCTCGAAGCCGGTTCTGTCGCCCGCCGAATGCGGCGGCGGCTGAAAGAGCCGACAAAACAGAGCCTCGCTCCGATGCGAGCGTTGCCGTCGGCCGAGACGGGCATCCGTTTCTATCTTCCGGAGGGCCCCCCGATATCCTGCTTCATGCCCGGTTTCTTGAGGAATCCGTGTCCGGGGTGTTGCCTCCGGACCGCGGCAAGGGCGCAACTGTCTGGAAATTGTCGTTGACAAGGCTGCCGAGTCTCCTGTAACTTGATCAAAGAGACTGATTTTATGCGGGTTTATGCTCAACTCGGTTTCCCTTCCCTTTTTCCATATGAGGAGGTTTGTGCGATGCAGGAGAGAGCTTTCTTCCGTGCCATGTATGCCGCCGTACTCTGTCTGTCGCTGATTTTTGGCTTGTCGTGCTTCGCTCCGGTCGGAGCGGCCGACACCATCAACCTCACGTACGCCAATTTTCCGCCTGCGCCCACGTTTCCGTGCGTCCAGATGGAGCGGTGGGTTAAAGAGGTCAACAAGCGCACCAACGGGAAGGTGGTAGTGAAGACCTTTCCCGGGGGGACGCTTCTCGGGGCAAAGAACATGTTCGACGGAGTGGTCAAGGGTATTGCCGACATCGGCTGTCTTGCGACCGCCTATCAGCCCGGACGGTGGAAGCTCTTCGAGGCGATGGACCTGCCTTTTGTCTTTCCGAGCGGCGTTGTGGCGAGCGCAACGATGTGGGATCTCTATTCCAAATTCAAGCCCAAGTCATTCGACGACGTGAAGGTTCTCACCATGTTCACCTGTGCAACAGCCAACATCATGTCCCAGAAGCAGGTGAAGAACATGGAAGACCTCGAAGGGCTCAAGCTCAGGGCCGCAGGGACCGGTGTGGAGATCATGAAGGCTCTGGGGGCTGCTCCGGAAGGAATGCCCATGTCAGCGGTGCCCGAAGCGCTCCAGAAAGGGGTCGTGAAGGGGCTGGTCAGTTCTCTGGAAGTTCTCAAGGACATGAAGTTTGCAGATTATTGCAAGAACGTCACCGTCACCGATCTGTGGGTCGTCCCCTTTGCCGTGGTGATGAATAAGAAGAAGTGGGAGGCTCTGCCGCCGGACGTGAAGAAGGTGTTTGAAGAACTGAGCAAAGATCAGGCGATCTGGACGGGAAAATACGTGGACCGGCACGCCAAAGACGCGGTCAAGTGGGCGAAAGAGACACAGAAGGTGGAGTTCGTCTCTTTGACAAAAGAGCAAAAGGCCAAATGGGAAGCGAAAGTCAAGCCTCTGACGGAAAAATACCTCGAACGCACAAAGGCTGCCGGACTCCCCGGTAAGGATTTCCTCGACCAGTTGATGAAGTTCAGGGACAAGTACGCCGAGGAGTTCAAGAACTGAGTGCTTGGCCGCAAGATGAATCGGCCGGTGCTCGATGGGCACGGAGAGCTCCGGCCTACCGATGGCGGGCACCCTTGAAGCGCTGGGGTGGGGTTTCTGCAATCGGTTTACCGTAACAAGGATTCGTTATCGAGGAGGGCAGCCTCAGGAGAGCAGTCGGGCCGTGCCGCTCGCAGCGCATGAGGATGCCTTATCCCGGAGTATCCAAGTGGTGCAATCGTAACGCAAAGAAGCCACCCGAGCGGCGGGGGCCCGGCAAATCTCGCCAGGGTATTTCAGACTGAAGGGAACTGCGGCGGAGCGCGTCAACGGAAAGTCAATCCACCGGTTACGCTTGTGAAAACGCCGGCCAGTCCCAAGGAAAGGTTATGGAAGGCCTCAGAAAGTTCAACGAGTCGTTAAACAATGTGTTCACCATGCTTGGCGGCGTCACCCTGTTTCTCATGATGGCCGTGGCGTGTGTCAACATGGTGCTGCGATTGATGGGAACGCCGATTTCCGCCGCGTTCGAGCTCGTAGGTTTCTTGGGGGCCCTCACCGTCTCCCTGCCCCTGGGCTATGCACAGATCAAGAAGAGCCATATAGCCGTTGACATCCTTTCATCGAAGTTTCCTCCCGGTCTCCGCAAGGTGATCACTGCTATCAGTCTGGTTCTTGCAATCGCCTTTTTCTTCGTGGCGGCTTGGCAAGTGGGCGGCCACGCGGAGACGCTTCGTCGCAGCGGAGAAGTGTCCGAAACGCTCCGAATCCCATTTTATCCCTTCACCTACGGGGTTGCCGCTTCCTGTGGACTCATGACGTTCTGCCTTTTCACGGATCTTCTGCTCTTGCTTGTGCCCCTCAAAAAAAACCGGCGCGCAATTGAAGGATAATGTCCCGAGCTCGTGTGAGATCGTTGCCGGGGCAGATTCGAATGCATCGCCCATGGCGATCGAAGTGAGCGCTCCTTTTTTGTCTGGGACCCCTTTGCAATTTTCGATCCCGGTATTCTGAGGAGCAACAAATGGGTTGCGTCGTCACCCGGCTCATCGTGACGGCTTCCGAAAGGTTTCACGCTCCGGCAGCCACATGCTCCCGACATCACTTTATTGTTTACTTTCACCGCTGCCGGTGGTAGAAACTCGGTGCCCGAAAGAGGCCTAAATGGAGCGCCTTGACGATCCGGAACGGGCATATCGAACGGAACTATGGTGCAGCCGCGTGGAATTCCGGCATGATCGTGAGCAGCGCGAAACCTGAAAGCTCGCAAGGCTTCCCGGACAGGCCGCAAGGGCAATGTACGCGCGGGCAGAATAACAGGCAGCCATGCGGCCCCCACAGTCCTTGATATCAACGCCGCTATGCGATTCCATGGAGAAGCGTTCCATCGCGATGTTTGATCCCACAAGAAAACAACGATTGCGAGAGGTTGGGTCCTACGCCATCTTCTTGCTTGTTTCGACGTTTTTCCCTTCGTTGTGCGGCGCTGCCCAGGGGGTTCCCGGAGAAGCGCGGGCAGGCTTCTTTTTCACCGTTACCCACCTGCATCCGCTGGTCTATGTTATACTCGGCGTCATCTTCATCCTATCCATCGTCAATCTGATCGCGCAAGGTTGGTTATCGGGGACCAAGTCTCCTTTCTTCATCTTTTTTGAGCTGTGGGGAAGAGTGTGGGGGGGGGCGGCCGGGACCACCGTGCTCAGGGGATTGAAGAGTAGGAAATTGGAGCAAGGGCAAAAACGTCGAAGTGCCATAGAGAAAGCGTACCGGTACGGCGGGCAGCCCATTGAGGACTCCGTGGTTTCCGTGCGACGGCTCTCGAACGCTGCGGCCCAGAATGCCAGGGCTTCGATTCCCACTCCACTGGACGGAGTGAACCATCCCTTGCCCGAGTTCTCCCCTCAGCCGGCGGGTGGGACCGGCGCACCGAGAATGGTTGGATCCAGGTCGGAAGCCAAGCCCCCCGCTGCCGAATTCAAGTTCACGTCGGCCGTGGATCTCCCCTCGCCGGATGAGATCGAGCGCAGAGAGAAGACGCAACTGGTGGTTTCTGGCTGCGTAAGAGATCCCGAGGGAAGAGGAATCGGGTCGGTAATCGTATATTTCATCGACGAGAAAGGCAACCGTTTGGGCCAGTCTTGCCGCAGCGCGCCGGACACCGGCGAGTTCAAAGTTCTGGCCGCGGAAGCAGGAAAGTTCAAGCTTGGCGGATACAAGCGCGGGTACGTTATGGAGAGCGTCGATCCCGTGCCCATTCCCATTGAAGCCGGAAAGATAGAACAGTTCAACTTCGTGATGCGCGCCGAAGGTTGCGAGGTGCGGGGGAAAGTCCTGATGGATCCGGGAGGCCAAACCCTGACCGGGTACGAAGTCAAATGCGATTGTCGCCGTGATGACTTCGCCCGATCGGACTACACCAACACGGAGGGGGAGTTCCAGATCCTCGGCGTGCCTCTCGACTCGGCGTGCACTCTTAGCCTCCTGAAGCCGGACGGCACCCTCGTTTCGCGATCCGAGCCGTTTCAAACGGTTCAAAAGAAAGAGATTTATCGAGAGATTCGGGTGACCTCGGCCGTTGTCCCGGCCCCGGAAGGTCCCTCAGCCTCCGTCGATCCTGCGCCGGAGATTGAAAACAGCACGGACATGACGGACCCGCCCCGGGTCTCGGCTCCTCAGGCAAGGGCTTCCCACGATTAAGCCGCCGGAGAGTCCGGCCGCCCCCGCGTCGGGCGCGGGGTTCGCCCCACCACAACCGTCGAAATCCTTCCCGCCGACATCTCATGCACGAGATCTGCTATCTCCGTAACCGCGGAGCGATTCAGCGCACCATCCTTGGCGTTGAGAAAGGGGATGACCGCGGCGCCGGCCGGGATACCCTTCAAGCCTCCCTCGGGGTGAGTCAGCAAACGGGCCACAGTCTCGGGACCGATGATGTCTCCCTCACGGATGCCGGTAACGGCGGTGAAGCGTTCGAGGCGAAAGACCCATTCGTTGGTTGCCGGCCGCCCCAGACAGTCCAGACCCACAACAGGGATCACCAGGTTCGCACATCGGGGGATTACCGGCTCCCAGAGTGCAGGCGCTTTGATGGGCCGACCCGCTGCTCCGTCGGCCTCAACCAGCACAAACCGGGCATGGGTGGTACAGAGATCAACCATCGCTTCGGATATCCCCTCAAGTTTACCGATATCATGAAGGAATGAACGCGCGACGGTCACCTGAACGAACCCGGCGAGCAGTTCGGGAAGTGATTCCAGAAGGGGGTCGTCTGACTGGAGGAGGAGTCGCGGGGATTCGTGGGAGAGGGGGGGATAGATTTTCGTCGTGGTGGTAGTGACAACCGGCGGTCGCTTCAGCGCGAGCTCCCAAGCCAGCGCGTACATGAGAGAAGTCTTTCCGCCCGCTCCCACAAGCGCAACAACCCGGGTTTCGCCTCCGACGGCAAAGTGGTCCGCGAAGGGGCCGCTCTCAGCGACAATCACCTTGTGATCGATTCTCTTCAGGACCTGCTCCGAAAGACCGTCACAATTTCTTCCGTTCGATGGTTACGGTGCCGCTCCCAACAGGGTCGCGGCACTCTTCGCGTCGTCGCGCATCTCAAATCCAGGGAGGGACCAAGCTGTACCGTATGCGAAAGGACGATGCATTGCCGGAGATGATCATAGGGCCTTTGCAGTAATCGTACTTGTAGAGTTTGAGCACATGGGTGCCGCCACTTCCGATGTCGTAGCACTTGGTCTGGTTGCCCCACGTCACCCAGACTTTGAATCGGTCCAAGAGCTCATAGGGATAGGTGCAGCGAACGTCGTACACCTCGACGTACACCGGACCGATATGACCCTCCGGCCAATTCACAAAATATCTGGTGCCTCGGGCCGAAGCGACCGACGTCAGGATCGTAAGTGTGAGGGCCAGGAATACCCCGGTCAACATCCATCTTTTCATATCCATTCCTCTCGAGCCATTCTGAGGTCTCTGGAAACGAGCGAGGCTAATATATCATAAGTAACAGAGATTTGAAAGATCTTTCTCATGTTAAATCTCAGTCAGGAGTGGAACCGTTTTTCGGCCTTCACTGAGGGGCGTTCCTATGGCACAGTAATCCCAACGCCGACGATGTGCAGCAAGATCGGGAACAGGCCCGCTGAAAGTATCGCGGAATGCGTTACCCGACGGCTTATGAAGGGAGGCACCCCATGGACGACGCAAGGGGAACGGAAAAACTCAGACCGGATGCGCAGGATATTCTCAAGGCCTCTTTGGACGCGGTGGACCCTGAGGCCGCGGTGAGGCGATTCGTGGAGTTACATGGAGAGACCCTTCTGGTCCGACCTGCGTTTGAGCTCGATCTGAGGGCCTTTAGACGCATATTCATCGTGGGTGGGGGCAAGGCATCGGCGCCAATGGCCAAGGCCCTGGAGGATCTTCTCGGCGATCGTGTAGACGGTGGGGTAATCTGTGTGAAGTACGGACACGGTATCCCCCTGGCCAAAACGCAGGTGCTCGAAGGCGGGCATCCTCTGCCCGATCGCAGCGGAGAGGAGGCAGCCCGGCGAATTGTCGATCTCCTCCGCTCGCTGGAGAAAGACGATCTGGTCTTCTCGGTGATTTCCGGCGGAGGCTCCGCTCTTCTTCCTGCGCCCGCGGAAGGGATCACTCTCGGCGAAAAGCAGGAATTGACGAGACGGCTCCTCGCGGTCGGCGCTACCATACACGAGATGAACGCGGTGAGAAAACATATGTCCCTCACCAAAGGCGGGAATTTGATGCGCTGGGCCTATCCGGCGTTCGTTATCAACTTGATGTTGTCGGACGTGGTGGGTGACGATCCCGACACGATCGCCTCAGGCCCTTTCGTACCGGACAGGTCGACCTTCACGGACGTATTGCGTATTCTTGAACGCTACGGACTGGTTGATGAATGCCCTGAGTCTATTTTGAGACACATGCGGGAGGGGGCCTCGGACGTGCTTTCAGAAACCCCTAAAGCAGGCGACGAGATTTTTACACGGGCTCGCAACGTGATCGTAGGAAGCAACATCATTGCTCTTTTGGCGGGGGCTCAACGGGCCCGGGAGCTGGGATACAAAACGATGGTTCTTTCGTCCTCCGTGGAAGGCGACACCTCCGAAGTAGCCGCGATGCACGGAGCCGTGGCCCGTGAAATCCGATCGACGGGCAATCCGGTTCCGGTCCCGGCGTGCGTACTCAGCGGCGGCGAGACAACCGTCGTTATCAGGGGGGAGGGTATGGGCGGTCGCAACCAGGAGTTCGCGCTCTCCCTGGTTGAGACGGTATCCGAAATCCCGGGATGCCTCATCATGAGCGTGGGCACCGACGGCACGGACGGTCCCACCGAAGCTGCCGGGGCGATCGCCGACGAAACCACGTTGCGCCGTGCACAGAGCCTGGGCTTGGATTACCGTGAATTCCTCAAGAGAAACGATTCATACAATTTTTTTCACCCGCTGGGGGATCTGGTCGTCACCGGACCTACCCGTACCAATGTCATGGACGTGCGCATGGTGCTGGTCAGGTGATGGATCGAATCCCCATTCCCGTTCACCCTGAACCGTGCCGAGAATCTCACGGAACCGCGCATTCTTCGCCGTCTTCACCCTTGCAGCAGCAGCGGGCTGCCCTCTTGTGGAGATCGGGATTCAGGCTGTTGAACAGGTCAATTTGCTCCTGAATGGAGAGTTTGCGTGCCCCGTTTGCGTGCCCTTTTTCGCGGCAGGCACGGCAGCGTGCCTCCGAGCAACTCTGACACATCTTGCAGTCGGGACAGGTATGCTTATGCGTCTTTGCGTTATTCGATTGCGATTGCATGATCACTCCCATCGTGATAGTTTAACTCATCCTTTTTCCAAGTCAATTGTCCGCGATCGGACGCATTGGGAAATATCTGCGGGAATCGAATGTCATGAACACATCAGCAGTGAAAGAGACAAATTTTTCAGACCTCACTCTCGTAGGGAGAGGCAAGGTTCGCGACGTCTACAGCATTGAAGACAAACTCCTCATTGTTTCCACCGACAGGCTGTCGGCTTTCGACGTGATTCTGCACGAGCCGATCCCCGACAAGGGAAAGGTTCTCAACGGGCTCAGTCGTTTTTGGATGCGGAAGACGACGCACATTGTTCCAAACCATCTCATTACCACCGAGGTGGGAGAGTACCCGGAGAAGGTTCGAGCCCACGCTGCTGAATTGCAGGGCAGAAGCATGCTCGTGAAGAAGGCCGGGGTCTTTCCCGTGGAGTGCGTGGTCCGGGGATACATCATCGGAAGCGGCTGGAAGGACTACAAAGCCAAGGGGGAAATCTGCGGCATCCCCATTCCTGCTGGGCTCAAACAGGCGGAGAAACTGGCGGAGCCCATCTTCACCCCTTCAACCAAGGCTGAAATCGGGGAGCACGACGAGAATATATCCTTCGATCGGGTCAAAGACATCGTGGGAGAGGAAACAGCTCGGTGGCTGAGAGACAAGAGCGTGGATCTCTACCTGTTCGGGGCTCGCTGGGCCGAAGAGCGGGGAATTATCATAGCGGACACGAAGTTTGAGTTCGGTTTGTTCGAAGGTACCCGACTCCTGGTTGACGAGGCTCTTACCCCCGATTCGTCCAGATTTTGGCCCAAAAGTCAGTACAGTACCGGAATCTCGCCGCCATCGCTCGACAAGCAGTTTGTGCGGGACTACCTGGAGAGCCTGGATTGGGACAAGAAACCGCCGGCTCCGAGTCTGCCCCACGAGATCGTTGCCCGTACTCGAGAGAAGTACATGGAGCTATATGGGATATTGACCGGCGAGAGCCTCTGACAAGGTGCCAGCGCTCCCATGTGGGGGAGGAAAAATACCGTCACCGGGATGCTCAGGGCCTCTCAGGGTCTTTGGCCGAGCAGCGACCGACTACCTCACGAAGGCATTGCATGAGGCAGGTGATTTCCACCGGCTTTTGGAGCACCATGTCGACGCCGGTGCGTGAGAACCGAGCCTCATCGTCCACCTCAGAACCCCAGCCGGATAAGAGAACGAAGGGGATTTTCGCAATGCCCTTCCTTTCGCATAGGTCGCGGACCGCGTGAGCCACCTCCCAGCCGTCCATCTCTTCCATGCCCAGATCGCAAACGACGACATCAACGGAATCGGTCTCCAGAATCAGCATCCCTTCGCGGCCGGACTGGGCGACGAAGACGGTTTGACCGAGCCTCGTCAATCCGTTTCCGATGATGGTAAGGAACGTCTTCATATCGTCTACGATCAGAATACGGAGACCGGTGTTCACATCCCCACACGTGCCCCGGCAGTTTTCAAGTCCCCTATCCGAAGCTTGAGACTTCAAGTTTTGCTGAGCCCCCTTTTCCTTATCTTCTTGCATAGGATTTCCCTTCGTGGAGGAGAAGGCGGCCTCCGAATGGACGCTCGATCCGGGAAAGTTGCCTGTTCGACGGCGTGCAATGATTGCCCGGGGTCGAACCCCCTTCCGTTACCCCACTTACTCATTCCCTCAAAACATTCGTGGGATGTCGTCCTCTCAATCCGAACAAGGAGGGAAGGATCTCGTCACCTGAGGAGTATCTCGGCTTGGGACCCGGGTCAAGACCAAAGGGCACCCATAGTGTCGGGACCGCGAGCCACACACCCAGGTGCCCGCTGAATAAATCGTGAAAAGTTGAACTATTTGAATGGAAAAGCAGATCACGGTTCCATAGGGGTCGCTTGCCGACCAGGCTGCAGTAGGCCGGAACACCGCTCAGTCTCGAAGGGGTTTCCTGTACGCTTGTAATCCGGTGTGTCTTGGAGTAGTTTTCGATCCACCCATGAGATCACCGGAAGCAAAGACCAAGAGACCCACCCGCAGCAAACGACCCGCCACCCCAAGGAATCGTAAGTCCCGTCATGTCCCCCCTGAGGCGACTCCTTTCCCTCGGGTCGTTCGAGAGACTCAGAAACTTCTGGCCTCAATAGGCAAGCCTCCGCCCACCCCCTTCGCACCCGATCCTTTTCAAATAGAGGCTCTGGAAAGAGTCCTGAGAGAAGATGTTGTGGTCAGCGCGCCCACGGGGTCGGGCAAGACCTGGATAGCCCTTGAAGCTACAAAGGAATATCTCGCGCAGGGAAAGGGAGTCTGGTACGCGACCCCTTTGAAGGCCCTTTCCAACTCCAAGTACGATGAATTCGGCGAAGCCTTGGGCGCAGAGAACGTGGGGCTTCTCACCGGCGACAGGAAAGAGAACCCGACCGCCCCCATCATTGTCGGCACCACCGAGATACTGCGGAACCAGCTTTACGACGCGATGCACTCAGGCTCGGACCTGGGTGTGGATCTGGTAATTCTCGACGAAGCCCACTACCTGGGGGATCCGGACCGCGGGGTGGTCTGGGAGGAGGTTCTTATCTACCTGCCCGAACGGGTGAGGCTCCTCCTTCTTTCGGCGACCATATCCAACGCGGAGGATCTTGCGCGATGGCTGGCACATATTCGTAATACCCCGTGCGGAGTGGTTGAGTCCAAGGATCGCCCCGTTCCTCTCCACGTGTTGTTCTGGGCCCCGTCCAATACGGTTACCCCTTTCTTCCGAGGCGACCGACTCTTTTCCCACGCTGCCGTCGCGGCGAACGCCCAGAAGAGTCGGAGGCGGAGCGACAGGGCGAATCAGACGGATCTCAATGCCGTCGTGGAAGGTCTCCGGGAGCTCCGACTTCTCCCTGCCCTGATATTTCTCAAGTCCAGGTCCGACTGCGACAGAGCTCTCGAGGAGTCGACACCGTCGCCGCTGGATCCTCATGAAGACGGTTTTTCGCGGTCCGTCCAGGAGCACATAGAGTCGTATCCCGAGCTCAAGAACCAACGCCAGCTCGATCGTCTTCTGGAGTGCAGGGCCGGGTCCCACCACGCAGGACAGTTGCCCGGATGGCGCCTCTTGATCGAACGAATGATGGTGAGCGGCCACCTTGAAGTCATCTTCTGCACCTCGACGGTGGCGGCGGGGGTAAATTTTCCCGCCCGGACCGTGGTCCTTCTCCAGAGCGACCGATTCAACGGGCAGACCTTTGTGGACATGACCGCGACGGATCTCCATCAGATGACCGGCCGTGCAGGGAGACGCGGCATGGACAAAGCAGGATTCAGTCTAGTCGTGCCCGGCAGGTACATGAATCTGACGCTGGTCAAGGATTTGCTCCTCTCGGAGACGGAACCCCTCCAATCGCAGATAGCCGTCAACTTCTCCATGGTGCTCAACCTGCTGCTCTCCCATGACCCTGAGGGAGTCAAGAAGTTGTTGGGATTCTCCTTCGCTGCGTTTCACCAGAAGCCAAGGAAGGCCCATCAAGTAAATCGCAGATTGTTGGAGCAGTTCAATAAGCATATGGACCTTCTCGAGGAGCTCGACTATGTGGACGAGCGCGGCACCCCCACCCATGACGGAAAATGGGCTGCCAAGCTGCGGTTGGACCACCCCCTGCTCATAGCGGAGCTCATAAGGGCCGGTGAGTTCAGCCATCTCGATCCTCAGGAGCTGGCCGCTCTGATTGCCCCCTTCGTCATGGATCGGGACCGGGAGATCCTCATAAGTCGTGAAGTCTGGGTCATGACGAGAGACTTGTGGAAACGATTCCGAGGCATGGTCAAGACACTTAAGCCCATTATCCAGTTTATGATCGCCCGTGGGTTTCCCGTGCCTTCCATCATGTTCTGGCCGTCCGTTTCAGCATTTCTGTGGGCGGAAGAGGTGGAATGGGACGTGCTCATCAGACACATTTCCGCTGACGAAGGTGACTTGGCCATGCTCATGCTGCGGACGGCCGACCACCTCCGGCAGTTGGTCTCGCTTGGGGATCAAGCCCCTGAGCTGGCGGCCACGGCCCGAAAGGCGATACCGCTGATGGTTAGGCCTCCCCTGGTCTGACCCCGTCGGAGACGGTTAAGATGCAATGACACCATAAGAATCAGGGCCACGATGTTGCCGGATGCCCGTGGAGCACGTGAGCCGCGCGGGAGGGACAGAGAGTGCGGAACGGTGTGCCCCACAGTGTTGCTCGCCCCTCCCATGATGGGTGGGATCACGCGTAACCGAAATGGTTATCCATCGCGTCAGACTCGACTTGACAGGGGGACCGGCGTCCTTCATACTTAGCCGGTATACGATCAAGGGGAAAGTGCATGTCACCATCTGAGCCCCTCCCTTCACTCACGTCGGCCATGGAGGACTACCTGGAGGTGATCTATCACCTCGAGCAGGAGCGCCGCATCGCGCGCGTCCGGGATATTGCCCAGAGGCTTGATGTGAAGATGTCCTCGGTGAGCTCTGCGTTAAAGAGTCTGGGCTCACGCGGGCTGATACGATACGATCCCCATCAGTTCATTACGTTGACCGACCGCGGAATCGAGAAGGCCAGGGAAATCGTACGCAAACACGAAGTGCTCAAACGCTTTCTCGTAAGAGTCCTCAAGATTGACGAATCCGCGGCAGAAGACAACGCTTGTCGCATAGAGCATCATCTCGACCCCGAGGTAATTGAAAGGCTCATCCGATTCGTTGAATTCATGGAAATGTGTCCCCTGGACCAAACCAGATGGATGGAAGGTGTAGCGGAGAGTTGTGACGATTGTATCCCCTGCCTGGACGAGGCTTTGCGGAAAGTCACTTCCAGAGCCCGCGCCCAACAAGCCGCCCTGGCGGACGGCATGACACTTGCCGAGGCCGAGGCGGGCTCCCAGGTGATGATCGACAGTATCAAAGGGCCGGCCAAAACGAAAAAGCTTCTTGCCGAGACCGGTCTCGACGGCGGCGTCATCGTGGAAATTGAGGAGCGGGACTCCGAATCGGGAGAGCTTCGGGTCAACATCAAAGGATACCATGTGTCCGTCCCCAAGTCCGACGCGACCAAGATCCTGGTCAAACCCATCTGAACGGAAATCGCTGCTGATCTTTTCCCAACACATCGCAGGGGGCGACCCGAAAGACCATGCCATAAAGCTGCCGGGACACGGAGAGGTCAAAAGACACCTCTCATGACGCCGTATTGCTCATGCTCAAAGGGACCGGCCCGGCTCTCTCCGTCTAAGGCAATTCTCCGCACAAGCCGGCGAAGCATAAAAAATGGCGATTATCGAAGAGTTGCCGGTGGTCCCTCGCCTCCCGAAGGTGTGTCCGTGCAGCACGACTGGCCGCAATCCCCGCATTTGCATCCGCAATCGACGCTTCCCTTCTTGGCCCCCGCAAGGTTTTTCCACCATCGACGGCCGACAAATATTGCGCAAATTGCCACGATAAGTCCTACCAGTATTTCTTGCCACATAATTGATGCCTCGCGAGTGACGCTCAAGAGAGACCCAGTCCGAGGAACGATCCCGCCGTATGTACCAGCACAGCCACGCAATAGGCCAACATGGTTGTGTAGGCCGTGGCAAAGAAGGCCCATCGCCATTTGCCCGTCTCCCTCCTGATGACCACGAGGGTGACGAAGCAGGGGGCATAGAGCATCACAAAAAGGATTAAGGTAAACGCTTTCAGGGGGTTCCAGCCCGGTTCGTTCTTGAGCTGATCGGAAAGACTGCCGGCCTCTTTGGGGTCCACGCTGCCGAGGCTGTACGCTGTCCCCATGGTGGAAACCACAACCTCTTTTGCTGCAAACCCTCCCACCAGAGCGACGATGGTCTTCCAATCGAAACCCATGGGCGAGAACACCCATTCCAATTTCATCCCCACCCAGCCGGCAACGGTATTGCTCAGCCGCTCTCGCCGCAAAGCACTTTCCAAAGCCAGCTTTTTCTCATTGTACGTAAGGTAGGCCTCCGCCACGCGGGCGACAAGCTTGCCATCCTCATTGACGCCTGCAGAGCCTTTCTTCTTCTCAATCCACTCCACTGCCGCGTTCAGCTCTCTCAATTTAGAGGGAGTCTGCTCGTTCTTCCCGACCCCACGGGACGAACGCTGGGTCCGGATCTTTTCAAAGGCCTCCAGGTCCTCTTCCGACTTGAAAAACGACCCCACATCGGGCCGGCTCAGGAAGTTCTCGGTGAGTTGCGCCTTCTGTCTGTCGTAAGACTGAACCCTTTCATGTGAAAGCTGAGGGAACGTCATCATGGCCCACAGGATTACCGATATGGCAAGAATGACCGTTCCCGCTTTTTTCAGGTACATCCAGGTTCGCTCCCAGGTGTGTATGAGCAGACCTTTCAGTGTAGGCACCCGATAGGGAGGCAGCTCCAGGACAAACGGTGCGGAAGGGCCGGCCAGCACCGTGGACCTGATGACCTTGCTTGCAAGAAGGGCCAAGGACCACGAGATGATGGTGAGAAGAAACATCATGGGGGCTTGCCGCCCGGAAAAGAAAGCCCCGATCAAAAGAGCGTACACCGGTAGCTTGGCCCCGCAGTTCATCAGAGGCGCCACCAGAATCGTTACCAACCGCTCCTTGGGCTCTTTCATGGTCCGTGTGGCCATGATTCCGGGAACAGCGCATCCACCGGCCAAACCACCAGAAACCAGGAGCGCCAGCATCGAGGCGCCATGAAGGCCGAACCCGCGGAGAACGCGGTCCAGCATGAAGGCTATGCGAGCCATGTAACCCGTGTCTTCCAAAAATGCGATGGCGAGGAACATGAACGCTATGAGCGGTGTGAATCGAATTACCCCTCCCACGCCGTCAATAATGCCGTTCACCACCAGAGACCGCAACAAGCCTTCAGGAAGGACGGCCTCGAATGCATTGCCCATCCATTTGAACAAGAGCTCCAGCAAGCTGACCAAGGGCTCGCTTCCCTGAAACACGAACACGTACACGGCATAGAGAACACAGAGAAGAATGATGGGACCCAGAAGGCGATCGGTAAGGACACGGTCTATGGACTCGCTCCAGTGAACACGATCGACGTGGTCCACTCTGACGGATTGTTTCATAGCACCTGAAATGAATCCGTACCTCGCGTCGGTAAGGATTATCTCCGGCGGATCCGCGAAGATATCGGTGAGGTGCCGGCGACTTTCCGTCACCTGTTCCATCACCGTCTCATACCCACGCTCATCTTCCAGCTTCTTGGCCATGTCCGGGTCGCTCTCAAGGAGCTTGACGGCCAGCCATCGGTTGGACGGCCGTCGAAAGACGGTGCCGGGTTTGCTGAGGGTCTCCTCGACCTTTGTGATCTCTTCCTCAACTTCCGTTCCGTACCGAATGCGCGTGGTGTCGAGGGCAAGTCCCGAGCCGTCCGACTGATTGACGATCTCGTCCAACAACTCGTCAATGCCGATTCTCTTCTTCCCGTTGGTGGGAATCACCGGGATGCCCAAGAGCTGCGAGAGAGTTGGAACGTCGATGTGGATGTTTCTGCCCTGGGCCACGTCGATCATGTTGAGGGCCATGACCACTTTGGCCCCCATTTCGAGGAGCTGCACGGCCAGATAGAGGTTGCGCTCCAGATTGGACGCGTCGACGACGGCCACTACCACATCGGGAGGCGACTCGACGATGAACGTGCGCGCTATGATTTCTTCAAGGGAATAAGCGGTGAGGGAGTAGGTGCCGGGGAGATCCACCACGTGGATTTCCCGGTCCCGGTGTCTGAGTGAGCCTTCCTTCTTCTCGACGGTTACCCCCGGCCAATTCCCCACATGTTGCCGGGCTCCGGTGAAGGCGTTGAATAGCGTGGTCTTCCCTGCATTGGGGTTTCCCGCCAGGGCGACAGTGATAATCTGGGGCATGGAGGCACTCAGGCGGCTTTCTCCGGCTGATCCATGAGAATGTCGGAAGCCTGCTCGCGCCTGAGGGTGATGTGGTAACCCTTCACCACAAGCTCAATGGGGTCGCTCAGTGGGGCATACTTTATTACCTGCACTTCCGTGCCCCTGATGAAGCCCATCTCCATCATTCTGAGTCGGAAGTCCGGATCTCCGCACACTTGACGGATGGTGCCCTTCTGGCCGGGCTTGAGGCTGGAAAGTTTCACCATCCGATCCACAAGGCACTCTTCGTCCGCCAGGGCGGGGCAATCGGCACATTTCTCCAGGGCGGGGGTGGGGCTCATTCTTTTCTCCTGAAGCATTTCCCGGTCCGATGGTTCTCGCGGGGCCTCGAACCGATCGGCTAGTATTGTTAGACTCGTCAAATAATCTTCTATACATCACTCCTGTGTTTGTCAAGCTCATATTCGTCGAACTTGCAAACCGCCTCCAATTCACGTACAACAACCTCTCATACCATTTCACGATCAAATCGATAGCAAAGTCGGCACGTCTCTTCCGCTACGAACGGCACGACCTGACTTCGCTTCAGAGGCAAGCCGTCATTTCCGGGCAGCGACATCTTTGATTGCGAAACGGTATCAAGCGGCTTGAGCGTGGGACGGGTCCTCCCTCCTCCCGCAGGTCGCGAAAGATTCGGACCGGGAGCAAAAAAAGAAACTCATGACAATGCCCGACCGCATGACCGGAACTTTCCCCCGACAGCTTGCAGAAGGCCTCTGGGTTGTCGGCAACTATTATTTCAACCTGTACGTCGTGAAGGGAGAGCAGGCTTCGGCTCTCATCGAGGTGGGGGTCTCCTCAGTGGTGGACGATGTGATGGCGCAACTGGACTCCTTGAGGGTGAGCCCGAGCTTTCTGGTGGTAACTCACCCCCACTCGGATCACATCACCGGTCTCCCAGGGCTCCAGGAGAAATACCCTCAGGCACTGTTGGTTGCCGGCGAAGGTGCTGCGGAATTTCTGGCTCATCCCAGGGCCGTGGAAGGCCTCGTGGCAGAGGATCGCCGCATGACCGAGTTTCTCGCTTCCGAGGGGATTGAACCGGGGCGTCCCTCACTTATGGAGCCACCGATATTACAGGACTGCCTTGCGGCACGGGACGGCGACGAGATCGACCTCGGCGGAAGGACTCTCCGGTTTCTTGAGGTCCGTGGACATTCACCGGGAGCCGTCGTCGTTTATGTTCCTGAAATCAGGGCATTGATGCTGTCCGATTCGCTGGGGTTCCGCTACCCGGGCCGCGGGGTGTTCCCAATTTTCTTTACGAGCTATGCGGACTACATGGACGCGCTCGACCGACTGGCCGGGCTCGACCCGCTCATCGTGGGACCCGCTCATCAAGGCCCCCTGTCCGGGGATGCCGTTGGCGAGGCTTTCCGGGAATCTCGCACGTCGGCTACGGAGTTGAGGTCACGGATTCTCGCAGATTCGAGAGACGTGGAGGAAATTGCCGAGGATTTGTTAGAGCTCTACTACCGAGATGAATTGACGATGTATACTCGGGAGAACATCCTGACCTGTGCGAAGCTCGTCGTGAAGCGTGCACGGGAATAGACTCCAAAACGGCAGGGGAGGGTGGCGGGCGGAGAATCGAGTCGGTAGGCCCCCTTCCTGAAACGGGTGCAAGAGCAGTGAATTTTAGAGCGATTCAAGTCTTATCCATGGCTGTTTCCACCCTGATGGAAGAGCTGCCCTGGGCCCCGTACGGGCCTCAACAACTCCACACTCCCCTTCTTCAGGAAGAAGAGGACTGCCGCCGTCTCGACCTGCTCACGGACATGTTGGGAACCCTGACGCGGATGATGGATACGCGCATTGCATATGTCACGAGCGAGGGCAAGATGGTCCGGGAATGGATTGAGACGATCCTGGAAGTAGCCGGCAGGTACCAACGAGAGCTCGAAATTTTGAAGAAGCTGGAAAAGGGAGCTCCATCCATTTCGAATTCGGAATGAGACGAGAGAGGCCGCTGCCTTTCGTGTCCCGGACCGAGCTCATGAAGAAAGCGCACCAACTCTTAGGCTCCCGGCACTCCCGGATTGGACCCTCTTCATTCGTGTAACCCCGGCGGAGGCCTGGTGCCTCGCCTCGCGATTCAAACAATTATCATTTCTTGCCTCGTACTCCTTGGGGCGTCCCGGAGCCGAATCGTTCGGTCCGGGCGGGGATTGGAGGGTCCTTTTCCTGGTGAATACCTCACCGCTGAGCGTCATGGTCCACGTGCCGTTCTCCCGTGCGGGAGGCTTGTCGATGTGGAAGGTGCGCTCTATTCCGAAAAGTCCCACGGAAAGCTTCTCGCCTTCAATTCGGACTCGGCCCCCCGAGAGGGAGTTTGTTCGGCCGGGGCCCGTGCTTCCCTTGTAGTCACCTCTGCCGTTCGGATAGATCCTCAACACCGTCCCGCGGTCTCCGGTCCATTCACCTGCAAACGGGAGCTTCTCTTTAGGGAGGGGAACAGGCTTCAGATCCTCGGTGGACCGTTTCAGCCACTCCTGGATCTTGTCTTTGAGAGAGAGTTTCAGGTCCGGGAGTTTGGCCGGAACGGTGATGCCCGCGATAATGGCCGCCGACACGGACAGAGCGAAGATGACGGTTCCCACAATTCCCAGAATCCGGCCTGCCTTCAGAGTGCCCAGTCCTTCGGAAGAGACCGATCCTGCCCTGATTCCCTTGAGATCCGAGCTCCCCATGATCCAGGCCGCAATACCCAAAGGCCAGCAGCAGAGTAGCGATATCAGGCCGAAGAAGAGGATCAAATCCCCACGGTTCGGCTTGAGCTGCTCGTTGGGGAGGCTTATCCGGCCGGCAGGGCCCGACATTTCCCGGCCGTCAAGGTTGGGATTCTTTTCTTGCCCCAAGGAATGTCCGTTCTCTTCTTGCACCTGGGCTCTCCTGCTCCATAGAGTCGAATCATTGCGGAACCAGCTCTGGTGAATCATTGTACCCCTTCCCGGCACATTTGGGTAGATCGGCGACGAAGTTCGCGGTGTGGCTCGGCATATTTCCGATGAAAGCGAATTTTGCTGAACAACGTGACATGGGCGGATCGGCTCGGGGAAGATGGCGGCGTTGTCCTATAATAGGCTCCGGAGAAAATCATGCCGGTGCAGCATGCCGTAGTGTTATAGTGCCGCGTATCTTACGAGGCGGCACCGTAGAGGGGACTCTTACAGCGATTCCGGGGCGCGAGCAAGGTGCTCGTTGTTGCCTCGGCACCCGATGCAACGTCCGAGCGAAAGAACGGGCCGCCCGAACGTTTCCGGAGGTTCTTTTGACGCGGCTCCGAAGCTACTGGCTTGCGTTCACGGGCTTGGTCGCATACTCGGTCGTACTGGCCGTACTGGCCGGCAATACGGGATTTCAGGCCGACGACTGGTGGGTTTTAAGCGTGCCGTATTGGCATAGCTTTCCCGGCTCCTTTTGGGAGTACGCGGTGCAATTCCGACGTCCGTTGGACGGCCTTCCCTGGGTGACGCTCTTTCCAATATTCGGATTCAACAAGATAGCCTGGAACCTCTTCGCACTCCTGGTGTTGGCAGGGGCGTGCCTCACCATGGGAATGGTTTTGGACAGAGCCTTTCCCAACCGGCCTCGTTTCGTGGCAGCGAGCATGCTCTTTGCCTTCTTCATGCCTACGGTTTGCCCCCTCACCTACGTTCTGCACATGGACAACATGTGGGTTTGCATCATGTTGTTCTGGTTGTCGGTGTTGGGTTTTCAACGTTGGACCGCGCGGCCGGGCAAGCCGTGGAGCGGATTGATCGTTCCCGTTGTCCTCTATTATCTGGCTACCTTGGCGTACGATGCAGCGAATCTCCTGATATTCCTCGTGCCGCTTTTCGTTTGGCCCGTCAGAGATCGCAACCGCAACGAATTGTCTGATGCCGTGTTTGGGGTTAGACTCGGCTGCGCCGTCGTGACGGGCTTTGCGGCCTTGATCTTCACAAGATTCGTCCTCTTTGGCGGCGGAGCCGTGGGCATCCATTCGCTGCTGCCGTCGTCCGAGCTCGTCAGGTCATATATCCGTGTTCTGCCGCTCTACCTCTGGGAGCCATTCAAGGCGGCGGCCTTTGACCCTTGGAGTGCGGCGCTGGGATGCGCGATCCTCGCATTGTCAGCATGGCTCCTCTTCAGACAGGGAAAGGAAGGCACCACAAAAGCCGAAGGGGCAAAGTCCGGCCTGTTGAGCGACACGAGTTACATACTCCTGTGGGGCTCGACGATGATGGTGCTGGGGGTCGCCCCCTATCTCATGGCAGGATATGGAGCCGGACTCGGATTCCACGGACAGAGCCGAGTCTATTCATCATGCAGTTTCGGGCTGGCCGTCCTGTTGGGCTTTTTTGCTACGAGGTGGCGATCCAGGATAGTACTCGTAACCGCAAAGTTTGTGGCGATCATACTCATAATTTCTATGGCTGAGTTTCAGGCCGATTTACGCCATGACTGGCAGAGCTCGGCAAGAATCAACTGCCGGATGTGGACCGATCTGAGCCGGCAGGTTCCCGACGTGGCACCGGGGACGGTGTTTCTCTTCCTGGACCTTCAGTCGTACATCGGCGATCGAGCCATAGTATTCGGTGGTGTCCAAGGGCTGCGGGAGTTCATTCGCATATTCTATCATCGCAGAGACATTAGCGCCTACTACCTCTATCCCTATCGCAAGGATTTCGTCGATTCCGAATTCAGGCTCGCGACGGTCACTTCCCGCGGAGTGGTCGCAAGGGGTCTGCTTCCGAGCAATCCCGTTGCCCTTGACAAACTTCTGATCGTGGCCCGCCAAGGAGAGGATCTCGTGCTTCTGGACAAGCTCTCATCCGCGGATAAGAAGGCTGCTATCCGGTGGGAGGGCGTTTCAAGCATACGGTCCAACAGGGAGAGAATTCTGCGCTCCCGAAAAGATTCTAATGCTCTCTTGGGTGTCTGTTGCGGCGGGCACGGGTTTTGAGAATGCGGAGCAAGGCAGGCAATCGAGAATTGACTCCACAGCGAGCGTAGACAACTCCCTCGGAATAGCGGGGCTGGTCTCGGCCCCCCGCGTGAGTCAGCGGACGCGGCGTTCTCCTATGACGTCGATAGGTCCAGCCCGGACCCAACATACTTGTATCGCTATACAAATGATGCCAACGTGTGTTGTTTCTCCTATTCATATCGCGACGGAGCAGGGGGGTAAACTGCGCGGCAGAGCAGGAAAGTGCCGCGGAGCGCCCGGGACAGTGAGAGCCGTCGGGAGACACGAACCGTCGAGGAAAGTTGAGAAGATTGTTAATGCGCTATTTTGGCCTTGACACAAAAGTAACATCGAGAATACCCTATCCACGGGAAACGCATCGCGCGTTGCGGGAACATATTGGACACAAAGTTCCTGTGTGGAGGAGTCATGACCAACCTATCTCGGATGCACTTTGTTACGGCACTTACCTGTGCTTTGTTGACGGCCTGGGTTATTCCGGTTTGCGGGCAAGCGAATCCTGAACGGCACAGCCGCCCTTCCGATCTCGTCAAGCACGATCGATCCGGAAACTGTACGAATACCGTTCCGTCTATGCTATGCAGCTCGGAACCGACAGAGAAGAAGTTCAACCCCGGCAACTCCTCTGTCGATGTGCGACTCCACAATATGGCCAAGTTGTACGTGGCCGGGGGGCTCCAAAGGCTCGCGACATTATGTACGTACCTGGGCGGAAAAGAGGAAGCTGAATCGCTACTCAAGGCGGTCCTGGCATTGCATGAGGATGCCTTTGGGCCGGAGCACCCCGGCGTGGCGTCACCATTGATTAATCTGGCACTCCTGTACGTGTCCCAGGGAAAGTACGCCGAGGCTGAACCGCTGTTGAAACGGTCCTTGACCATCTATGAAAAAGCCCTGGGACCGGAAAATCCCTGTATAGACTTTTGTCTGAGGCAGATCGCCAATGTATACATGAGTCTAGGGAGGTACGCGGAAGCTGAGTCTCAGTACAAAAGGTGCCTGACCATGGAAAGGAAACATCTGAGACCGGGTGATCCTGTGATTGCGGCAACCTTGAACAATCTTGCAACTGCCTATGAGTTTCAGGGGAAGTATGCCGAAGCAGAAGCCCTTCATCATGAATCTTTGGACATATACGGAAAAATGGAGGACGGTGACGATCGCAGTCTTGCCGTATCATTGAGCAACCTGGGAATGGTGTACCGGCAGCAGGGGAGGTATGCCGAGGCGGAAAAGGCGTTGAAGAGAGCAGTAGCCATCAGTGAAAAAAAGCTTGGGCCGGAGCATCCTAGTCTGGCTTCATACCTAAACGATCTTGGCATGATCTATCGAGCTCAAGGAAGATATCCCGAGGCGGCGAAGCTCTACAAGAGATCTCTGGCTATCGACGAGAAAACCCACGGTCCGGACCACCCGCGCGTGGCCACCGGCCTCAACAATCTGGCCAAAGCCTATATGTATCAGGGGAGATATGCGGAAGCAGAACCGCTCTACAAGAGGTGTCTGGAGATAGACGAGAAGGTTTTGGGGCCGAACCATCCCTACGTTGGGACAACTCTGAACAACCTGGCTGAAATGTATGGCGCTCAAGAAAAATATTCCCAGGCCGAGGAGTTGTTCCTCAGGGCTCTCGAGATTCGTCGGAAGGCTTTGGGGGAGGATCATCCTCTCGTGGCCGTCAGTCTTTACAAGATGGCCGAGATGTATAGGGAACAGGGCAAGAAAGAAAAAGTGGACGAGTTGAACCGAAAATATCCGGGATTTGAAAAGAGGGTCCCGGCACCCGATCGGCCATCTTTGCGGAGTCGCACGACCTCAAAGGCGGAGGCGGCTCCCTCGAAGGACATGCCGAAGAATCCCGCTGATGAAGAGGAATAACTTCAATAGAGCCCATAGTATGCGGCCCGAATGCATGGCTCGTGGAACGGATTCACTGCAACGAGTGCATGAACTGCAGGGAGGGAGGCTGACGACCGCCCGGAAGACTGCAGAGAAAAGGATGTAGAAGTGGCGGATAGAGGGAAACAGAAGATCTCTGCGAACCAGATACTGGCCGACATCCGTTCCGGTATGGCCGACGCATTGCTTAAAGAGAAATACGGCCTTTCCGACAAGGGCCTTGATTCGGTTTATACAAAACTCATCAAAGCAGGCTATCTGCCCGAAGAAGAAGTCCCGGCCCGGGGCGCCCCCAAAGTAAAGCAGGATCAAGCGAGCGGGGAGAATTCCCCGGTTCTCCCGTGGGAATGCCCCTCCTGCCATACGCCTCAAGCATCGGAACGGAAAGAATGCCCTGTCTGCGGGATAGTGGTGGCGAAGCTCAATGCTCGTCAGCAGGGTGAACCGGCTTTGGGGGCGGGCGCGGGAAACATCACGTTCACGAAATCGAGCGGCCCGGGGATGCGGGCGGCCGTTGTGGCGGCCATAGCGGTCCTTGTCGCCGGCGGTGCGTTTGCGGCATGGGTGATGTTCATGGACGAAGAGGAGTCGCACCCTGTGGCGGTCAGGAGAGCCCACTCAAGGCAGATAGTCCGATATCAGCCCAACAAGAACGCTCTGGCCATTAAGGGCAGCGCGGTTCTGGAAGACCTTCAGATCGAGCTGCAACCACTGGCGGACCTTGATTTCAAGTCCAAGGCCGACGTGCTCGGCATAAGAAAAGAGGCTGTTTCCAGGTATCCCGGCCTGATCGTGGGAGACTACCGACCGTCGGATGCCGTGTTCGGTCAGATCGTGGACGGGCTGCCGTGGTGGGGTGTCTTGGGGGCCTACTACTACGGCAAGGGAAACAAGAGTATTGCGGGCCCTTCACTACATTCTCAATCCATTCTGAATCCTTTTCTCCTCGTTGTGCCCGACTTCAACATGAGACGATTTGAGCCGGGGCTCCTGCAGACAACCGATGAGCAAACCGCCCATCAGAAGTCCTTCTGTTCGCCCCACGATCTTCGATGGCAACCGAGGGCGGGGAGAGTCGAAGTGACCTACGATGCCGCTTGTCTGCAGAAAGGCGGAGCCAATTCCTTCGGGCTGTACGCGTACAACGCCCGAGATCTCAACCTGAGATACATATATGTCTCGTACCCGGACTCGCTGAACACTCTAAAAGAAAATGAGCCGGCAGGCGCATATGGGAATCCACAATTCATTCATCAGGGCGGTAGCTGCGGTTACCCGGGAGGGTGCAACAATATGAGCCCTGCAACCCCTCCCATAGACAACATACAGATATTCTCATGGCCGGTGCGGGTCGTGATCCGTCTCTGGGAAAACGATCCGGGTCCGGTAACAACCCCGCCCGACGTGGAATACGTCATGCACTTTAAGTGACTTTTCGGATGCACGACAAGGCCGGCAACGGTTGAATGTGTTTCATCCAGTCTCGCGGAGGCGGCCGGTCAGCCCCCAACCACGATCAGAGCATCCACGGCAACCGGTTTGCCGTTCCTGACGATGAGCGGGTTGATGTCCACTTCCTGAATGCTCTCGTTTTCAACGCCCATGCGTCCGACATTGACAATGATCTTGGCGAGAATATCCGGGTCGACGGCTTCCATGCCGCGAACCGCGTCCAAAATCTTCCGGCCCTTGATCTCACGCATCATGTCCATTGCATCCTTGAGCTCAACGGGAGCAAGGCGAAAAGAGACGTCCTTGAGTATCTCCGTCAGGATCCCCCCAAGGCCGAACATGACACAGGGGCCGAACTGGGCGTCGCGTTTGAGGCCGACGAGGAGCTCCCGTTGCCCCTTCACCATCTCCTGAACCAGTACCGACGACCCTGCAGTTCCGTTCATCTTGGCCGTTATGTCGTCAAACGCGTGGAGGGCTTCGATCTCATTGCGGAGGTCGAGCCGGATGACGTCCTTCTCGGTCTTGTGGCTCAGGTCGGGCGAGCATCCCTTCAATACGAGAGGAAAGCCGATGTCGTTCGCGGCGGCCGCAAGATCCTCTCTCCGTTGAACCAGCACCTCACGTGCGACGGGAACGTCGTACTTGGCCAGCAGTTGTTTCGATTCGTATTCAGACAGAGTGGATCTGCCCTCTTTCAGTGCTTTTTCGATTATTTCCATGGTTGTTTGATCCTCCAATGGGCCCATCGAATTATAACAGATCGAGCTCAATAAGGTCTCTTATCAAGTTGTCTCTATCTCTTTACCGGTCCTGTACGCAAGGGCCTGCGCGGTGGCGATAAGTTTTGAATCCTTTTTCTGATAGACCTCGCACAGATAGGACGCAGTGCGGTTGGTACGGTGAATCTCGCTTGCCTTGGCTTCCAGGAGGATGCCGGGCTCAGGTGCCGCAGCATAGGTAATGCTGACGTTCAACGCCACGGAGAGCACTCCGTGGGTGTTGCATGCCAGTTGAAAGGCCTCGTCGATCAGAGCGAAGAGAGCCCCCCCGTGGGTGCCCCCGAAGATGTTGTTCAACTCCGGTTTCAAGGACATTTGCACCACCGCATTCCCGGAACCGACCTCCACGACCTCCATTCCCAAGAGCCGGCCGAAAGGTTCGGATTTCGACCTTTTGATCAGCTCGCTATGAATCCTGTCGTTCATCGACAACCCTCTCTCCGTTGAGTCTGGTTATGGACTGCTTCAGTACCTGCGGTCCCAGAATTCCCAGCGACATGAGCAGCTTGAGCATCTCTTCCACCGGAATGTCCAGGCTATGAAAATCGCGTACAGGCACCAAAATGTTGAATCCCGTCATCGGAATGGGAGAGTTGGGGATGAAGACCAAGAGGTGGTCTCTGCCGTCCGGTGTGGTGTAGCGTTCATTGGAGGTCAGGAGCCCTACCATTCGCATGTTTCCGATGCGGACGTATCCCACTCCTCCGAATCTTCCCAAGCTTGATTCGTCTTTCTTACCGAAAAGATCCACGACCTGTCCCACTCCCGCGTAGATTTTGCCGACAAGCGGAATGCGGGCAAACATGTTATCGATGGCATTTCGGATTTGGCCGACCGTCGCACGGGTCACGAGGAATCCGAGGAGGATGATGAGGAGCCCCACCACGAGATAGCCGACCACGTAACCGGGATATTTGTGGCTGTCTCCGACTATGCTGACCAGGAAACCGCCGAAATGGCTGCTTGGCCCGATGTAGGCATCAGCAATCTTGACCACCCACGTCACCACGAAAACAGTCACGACAAACGGCATCAGTGAGGCCACTCCGGTAAAAAAAAACCTGACCGGAGTCCTTAAAAAGGCTCTCATGATTTACTCTCCACTATGGTCACCCGCGAGCTCGGATAGATCGCGACGGAAATTTCCAAAGCTCGGAGGATTTGTTATTGCACGAGCCGTTTGGCAAGAAAAGGGAATACCGGCTGCAAAAAACTTCGGCTCGCGCTTCTCTCCCGGAATCACTTACGATATAATGAACCAACCCTTACAAGACACCTTCAGGAAACGGCTTGGATTACCAGGTAAGCCCGTCTGAAAGGTGAAGGTCGGAAAGTCCTCCAACCATGTCACGTTCGCTCCGGCACTACCGCTGGAGTCAAGCGACGCCTACTGGGAGCGTACGTCATCGGTGCGCGAGGACTTTCATCTTTTCCGCCACATAGAGCGTCTGACAAAAAACTCCTTCAGGCATATTACGCCATCTCTGTTGCCGATACGTTCAGGGGCGGAGCGGTTTTCAACTCCCGTGCTTCGGAGAAGACCGGGGCGACGAGACCTCGGGCCCGCCTCGCTACCGTGTTTGAATCTCTTTGGCAACTCCCCGTACCGACGCGCAGCCAATGAAGCAACCTTGTCGTCCGTTATTTCGGGCAGGTCCGGCAACCGAAGTCGGACGGTGCCGTTCGTAGTGGAAGGGACTCGCCCCCAGCGGGGGTCGTGTGAACCTTCACTCGTCGTTCACCCGAACGCGCGTCGGCGTGAGGCACTTTGACGATTCGGCAACAGGAGCACAAGTCGAAGCTCGTGCCCGCACCGGGTGCGCGCCTGGACTGCCTGTCTACGTTGCGGGTTCCGAGGAATTCACCACGAAGGCCCGGAGGCGCGTCCAGGAGGTCGAGCTTCCTCCGGGATTCCTGCCGGCCGGCGCCGGAATGCCCAACTTCTTCGGGTCCTTTACAGGGCCCTTGATCTTGGGCACGGTAGGGGCATCGGATAGAGGGTAGCTCATGTACCCTCCGATCAGGAACAAGAGTATCAGACCTGCCCCCAATGCCATCATGACCCAATCACGATCGGTTCGGGTCGTGCTGGGCTCCGGGGGGGTGCGCTTGACTCGACCTTGCGGCAACGTGGGAACCTCATCCGATTTTGGCGAAGTATACCCCAAGATGAAGCGCTTGTCATGGGGGCGGCTTCGCGGGACACGCCAGGCCGATCCTTGAGTGTCCCGTTCGCCTCCATCCCGTCGTCGCCGGGTTTTCCTGCGGAGAATGGCTTCCCGCTGCGAATGTTCTCTCATTCCCCCATTTTCTTCTGAAGTTTACCCATGACTCTGTTGACGATCGATCGATCGCCGCCGGTCTGGAGGAAGAGGGTTTCCTGCAATGGTTTGAGCATGTCGTGCGCGGCCCTGATCCAAGGCGAATCCGGCTTGTAGTGGAAATGAGAGCTGTCCATGTACGCGTTGACCAGGTAGAGCACGCTGCCGAAATGGTAGTTTGCGTCAACCCCGTAGAGTGACAAGTACAACACCACGGGGGGCACATTGAGCCAAGGACGGTACGGGTTGGGATCGCCCTTGAAGATGATACGCGGTTTTCCGAAGGCTTCCACCGCGTATTTGACGTGTTTGCTCACCATGGGGTCCAGCCCCATCTTGGTTGCCCCCACCCAGTCCACGGCCACAAGATCTGCGCTTCCCAGGATTGTTCGAGTGTCGTTCGGCTCGCAGTCGGCAAATATCCCGAAAGGTCCGTCCGCGCTCACGTACGCGTCGATTAGTCCGTAGTCCACCGGAAACGCCGTGAGATACTCGATGGTGGTGTGGTAAATATCCCTGTCGCAGTGGTATTCCTTGAACTTGGCAGCCAGGGGCAAGGCTCCGTAGATATTCTTGATCGTCAGAGTGAAAAAGGAATAGGTATGGGTCTTGTTCTTAGCGAAGGAGATGCGGAAATCCGCATTCTTCCAGGTGGTGGGGACGGGATGATCGCCGAGATGGGGGCCGAGGTGTTGAGTCTCTTCCGCATCCATCGTGAGATCGACCACCCGGTATCCCTTGCTCCCCGTAACATCGTACCCCAGGTACTCGGCCATTTCTCTGACGCCGGTGTTGTCGTAATCCTGGCTGTAATTGCTTTGAGCTTCAACCACGGCTATGTTCTCGAACCCTCTGGAGGGGTCTCGCAACAAGGCCACGAGTTTTTCCACAAGCTCCGGGTCGGTGAATGTCGATCTATCGTGTTTGTTATAGGCCATGGCAAAATTTGCCTTGATTGCTATGAGGAAATCGGCCTTGGACTTCTGCGAGCTCTGAAACTTCTTATCCAAGAGCGGCCAAAATCCCGTCTCGTCGAGCACCTCTTCCAAAGCCGCGAACTTGTCGTCACCCTTGATCGCAGCCACCACAGCCTCGCGACCGGAATTGACGGGTCCTAATCTCAACGGGTTCACGTCTTCCTCAAGAGCCAAACACTTCTCTCCGGACGGGTCCATCACCTCAACGATCCGTCTCTGGAGCGTTGCCGTGGGGAACTGGTCGTTGTTCACCTCCATGACGGGCAGGCCGACCTTGACGAAACGACGTGCTCCTCCGGATGACGTCTCGCCTCTGGGGGCAAGATCGGTGACGGTGAGCTTGCCGTCCCGTAACAGCATTTCCTTTGATCCCACCTGAGAGATAAAAGCGCCGGCAACAGAGTCTATCTTGTCTTTCAGCCAATCTTCCCTGTCGTTGCGGAGAGAGTTGGTGTCGAGCTGCACTCGGGCCATCCGCTTGTCGGGGTTCACCGCGCAGATGTACCCGTACAAGAGGGTCGGTTCCTTGATGCTTCTCATGGTGGTGCTCTCGGCCTCGCCGAAGGTCTTGTCCGCAACGATACTCAAACCAGTGGTGCCGTCGGAACCGGTTATGGAGAGGGTCCCCTCGGTTACCGTGACCGCGTACGGCGTGATGTGCATGCCGAATTGCCGCTCCGACGGCAAGATCTTGCGAAGTGCTTCCCTCATGCCGTATGACAGGCGGGCCATAAGATTGTCCGCGGTCATGAAGGGCATAGGCGTCGTCGGGAATGCGGTGGCCGAGAACTTGATCAGGAAATCGGCCTTACAGGGGACGAGCTCTGGAGATTTGCCGTGCATTTGGGTGAGGGACGTCGCGTACCCCTGCGTAAGCTCGAATATGGGCCCCTGGTACCGGTAGGCTCCTCTGTCCACATTTATAAACATTCCTTCGAGAACCCGTTCGGTGATGCAGTATTTTTTGTATCCTCCGTTGCCGTCTTCCACGGCAAGCAAGACGTCCCAGAACAACTCGCCGTCACCCCAGGGGAAGTCTTTGTCGTGAGCGCCGGAAACCATGAAGAATTTCTTTCGGTTCCCGTTTTCCATCACCTCGCCGGACAAAACGAGGTTCTCGTACTCCGTGTCGTAGATCGGATTGAGACCTCGAAGGTACTCCTGCCGCAGTTTGCCGTATCCGAACGAGAAGAATGCCATCTTCCCCGCAACGCTCTGGCCCCACCAGGTGGCGCCGGGGACCCTGAGAGTGGTGAGCCAGGACGGTATATCGTTGACGTGAAAATAGATCAGTCCCGCGGCATAGACCGGCGCTTTTTCGTCCTCACCGGCATATATGGTCGTGTAAAGCGTCGTCATGTCGTGGAGTACGTCAAAACCGTCGTCCTTGAGGACCTTGAACCCGAAAAAGAAGTAGGTCTTGCCGTCCTCCGCGGTGAATCGAAAAGAGTAGGTCATATGTCGTTCATTGGTGCGGGCGGCTACTGAAAAGAGGTTAAACACGCCATCCCTCATGGTGAACGTTCCCCCGAGGGGCTCATACGTCACCGTGCCTACCAGCAGTGCCGAGTGGTCCGAGATATTGATGAAGCGCTGCAGATCGGGAATCGTGACCTTCACGTCAATGCGCAACGGTGTCTTTTCCGCTTCGCCCCTCGTTTTCCCCTCATCGAAATCTTTAACACCCACGCTTGCCCATCCGGACAACGTCTCATCGAACTCGAATCCGAGCCCGTCCAAATTGCTCAACATGCGGGATTCCTTTCTCCCAATGGGTTAATCAGGTATAGGTTGCCGACCGGTCTGTACGTTGTCGCTTTCGGCAACAAACGAATCGGTCGGTAAGTTCATCGTTCCGAGGTCTCAGAAACGGCGGCGACTTCAACAGCAAGCCGCCGGCCCCGAATCCGGGCGGCAGGGTCCGGCGGAAGGGAAAGTTTGTCCGACGAGCAGGCTCACAAGTTGCTCAAGACACGTTTCTTCAAGAACTTTCGTCTCACCCCGACCTCACTGGCTGCTATACTAGTGAATTCGTCCCACAAAGCCTTGTTCTGCTCAATCGAACTCGTGATATCATCACGGAACTGACTCCCTTTACTTGCCCCTAACGGGCCCTGCTGCACGCGGACCGGATAGGTGGTGCCATCATAAGGTTCATTATAAAGTCTGAGGGAAACAACGTTGAATGCTTCGTCAACAAGCACCATTGCCGCTCCGTGGCACTGGTCGGGGACCAAGGTGTCCACTACCCAGCCTCCGGTATTGTAAACATCGACACCGTTGGGTCCGTACCCTCCGCCGAAAGGTTCGTTGGCGACAAACGGCTTGTGGGTATGGCCGAAAACGAATGTCATTTGGGGAAGCGCTTTACCCTCCTTGATGTTCAAAGAGACTTGAATTTGTTGCCTCAGCGGTCCCTCCACATACGAAAAGAGCGTCCGCAGGCCTTCTTCACTGAGCGGGCACTGATCGTGCCCCCTTTCCGTAACGCCAAACAGACCCAGCAGAATCGTCGCAGCCTTCTTCATCAGGCCCGCTTCGAACCAGTCAGAAATGCGATTATTCAACAAGACTCTGGTGCTGATGCCGTCGGCCAGATTCGATATTAGAGCGTTGAGGGCACGCGGGTCCTCACTCTTCTCGTAAATGGTTTCCAATTCCTGCCCGGCCGATCCCGAACGCCCCAGCGCCGACCAGGCAAAGTCTATCCAGGCGAAGTTTTCTGCCTCGAGATCCCAGATCTTCCGGTCTCTCATTACATCAGCGGGAGTCGCCCCTCCTTTGACGAACCATTCCTTCAGGGTACTCATGAAGGAATAAATCCATTCCGTGAAATGACCGTGATGAAAGATCAAGCAGTTTGAAGAATCGGACCGGACTCCAAAGTTAGGATAGGCAACCCGGATCTTGGGTCCTGCCGTTCCTGATGCTCCCACGACCTGATCGAGCAGATACGCCCCCGGAAGTTCATTCGCGCGGGGAAAGAGTGTGGTCACATGGTAGGGCTTAGGGAGGCCATCCTTCGCAACCTGCTTTTTCCCTTTCGGGGACCTGAGGTATTCTACGTACTGAGTCTCTCGGGCGATTTCCCACAGGTGATGATCGTGGTTGCCGGGAATGACTATGACCTCACTGAAAAGTTCGCCGTCTTGAGGCATGATCAGATCCATGAACACCTTGAATGCCATCGCTGCCTCGTGGGTGTCGCACAACGCGAGCTCCAGCATGTCTCCATTCAGAATCAGTGTTGGTTTAGAGCCCTTTTCTCCCGCGGGTCCCAGCAGGGTTTTCAAGCAGTTCACAAACTGCTCCATCACGGGGCTGACTTGCTTGGGGTCCATTTCCCCGGTCTCCTTGTCCACCCAGGTCATCAGGCTGTCCTCTTCCCCGAAGTGGAGGTCCGAAAGGCAAACATAGTGCACGTTGGACATTTTCTTGCCGGCTCCTTTCCGCAGTAGAAATTGTGCATACCGCGACGACGTGTGCTCGATTGAGCACGCCCGAGTTTGGTGGAACGAACGGTCCCCTCTCCTTGATCAAGGCCTGATTGTTGAGCCGCAACTTGTCCCGAGCGTGCGACGAATCCTCCCTGTCGGTATTCCCGGCAACTTCGTGTCCCGTCGCAGACCGACGAGAAACTGGATGATAGCGTTACACGCTGTGGGAGCTCTCTACCAAGTCTCCCCTCCGTGAGGCTCATCTGCATACACGCGTTTCACTTGAATCCCGAGCCCTAGCGCACGTATCGCGCGCAAATGACTCACCCTCTTCTCCGACTGGGCAGTCGGGGTCATCGAGCCGTCGAGTGTGCCTTCCCCCTCAACACAAACGAACCGTATTCATTCCATGTGGAACGCCACCGATGACCGCGCTGTGATCATCCCCCATCAGTTGTCTTGTCCGAATATGTGTGCCGTGCGCCGATCGATCCCGTCCCGGACGCGATCCGCGTCGGTCGGGCGCCGTGGTCGGAAGGTTACACAGGAGACTGAGGGCCGGCCATTCGACGACATCCCGCGTGAACGCGGTGCCGATGTGCCCCTTTCCTCTTGCCGGGAATTCCCATGACCCTAGTATTTTTTGAATTACGGAATTGTGGTTGAGGAAGCCTGAAGACCGACGAGCCCGGCCGGCTCCCACGCTTTCAAGAACTTCATTGTTACAATGACCGGTCACCTCTGTCAAGCGGATAAAAAGGGTTAGCTTTTGGGTAGGTAAACTAACCCTTCGTCCTCCGCTTCGTCCTCTTGTCGAGCTCAACAGGGCTCTGTATGCCCTTCCTTCAGGACAGATCCGGTAGGCGCCGGTACGCTCAGCAACGCTTCTCAAACGAGGGTTCGAGCGCTTGATATATCGCGTTAGACAGTTCCTCGATTCGGAAAGGCTTCTGAACGAATGCGACTACCCCTTCGCTCAAGGCTTCCTCGATTGCTCTATCCCGCGAAAATCCCGTTGAAAGGATCACCCTTACCGACGGGTTTATCTCTCTCATTGCTCTGTACGCCCCTTTACCGCCGAGGCGAGGCATGATCAGGTCCATGATCACCGCGTCAATGTCTCGCCAGGACTCGCTGTAAATCTCCAATGCTTCCTGGCCGTCTTCCGCTGTGAGTACCCGAAACCCCATCTCCCGGAGCATGTCGGCAAGAACCGTCCGTATGATCTCTTCATCGTCCACCACGAGAACAGTCCCCGTGCCCATGGCCACTTCGTCGCGGCGGGCCGGTTCCAGGTCTACTCCGGCAGCTCTTTTGAGAGGGAAGAGCATCTTAAACGACGTGCCCGTCCCCGGCTCTGAATAGACTTCCACGTATCCGGCGTGGCTCTTCACGGCGCTATACACCATGGACAAGCCGAGTCCGGTTCCTTTGCCTTCTTCCTTCGTGGTGAAAAAGGGCTCGAATACGCGGCGTCTGACGTGCTCCGGCATCCCTTCGCCGGTGTCTTCAACGGTGATTTTGAGGTACGGGCCCGGTCGTAACCCTTCTCTGCTCCGACAGTATTGCTCGTCAACTTCTAAGGCGTCGGTGGTAACGAGAAGGCGGCCGCCCTTAGGCATGGCGTCCTTGGCATTGATGCACAAGTTCATTATCACCTGCTGGATTTGCCCCGGATCGCCCTCCACCACGCTGGACTCCGCGTCCTTTCCGGTCACGATGAGTATCCTTCGATCCAGTGTGTGATGGAGGATCTCCATCACGTCATCAATGAGCTTGTGTACGTCCACATTCTTGACGAACCGCGGCCCCTTTCTCGAAAAAGTCAATAATTGGCCGGCCAAGGCCGCGCCTCTTTCGGCACTCTTCCCGATCATATCCGCGTAATGGGCCAATCGAGAATCGGAAGCGGCACGCTTTTTCAAAAGAGAAGCGTACCCGAGGATTCCGCTGAGAATGTTATTGAAATCGTGGGCTATTCCACCGGCCAGAGTACCGATGGCCTCCATTTTTTGGGACTGCTGGAGCTGAGCCTCAAGTTTTCTCAACTCGCTGATATCGGTGAAAACTCCCATAGCGCCGAGGTAATTGTTCTCGTGGTCAAAATCAGGGGTGCCGCTCACCACCATTTCGTGCCGAAAGCCCTCCAGATCGGTGAGAGTTATGAAATAGGTCGTGCTCTCACCGGAGCGTCGGACGCGGAGCTTGTCCTCGAGGATTTCCCTGTTCTGCTCGTCGTAATAGTCCTTCAGGTTCTTCCCCTCGGGTTGCCGGTCCCTGAGTATCTCTCGCATCCTGGGATTGGTAAACTGAATGGTTCCTTCGGAATCTATGTACATGATGCCGTCATGCGCGCTCTCCACCAAAAGCTGAAACCGGATCTCGGACTCCTTCAAGGCCTTTTTCATACGAATGCGATCCGTGACGTCGCGAGCCACGGCCACAATGCGGGGCGAGGACCTGTCGGTCACGATCGTGGCGGCTCGATACTCGACGTGTCGGGTGCCCCCGTCTTTAGTCACATACTGAGACACTCCGGCGGTAGAGCCCTCTTTAGCCACTTTTAGCAGGTTGTCGGGGATGCTGTTCCGAAGAGCCGGGGGGATAAGCTTTTCTATGGAATGTCCCAAGACTTCTTCCGACTCGTACCCGAGTGCCTTCAAAGCAGCGCTGTTGATCGTCAGGAGCCGTCCCCGGGAGTCGAGGGTGCACACGAAGTCCGTCAAATGTTCAAGCAGGTCCCGATACTTGTCTTCCGAGTCCTCACGGTCCATCCGAACGTGAGTAAGCTCGGACACATCCTCGCAGAGAACCATGCATTCGCCGTTCGGTCTCTCGAAGACCTTGAGGGCCAAATCCTTTCGGGCTCCCCCCGCACAGCCGGCAGTGACCTGCAAGGCGAGTCCTTCGCAAGCCGTCGACCTGGAGGAGAGTCCCTGGAGCGCCTCCAACACGCTCCTGCGTGAAGTTTCATCGAGGGAAGAGCGCTCGAGCCACACCGGGACCGTAGTAAGATCCCCCGAGGAACAGCCGAAAATCCTCTCGAAGGCAGGATTTGTGTAAAGGAGGCCCAGGTGTGAATCAATCAAAGCCGCGCCCAGCGGGATAGCTTCCGCAAGCAGCCGGAACTCTTCAAGTGCTTCGCGCATTGTTGACATGAGATCCTTCCGTCACAACCGACGAAAAATTCTATCAGACTCCTTCCTATTTTTAAACGATTCATGGCCCCCAGAGTTATTTTTCTTGCGCGTCGAGTGACGATGAGACTCCTCGAGGGATCAGTGCTCCGTGGTCTAAAAGACCGAAAGATGGGCGGTTTCAATACTCCCGAATCCTGCTCTTGGCTTCATGGACGGTGTCGCATTCTCTTGGTGGGCGATTGATTGGTCGCTCAATTCCTCGTAATGGAATTCCCGTGCAGGTCAGTGCCGGTGCAGCAAACAAGCCTCTCCGGGAAAGCACTGAAGGGAGTTTCAGATCGGCTCCACGGAGGGTGCGCTATTCCTCAGACTCCATGTTGTTGCTACGGGATCGGTTGCGTGCCAAAATGGTCCACGACTTCCAAGGGGAATCTCAACGTTTGTAATGACCGGGTGCTGCTTGAGGAAATTGTCAATCTCTTCAGGATGCTTGAGTCCCGAGCATGCCGTGAAGCGAGTGTTTCAGGTTACCACGCTCAATGCCCGGGAGGGCGGATTCGGGAGTACGGCAACTTGCTGAAGAATCGAATCCCATCTATCGTGCCGCTGGTTTTAGCCGGATGGCTACTGAGCTCCTCCTTCGGTTTTGCCGCGGCTGAGCAGACGGGTCTCATGGGGAGAAATGCCCCGGGATACGGTGCAACGGCCCAGGCGGACGACGTCGTCGGGCAGCCCGAGGACTCGGCAGCTACTGCCGCTCAAACGAAAACAACGGGTCTGCCGTTGTGGGACAAGGCGCTGGCTCTCATTCGGGCCCATTACGTCAAGGACGTGTCGGACAGGGAGGTTTATCGGGAGAGTTTGCAGCGGCTCAGCTTTGCGCTGTTGCCCCAGTGCACCGAGGATGTGCCCGGTCCCGCGGAATGTTCCGAGGGGACTGCCGGATGCTTCGGGAGAGCCCTGGAGAGCATCGCCGAGAGATGCGGCATTCCTCTCGGCAGTCTTGAGAGCATGGCGCTCCGATTGCTCCTGCGGGATCTCGACCTCAATTCAGGGCTCCTCGGTGACCGCTTGCTGGAGGAGCTGAAAATAAGCACCTCCGGGAGATTCGGCGGTGTGGGAATGGTGGTGGCACCCAAGGACGGGGACTATGTCGTCGTCGCACCCATTGAAGGCTCGCCCGCCCAGCATAAAGGCATCCGAGCCGGGGACACCATCCTGGAGATCGATGGGAAGCCGCTTCACGGTTTACCGCTCGTTGAGGTGCTCGGCCTGGTTCGCGGTCCTGCCGGATCTCACATGGTCGCAACGGTGAGGACCGCGTCCTCCGACGAGATTCGGGACGTGAAACTGCGGCGGAAGATCATACGGATTCCTCCTGTACGATTCCGTAGATTGCAGTCGGGAATCGGTTATCTGAGGATCGTCAATTTTCAGAGGGACACACGCGAGCAAGTCCGGAAGGCGATGCGCGCCTTGTCGGGTAGAGGTCGGGGCAAGCTAAAGGGTCTGATCCTCGACCTGAGGGACAATCCGGGGGGGCTGTTCAATGAAGCCATAAGAGTTGCGGACCTCTTTCTCTCTTCAACCGTCATCACATCGGTCAAAGGCCGCGATCCGCAATTCAACAGGAAATTCACGGCAGCGCCCAATGGGGAGCTCACCGGTCTTCCCACCATCGTGCTCATCAACCACGGGAGCGCAAGTGCCGCTGAAATACTTGCAGGCGCGCTGCAGGGCCAACCGAACGTCCTGCTCATGGGGCGCAAGAGTTTCGGCAAAGCCTCCGTCCAAGCGATCTTTCCCCTTAACGAGCATCTGGCGCTACGCCTGACCTCGGCACACTATTTCACCGCGGACGGTCAAGACATAGACGGCAAAGGAATTGAGCCGGACATTCCGGTACAAGGGGCCGTGTCCGCCCGGGGGCCGTCCATCGTGTCCTCGGACGCAGGGAAACCCGAAGAAGATGAGGAGATTAAAGAAGCTTTGGAGAGCTTGGCTTCAGGGAGGCCTCCCAGGCGATCGCCCTTTGTGGAGTGGTTTTGAGGGGAGTGGCCGAAAGTCCGAGAGATAGGCAGGAGAGCCGCGTCGGACGGCATGGCCCGGCTTGGTATTCCCTTCGGAGAAACGTCTGTGGTAGACTGCGTTGACTGCCGTAAAGAGCTACGGACGTCGATGAACCGCTTTTCGGGTCAACCTCCGTCCGGCTCTGACGGAATGGGCTGCAGCGAGGTTCGCAGCCGTGTTGTGGAGACCTCTATACAGCCTGGGATTTTGAAGGAATTTCCGGAACCCCTGTCAACGACGGCCCATGCCCGAGTGCGAATAGGCCCGTCCGATAACAGAACCGAACGGAGATAGGTGCGGAAGTGAGCGAGAATCCAACGTTGTGGCAGTGTTGCTGCGGTAAGCGTTTCCGGCTGTCCGGGGAGACGGTCAAAGCGGGTGAGGAAGTGTGCCCGAACTGCGGGGCGGTTGTGGACGAATCGTCGGGTTTCGAGTACAACCCTTCGGCTGATGACACTCAGATGGTGAATATAGACGAGATGGCGCGCATGGCCCAGGAGGGGGTAGACGTGAGCATTTCCGGGGAATGGGATACAACGGTCCGTAAGAAGCCCGAAAGGGAGCTCGGCAAGAAAGAGTAGCCCCTGTTCGGGAACGAAACCGACAAACCCAAGTGCTCTTCGGGAGAGCTCCTCATCGAGTGCTCCCGGGACGAATCCGCCGAATGGACATTTTCTCCTTGACCTCCGGCATCCGTTGTGGCAGTTTGACGCTTCCGTGTTTGGCTTTCAAGGACTCGGAATGGAAAAGGCTGTTGGGTAAGCCGGCGCAGCAAAGCCTGCATGAGAAGATGCACGAACTTACCCACGGTGCATTTCAAGAAAACCCATCTTGGTCCTTGCTTTTATTCTCTTTTTTGTGTATAGTTTCTCTTGCCTTTCCACGGGAAGGAAGAGATTTGGTGCACTATGCAGAGGTTAAGGAGGTTGGACGAGCATGAGATTTCCGGCCGGCCATGCTAGAAGGCTCTTTCTCGGATTTACCTGCTCGATTATGTTCCTTGTGGTGTTTGCCCTGCTGATCGCCTACAACAGTGAGGCCGAGTCATCAAGCATCCAGAAATCTTCGCTGGAGAACTACCCGCTTACCATCGGCATTCCTACCGGCAATCCCGAGGGAACCATCGCCTTTTATAAGAAGCTCGGGTTCAAGATCGTGGAGAATTTTTCCGGAGGATTGGACAAGGTCTGTATGGAGAAAAAGGGCACGCCTTACAAGCTTGAAATCTGTCACAATAAATTCTCTGAAGCCGGTCCACTGGCCGGAGGGGTCTCGGGCCTCAGCTTTCGGGTCCGGAACCTGGACGAGTCGGTCGGCGAACTGAGAGGCAAGGGCCTGAGGTTCGTGGAGACTTCGGGGAAGCGGGACGGCGTTTCCTACGCATCCCTGAGCGATCCCAACGGTATCAGTATCAAACTGTTCGAGCCCTGATCGGGCGCATTCCGTATCCGGGCCGCCATTCCGAAGCCAAAGACAATCTTGAGGGGCTTCTATACGAGGGATCGGGCGAACCAGATCATCCGGCCGATGATGCGGATCTCGTCCGTCCCGACTTCATAGGAATGGTATGCAGGATTGTCGCTGATGACTCGGATACGGCCCCCGGCCACTAGCTGTAGCCGTTTGACCTGGACCACGCCGCCCACGGCAATGGCATAGATCCGGCCGTCACGGAGCTCGGTGCGGCCTTGGTCGATCAGCAAGGTGTCTCCGTGCTCGACCGTTGGGGCCATGCTATCGCCGTCCACGTCGATTAAGAACACCCTCTTCGGAGCCACGGCCACGCTGTGCAGCCAATCCGAGCGGAACGCATAGAGGTCTCTCCCTAACCCTTCCTCTGGTACGATTCCCCCCCCATCTGACAATTTCCACTTCGCCTTCCCAACCAGCCTAAAGCCCGGCCTGGTCCTGTGTCCAGCTGCCGGAGTCTGATCGGGCGTACGCACAGCAGTGTCGGCTGTTGGGCTGCCGGGGAATCCTGCACTCTCCTGGATCTCTGCTCCCCGTCGCTCGGCAGGCTGTTCCCCCTCGGCGAGTTCATCCATGGGCTGGGCGAAGGGATCAATCATGTACGAAACGAAGGGGGAAGTTGCTTCCTGCGTGCGCCTTCCCTCCAGCCCAAGAATCCATCCAACATCAACACGAAAGTGTGCCCACAACCCCAGAAAAAGGTTCGCGTCTGGCACACGTTTGTTTCTCTCATATAGCCCGAGCGTGTTCTTGTGCAGGCCGAGCTTTTCCGCAAATTCTGCTTGATTCAGGCCCGCGCTCTCCCGCACTTGACGTATCCGGTCACCTATTGTGTGAGAGCTAGACATCAATCCACCGCCAGGAAAAAATCATGTGACACACAAACATGTCTTGACAAGAAACACCTTTGTGGTCTATTAAGAAGTTAACCCACAAATGACTGTCTAAGTGCACGCGTCCGGTTGACGGTTAACCGGACGAACAAGAAAAAGATGAGGCCGAGGTGGCAACGAAAACCGTCAAGGATCGGAAGCCGCCAAAGCGTTTAGCATATCTCCCGAAACCGCGTGGGAGCAGACTCGTCCGAGCCGATCACGCCATAAAGCTCAGAGAAATGGCGTCTGCCATTCATCGTGACATTGCCCACGTCTGCGACGTACTCAACGGGAACAAGAACAGCCTTGTAATCGCGACTGAGGCAGCCGAATTCTTCGGCGTTCCCATCGAAGGCCTCTTCATCATCGTGGACCTGGAGGCCATAGAACAGGACGAATATCCGCACAGTTAAGCCACGGCGGCCTGAGTTCAACCATAGGACGCCTCAAAGGTAACCGAGCCTGTCCGGTTTGGCAACGTCAAAATGGCCGGAATATTTAGAGCATGGCTTTAGAGCCGGACATTCGTGCCGGTCGCCGGATCGTGTGGCAGGGAGCGCAAACGATGGGACGCAGAGAAACCGCAAAGAACATCGAAACGGCCGGGGATGGATTTACAGCCGGTTCTGAAAGGAATTCGGAATGTTACCAGTACGAGCCATAGCAAGACCAGACAAAAAGTCAAGGATCAAATGGAATCCCCGCGACCAGGTCGCTGCCAGATTGGCGGAAATCATCGAGCCGGCCGAGCAGGCAAGCAATGCGATGGAGCGGGGATGGTTCTCCGAGGCGACCAGGAAGCTCAAAAACGTCAAGTTCCTCCCCGAGGAGGCAATTGACACCCAGGCCAAGACGAAAGGAGCGGCATGATGGCTCAAATCGGATTTTGGGATCGCTATCCAGAGGTGAGGGAATTCGCAGCCGGACTGGTGGTCAAGTTGGCCACGTATGCAGAGATCATGGCAACCTGTGCCGAGAGATTCGGCGAAGCGTACGTCCCATCGAGAAGGCATATCACGCGGCTTCGGATGGGGCTCGTGAACGGTCGGTGGCCCAGACCGGCGCCCGATCCCAAGCCCGAACCGGCCCCTGAAGCTGCGAAAACAACTGAAACAGAGGCTCTGGATCATGTTCCCGACGTCGGGAAAATGGTCGAATCGCCGACACCGGTTCCGAAACCGGTCTCAACGGCGCCTGCTCCAGCGTCTGCCGACCAGTTCGTCGGATCTCCCTCCCCCAATGCGCCGATCAAGATCCTCGGGCACTGGCTCCTCAACCCGATCGTGATGTCAATCGCCCTCCAGTGTCTTTCCAAGTCTGACGAGAAGCGCGTCTTCAGCCGGATCATGGACGAAGAGGCCGGCCGGTGTGGCGCAGGGGTCCGTCAGCCGCGGAATGGGAGGCCCTCATCGAGACGATGTGCCGAGCACAGCGGGAGAATTGGATCGATCACTGGAGGAGGCAGGGATACGCTCCGCGGCGCCGACCTCCGGTTCCCAGGGCCTCGGATGCTTGCGGTCCGGACCCTCCGTAGTCGTAAATAGCGACACTCCAGGCCCTTAAACAGGTCGAATGCCCCATCGCCGGCACCCTCGAGTTGAGGAGTTACGGGTGCCTCCGTCGCCAAGTCCGAACCAAGAAACTGCGGATACAAAACGGTTGCAGCGATGGGACGATGGTCGCCCCACAGTGCCAGAGCCGCATCGGGTTCCCGGACTTCGTTGGCAACGACCAATATACGGCCCTCAAGGCCGCACTACGACGGAGCTACAAGCTCCGTCGAGGCGGAGCGCCATCATGAGAGAAAAGGGCGGCAAACCACAACAACGGGACGATGAACAGCTTGAATTGGACTTCTGCAGCCAGATCGAAGCTTTCGCGAAAGCGACTCGGCTGATGATCGAGGAAAGCAAAACTCAGGCGTCTATCGAAGAGGGCAACGGTATTAAGGAGGAGGACAAGCTGTTTGTTCAGGTGGCTGCAGCGTGCAAGCGAGCGATTGCAGACTCGGGACGGAGCCGGGCAGAGGTGCTGGACGATGTGAACAGGTATCTCGGCCGGATCGGTTCAGCGGCCTCGAAGCGACCGATTTCAATCCACGTGTTCAACAACTACCTCTCAGCGCCCACGAAAGATCCGATGCGCACCAGCGTAGTGCACGCCATTGCGGCGGTTACGCAAAGTTTCAGCCCGTACGAGATTCTGATTCAGGATCTCGGGGGAAGAGTCATCACAAACGACGAGGTGATCGAGCTGCAGCTCGGCAAGATAGTCGAGCTCCAGTCCTCACTGGCCAAAGTGAAGGCAGAACAGAGAAAGCAAAAAAGGAGAAAAAAAAAAGACATATGACGAACTGAAAAAGAAAATGGCCGCCAAGGTGAATAACAACGAGTCCCTGACCGTCGGAGTGGACAACGTCCTGCGGAAAACAGTGGCGATCATCACCGAAGCAATTCTTCCAGGCGACAAAGTCCATCTCCCCAATCTCGGGACGTTCAGGAAAGCCAGACGGACCGCCCGCAAGGGCGTGAATCCCCGAACCGGAAAACGCATGACGATTCCCGAGGCGGTCGTCCCGAAATTCAGCGCTCCCGAAGCTCTAAAAGAAGCCGTGAAAGGCTGATTCAGTCCGATCTTACGGAGGAACGAGCAATGCGAGTCAGAGAGAGGACGACATCGGAGCAAGACCTCCAGGAGATAGAGGCCTATCAGCTCACCGGACCGCTCACCATGGCCGTCAAAGAGGTTGCGGGCGGGAGCGAATGCGCACGGGGTGAGCGGGGGGACTGGCTCATTATCTATCTCGACGGGGAGATGGACATAGTTCCTCTCGAAAAATTCTCCGGGCCCTTCGAACCGGTCTAAGCGGACGGAGCGGAACCGGACAGAGAGGTTGACACCTTTTCGGCAAGGTATCAACCAAGAAATAGTGATAACCGCTGACGGGGAAAGAGAATGATTACAGAGTTTTCAGTAAACAACATGATCCAAGAATCGGCGACAAAGGTGTCAATTAAATTGCGGCATGTGCGACTTGGCGAATTGGCAGACATCCTTAGCTTTAGCAAGCAGGCCGTGAGTAAGCGATCCATCAAGGAAAGCTGGCTCTATGAGGAAGTCCCGGTCAATGGTGGTCTTCAAAAACTCTTTCCCATCGAAACCCTCCCTCCCCACATTCAACGCACGGTGCGCATCCACTTCGGGGAGCTGCCCGAGGAGCTGGCGGAATGCGTCCCGGCCGGGTTCGATAAAGACCGCGTCGAGCGGTGCGCCCGATCGCTCGGCGCCGCGGCCGACTGGCAACGGGAGGGTGCAAACGATCGGCTCACCATCCTGCGGGCACTCACGACGTTCAGGAACACATTCCGGGGCGGTCGGCAGGAGGCCATCAAACGGTTCGTGAAACGCTATCGGGATCGGCACGTGGAGGGGCTCGATCCCGAGATATACGGCCGGATCACCAAAACCGGCCGCAGCGCACTCCATGAGTGGGAGCGGCGATTCGCTGAGGACGGCCTCGCAGGTCTCTTGCCGCCCCGAGCCAACAACAAGGGCCGATGCTCCATCCCTCTCGATCGGCAGAAATTCATCCTCGGCATCATCAAGTAACGACCGTGGGCCAAGGCCGCAAAGGTCGCAAAACACCTTGCGGCAAGGTTCAACGGCGATGCGGTCGATCGCAGGCTCGTCAGTGCCTGGATCAATCGTCAGAAAGAGCAGGACCCCACACTGTATGCATTTCTGCGATCTCCTGACGATTACAAATCACGGCATCAACTGGCGCTCGGCAACGCATCGGAAAAGGCCGAGCATTTCCTGCACTGCGGTTTACCGGGTGGAAGCTCCCGCAAGGCAGGAAACGGAGGTATTCCATGGCTGAGGAAATTCTCAAACACCGAAACGGCATGAGTCAGGAGACTCTCGACTCGATAGGACGGTCGGCGTACCTGTGGAACCTCGCCAACAGAGCGCACTGGGCGGGTCGGTTATGGAACGCCGTGATGCCGGCCGAACAGGCGCTCATTAGATCCGGACTCAGCGGCTCGCCCATTTCTCGAAAACTGAGTGAGGAATACGAGGGTGAGGGGACTCCTATAAAAAAAAGAAAAAGTAAAAGGGGTCAAGTCTGCTCTTGGCTCATGCGAGGCATGGTGACAGAGTCGTTACATGTTACAACAGTTCGGGATGCACATTACCCCGGCGTGGGCAAGGTAGTTTGTCGCATGTAGCCATGGATAGCGAATGACAACCATTTG